>NZ_FCOG02000426.1 GCF_001544975.2 Caballeronia arationis | reverse complement strand
GGCGTGAGGGGCAACGCGTCGAGCACGACGAAGGCCGAGGGCACCATGTAGTCGGGCAGACGCGAGGCAAGATGCTCACGCAGGGTGCTTGCATCGATCTCAGCCGTTCCGGTGACGTAGGCGACGAGTTGCTGATCGTGTGTCTTCGCATGCCGCGCACGCGCGATCACCACCGCTTCGCGCACGGCCGGATGGCTGGCGATCTGAGCCTCGATCTCACCGAGTTCGATGCGGAAGCCGCGGATCTTGACCTGATGATCATTGCGGCCGAGGAATTCAATATTGCCGTCTGCGCGATAACGTGCGAGGTCGCCCGTGCGGTACATGCGCGCGCCTTGAACAAACGGATCATCGAGGAAACGCTCCGCGGTAAGATCAGCACGATTCAGATAGCCGCGCGACACACCCGCGCCACCGATATAGAGTTCGCCTATGGCGCCAGGAGGCGTCAGCCGGCGCTGCGCATCGAGCAGATAAATACGTGCATTGGCAATCGGCTTGCCGATGACGGGCTGCGCCTGTTCGGTCGTAATCTCCGTGACCGTGGCATCCACGGTGCACTCAGTCGGACCATAGACGTTGAACGCGCGGATCTCGTCGGCGAGCGCCAGGCGATTCCACGTCTGTTGTGTGAGTGCTTCGCCTCCCACGAGCAACGTCAGGTCATGCCGTCGCTGTTCGAGCAGACCGGTGGCGAGCAGCAAATCGAGCTGAGTCGGGGTGCAGTCGAGCACGTCGACGCCCCCGGCATTCAGAAATTCGATCAAGGCCATGCCATCGGCGCGCACGTCGGTGGGAATCACGATCAGCCGGTGCCCCGCCAACAAGGAGGTAAGGCTCTTCAGGGAGGAATCGAATGCGATGCTGGCATTCAGACTGACGCCGGAGTGTGGAGCGCAATGTGCGAATACCGTCGATTGCAGCGCGTGATGAAGGTTCACTACATGATGATGCTCGACCATCACGCCCTTGGGTATACCAGTGGAACCCGAGGTATAGATCACATAGGCGAGGTGTTGCGGGGCGACAGTCGTTTGCGGATCGTCTTGTGGCAACGAGCCATCGAGCGATGCATTGGGGTCGAGCACGGTCAGCGAACCGGCATCTCCCAGCGCTTCGCGACCCGCGGCATCGGCGAGCAACAGCCGGGGCGTCGCATCGGTAAGGATGTGGCTCAGACGCTCGCCCGGATACGCCGGATCGAGCGGCACGTAAGCCCCCCCGGCCTTGAGAATCGCCATCAACGCGACGATCATGCCGGTGCCGCGCTCGATGCACAGCGCCACGCGATCTTCCGGCAGCACGCCCAGCGCGATCAGGTGATGCGCCAGCTGGTTGGCGCGCGCATTGAGTTGCGCATAGGTGAGCGACTCGTCTTCGAAGACCAGCGCGATTGCGTCGGGCGTGCGTTGAACTTGTTGCTCGAAGAGCTGATGGATACACAGATGCTCCGGATAAGGCGCAGCGGTGTCGTT
>NZ_FCOG02000240.1 GCF_001544975.2 Caballeronia arationis | reverse complement strand
GCCGCCACGCTCGCCTCAGCAACCCAACCTCAAAACGCTAAACATTAACCCCCCTGTTGCACTTCGGCTTGAAACCGACCAATGATTTTACGTAGATCGCGTTAATAGTCTTCATTCCCAGCGCGGGCTGGCAGACCGACACACCTCCACTTTGCCAAGTACGTAGGCGATGGTGTGCTGGCCTATTTTGGCTATCCACGAGCGCACGACGACGATGCCGAGCGGGCTGTACGTGCCGGAATGACGCTCGTGCGAGCCATCGCCAAACTCGATTCCGGTACGGGCGAACGTTGGCGAGTGCGGGTCGGGGTTGCTACGGGCTCCCCAATAGCTCTTCCAACTTGTCGATTTCGTCAAAAATTCGACGAGCATGTTCGAGATAAAGCTCACCCTCTGGCGTGAGCATCATCCGCCGGGTAGTCCGATCGATGAAGGCGACACCTGCCCGACTGTTCAACTGAGTTAAGTGTTTGCTGACCACGACCGACGTCAATCTCAGTTCACGCGCTGCGGCACTCGGACTACCGGCAGCCGCAAGTGTCGAAAAGAGGCTCGAATCTGACGATTGGACGGTCTCGTGCATGCCAGCAATTAGTAACTCAAAGTTAAAGACGCCTTGAATCTAGACCCAGTTTTCACTGATGGAACCTAGGTACAGTTCATCCACACTCAAACATTTCAAAGGACGGAGACATGAAGACCTATCGCATCGCGACGATTCCTGGTGACGGCATTGGCAAGGAGGTCGTACCGGCCGGCCGCCAAATTCTTGAGGCACTCGCTAACAAGAACAAGACCTTCGCTTTTGAATTCGAAGACTTCGATTGGGGCGCTGACTACTACCGTGAAAACGGCGTGATGATGCCCGAGGACGGTCTCGATGCTTTGCGCGACAAAGACGCGATCCTGTTCGGATCGGCGGGCGACCCGGATGTCCCGGATCACATCACGCTGTGGGGCTTGCGTCTGAAGATTTGTCAGGGCCTTGATCAATACGCTAACGTGCGGCCGACGCGGATCTTGCCGGGCATCGACGCACCGCTCAAGCGTTGCGCCCCCGAGGATCTGAACTGGGTCATCGTGCGTGAGAATTCCGAAGGGGAGTATTCCGGTGTAGGCGGTCGAGTCCACCAGGGACACCCGATCGAGGCCGCGACGGACGTGTCGATTCTCACCCGTGCAGGGGTCGAGCGCATCATGCGCTTCGCGTTCAAGCTCGCGCAATCGCGTCCGCGCAAGCAGCTCACGGTGATCACGAAGAGCAATGCGCAACGCCATGCCATGGTGATGTGGGACGAAATCGCCCTTGAGATCTCCAAGGAATTCCCGGACGTCAAGTGCGACAAGGAGTTGGTCGATGCATCGACGGCCCGCATGATCAATCGACCGGCTACGCTGGACACGATCGTCGCCACCAACCTCCACGCCGACATTCTCAGCGATCTGGCCGCGGCACTCGCTGGCAGCCTGGGCATCGCCCCGACCGCCAACATTGATCCAGAGCGTCGTTATCCGTCGATGTTCGAGCCGATCCACGGCTCCGCATTCGACATCATGGGCAAAGGCCTCGCTAATCCGGTTGGCACTTTCTGGTCGGTCGTGATGCTGCTGGAGCACCTTGGTGAAGTCGAAGCGGCCAAGCGTGTGATGCAAGCAATCGAAGCAGTCACCGGCGACCCGGCCCTGCACACCGGCGATCTCGGAGGCAAGGCGACGACCGCACAGGTGACCGCAGCGGTGTGCGCGCTGCTGGACTAGGCCGAAGCGCCGGCAGCTAACGCTACCACTTAAGGCCAATAGCCGGCTCTGATCTTTCCCACCACAAGCCTGCCGGTCGGCGGGCTACGGGCGGAGTGCCGTGACTCCAACGCCCTTCTTGACCAGGCGCCTCGTCGCTAGTTTCAGTTGACGCAATAACTATCCAGACAAAGCCGCAATGGTGCGTGGCGGATGATGCTCGTCCCTACGGATTAGGCACAAGCAGGAGACACGATGTTTGCCTCGACCCATCTTTCGCCTTTCATTTCTCTCGTCGCCAACGCAGCCAGCGGGCGGGACAACGAATGAAAGACTCGATCTCTTCTTCTCCGTCATCCAATGTCAGCGCGAGTGGCGAACTCGACGCCGACCGCTTGATGAAAAGGATGTTCAATGCGGCAATCGCAATTGCACAGCCTTCGTTGCGGGTACCCGATTTCCTCCCCGCCCGGCCGCGCGGGCGACTCATTGTGATTGGCGCCGGCACAGCCTCGGCGGCAATGGCCAAAGCGGTCGAAGATCATTGGGACGGGCCGCTCGAAGGAATCGTTGTGACACGTTACGGCTACGCGGTCCCTTGTGAGCGAATTGAGATCATCGAGGCAGCGCATCCAGTCCCGGATGAAGCCGGACTTACCGCAGCCAAACGAATGCTTCAACGCGTGTCAGGACTGAGTGCCGACGATCTGGTCCTGTGCCTCATTTCGGGCGGTGGATCGTCGCTGCTGCCCCTGCCGGCCGAAGGCCTGACATTGCAAGACAAGCAGGACATCAATCAAGCGCTACTTGCGAGCGGCGCGACCATATCGGAGATGAACTGTGTGCGCAGACATCTTTCGGCGATCAAGGGTGGTCGGCTCGCGGCGGCTTGCTATCCGGCTCGGGTGGTCAATCTGATCATCTCAGACGTGCCGGCAGACTCCGCAGCCGATATCGCGTCGGGGCCGACCGTTCCTGACCCGACTAGCTGTGCGGACGCTCTGGCTGTATTGAAGCGATATGAGATCAAGGTCTCATCTTCGGTCGTCGCGCTGTTGGAAAGCGGCCAAACCGAAACCATCAAACCTGACGATCCGCGATTGCCGCATATCGAAACCCATTTGATTGCGACGCCGCAGCTCGCGCTCGAAGCTGCGGCGCACGAGGCGCGAGCTGCCGGAATCGAAGCTCACATCCTCGGAGACTCAATCGAGGGCGAGGCTCGCGATGTCGGCGCAGTCATGGCTGGTATCGCCAAACAGGTACACCGCCGCGGACAGCCTTTCGAGGCTCCCTGCGTTTTGTTATCTGGCGGTGAAACCACAGTGACCATTCACGGCAACGGTAGGGGCGGGCGCAACGTCGAGTTTCTGCTGTCGCTTGGCGTCGCGTTAAACGGCGAGTCGGAAGTGTTTGCACTTGCCGGGGATACGGACGGCGTCGACAGGCAAGAAGAGATCGCCGGCGCATTGCTGAGACCCGACACTCTGTTGCGTGCTCGAGAACTCGGCATCCGTCCCACTGCGGCCGACGCTCACCAACGTGAACGATTTCCGTGCCATTTTTATTGCCGCTCAGCACGGCAATCCAAGGAGCAACTAAAGATGCGTCGCAATCGAAATGCCAAAATTGTCGCCACGCTTGGGCCTGCCAGCACAAGTCGCGAAACCATCGAAGCCCTGTTCAACGCCGGTGCCGACGTCTTCCGGCTGAACTTCAGTCACGGCACACATGAAGATCATCAACTTCGGCTCAAGATCATTCGCTCGATCGAGAAGGACGCGGGTCGGCCGATCGGTGTCCTTCTGGATCTGCAGGGTCCGAAACTTCGAATTGGCACGTTCGCGAATGGGCCGATCAAACTTGAAAAGGGTGCAAAGTTCCGGCTTGATCTCGACGCCAGCACGCCCGGCGATATCCATCGCGTGGCGCTCCCGCACCCTGAGATCTTTGCGGCACTCAAAGCGCAAACGAATCTCCTGCTTGATGACGGGCGTGTCCAGCTTCGAGTCGAACGTTGCGGGCCTGACTTCGCAGAAACCTTCGTCGTCGTCGGAGGACCTCTCTCAGAGCGCAAGGGCGTCAACGTGCCGGACGTCGTGTTGCCGCTCTCCGCGATGACCGACAAGGATCGCCGCGACCTTGAGTTTGGCCTGACGCTCGGCATCGACTGGCTGGCGCTGTCGTTCGTGCAGCGCGTTGAGGATATTCGGGAGGTTCGCGAAATCGTCGGCGATCGCATCGGGATCGTCGCTAAGCTCGAGAAGCCGGCGGCGATCGGCAGCCTCGACGCGATCGTCGACGAAGCCGACGCCGTGATGGTCGCGCGCGGCGACTTGGGCGTCGAGATGCCCTCCGAGCAGGTGCCCGCGATCCAGAAGCGGATCGTGCGTGCTTGCCGCAAGGCCGGCAAGCCGGTGATCGTCGCCACGCAGATGCTCGAGTCGATGGTCACGGCGCCCGTCCCGACACGCGCCGAAGCGTCAGACGTGGCGACCGCCATCTACGACGGCGCCGATGCGGTCATGCTGTCTGCCGAGTCGGCGAGCGGCAAATATCCGGTCGAAGCCGTCCGGACGATGGACCTCATCATCACGCAGACCGAAAGCGATCCCTACTACCGCGAAGTCATCACGACGTCGCACGCGGCGCCTCGCGCGAACACGGCAGATGCGATCGGCTACGCGATGCGCCACGTCACTAGTCTGCTCAACGCGGTCGCGACCGTCGCCTACACGAGTTCCGGCTATTCGGCGCTGCGCATGGCACGCGAGCGGCCAGCCGCGCCGATCATCGGCATGACTCCCCGAGAAGCGACGGCCCGTCGCCTGGCACTCGCTTGGGGCGTCCACCCGGTCCTCTGCGACGAAGTGATCGATCTGCTCGAAGTCAGCGAACTGGCATGCGCCACCGTCCGCGACGAAGGCTTCGGCGAGACAGGGCAGACGGTCGTCATTTCCGCGGGCATGCCGTTCGGCTCGCCCGGCACCACCAACTTGCTGCGCATCGCGCAAATCCAGTGAGAGACAACATGGCATGCATTCAAGACGTCAAGGGCTTCGAGCTGCTCGATTCCCGAGGCAACCCCACCGTGGCTGCTCAAGTGACACTGGACGATGGTTCGAAAGGGTTTGCGATATCGCCGTCCGGCGCATCGACCGGCGCCCGCGAGGCGCTGGAATTGCGCGACGGCGACATGTCGCGATATGGCGGCAAGGGAGTGCGGCGGGCGGTGAGCCACGTCGACGGCGAACTGCGTCAGGCGTTGCTCGGCTTCGACGCGGCCGATCAGGCAGGCATATAAGGCCGCGTCAGACGGCTGTCATCAATCAGTAATCGGAAAAGGAGACATTCCATGGACAACGATCTCGAAAAGCGGACCTTGCGCAAGATTAGCTGGCGCATCGTGCCGTTCATCATGCTGCTGTATTTCGTCGCCTACATCGATCGCGTCAACATTGGCTTCGCTTCGTTGACAATGCGAACGGATTTGGGAGTCACCGCCTCGATCCTCGGTTTCGGCGCCGGCATTTTCTTCTGGGGCTACTTCCTGTTCGAAGTGCCATCCAACATCGCGCTCCACAAAGTAGGAGCCCGGTTATGGATCGCTCGGGTCATGGTCACATGGGGCATCATCTCAGCGTGCATGGCCTTTGTTAAAGGGCCGACCAGCTTTTACATCGTGCGGTTTCTTTTGGGTGCAGCCGAGGCAGGCTTCTTCCCGGGCATCATCCTGTATCTCAGCTCTGGTCTCGAGAGTGCCGAGTTCTTGCGCCTTTCTCACGGTCTCATCTTGGCGTTCGTGAGCGCCGATCCAGTTCTCGGTAA
>NZ_FCOG02000226.1 GCF_001544975.2 Caballeronia arationis | reverse complement strand
CACACACTCTGTGATAACGTCATGATTGGCTCCGGTCGTCCACGGGTCTTCGGACCCATTGAGCTTCGAGCTCGTACATCGCTGGGCACGTCCCAGCCGGCTCGACCGGAGCCACCTTACACCGCCAGCGCTCCGCAGTCACCCGTACAACTCGTCGGTCTGAGGCGGAGCCTCGTTAGGGATTCAGGTCATGGCATCGTCGAGGGCGTCGAGGCTGACCGTCACGCGCCTGAGACCGGCCGCGCTCAGTACCGACAGCCGTTCGATCAGGTGCTCAATGTCTTTGCGCAGTAGCGGCTCGCCCCCCGGTCAGCCGGATTTTCTCGACGCCAAGCCGGGTCATCGCGCTGTACAGCGCGTGAATCTGATCGAATGAGGGCCACTGGGGCGCGCGAAAAACGGATCGTCCGGCGTGAACGCGTCCTGCGGGCTTGCGAGGGCGTCAGTCGGAGGATGGACGGACCGGGCGGGCTGCCGCTGAAAGTCGCGCTGTCTTGTTTGGGCCCACTCGATCGTATTCACCGTGTCTCCGTTCGATGCAATTGCGGAAGCCCTTTTCGGCATGCCGGCGTGTCAGGTTCCGAAGATGGCGTGGGTCTTTCCTGCCCCGTGCCTCGTGACCTCACGTTAAAAGAATCGGCGTTCGCCAGCCATCCTACAAACGACTCGGTGAGACAGTCGGGCATATGACGACAGCATACGTAAGTGTGATATCGCACAGCCGCAATTGGCGCGTCGGTACGTGGCAATTTCAGCCCTTCCAATGACCCGGGCGGTCAGTGCGCGGCCGGAGCGCGTGCGTGCCTTGACGCAGGTCGTCTCCTGCTCGACGCCACACCTGGATATCAGCCGACTCAACCGTTCGCAGCCTCGCGAGCGGTATCGCCGACCGCGACACGTGGGTGCGATTTGCCCAGCGCGTGCCGGAGCGCGTGCATCTGGATCAGATTCCCGCCTGCATGCAACTCGCGATGAGCACGACCTGCACTGTCGCGCTGCGGCCGCACGCCCGCCATTGAAGCAGACGCCTGACGCGCCGCGCTGCGCGCGGTTGCCGCCGCCCCGACTGCGATCGGCCTCATATCGGGCGGGGTCGCGGAGCTATATCCAAGTATGAGTCGTTCAACGCTTACGCTTGAAGAAGCATTGCTGTCTCCGCCCATTTCCGACAACAGGCACCGGCCCGCAAGGCGCCGGGCGCTGCGGCACGCCGCCTGCACGCCTTGCTGCACGACTACCTGGATATGAGTCGACCGAACCATTGGTCATGACGGGCAACCGTAGGTAGGGCTGGGCGCAGCGTTTGCCGTGCGATACCTTGGAGCCATCGCAGCGCCCTGGCATACGGGCACCCGCCAACACTCAATCGGATGACCGCACCATGACCAGCACGTTGACTTTGCTTCCCGAAGCCGCCGTGGACGCCGTTACGAAATGCCGTGTCAGCCCGATCGGCATCGAGCATCAGTGGCGCTGCCCAACTGACGATCAAGCCGATGCACGATTGCAAACTAACATCCTGGTATCGCGCTGGACGCGTAACGACACGCAACCGCTGAAGGCCGCCAATCCAGGGACCGCCGGACGCCATTGCATCGCGACGAATCTCAAGTGCACGTCGCTGACGTTCGCTCATGCAGGCAGGACGCTCGTGCGCGGCCGGGTGACGGCGGGCGCCGTGCAGGTCACGGCGCCGGATGTGCCGTGCAGCGCCGTGTTCGAATCGGCGGCCGACGCGCTGCATCTGTTCGTCCCGCAACAGGTGCTGGGCGAATGTTTCGAGGACATGTTCGGCCGTCCGCATGCGGGCGACATCCGCATCGACGACCCCAGGCTCGTGCGCGATCCCGCGCTCGAACGTCTCGGCCAGGCGCTTGCCGTGTCGCAGTCGGACGATGCCGCGCTCGGCAAGGTGTTTACCGACAGCGTGAGCCTCGCCATCGTATCGCGCGTGATCGCGCGCTACTTCACGCTGGCGGAGCGGCGGCAGACGCGCGAGGCGAGCGCGCTGCCTTCCTGGCGTCTCAGCCGCGTGATCGAATACGTCGATGCGCACCTGTCCCAACCGATCGGACTCCTGGACATGGCTGGCAGCGCGGGACTGACGCGCATGCACTTTGCCTCGCAGTTTCGCCGCGCAACCGGCACGCGTCCCCACGAATACCTGTTGCGCCGCCGGATCGAGCACGCGCAGCACCTTTTGCTCGCGTCGAAACACAACGTGCTGGACGTCGCACTGAGTTGCGGGTTCCGCTCGCAGGCTCACTTTACGACGGTATTCAAGCGCCTGGTTGGCGAGACACCGTATTGCTGGAGGATGAAGGCGAGTCTCGACCGGCAAGCGGATTCACACGTTTCTGGCGGTGAGTGAAATGTTCCTGCGGAAGTCCCGGCGCGCGTCAAGCTCGTTGTCGGTGTGCCAAGAAGGAAAGCGACAGTACGTCGCTGTACATGCTGTATCCGTGATGAGGGTAGGCCCCTCGGTGTCGCCGATCAGGCGGCGATACCAAACCACCCAGAGCTGCACTCGTTAAGAGCGGGTGTGGTGAGCGTCTGTGGAAAAGGCGGGATGAATCCCGTCAGGTGTGCAGTAAGGAGGCGAACGAAAGTGAACCATCGAAGAAGTGTCGATAATTGCAATGATGTCAAAACCGAGGACTCGACAACGCCTCGGGATCAGTCAAACGGCAACCTGAAGGTGGGTTTGACGGCATCCGGCATAGAGGTGGCGCGACCTTTCTGCAGGCGTGGATATGGAACTTGGGAACCTGTCGTCTCGATGTCAAGGGAGAAACTCAAGCGGAGAACCCGTGAGAGTGAGAGTACCGATGCGAGGCACAGGGGCGGAGTCATGCGTAGTAGCGTTGAAGGGGTTGTAATGACTTCTGGAGCGAAGGCATGACCTTGTTCGGTGGAGATCATGGAACAACTGCGACGCGGGATGATTCCGGGGTTGACACCAAGTCGTTCGAGATACCCAAGCGATTGATCTGGGAGGCCTGGAAACGCGTGGCTGCCAATCAAGGTGGTCCGGGCGTGGACCGGGAGAGTATTGAAACCTTCCGCAATCGTTTGGCGAGAAATCTGTACGCTCTGTGGAATCGAATGAGTTCGGGGAGTTACTTTCCTCAACCGGTCAAGGAGGTGCTGATTCCGAAGGGGGACGGGTTTCGTCCTCTCGGGGTACCGACGATCACTGACCGAGTGGCTCAGATGGCGGTCAAGTTACTGGTTGAGCCGGGAATCGATGCAATATTCCATTCATCATCGTTCGGTTATCGTCCTAACAAATCGGCGAAGCAAGCCGTGGCGCAAGCGAGAAGGAACAGTTGGCGCTACGACTGGGTAGTCGACATTGACTTGAAATCCTTCTTTGACACCATCGACCACGGGCTTCTCAGGCGTGCGGTAGAAAAGCACGTTTCGGAGCCATGGGCACGACTCTACATCAGACGCTGGCTAGAAAGTCCGGTACAGAAGCAAACCGGGGAGCTGGTTGCTCGGGATCGAGGCACTCCGCAAGGTGGGGTGATCAGTCCGCTATTGGCTAACCTCTTTCTTCACTATGCGTTTGATCGATGGGTGCAGACTGAGCATCCGGAGGTGCCGTTTGAACGGTATGCCGACGATGTTGTCTGTCATTGCAGGACGAAGCAGCAGGCGGAAAAGTTTTTGTCTGCCTTGCGGGAGCGGCTTACCGCATGTGGGCTTTTGCTACATCCGGAAAAGACGCGTCTAGTTTACTGCAAAGATGGCCGGCGTCGAGGGGAACATACCCACACCAAGTTCGATTTCCTTGGTTTCAGCTTTCATGCTCGGACAGTCCAAGACCGAGCGGGAAACCTGTTCACCGGATTCGGACCTGCGGTAAGTCAAAAGGCGCTAACGCGAATGTCTCAGGCCATTCGAAGCCTGAGTCTCAATCGAAGTACCTCATTGACGCTGTCCGAACTGGCGCGGCGCATAAACCCGATGGTCAGGGGATGGGTGAATTACTACGGTGCATTCTATCCGGAGCCGTTGAAACGGTTCTTGGTCAGAATAGACTTGCGGCTTGGCGGGTGGGCGCGAAATAAGTACAAGCGACTGAGAGGACATAAACGACGATCTTGGGCGTGGCTCAAACGATGTCGGGAAAGTCTTCCTCAGCTGTTCGCGCACTGGGATTTCTGTTTCGAAGAACGGCGGACAAGAGGAGCCGTATGAATCGAGAGATTCACGTACGGATCTGTGAGAGCCTGAGGGGGCAGTTCCCTCGGGCCACTCGACCGTCATTCATGCAGCCAATGGCTGTTTGTTTGCGTCGATTGACATCATCTCTACGGCGGAGTCACGTTCGGGGTTAGGCGTCACGGCACCAACCAATGTCCAGTTGCGCGTGTGACGCGACCAGCGGGCCGGATCGCATGCGCGCGCCTTCGCGTACAGTGGGTGACGAGCCACTAGTGTCGTGAGTTAGAAGTTCGTTACATTAGTTGTTCGTTCGGTCCGGGAGGACAAAATATTGCCTGAACAGGCGCTCGGACTCACTTAAACCTTGTTCGGTAAAGACCACCGACTTCGTCTTGTTGACGGGGTCGCAGATGAAGCCCTTTTCGTAGAGGCGATTCAACACGTCCCAGTCGAGGCCTTTCCACGCGCGGTACTGATCGTGCAGGGTCAGGTAGAGAAGTGCCAGGGCGGCTTCGTCGATCGCTTCGGTATTGATATTCATGACATTCATCCCGCGGCCTTCTGAACCCGCACACAAAACCGTTCGAGACTAGCCAGGATCTCGTCGGCCGACTTGCTCCAGATGAACGGCTGGGGGTGGGCGTTGTAGACGTCAAGGTAATGCCGGATTGCGTCTTCGAGTTGGCGCGTCGAACGATGCGTGCCGCGACGAAGGTATCTTTCGGTAAGCGTGGCGAACCAGCGTTCGACCTGATTGAGCCACGACGCCGAAGTGGGTGTGAAGTGAACCTGGAAGCGGGGATGACGAGCGAACCACGCCTTGATCGAGGGAGTCTTATGTGTGCCGTAATTGTCCATCACCAGGTGCACATCCAGGTGGGGCGGCACGCTGGCTTCGATGGTGCGCAGGAAACGCAGGAATTCGCTGCCGCGATGGCGCCGGTGCACCTCGCCGATCACTTCGCCAGTGACAATGTCCAGCGCAGCAAATAGCGTGGTCGTACCGTGACGCATGTAGTCGTGAGTGCGTCGCTCGGGAATGCCTGGGGCCAACGGCAATATGGGCTGCGTGCGGTCCAATGCCTGTATCTGGCTCTTCTCGTCAACGCACAGCACCATCGCCTTGAGTGGCGGATCCAGGTACAGGCCGACAATATCGCGCACCTTGTCGACGAACAACGGATCGCTAGAGAGCTTGAACGTCTCCTGCCGATGCGGTTGCAGTCCGAAGGCACGCCAGATCCGCGACACTGCCGTCTGCGAGAGCTTCATCTCTCGGGCCATCGTTCGCGTGCTCCAATGCGTCGCCCCGGCAGGCACGGACTCAAGCGTCTTCGCAATAACAGCCTCGACATGCGTGTCGTCGATTGTCCTGGGTGCACCGGGGCGTGGCGCGTCAAGCAGTCCGTCCACACGGTCTGCGACAAATCGCGCGCGCCATTTAGAGACAGTTTGCTGTGTAAGCTGCAGTTTCGCCGCGACCGTCTTGTTGTCCATCCCTTCGGCACAGGCCAGCACGATGCGCGCTCGCAACGCCAACGCCTGTGCTGTCTTGCGCCGCATCGTGAGCGCCTTCAATTGCTCGAATTCCGATCCGTTCAGCACGAGTTCCCGTTTGGGCCGTCCGCTCATCGCCGCCTCCTCGTATCCGCGCTACACATAGCACTTTAGTACGCGGCGAGAATAATTCAATGAATTTGTAACTCACCACACTAGAAGCGCATGCCGCTATGACGATGCTCGGTCACTTTCCGACGGACGAGGCCGCGACCAAACCGCTGTAGCTGGCCTTGCACACAAAAACTCAGACACTGCCCCTGGCAGGGACACTTAGCACCTTCTCCGCACGGCCTCACTCGCTGCATAGACACAAAACGCCGGAGATTCATCCTTAGTACTACAGCCGTAGGTACGCCGGAAGCACACCTCCGCGTCGTCGATAATGACACTGCTGGGCTCGGTACTGAT
>NZ_FCOG02000036.1 GCF_001544975.2 Caballeronia arationis | reverse complement strand
AACCTCAGTGACATTCGACTTCTTCAGCATGTTCAACTCCGTTTCCAGACACACTTTTACCCCAAATTCGTGTCCAGCAAAATCGGAGGCGGTTCAAGTGCTGCAAAAAGGCATCACGGACATGGTGCGGATTTCCAATGGCCGCATGAGCGGCACGGCGTACGGCTCGGTGGTGTTGCACGTGTCGCCGGAAGCAGCCGCGGGCGGCCCGCTCGCGTTCGTCCAGACAGGCGACACGATCGAGCTCGATGTCGATGCGCGCCGTCTGCACCTGGAAGTCTCCGACGAAGAACTTGCGCGTCGCCGTGCTGCCTGGCAGCCGCCGCCCCTCCCCACCCGCGGTTACTACAAGCTCTACGTCGAACACGTGCTGCAAGCGGATCAGGGCGCGGATCTCGACTTTCTGGTCGGTTCGAGCGGTGCGCCGGTGCCGCGCGACTCCCACTGAACCACACTTGGCGGTAAACGATATCAATGACACCTGACACCCATTCTTCGCCGGGCGGGATCTGGCCCGTGCTCTATGCCTACTTCGACGCCCGTAACCAGTTGGATCGCCAGGCACTACGCACGCAGATCAATGCGACGATCGCGGCTGGCGCGCGGAGCATCGTCATACTCGGTCTCGCGACAGAAGTACATCGGCTGACGCTTGAAGAGAAGCATCAACTGATTGACTGGGCGAGCGAAGACCTTGCAGGACGCGTACCGCTCGTTGTCACGATCACGGGCGACACCGTGGATGCGCAAGTCGCACTGGCTGATTACGCTGTCGAGCGCGGCGCTTCGTGGTTGATTCTTCAGCCGCCGTCGATGCGAGACAAGTCGGAATCGTTCTATTTCGACTTTTTCGCTGCGGTGATGCAGCGCACGCGCGCCCCCGTAGGCATCCAGAACGCGCCGGAGTACCTCGGCGTCGGGCTGTCGACGGAATCGATTGTGGCGCTTGCAAGTCAGTGTCCAAATTTCCGCCTGCTTAAAGGCGAAGGACCTGCGACGACCATTCAACACACCGTCGAGCAGTTGCATGCGCTCGGTCATACGTTACCGGTCTTCAATGGCAGAGGTGGGCAGGAACTTGTCGACAACCTGCGAGCCGGATGTGCCGGACTGATCATTGCGCCCGACACATTCGACTGGCAGGTCGCGATACAACAGGCGTTCGCTAACGGGCTCGAGCAGAAATCCGAAGCACTCTATGCCCAGACATTACCGACGATCGTCTTTGTGATGCAATCACTCGACGCTCTCACGTGCTACGGCAAGAGAATTGCCGCATGGCGAATGGGTTTCGACGTGCAACACGATCGCGGCGTCGCACCCACCGCCTTCGGACTGGAATGTGCACGGCGCCTTGCAACGCGGCTGGGCACCTTCAGGTCTCTGAGCGCCGATGATGAGAGGTGACAAACCGCTGATTCGATGCGGTAGTGGGGAGCCGTGTGCGCTGTTGGTGGCTACTCGCCGCAGCAGTTCCCAGAAAGAGGAGTTGCCAGAATACGGAAGCAGCGCCGCCCTCGCCTCCGCCAAGCTGGGTGCAATCGTTTCCCGCGAGAACAGTGCCCCAAAAAGTAGCTCAGCCCTGGATGTTCGACTCGCAATCTTCCCAGTACCGCATCGGGTCCCGATGTTGTGGAAAGCGCACGTTGAGCCACGTCGACAGCCGGCTCCAATCTGGATGGTTTGCACCAGTTTGAGCAGACCAGATCGACGATCTCTCGAGGACCTGGCCGTTCCCGCGATCGCGGACAAGCAGGCTGCCCAGTCCATTTGAACTGTTCGCCTGTGACTCAACCAGATACCGCGGCAGGATCCTGAGCTCAGCATCCTTGGCCCACCCGTACACGGCGCGGACCACGTCGGAGGGATCGCGCAACTCTATGGGTCCGCTTTCCGGGCGAACGGCTGTCCATCCTTCTGGAAACTCGGTGACTACCTCGTTTTCAGTCTCCCTTATCCACTTCACGCGCCATGCCCGCTCCATCGCTTCGCGCATGCGAGGCACCGACGCGTAGCCAGTGGGCAATTCGATCGCGATTGGAAGCGTGATGAGGTTGTCTTTCCAGAGTTTCGCTTCGTCGTCGGCGCGCTCGGTCACGCGATGCAACTCGTCTCCGAACGGATTCTCGGGCCGGCTCGATACTTTCGCGTTCCCGGCAGGCAGACCCTCAAAAAGCCGTTCGGCATCGTCGCGGGTAAGTTTTGTCTTCCCTTTCTTCATTGATCTCTCCGCAGCAAGGTTGTCCCACTAAACGCCGGGGCACGACCAGCAAAGCCAGGAACTAACTTTCACGCGCGTTTGAAGGTGCTCAAGGTCCTATTCTGCGCTATTCGCGTGTAACCGGCTCGCGCGGCGGAAATGGCGCGACTTATGCGACTACGCCGAACGGTTCTATATTTTGAAGCTTTCGAGCGTCGCAGGATGGAACAATTCTTCAGGCTTCAGTAGACGGCTCGACAACCCCTCGGCATGATGCCGCGCCAGAAACCGCGCGAGCACATGCCGGTTCGCATCGAAGCCATAAGACCAGAAGTCGTGACCGAGCAGCTGCCGCGCCGCGCGCAACTGCTCTTCGACGAACGGTAGTGTAACCTTCGTCGCCGAGGTGTCGCTCAGTTTGGCGAGCGCTACCGCCTTCGACTTCTCGAACGCCTTCGCAACCGCGCCCGGCAACCACGGATGCTGCTCCGCCAGTGAGCGCCGCACGCCCAACAGATGCATGATCGGGAAGAGCTTGGTGCGCGAGTACCAGTCTGCGGCGGCTTTTTGCGGATCGTCGTAGAGATACTTCACATTGGGATGGCCGTTCGTGAAGCACGAAGGCGCGCGCGGCCCGATTACCGCATCGATCTCCCCCGCTGCGAGCAGGCCCGAGATGGTCGCGTGGTCGGGTGCGTTTTCGAGGCGCACGTCGGAGGGCAGATTCAGGCTGATTTTCTCCTGCCGCCCGGTTTCTTCGTAGCCGCCACGCACCCACGTCACATCTGATGCCTTCAGGCCGTGGTCTTCCTCAAGGAAGAGCCGCGCCCATACGTTGGCCGTCAACTGATACTCGGGTACGCCGATGCGCTTGCCCTTCAGATCGCCAGGCGTTTCGATGCCGCGATCGTTGCGCACATAAATCGACGTATGGCGAAACGCGCGCGAAGGGAAAACCGGTACGCCGATATACGGGCTCGTGCCCGCCGCCGTCTTCACGCTGTAGCTGCTCAGCGACAGTTCGCAGATGTCGTAGTCGGCATGGCGGAACGCACGAAAGAAGATTTCTTCCGGGTCCTGCAGCATGAAGACCGGATCGGCGCCGTCGATCTGCACTTCGCCATCCACCAGCGGACGCATGCGATCGTAGTTGCCCACCGCCACCGACAGGTTTAGCTTGCTCATTCTAGTTTCCCTTCAATAGTATTTGCTTCGCGCCCTTATCAATCGGAACCGATGAGCACATCGCGCTGTTCGTCGCTCGAGCGCAGCATCGCGAGGCAGATTTCGAGCGTGCCACGCGCCCATGCGCCGTCGTGAAGCGGCGCGGCATTGCCATGCACGGCAGCTACCAGTTCATCGATCACTTCCCTGCGCGGCACCGCCGGCGCATCGAGCGCGATGCGTTCGCGCCGCTCGTCGCCATACACGACGATGCTGTCGGGAAGCGGCCTGAGATCGCCGCGTTCGCACGACACGATCAGCGGCCCGAAATGCTGATGCTGCCGCACGTCCGCGCGATCGCGCGACGGCGCAGCGTATGCCTTGCCGCCGTATGTGCCGGCCGCCTTGAGTCGCGCTTCTTCAGCGGTGGATGCCACAGTGGACAGCTTGCGGCGCGCGCTGCCGTAGTCGTCGGGATTCTTCGGCTGGCCCATCTCGCCCGTCCAATCGGTCCACTCGTCGGAATCGAAATGCGCGTAGCCGTTATACGAAAGGGTCGCGAACGCGCCGTCTTCGAACCATAGCGTTGCCGTGTAGGCCCCTTCAGTTGGACGCGCCGGGTCCCACTTGCCCACGGCGGCACGAATGCGCGTCGCGCGGCTTCCAGCCAGAAGTCGCACGATGTCCACCTGATGGGCCGCCTGGCTGAACACCGCCCCTCCGCCTTCGGCCGTCGACAGCTCTTCGGGCCTGCGTGGCCGGAACAGGTAGTCGGTGTAGTTGAGCGCCTGGATCATCTTAACGTCGCCGAATGCGCCCGAGGCGATCAGCTCGCGCGTTCGCAAATACGGCGTGTCGAAACTGTGGCAGTGCCCGACTATTAGATGCACGCTCGCATCGCGGCAGGCCGCGATCATGTCGTCGCATTCGGCAAGCGAGAGCGCCATCGGCTTTTCAACGAGCACGTGTTTGCCGTGCTTCGCTGCGATACGCGTGTGCGCCGCGTGAAACTGATGTGGACTCGCGATATAGATCGCGTCGATATCCGGCATGCGCGCAAGCTGTTCGATGTCGTCGAAGGCCGGCGCGTCGAAATCCGCTTCGAACTGCGCACACGCCTCCCCTCGCGGATCGCATGCGCCCGCAAGTTGCACGCGCGTGTCCGCGAGGAAAGTCGGCAGCATCAGCGAGAAGGCGCGCCCCAATCCAGCGACGCCAAGCCTGAGTCGTTCCATCACACCTGCACCTGATAGTTCGGCTCGACTGCAACCTGCCCTTCGCGGTCGTCCCACACCGGACGCGTGGCGAACTGCTTCCAGTCGGTATCCTTTGGCACCATCGACTGGAACGAGCACACGTTGCGCGGAATCGTCTTGTCGCCGGTGCCGATCGCGGTCTCGCCTGCCTGGAACTCCTTGAGCGCATCGAGCATCCGGCGGCGGAATTCGACCACGGCGACATCGCTTGCGCCGAGCCGCTCGTCGGAACGATTCGCGATAGGGCCCATCGTCACCCACATCGCGATGTCCTGGTTCGGAAAGCCCGTGATACCCGTGAAGTTGCCCGCCTTCATCGCTTCGCGATCTTGCCAGAAGCGGTTCTCCATGTTGCGCAACGGCCGGTACTGATCGTCGAGATCGATACCCACCCGCTGGCCGAGGAACTTGCGCCACGTTTCGGTCTCGGGCGTCCTGTCAGGATGACCCCATGCCATGAAGTAGAACGCGGTGTTCGTATCGTCCACCGGCACGTTGATGTTCGCGACGTTGTAGAGATTGTTCGGCGGTATCAGCGCGGTGGCCGGAGCGACGAACACCGTGGAGCGGATGTAGTCGTGCGTCGCGGCGTTCTGGATCGGCCGGCGCAGCGCAGCATACCGAAAGCCGTAACTCGTGCGATGCACCTGCATGCGCGGCGCCTTGTCCGTCGACGGCCGCAGCCAGTTCTTCGACGTCGCCTCGGCGCCTCCCACCCGCGCCGGCACGAAATCCGACGAATGCAGGCTCGAACTGTGCGCGGAATCGATCGCGCCTTCGAGAATCTGCGCCCAGTTGCACGGCAGGATCGTCTTCGCAATGCTCACGCGCGTCTCTTGAGTCGGCGCCCATGCCGGCGGCACGAACTCGGGGATCGCGTCCTGCGGGCCCATGTACGCCCACACGAAACCGCCCCACTCCTTCGTCTCGTAGGCCTTGTGCTTGACCTTACTCGTCATGTCGCTGCACGACGGCTCAGAGACCATCTCGATCACGTTGCCCTTCACATCCATCTTCCAGCCGTGATAGAGACACCGCAGGCCGCAATCCTCATTGCGCCCATACACGAGCGACACGCGCCGGTGCGGGCAGTACTCGTCCATCACGCCGACGTTGCCATCGGTATCGCGGAACACGACCAGGTCTTCACCGAACACCCGCGCCTTGACCGGCGCGCCGTCGGGTTCGCTGACTTCTTCGATCAGACATACCGGTGTCCAGTGACGCCGCATCATCTGGCCCATTGGCGCATCGCCTTCGACGCGGCACAGCAACTCGTTTTCTTCAATCGTGAGCATTCAATTCTTCTCCTGACTACATGTCCATGAATCGTCGCTTGCTACAGGTCGAGTACCAGTTCTTCACTCTTCGCCCGCGATACGCAGATCATGATCTGCGCGGACTTTTCATCGTCGGTGAGCACCATGTCGCGATGCTCGGCGGCGCCCGCGCAAAGCGTCGTGCGGCACGAGCCGCAAGTTCCGCTCTCGCATGAACTCGGCGCGCGGATGCCGTTGTCGCGCAGGATTTCGAGGATCGAGCGGTCCTTCGGGATATCGAAAGTCTGGCCCGAACGCTCGAGCTTCACGCGAAACGGCTTGTTCTCGGCAACGAGCGACTGATCGACGCCAAAGCTCTCGAAATGCACGCTGCCCGGCGCCCAGTGGCCTGTCATGTCGCGCACACCGTCCATCAGCGCGCGCGGGCCGCAGCAGTACACATGCGTGCCACTGCCGGGCTTCTCGAAGACTGGCCAGAAATCGAAGGCATTCGCGAAGTCGCCGAAATCGTGATGCACGACGACGTGCGACTTCCATTCGGAGCCGGCGAGTTCGTCGAGAAACGCCGTCACTTCCGGGCTGCGTGTGAGGTAGTAGAGCTTGAAGCGAGGGCCGTCGGTGGCCTTCAGATGCCGCATCATCGAGAGAATCGGAGTGATGCCGATCCCGCCCGCCACGAACACGAAGCTGCGTGCGCGCTCGCTCAGACCGAACTCATTGCGAGGCTCTGAGACTTCGATCGAATCGCCTTCCGATACGTCGTCGGTCATGCTGATGGAACCACCGCGCCCTGCCGAATCGCGCTTGACCGCAATCACATATCGGTCGGTTTCGCCGGGGTCGTTGCATAGCGAATAATTGCGGTTCGCGCCGCTCGGCACGCGTACCGTGAGGTGCGCTCCCGCCGTGAAGGGCGGCAGTTCACGCCCCTGCGGATCGCGAAACTCGAAACTAACGATGCCTTCCGCGACCCGCGTCTTTTTCATCACGGCGAGCGTCATGAAGATCTGGTCCGTGCCTGCCAACTCGCTCATCTGCATCCCCCTCCCTGCCTTCTGTTAGTCCCGCGAGGCGCGAACCAGCAGCGCCAATCCATGCGTTTATATTAGATATCTAATCAAACTAGCGCAAGCGGGTTTTCCCTGAAATCAATCTGACGCCCAATGAAAAACGGCGCCCGAAGGCGCCGCCGAAGCTGCGAGAGTACATGTCAGGAGGCTTTTTCCGCGTGCTCGCGAAGCGTGTTGGCCGGCACGCCGATCAGCACGGCGAGTCCGCCGAGCACGACGAGCGCCGCAATCGCGGACAGCCCGATCGCAAGACTGCCGGTGACCGTCTTGATCCAGCCGAGCGCGATAGGTCCGCAGAACGCGCCCACCTGGCCGAGGCTGCTAATCGCGCCGATGCCGGCAGCCGCCGCTTCGTCGGTGAGATAGGCGGGCGGGATCGACCAGATGATTGCAGCCGCGCCGAAGTAGGAGATCGAGATCATGCCGAGACATACAATCGACGCCACCGTGCTACCCGAAACCAGCGGCAGCAGGAAGCCGCCCAGCCCACCGATCGCCGTGCATCCGAAGAAGTGCCACCTCCGCTCCAGCGTCACATCCGAACTGCGCGCGACGATGAACATGCCGAGCGCACCTATGATGTACGGCAGCGCGGACAGCAGACCGACATTGAGCACGTCGGCGACGCCTGCCTGACGAATGATCGTGGGCGTCCAGTAGTTGAGTATCGTGCCGCACAGCGGCACCGTGCCCCAGCCCGCCGCAAGAATGTAGACGCGCGGGTCTTTCAGCGCCGCGAGCAACTGATGCTTGCCGTGTTTCGACGGCTTCTTTTCGGCGCGGTCGGCGGCGAGCGCGTCGAGGATGATCTTCTTCTGATCGTCATCGAGCCAGCGCGCGTCCTGCGGTTTGTCCACGAGATAGAAGAATGCCACGATGCCCATCAGGAGCGCCGGCAGGCCTTCGAGGAAGAAGAGCCATTGCCAGTTCTTGTAGCCATAGATGTCGACGAAGTTGTGCAGGATCCATCCGGACAGCGGCCCGCCGATGATGCCAGCAGCAGCAATCGCGAGAAGGAAGCGCGATGTGATCCGCGCACGCCGGGCGCCCGGGTACCAGTACGTGAGATACAGGATGATGCCCGGCCAGAAGCCCGCTTCCGCCGCACCGAGCAGAATGCGCGCGACGTAGAACTGAGTCGGCGTGGTCATGAACGCCATCGCGGTCGAGATGCCGCCCCACAGGATCATGATGCGGGAAATTGTGAGCCGCGCGCCGATCTTCTTGAGCCACAACGTGCTCGGCACTTCGAGTGAGATATAGCCGATGAAAAAGAGGCTCACGCCGAGCCCGTAAGCGGCATCGCTGAGGCCCAGGTCCTGTTTTAAATGCAGCTGCGCGAAGCTGACATTCACCCGGTCGAGGTAATTCAGCACCCAGCAGACAAAGATGAACGACATCAGCCGCCAGGTGACCTTGTGATATGTCGCTTCGACGCGTGCCGACGTCGCGTCCGATTCCAGCACGAATTGCGTGACTGTGGATTTGGCCACCAATGATCTCCGTTGCGTTCCTTGCTCATGAGGACGACCCGGAACTTGCGCAGAGTTAGTCATCGCGCGTTCCGAGCCTTCTTTTATTCGATATCTAACTATAATGGTAGGTATGTCTGCGACGCCGGACAAGCTCGGGTTTGCCCCGAGAGGGGTTCGGTTGCCGCTGGATGCATGGGTGCGCGCCTAACCGCTATCATGTCGGCAGGTTATATATTGGCTTCAGGACTAGACCGTCATGACACGAAAGACCACTGCGGCCGGCGCGCCGCGCGAAACGGCGGAAATGCTGCGTCATTGGCACGACACGGTGCCGCAGGATCGTCTGGCGCACCTCGTAAAGGACGCCACACGCTCGATGGTGCGTGCGTTGCAGATGCGGCTCGCAGAGCACGAAGTATCGTTCGGGCATTGGACGTTTCTGCGCATCCTGTGGGAAACGGACGGTCTAACGCAGCGGGAATTGAGCGAGCAGGCGGGCGTCATGGCGCCCACCACGTTCGCGGCGGTCACCGCGATGGAAAAGCTCGGACTGGTCGAGCGCCAGCAACGGCCCGAGAACAAGAAGAATATGCACGTGTATCTCACCGCCGAAGGCCGCGCGTTGAAGGACAAGCTCGTGCCGCTCGCGGAGGAGGTCAATGAGATCAGTGTGACGGGACTGACCGAGCGTGACGTCAAGACCGCTCGCAAGGTGCTGCTCGCGATCATCGAGAATCTGGCCGAGGACGAAGCTGGGTCCACGAATCCGATGCGGCGCGTGCGATCCACGCGCGAGTTGGGGAGGATCATCGCCGAGCGGGGTGATACGGTCGAGGATATTTAACTTCGACATGCGGCTTTGCGGATACCGATATCGCCGGCCTTGTGCCGCTATCCGCGCTCTTGCACGCTTCTGGCTGTTGCCCTCCCCGCATCACCGACTAATCACATGACCAAGCAATGGAGCCTCGATGACATCGCGCCTCAGGATGGTCGTCGCGTCATCATCACCGGCGCCAACAGCGGCGTCGGCTATCACACAGCCGCGATTTTGGCTCGTCATGGCGCCGAGGTCGTTCTCGCCTGCCGCGACGAGCGGCTCGGAGCAGACGCGGTCGCTCGCATGCAAAGGGAAATCCCAGGGGCGCGACTGGAGCTTGAACGTCTTGATCTCGCTAGCCTCGAGTCGGTGCGCGCTTTTGCCGACCGTCAGCTTTCGTTGCGTCAACCGCTCGATATTCTTGTCAACAACGCTGGAGTCATGGCCCCGCACCGGCGCGTCGAAACGACCGATGGTTTCGAACTTCAGTTCGGCACCAACGTGCTCGGGCATTTCGCGCTAACCGCCCTGCTGCTTCCCGCGCTCGAATTAGCCGCAGCCAATTCGCCGGAGCGGCCGCGCGTGGTAACGATTGCCTCGATCGCGCACAAGACGGGTCGACTGAACTTCGAAGACCTCCAGGCAGTGCGCCACTATGGGCCGATGTCCTCTTATCGGCAGTCGAAACTGGCCAACCTCATGTTTGCGTTTGAACTTAATCGGCACTTGCGCGTGTCCCAATCGCGCGTGATGTCGGTTGCTGCGCACCCCGGCGTGGCGAATACGAATCTGTTCCGCAAGGGTCATTCGGCCGCAAGCCGGGCAGCCCGAGCCGTCCTGGGCAACCTCATCGGCGCCCTGTTCAACAGCGATCTAACCGGCGCGCTTCCGACGCTCTATGCTGCGACCGCTCCCGATGTCGTCGACGGTGGCTATTACGGGCCGCTCGGCCTGTTCGAGACTCGCGGCGAACGGGTGGGACCGGCAAAGGTTGCGTCTCAGGCACGGAACGAAGCCGATGCCAGGCGTCTATGGCAGGTCTGTGAAGAGCTAACCGGAACGGCATTTGGATAGCGCTGGCGCGGAGGAAACGACCGACACGTGAGGAATCGCGAAATTCAGGCAACGTGCGCGGCGCTGCGGTTAATATGGTCCAGTGTCGAAAACACCATCGTGGATCATCATGCGAAAACTCACGCCCGCCGGCCAGCAATTGATCGAGGAAGTAGCCCAGCGACATGGGCTCAGCACGGATGCCGTGATGAGCATGCTGGAGTCTGTGATTCGCGGTAATGGGAGTATGGCCCAGTTCAACCACTCCGAATTTGGCGGCTCTGGCCAATGGATGCAGGGGGGAATGACCATGGTTTCCGACATGTTCGACAACTATCTGAAAGACCGGGTCCATGGGCTCTGTTCCGAGCTTTCCCGCCTTGTCGCAACCCAGCCCGACCTTATTCACAGCGGAAGCTTCCAGTCGCAGAGTCGAGGCACTCAGCAGCAGGGCAACGACAGCGGCGGCCAGCGATACCAGCCGAGCGCTGGTCACGGTGGAAGCAACCAGCAGCAGACCGAAGCCGGACCGGTCGGACCGGTCGGACCGGTGAGTCTGTTTGTAGAGGCCGCCCCCGGCATTTCTGGCGACTGGTGGCCCGCCGACCTGGGGCGGCCCAACAGCACCGGAGCGCAGAACGACGTCCGCTATGCCTTCTTCGTACAGCCCCGGCGCCTGGCGATCGAAGTGAACGGCAAGGTGACCGTCTACGATACGCTTGATCATCAGATCAACGGCTTCTCGCAGCAACAGTCCCGCGGCGCCTCCCTCACATTCGGGAGCCAGCATGGCTTGGTTGCTGTCGCCGGCCTCCCGATTGTCTCGGTCGACGGGGTTCCGCAGCCGGCGTCGTCGCCGCAGCAGGAGCAGCCCGTCGGCATTCAGTCAGACGCCCGAGAGGCGGACGTGTTCGCCACCATCGAGAAGCTCGCCCAACTGCACGCGAAGGGGATTCTCAGCGATGAGGAGTTCGCCGCCAAGAAGGCGGAGCTCCTGAGCCGTTTGTGAGCGTTCCGTCATCGCGCACACTGGCACATCACCCGGCGGCTAAATAACAAGCGATGCGGCTCGTTTCCTTTAGTCTGGAAGCGGACTCTAAACGGCCATTGAAATTTCCTTAAAGCCGACATTCAGGACTGCGCCCGCCTCCTCCGCAAAAAAGCGTACCCCGCGGACAATCATGTTTCTAGCGAGCACGACGACCGTGGCGCTTCGTCGCGTATCGGCACGTCCCGTGCGACAATTCAGGGGTGGCTGTGCACGGTACCGCACCTGAGTGTCCGTGCCGCAGCGCGACACTTCAGGCTATCCAAGGCCATACATCATGAACCGACAAGCACCGCTCTCATGCCCCGACTGGGTGCGTCGTGCCAAGCCGATAGAAGGCGTCGAGCGCATCGAAGCGTGGTTTCGCGGCAAGGCGTATGCCATGCATCGCCACGACACCTATGCGATTGGCCGCACGCTCGCAGGCGTCCAGAGTTTCAGCTATCGGCGCAGCCAGCGAAACAGCCTCCCCGGCAACACGATCGTGCTGCATCCCGACGAGGCTCACGATGGCCAGGCGGGCACCGACGAAGGGTTCCAGTACCGGATGATCTACGTCGAACCCGTGCTCTTTCAGGAGGTTCTCGGCGGACGCGCGCTGCCGTTCCTCGAAGGAGGCGTGACGACCGATCCGCGCCTTGCGGCGGCAACTGCGACGTTGCTGCAGCATGTCGGCTGTACGCTCGAGCCGCTCGAACAGAGCGATGCGCTGGCCGAACTGGCGAATGCGCTTGCCGCCGTCGCCGGCACGCCAGCGCGACGCTCCAAAGGTGACTTCTTCGCGGCGCGACGCGCACGCGACTATCTGCACGCGAACTGCGCGCGCGTCGTCACGCTCGACGAACTTGAAGCGGCGACGGGCCGCGATCGCTGGAGCCTGTCGCACGACTTTCGCACGTTTACGGCACGAGCCCGTACCGTTATCTGACGATGCGGCGCCTCGATGCGGTGCGTCACATGCTGCTCGCTGGCACCTCGCTCGCTTACGCTGCTGCGGCAGCGGGTTTCGCTGATCAGAGCCACATGACGCGGCACTTCGCGAAGACATTTGGACTGACGCCGGGACGCTGGCTTCAGATTGCGGGCGGCACCCAGCACGGCTGAATACCCACAATCGTTCAATACGGCCGCAAGAAGCATGAGTATCCTCGACGCATCAACCTTTGAGCGGAGAGAACGATGTCCCAATCCTCGAACTGCATCACCGTGCCGGCCGATCGCGGCCAGTGCCAGACCATCGACCTTGCCGGCAAGATCGCGCAGATCGACGGTCACTGGCAACCGCGCGTCGTCGCTGAAATGAACGACTATCAGTTCAAGGTCGTGAAGGTCGAAGGCGAGTTCCAGTGGCACCGGCACGCCGAAACCGATGAAACGTTCATCGTTCTCGAAGGCGAGTTGCGTATCGATTTTCGGGCGGGACCTACGGGCGGCGGTTCGATCGTGCTGTGTGCAGGGCAGATGGCGGTGGTGCCGAAGGGCGTCGAACATAAGCCCTGTGCAAACGCAGAAGTCAAGCTGCTGCTGATCGAGCCACGAGGTGTGGTGAACACGGGCGACGGAGCGACGGGCGAGCGTACTGTCGAGAACGACCAGTGGATTTGAGGCGCTTTCGTTTGCACGACAGCTTGGACGAAATAATGTGCGTGCCGGGTATGCATGCGCATCTCAAGCGCATTGCACGCCCTGCCGAAATTGCAGGCATCTGCTACGCGAGACTCCCGGCAAACCGCAAGGGCATGGCCGTCACGCTATCTAACAGGGGCGGTCCGGATAGTTTGAAAGAACTGGCCGCCGCCATCGGCCCGAGCGTCACGGCAACGGGGGCTGCGATCAAGGCAACTATCCTTCAGCCCTGCGGGCGGCACAGGACCGGGCAGGCGAATCAAATTTGCGCTCTTCCTCCATCGACGAACATTTCGATTCCGGTGATGTAGCTCGCGTCATCGGATGCGAGGAACGATACGGCCTTGGCGATCTCATCGGCTTCACCGACCCGGCCTAGCGGCGTCGTTGCGCTTACCTCCCGGCGGTAGGCGTCAATCTGCTCATCGGTGAGTTTGAGTTCCGTCTTGTAGGCGGGGGTAACCACCACACCGGGCGAGACCACGTTGACACGGATGTCGCGGCCCTTGAGATCGGTGGCCCAAGTTCGCGCGAACGAGCGCAGAGCCGCCTTCGTCGCGGCGTAGACGCCAAAGGCGGGCATGCCCTGGATCGACGCGATCGAACCGGTGATCACGATGGCGCTGCCGGGCCGCATCAAAGGCAGCGCATTCTGGACGGTGAACAACGTCCCTTTGACGTTGATGCCAAAGTACTTGTCGAACTGGGCCTCGGTAATCTGACCGAGCGGCGAGAATTCGCCGCCGCCGGCGTTGGCAAACAGAATGTCGAGATGCCCGTGCGCCTCGGACACCGTCAGGAACATTCGCTGCAGGTCTTCCGCCGATGAGACGTCAGCGCGTATGCCGATTGCGCCATGGCCGATGCTTTGGACTGCGGCATCGAGTTCGGCCTGACGCCGGCCGGAAATATAGACGGTTGCGCCTTCGCGCGCGAAGCGCTCGGCGGCGGCAAGGCCGATGCCGGAACTGCCGCCGGTGACCAGAACGATTTTGCCGGCGTGACGGCTTGCGTCGATATGACGGGTAGCGAATGCATTCATTGCGTGCTCCTTATGCGGTGTGAAGGTGAGCACAAGCTTATTCCCCCATCCTGTTCTATAAAGACGTATTCTTTACGTTCTTTATGCACCGATGTGCACAATCAAGGAAGGAAACCGCCCGATGGATCATTTGCAAGCCATTCGGATTTTTGCGCGCGTGGTGGAAACGGGCAGTTTCACCCGGGCCGCGCTTTCGCTCGACATGCCGAACACGACGGTCAGCAAATGGGTCCGCTCGCTCGAAGCTCATCTCGGCGTGAAGCTTCTCGAACGAAGCACGCGACGCGTGACGGTTACAACCGACGGCGCCGCGTATTACGAGCGTACGCGCTTCCTGCTGAGCGAACTGGACGATGTCGAAGCGACATTAGGCCGTGCGCATGGCAGTCCGCGAGGCGCACTCAGGATCGACACCGGCGGGTCGGTGGCGAGCAACATTCTGATACCGGCACTTCCGTCGTTTCGTGCGACGTATCCCGACATCCAGCTCCTGTTGAGTGTGACGGATCGAACGGCCGATCTGATTGCCGAAAATATCGACTGCGCCGTCCGCAGCACGGCGAACGACCCGGCGCTCGTTACACAGCGCGTGGGCACACTGCGCTGGGCGACCGTCGCCAGTCCCTCTTATCTCGCGACGCACGGCACGCCGTCTCATCCACGGCAGATCGTCGATGACGGCCATTCGGTGGTCGGGTACTTTTCGGCAAGCAGTGGTGCTGTCCACCCGCTTAGATTCGCATGCGGTGCCGAACGGGTCACCCTGGACGGTGTGCGCAACGACGTCCTGGTCAGCGAAAGCAACGCGCATCTTGCGACTGCGACTGCAGGTCTCGGCATCATCCAGACACTCGAATTCATGGGGCTCCCGGCGATCGCGCGCGGCGAACTCGTTTCCATCCTCACCGAGTGGAATCCCGAGCCGCTCGACGTTTATGTCGCGTATCCGCCGAGCCGTCGATTCAGCACGAAAGTGCTGGTATTCGTCGATTGGGTTAAAGCGCTCTTCGCTTCGCTGGGTTCCTAGAGTCGTGCTGGACCCGACGCTGGGCAATTGATGGATGAACTGCATCCGACTGCACCCTTGTTCGTCCTTCCGCATGCATCTCTTACCGCCTGCGACGCGCCCGCTCCCCCTTCCCCAGCTACCGAAAATCTGAGCAGATTCGTTTGAGCCGAATGAGCATGTTTTTGAATCGTTCGAGGATTAGCACGACGGACGCCGAACCGTACAGTGGGAACTGTGCAGTGCAACCCAATCCTACTGGACGGCAACGGTGAGCGGCACAAACCGCTAACCTTCACCACTCGCCCGTCCGAACGAGAGACATCATGAAGACGCTTCATATCGATGTGGCTGTAATTGGCGCCGGCAGCGCCGGTCTGCCCGCTCTTCGCGCTGCGAAAGCAGCAGGAGCGAGTGTCGTGCTGATCGAAGGAGGCGCTTACGGAACGACGTGTGCACGCGTCGGCTGTATGCCGTCGAAGCTGCTGATTGCCGCCGCCGAAGCAGCGCATGCAGCGCGCAGCACGGCGCCGTTCGGCGTGCACGTCGACGGCGCCGTGCGGATCGACGGACGCGAAGTGATGGCGCGTGTCAAAGGCGAACGCGACCGCTTCGTGGGTTTCGTCGTCGAGGCGACGGGAAACATTCCCGCTGAGGAGCGGCTGATCGGCTATGCGCACTTCATCGACGACAATGTGCTTCAGGTCGGCGACCACACCCGCGTGCACGCGAAAAGCATCGTCATCGCGACAGGCTCGTCGCCGTACGTGCCGGCGATGTACCGTGCGCTCGGCGACCGCGCGATCGTCAACGACGACGTGTTCGCGTGGGACGATCTGCCGCGCAAGGTGGCCGTGGTCGGCGCGGGCGTCATCGGGCTGGAGTTGGGCCAGGCGCTCGCGTGGCTCGGCGTCGACGTGACGATGCTCGGCGCGCGCGGCCGTGTCGGTCCGTTGAGCGACCCGGCGATCAGGCGCTACGCGCAGCAGGTGTTCAGCGAATCGTTCCATTTCGAGCCGCATGCCCAAGTGGAAGCGGCCACGCGCGAAGGCGACAGCGTGCATCTGCGCTATCGCGACAGCGAGGGCGAACTGCGTGAAGACACGTTCGACTACGTGTTGATCACGGCGGGCCGTCGGCCCAATGTCGACAAGCTTGCCCTGCACAACACGACGCTCGAACTCGATGCGCGCGGCGTGCCCATCTTCGATCCCGTGACGTTGCAAGCCCCCAGGCATCCGGTGTTCATTGCCGGCGACGCGAACAACGTGCTGCCACTCCTGCACGAAGCCGCCGACGAAGGCCGTGCCGCGGGTGAAAACGCAGCGCAGTATCGTGACGCGAATCCGCTCGTGAAGCCGCTCGTGCGCCGCGCGCCGATCTCTGTGGTGTTCTCGGAGCCTGGCATCGCGATGGTCGGCACGCGTTACGCCGATCTCGCCGCCGATTCGTTCGTGACGGGCGAAGTGAGCTTCGAAGACCAGGGCCGCAGCCGCGTGATGTTGCGCAATCGCGGACTGATGCACGTGTACGTGGACAAGGCGACGCGCCGCTTCGCGGGAGCGGAATGGATCGGGCCGGACGCCGAACATATTGCGCATCTGCTTTCCTGGGCGCTGCAGATGCACCTCACTGTCGATGCAATGCTGGCGATGCCGTTCTATCACCCCGTCGTCGAAGAAGGATTGCGTACTGCATTGCGTCATGCCGCGGCCCAATTGCAGAAGGATGAGGAGTGACCGTGGCCATCCCCGTGGGCGAGCCACTGGCCTACTCTCCCACAGAGGCAGGTTGATGCAGAACAGGGAGGCTCTTCCATCGTCCTTCAACGGCAACATGTATTAAACGCTCTTCCACAAACGCCCATTCACAAGTCAGGTTGACTCGGGCTGCTTCATGAAGCCTGGGCCGACATCGAAGCCTAACGCTGTTGACGCGATCATGATCCAGGCCTGACAGCTTCGACTCACGTAGCTGCCGGAACGCCGGACGAGTGCAAGTTCAGATGGCGCAACGCGGCCCCCGCTTGATCGAAGCGATTATCGAGTAATCGTTCCACTGGGCGAAGCGTTCGTTCATGCCTGCCGCGCTAGCGGCGCGGTTATCGTCGCTTCCGAGTTGAACCCGCCACTCGCCCAGCCGAGGTGGCCGAGCGCTACGGTTCCATTCCTTTGTGTCCCCGTACGTCCTTGAGTCGCTCAAGCATTCAAGCCATAGGTCGAATGGCGCCGGATAGCGATTATCAAGGTGCATCGATCGCCAGTGGTCCGGGCGCGACCGCCACGTTCGTCTCCGGAAATATCCTCGGGTAGAGGAAGCCTGCAATGCAGGCTCCGATAAGGGGCGCGACCCAGAAAAGCCAGAGCTGCGACAGCGCCGCCCCGCCGACGATCACTGCGGGCCCCGTTGAACGTGCGGGATTCACAGACGTATTCGTGACCGGAATCGAGATGAGGTGAATCAAGGTCAGGCAAAGGCCGATCGCGAGCGGCGCGAACCCCGAGATTGCTCGCCCGTCTGTCGCGCCGAGAATGACGATTACGAAGAAGAACGTCATCACCACTTCGCATGCAAGGCACGCCAGCAATGAATAATGTCCGGGCGAATACGCGCCGTAGCCGTTTGTTGCAAAGCCGCCTGCCGCCGCGTCGAAGCCGGGCGCTCCATTTGCAATGACAGAGAGCACGAACGCACCGAGTATGCCGCCGACAACTTGCGCGACGACATATGGACCCAGATCACGAATCGGAAGGCGTCCTGCAACGGCGAGTCCGACGCTCACTGCGGGATTCAAGTGCGCTCCGGAAATATGGCCGAGGGCGTAGGCCATCGTCAGGACCGTCAAGCCGAAGGCAAGCGAAACACCCGCAAAGCCTATCCCCGTTTCAGGGAATTTCGCTGCGAGTACGGCGCTGCCGCACCCTCCGAGAACGAGCCAGAAAGTACCGAACATTTCCGCGAGAAAACGCTGTTTCATTTGCATGTTGCGCTCCGATTCGCAAACATCAGAATTACATTGGAAGAGGTGATGTCGCATTCGAAAACGCGATGCACCGGCTCGACTTTGATAAGACTTATTGTTCGCGTGTCGGATCGCTCAATGACATGCAACTGACACGGTGGAAAGCGGCGGGAGATGATTCGTTCGACAAGCGGCGCTGGGTTTGGTTAGCGAACACGCTGGAGACTGATCCTGCAAGCGGATGACTCGCGCTTGTCGACCTGTTCTTTATAGATCATCGATTCGGTTAATCAAGTTCGAAAGTTTATTTCAGCGACGTTGTGATCGATCCATACGCTGGACGCCAATCACCTGAACTTCGACACGGCCGAATTAAGCAAGAACACAGCGAGTTGCACGCAACCTTACGCCAGCACGATCTGTGCAAACGTGCGTCTCACCGCGCCCAGATAGTGAGAAACGGCGATTGGACGTACTTCGGTTTTGTCGCGATAACGCGCCAGATATCATGTGCGCGATGCGAATGTTGCCAGTCCTTCGATTATCACGCAGCCGCGATTTTGCAATCTGGATTACGGCATCGCTCGCCACGCGCTTCAGTGTGATGCGAGAAGCTGCGCGAATATCACGGCTTGACGATTGCGACGGAAACCGTTCGGCACCTGATGAGGCGCAGCTTCTGTTCTCTCTCGCATAACCGCCATTGAGCATCAGGCAAAGACTGGATCGTGCAGCTTCCGCCCGCGGGGGCATGCTGCACGTCCAGTCCTGGAAACAGCCGTTTCGCGGCCGCCTGCCGCCTATACGCCGCTGCCGCCCACGGTCCGAAGACTCTTCCACTGCCCTTGTTCGACCTCGAAAAGCGTATAGGGCGGTTTGATCAGATCGCCGTTCGGATCGAACGTGATCTTGCCCGTCACCCCCGTCACATTGACCTTCGCCAGGCTCTCCACGATCTTGGCGCGATCGAGTGAATTCGCATCGTGAATCGCCTTGATCATGGCCAGCACGGCGTCATACGCGAACGGCGCATACAGCTCGACGTCCTGATTGAAGCGCACCTTGTAGCGCTTGCCGAACTCCTGCGCGGCAGGCAGCTTGTCGAGCGCCGGGCCCGGCTCCAGATCCTGCGTGCCGTTGCCTGCCGCGCCGGCGATCTGCAGGAACGCGTTGCTCTTCAACGCGCCCGCGCCAAAGAGTTGCGCCTGCATGCCGAGCGAGCGCATCTGCTTGACGAGCATCGCGCCCTGCTCATCCAGCCCCCCGAAGAAGATCAGGTCGACGTTCTTGCTCTTGAGCGTGGTCAGGATCGCGCGAAAATCGACGGCCTTGTCGTTGGTGAACTCGCGCGCGACGATGTTGCCGTTCGCTTCCTTCGCGCCTTTCTCGAAGGCGTCCGCGAGGCCTTGCCCGAAGGCTGTCCGGTCATCGATGATGCCGATGCGCTTCGCCTTCATCTGTTCGACCACGAAGTGTCCCGCCACCACCCCGCCCACGCCGTCATGCCCCATCGTGCGGAACACGTTTCTGAAGCCCTGCTTCGTCAATTGGGGATTCGTCGACCCCGGTGTGATCATCGCCACATTGGCCTGATGATAGACCGTCGACGCCGGAATGCTGCAGCCCGAGTTGTAGTGGCCGATCACACCCACCACACCGCTATCGACCATCTTCTGCGCGACCTGGATCGCGACGCGCGGATCGGCCTGATCGTCGTACACATCGAGTTCGAATTTGACCGGCTTGCCGCCGACGGTCGGGTGCTTCGCGTTCTCCTCGTCTATCGCGAGTTGCGCACCGTACTGCAGATCCTTTCCGACGCGTGCGACCGGACCGGTCAGCGGCCCGGCAAAGCCAATCTTGACGACTTCCGGATCGGCCGCCCAGGTTGCCTGCATGGGCGCGACCGCCAGACATGCGGCCAGACTCAAAAGCCAATGACGGCGATTCATGATGCGCTCCTGTATGAGTGAAGTCGCGCGGTGTTGAGGTACGGCTGATTCGATGCGCGACGCGTCGAGGCCGGTGTTTCGGTTAATTCGAAAAGCTGTTCAGCGAAAGCGCGCCGCGCCATAGCGCGTCAGGTCAAGTGGAGGCGTTCGTCGCGCGACCAGATCGGCGACGATGCGGCCGCTCACGCCAGCAAGCGTCAATCCGAGATGCTGATGTCCGAACGCATAGACGATCCGCTCGCTCGCACTGGAATGGCCGAGTACCGGCACGCCGTCGGGCAGCGTCGGACGAAAGCCGAGGCAGTCACTGTCCGGTGTGCCGAGCGCGGGCAGCGCGCGCTTCGACGAAAAAGTCAGCAGGTCGAGGAGCGAACGGTTGCGCGTCTCACTGAAACCGGCGAGTTCGACCGTTCCGGCCACGCGAAGTCCGTCTGCCATCGGCGTCATGTAGAAGCCGCGTTCGGCCCAGCCGACAGGCCGCGAGATCAGTTGCGACGCGCCGGGATAACGAACGTGATAGCCGCGCTCGGTATCGAGCGGCACCTTGTCGCCGCACTGTGCGGCGAATTCGGCGGAGCGGGCGCCCGTCGCGATCACGACGTGGTCGAAGCGCCGGACTGCGCCGTCGACGGTCAGCGTGGCGCCATCTGCGGACGGCTGGACGGCGTTGACCTTCGAGCGTTCAAGCGAAAGCCCCTGAGCCGTGAGCCGTTGGTACAACGTCTGCAAGAAACCTTGCGGGTCCGAGAAATGCCAGCTATCGGTGAACAACACGCCGCGCGCGAAGATCGGCGCGAGTGCCGGTTCAAGCGCGCGGATGTCGTCGCCGCCGAGCACGTTGAACGCGACGCCGAACTTCTTTCGCAGATCGAGCGCGGGCCGGGCGGCATCGAAAGACGCCGCATTCGAATAGAGATAAAGGCACTCGCGCAGGCGCACGAAGCTCGCCAGTTCAGCGTCCGCGAGCAACGGCGCGTAGCCGTCCTGCGCGCATTCGAGCAGCGCCGCCAATGCGCCGACGCTCGCCTCATAGCGGCGCGGCAGCGAACTCATCATGAAACGCGCGAGCCACGGCGCGAGATGCGGCAGATATCCCCAGCGCAATCGAAACGGGCTGTCGCTCGACATCAGAAAGCGCGGCAAATCACGAAACACCGAGGGGTTGTTCACCGGAATGCACGCGTAGTGCGCGAAGGTTCCGGCGTTGCCGAACGACGCGCCCTGCCCGACGCCCGATGGATCGAAGATCGTGACGCGGTGGCCGTCGCGCATCAGCCAGGCGGCGCTCGCGAGTCCGATGAATCCCGCTCCGACAATGGCAACGCTCGACATCACTGGCGCCCTCCGAGCGCTGGCTTCGCGCTCTGCGAGCGGTAGCCGGTGGCCGTGTCCTCCGACCCGCTCGTCCCGGCTCGCGGATGACGCTTCGCCGCCAGCAGATAAGCCGCCGATGCCACTGCCAGACTCGCGAGGCTCGCCATCAGTTGCGGGCGCAGCGCGGAATCGGCACCCATCGCGGCCAGCACGCCGATAATCGCCGCCACCACCGCATACGAAAGCCACGGAAAAAGCCACATCTTCAGCGTCAGACGCTCCGGCGAGTCGCGCTCGATGCGACGGCGGATGCGAATCTGCGCCAGCGCGGTAGCGAGATACACGAACAGCATCACGGCGCCGGACGCGTTCACCAGGAACAGGAACACGCCCTGCGGCGACACGATGGCCGCAACGATCGCCACATAGCCGACGACACTGCTCAACAGAACCGCAAGCCGCGGCACCTTATTGGGCGTCAGGTTCAGCAGCGATTTCGGCGCGTCGCCGCGCTCGGCGAGCCGGAACAGGATTCGCGACGATACATACAGGCCCGAATTCAGCGCGGACAGGACGGCCACCAGCACGATCGCGTTCATGATGTCGGCTGCGCCGGGGATCCGCATTGTTTCGAGCGCGGCGACGAACGGCGAATGTCCGGTGACGATGCTCGTCCACGGCACGATGCAGGCAATCAGGAACATCGAGCCGACGTAAAACGTGATGACGCGCAGGATCACCGAGCGCGTCATCGCGGCGACGCTCTTGGCGGGATCGTCCGACTCGGCGGCGGCGATGGTCGCGATTTCCGCGCCGCCGACCGCGAAGATGACCGTCGGCACGGCGGCGAACACGGACATCGCGCCGAACGGCAGGAAGCCGCGATGGGCCGTGAGATTCGCTGCCGCATCGCCAGCATGGCCGAAGCCGAATACGTACGACGCGCCGATCGCGATGAAAACGATGATCGCGGCGACCTTGATCGACGCGAACCAGAACTCGAATTCACCGTATGACTTCACGGAAAGCAGGTTGACCACGGTCAAGACCGACAGCAGCACGAGCCCGATCACCCAGACCGGAGCCGGAATCCAGCGCTGAAGGATCGCCGCGCCGGCCACGGCCTCGACGGCCACGACGATCACCCAGAAATACCAGTAGAGCCAGCCGCTCGTGAAGCCCGCCCAGTTGCCGAGGCCGATGCGCGCATATTCGGTGAAGGAGCTGACGCCCGGCACCGCGAGCGCCATCTCGCCGAGCATGCGCATGACCATCAGCACGACGATGCCCGCGACGAGATAAGACACGCACGCGGCCGGGCCGACCGAGTTGAGCGTCGCGCTGCTGCCGACGAAGAGTCCTGCGCCGATGATGCCGCCGAGCGCGATCATCGTTACGTGGCGCTGGCGCAGCGCGGAGCCGAGCTTCGGCGGGTTTTCGGATTGATTCGATTCGGAAACGGACATCGGGACGCTCCTGCGAAAGGTTTCAGGCACTGTCCGGCCATACACTCGAACCGGATGGTTCAGGCACACCAGACAAACTCTGATATCAGAATCACACAATATTTTTTTGTGTGCAATTAAAAACCACATTGTGTGGCCTCAGCATTTTCCCTAGACCGCGCCCGGTACGCTGTTTGCCGGCATTGGACACCCGGTTGCCCAATCTGTGAGCCTTGCAGCGAGTCTTATGTAGGTTAGAATCTGCAAAACCTCCGCATGATGCGGACAAAGCATGTTTTGTATGGAGACACGACAGCCCATGGCTTCCAACAAAGATCCGGCGCGCAGCGCCAACGGCGCGCCGGCCACGGCCAAGCGGTCGACGTACATCGAGGTGTCGAGTTCGATCGAGAGCGAGATTCGCAGCGGCGTCTACCCGCCCGGCAGCCGGCTGCCGCCGCAGCGCCAGCTCGCGAGCGAACTGGGCATCAACGTGTCGACCGTGTCGCGTGCGTACAAGGAATTGCAGTTGCGCGGGCTCGTGATCGGGAGCAAGCGGCGCGGCTCGCTCGTGACCGGCGGCGCGATGCCGAGCGTCGAGCAGGCACAGCAGCCTGCAAGCAATGGCGCGATCGACCTGACCGTCAACCGGCCCGCCACCGGCGAGTTCCTTGCGTGCCTCGCCCGAACGCTCGCGGAGTTGCCCCGCGACCCCCGTTATCCGCAGTTGCAGGAATACCAGCCGCCGCAGGGGCCGTCGTGGGCGCGGGCCGCCGGTGCGCGATGGATGGCGGCGCCCGGTTTCTCGCCGGCAACGGAGCACGTAGTGGTCACCAGCGGGGCGCAGCACGGCCTGTATGCGGTGCTGAACAGCCTGATCGGAACGGACGGCGTGATCCTCGCCGACCAGCTCACCTACTACGGCCTGAAAGCGCTCGCGCCGGTATTCCAGTTCGAGATCGTCGGCATCCCGAGCGACCGCGACGGTCTCCTGACCGATGAAGTGGAACGGGTCTGCCGTCGCATGCCGGTGAAGGCGATCTTCACCGTGCCGAACCTGCAGAATCCGACGGTCACGACGATGAGCCTCGAACGCCGCATGGCCCTCGTCGATATCGCGCGACGGCACGGCGTGGCGATCATCGAGGACGATGTCTACGGTCCGCTGGTTTCGCAGCGCCTGCCGACCATCGCGAGCCTGTGTCCCGAACTGACGTTCCATATCGCCGCGACATCGAAGGTGCTCGCGCCTGGCTTGCGGCTCGGTTATCTGCTGAGCCCGCCGGACAATTCGGCGCTCTGTGCGGAGGCCGTGCGCACCACCGCATGGATGCCCGCGCCGATGTCGATGCTGATCGCGTCGATCTGGATTGAGGACGGCACCGCGCAGCACATCATGGATGCCCAACTCGCGGAAATTCGCGCGCGCCAGGATCTGGCGCGCGAACTGTTGCCGCAGGAACTGCTGCAGGCGGACCCGGCGTGCATGTTTGTCTGGCTCAAGCTGCCGCTGCCGTGGCGCGCCGACGATTTCGCCGCGAACGCCAAAGCGCGCGGCGTCGTCGTCATGCCGTCGTCTGCGTTTGCGGTGGATCGTTCGGAAATCGAGCACGGCGTGCGGATCAACCTTGCATGCGCAAGCAGCCGTGAGCAACTTGTGAGCGGGCTACGGCTCCTGGCAAGCACGCTCAAGGACCGTCCGCGTGCGCTATATGGGCGAATCTGATACGCGCGGCTCGTTGGTCGGAGGCGTTCACATCAATTCAATATCTGAAGACGGAACGGCTGCGGTCCCTCATGTGGCTTGAGCGATTTCAGGGAATCTCAAAGAGCAAGCTCCGGCAGCAATGTCTCAAGTGATTCAGGAACGAAACCGTCCGCCTTTAGCATCACCAATCCGTGCAACTGGGCCCACACTGCCGTTGCGGACCCGACAGGCTCCCTACTACCACGCCGCGAGACGCCCGCCAGGAGCAGTTGGTAGCTTTCCTCCGCCGCGCTGCCTAGCGGGCTATCTGGCGGAGCGTCGGGAACCAGACGCGAAGCGAACATCAATCGATAACGTTCCACATTCCGCTCGCCGAACTTGAGGTAGGCGACTGCCATGCACCTGACGCGACTATCGTCGCCTCCAGATTCCGCCGCCCTGCGCAGTTCCGCCGAAAGCTCCTGAAATCCCTCCACCGCTACCGCAATCAACAGGTCATCCCGGTCCACGAAGTGGCGGTAAGGCGCCGACTGGGCGACGCCGGCACGCCGTGCAAGGGAAGCGAGCGTCAGGCTCTGGGCGCCGTTGGTCGCGACCTCTTCGCGTGCCGCGTCGAGCAATGCACGACGCAGATCTCCATGGTGATAGGTCTTTCGGGCCCGCTCGCGCTTCGCGGGTGTCTTTGTCGCGGTGTCTTTGCTCATCGTGGTGTGTCGAAGCGAATGTGATAGGTAATAACTTTTTCTTGACTCGAGGTCTGGAGGCCAGCAAAATGATACCTCATCACATTACGAGTGACCAACCCAATGAACCGCGAACCTGCCCACGACTTCACATCGGGAAGCCCTTACCTGACTGCTAATTTCGCGCCAGTCGAGGTCGAAACCACGGCTTTTGACCTGAAGGTGACTGGAAGCATCCCGGCAGAGCTTGCCGGTCGCTTCCTTCGGATCGGCCCCAATCCGGCGACACCGCCCGATGCGGCGAGCTACCACTGGTTCGCAGCGACAGGCATGGCGCATGGCCTGCGGCTTCGCGACGGCAAGGCCGAATGGTTTCGGAGTCGCTTCGTGAAGGATGCCGCTGCGTCTACGGCCATGGGTCGCGAGCCGATACCGGGCCCGGCGCCGCAGCGCCGCGACGGGCCAGTGAACACCAACTTCACCCGGGTCGGGGACAAGGTTTATGCAATCGTCGAGGCTGGCAGCTTGCCGGTCGAGCTCGACTACGAACTGGAGAGTGTCGCGCGCTCTGACTTCGACGGGACGCTGGAGACCGGCTTCACCGGGCATCCCAAGTTCGACCCCGTCACCGGCGAACAACACGCCCTGACCTACGAACCCGGAGAACCGGTCAGGTATGTTTCGGTCGGCCGGGATGGTCGCGCTACCACCAAAGCCCGCATCGACCTGCCCCATATCCCGCTGATCCACGACGTTGCGTTCACGGCATCCTTCATCGTCGTGCCCGACCTGCCTGTGACCTTTCAGCCGCAGACCGCGCGAACCGCTTTCCCGTGGCTCTGGGATGAAAGTCGCGAATCCAGAATCGGTCTGTTGCCACGCAACGGCGACGTCTCGCGTCTTCAATGGTTTTCAGCGCCTCGCTGTTTCGTCTTCCACTTCGTCAACGGAACATCCGAGGTGCATGACTTCGGCCCCGGCCGGATGACTCTCGAGCCGGTGTTCGTGCGACGCCCGGGCGCCGTGCAGGAGGACGACGGCTGGATCATGTCCTACGTCTACGATGGCAATCGCAACCTGAGCGACGTGGTCATTCTCGATGCACAGGACTTCGCCGGCGAACCCATTGCGACCATCCATTTGCCGGTGCGCGTGCCTTTCGGTTTCCACGGGGGCTGGGCGGCGGATACGCATCTGTCCCGTGAAGCACCTGACGCATCTTGAGGAGCCAGCTAAATGGGAAGCATCAGTGCAGTTGTAGCGGCGGCAGTCGCCTTCGTGGGCAGCCACTTTCTCTTGTCCCATCCGCTGCGCAGTCGCCTGGTCCGCGCAATCGGCGACAGGGCCTTTCAGGGGCTCTATTCACTGGTCGCGATCTTGACGTTCGGCTGGCTGATCCTGGCTTACCGAAAAGCCCCCCTGACGGCAGCGCTATGGCCGGTAGGAAATGGACTCTGGGCGGTGGTGACCGCGGTCATGTTGATCGCGTCGATTCTCCTGATGGGTTCGCTGATCCGAAACCCGGCGCTTCCCACCGGCGGGCGGCCGGGCTCGTTCCCGGAAACGGCACTCGGCGTGTTCGCGGTGACGCGTCACCCGATGATGTGGTCGTTCGCTCTTTGGGGGCTGTGTCACATCGCAGTGTTCCCGGTGGCCAAGAACATCATCGTCGCGACGGCAATGGTCATCCTCGCGCTGGTCGGCGCCGCGCTGCAGGACCGCAAGAAGGAGCGGCTCCAGCCCGATTTCTGGCCAGCATGGGAATCGAAGACGAGTTATCTGCCGTTCGCGGCGATCGCTGCCGGCCGTGCGCGGTTCGGCGGGTTCGGCTTGCACACGCTGCTGGGCGGTCTCGTGGTCTGGCTCGCGGCAAGTTGGGCCCATCTCCCGCTCGCCGGTTGGGGCGCGGGGATCTGGCGCTGGCTGTAGTCGCGCGGGCTCCCGAGCGCCAGCAACACCCCCGCTCACCCACCCACATCGGTTTCAAGAATCGCGCCCTCTTCCTTCAGCGCCCGGATGCGCGCATCGCTGAAACCGTACTCGGCGAGCACTTCCGACGTGTGCTGCCCCAGGAGCGGCGCGGGCCGCGACGATTCCGCGCGGCCATCGGAGAAATGAATCGGCAGTCCGATCCCGCGCATGCGGCCCGCGAGCGGATGCTCCGTCTCGACGATCATCCCGCGCGCAACCGCCTGCTCGTGCGCGGCCGCTTCCGGCACTTCGAGCACCGGCCCCGAAGGCAAACCGATTGCATCGAACAGCGCGAGCCACTGATCCGTCGTCCGCTCGACGAGCCGCGCCGTCAGGATGTCGACGAGCGCGCCGCGATGTTTCAGGCGGCCCGCGTTGGTCTGGAAGCGCTCGTCCGTGGCAAGCCCCGGAATCTCCAGGACGCCGACGAGCCGCTCGTAGTTGCTCTGGTTCGCCGCGCCGATGTTCACCCAGCCGTCGCGCGTGCGAAACGCCTGATACGGCGCGCTCGTCGGGTTCGCGGAACCGGCCTTCGGCAACACGGTGCCATCTGCGAAGTAATTGGCGAACGCCCAGTACATCTGCTGGAGGCCTGCTTCGAAGAGCGACGTGTCGACCATCTGCCCGAGCCCGGTCTTCTGCTTGCCCGCGTAGGCCGCGCAGATCCCGAGCGCGGCGAGGATGCCCGCGTTGATGTCGGTGACGGGCGAGCCCGCCTTGATCGGCGCCTGGCCCGGCTCGCCCGTCATGCTCATCAGTCCGCTCATGCCCTGCGCGATCAGGTCGAAGCCGCCCTTGTCGGCCATCGGGCCGCTGCGCCCGAAGCCCGAGATCGCGCAATAGATGAGGCCGGGGTTGTCGCGTTTAAGGGCCTCGTAGCCCATGCCGAGCTTTTCCATCGTGCCGCGACGGTAGTTCTCGGTGACGACGTCCGCGGTCGCGAGCATCTTGCGCAGCACTTCGCGGCCGCCCTCGGTCTTGAGATTGAGCGCGATGCCGCGCTTGTTGCGATTGACGATCAGAAACGACGCCGATTCGCCGCCTTCGAGGATCGGCGCAAAGCGGCGGCAGTCGTCGCCGCCGGGGACCTTCTCGACCTTGATGACGTCGGCGCCCATGTCGGCGAGCATCATGCCGCAGATCGGCCCCGACATGATGTGCGCCAGCTCGACGACCTTCATGCCGGCGAGCGGTCCTTGTGCGTTGCTGGTCATGTCAGCGTCCCTTGAATTGCGGCTTCACCTTGTCGAGGAAAGCCTGATAGCCGGTGCGGAAATCTTCCGTGCCATAGCATGCGAAGCCTTCGTCGCGTTCCTCTGGCGAGAGCGGCGCAGGGTCCATCACGCGCCTGACGCACTGCTTGTGCCAGCGCGCGACGAGCGGTGCGCCATCCGCGATGCGACGCGCGGTTTCATAGGTCTCGGCGGTGACCTTGTCGTCGGGTACGATGCGCGTGACGAGCCGCTTCTCGAACGCTTCGCGCGCATCGAAAACGCGGCCCTCCAGCAGGATCTCCAGGGCGACCGCTGGTCCCGCGAGCCGCACGAGGCCTTCGATTTCCGCATGCGCCATCACGAGTCCGAGGTTCTTGATGGGCACGCCGAAGCGGCTCGATTCGCCGCAGATACGCAGATCGCACATCGCCGCGATCTCCAGCCCGCCGCCCACGCAAATGCCGTGAATCATCGCGACGAGCGGATGGCGGCAGTCCTTCAGCGCGGAGAGCGTGCGATGCATGATCGCGCCATACGCACGCGCCTGCTCGACATTCGAGCGGTCGGTGCGAAACTCGGCGATGTCGTTGCCCGGTGAAAACGCTCTCTCGCCCGCGCCGCGCAGCACGATGCAACGCAGCGACTCGTCGGCGGAAAGCGTTTCGATGGCGTCGCCGAGTGCATGCCACAAGGGCTTCGTCATCGCGTTCAGCTTCTCCGGCCGGTCGATGACGACGGTCGCGATGGTCTCCTCGCGCTCTATGGTGATGGATGCGTCTGCCACGTTGGCTCTCCCTTCAAACGAACTTGCGCGCGTCGCGGGCCGCCGCTTCTTCGCCCTCGACTTCGAGCGCGCGATCCGGGCGCATCGTGAACGAGAGCACGATGCCCGCCGCCATCAGCACCATCGAGACGGTGAACGGCAGGTTCCAGTTTCCGGTACGGTCGATCAGGAAGCCCCCCACCACCGGGCTGATGATCGCTGCAAGCGCCGAGCCCGAGTTCATGATGCCGCTCGCGGTGCCCGCGTGCTTCGGCGCGATGTCCATTGGCACGGCCCACATCGGTCCGATCGTCATCTCGTTGAAGAAGAAGCCGCCGGACAGGCACAGCGCCGCCATCGTGATCGAGATGTCGGACACGAGCATGATCGGTGCGAGCGAGAGCAGCGTGAGCAGCATACAGACGCCGACCATCACGTTGCGAGCGAGCCGCAGGTTTCCGCTCTTCCTCAGGATGCGGTCGGTAACCGAGCCGCCGAGCCAGTCGCCAAGCACACCCGCGAAGAACACGCCCGAGGCGAAGAGCGCCGACTTGCCGAGCTGCATGTGATAGTTGTGCAGGAAGTACTGCGGTATCCAGCCGAGGAAGAGCCACAGCACCCAGCCATAGCAGAAGTACACGGCGGTGACGGGCGCCATGCGGCCGAGCAACGCGCGCCACGGCACCGGCAACCGCTCCTTGATGCCGGAATAGTTCGAAAGCGTCGCGCATTCGGGTTCGGTGATGCGCGGATGCTCGCGCGGATTGTCGCGGAAGTACCAGATCCAGGCCACCGCCCACAGGAAGCTCACGATGCCCGTGATGATGAACGCGCCGCGCCAGCCCGTCGCGACCATCAGCCAGACGATGAGCGGCGGCGCCACGGCATTGCCGATGCGCGATGCTGCGTGCGTGGTGCCCTGAGCAAAGCCACGCTGGTCGGCGGGAACCCAGTTGGACATGGCGCGCGTCGCAGTCGGGAACGTCGCGCCTTCGCCGAGGCCGAGCAACAGGCGCGCGACGATCAGCGAGACGAAGCCGCCCGCCATGCCCGTCATGACCGTTGCGCCGGCCCAGATGACCGCGCAGACGGCGAGCGTGCGATGCGGACCGAAGCGGTCGCCGACCCAACCGCCGATGATCTGGAACACGAGATACGGATAGGCGAATGCGGAGAACACGAAGCCGATCTCCGTGTGCGACAGGTGCAGTTCCGAGGCGAATGCGCTCGCGGCGGTACTGACATTGACTCGATCGACATACGTGATGAAATACATCGCGCATAGCAGCAACAGAACGCGCGTCGTGGCTCGACGGAACATCGTTGTCTCCTTGGGGCTGCGTGATTCGCGGGGCGCGTGCGTGCGCCTGAAGCGGACTTTCGTGCTCGTGTTGACCTGCTGCGGGTCACTGCATCCGGCGTGCGAAGGTGCGGATTCTGGGTTTGCGCGGTCGTGTCATCGCTTGTCTCCTGTGCTGCTGGTTTTTGTCGATTCAATCTGCCAACGCAGCGGCCAGCACCTGCGCCACGTGCAGCGCATGCTTTTGCGTACCGTCCGCGATCTGATGCCGGCAACTCGTGCCATCGGCGACGATCACCGCATCGCCCGCTGCGCGAACGGCGGGCAACAGCGACAGTTCCGCCATCGCCTTCGATGCCTCGAAATGCTCCGCCTCGTAGCCGAAGCTGCCCGCCATCCCGCAACACGACGATTCCACCACCGACACTTCCAGTCCCGGAATCCAGCCGAGCACCGTCTGCACGGGACGAAACGCGTCGAACGCTTTCTGATGGCAGTGCCCGTGGACGAGCGCTTTCGGCTTGTCGAGCGGCTTGAGCGAGAGGCGCATGTGGCCCGCCGCCCTTTCGCGCACGAGAAATTCCTCGAAGAGAAACGACGACTTCGACAGCCGCACGGCTTCATCGCCATAACCGAAGCCCAGGAACTCGTCGCGCAGCGACAGCAGACACGATGGCTCCAGCCCGACGATCGGCACGCCGCGCTCGACGTAGGGCAGGAGCGCGTCGAGCGTGCGGCGCGCTTCCGCCTTCGCTTCGTCGACGAGTCCTGCCGCGAGAAACGTGCGCCCGCAGCAGAGCGGCCGCTCGTCCGGCTTCGTGTTGAAATGCACCGCGTAGCCGGCCGCTTCCAGCACGCGTTTCGCCGCGCGCGCGTTGTCCGGCTCCATGCAGTTGTTGAACGTATCGACGAAAAGCAGCACTTCCTTCGTGCCGACGGGCGGCTTCATCGGCTGAACCGCGCGTTCGAGAAACGAACGTGTGAAGCGCGGAAGCGAGCGCCCGGCGGCCAGACCGAGCTGTTTCTTCAGCCATGGCATCCTGTCGATCGCGCCGAACAGCGACGGCATGCGGCTCGCATACGGCGCATAGCGCGGCAGGAACGCGACGAGCCGCTCGCGCATGCGCAGGCCGTGGCGCCCGTTCCAGGCAGCGCGCGCTTCGATCTTGATGCGCGCCATGTCGACGCCAGTCGGACAGTCGCGCTTGCAGCCCTTGCACGACACGCACAGGTCGAGCACGTCCTTCACGTCCTGGCTCGCGAGCCCTTCATCACCAAGCTGGCCGGACAAGGCGAGCCGCAGCGTGTTCGCGCGGCCGCGCGTCACATGCTGTTCGTCCTTCGTGATGCGATAGCTCGGGCACATCGTGCCTGCGTCGAACTTGCGGCAATGGCCATTGTTGTTGCACATCTCGACGGCCTTCGCGAGCCCGTTGCTCAGGTCGCCGCCGGAGCCGGGAGCGCCCTCCTCGCCCGTCAGCGGATCGCGCGTCACGTTCCATGCCGACCAGTCCAGTTGCGTCTTCAACGCGCGCTCGCGATACGTCGGCGGGAAACGGAAGTACGCTGCATCGTCCATCTTCGGCGGATTCACGATGCGATCCGGGCTCATCCGGTTGTCCGGATCGAAGAGCGCCTTGATGTCGCGAAACGCCTCGTTGATGCGCGGGCCGTATTGCCACGCGACCCATTCGCCGCGGCACAGGCCGTCGCCGTGTTCGCCCGAATAGGCGCCCTTGTATTCGCGAACCATCGCCGCCGCTTCTTCTGCAATCGCGCGCATCTTCTGCGCCCCGTCGCGGCGCATGTCGAGAATCGGCCGCACGTGCAGCGTCCCGACGCTCGCGTGCGCGTACCACGTTCCTTCCGTGCGGTGCCTGCGAAAGACCTCGGTCAGCCGCCCCGTGTATTCCGCGAGATGTTCGAGCGGCACGGCGCAGTCTTCGATGAAGGACACCGGCTTGCCGTCGCCCTTCATGCTCATCATGATGTTGAGGCCCGCCTTGCGCACTTCCCAGAGCGCCTTCTGCGGCGCCGCGTCGGGCATCTCGACCACCGATCCGGGCAGGCCGAGATCGCCCATCAGTTCGACGAGCTGCGCGAGCTTTGCGAACTGCGTGGCCTTGTCCGCGCCCGCGAACTCGACTAGCAGCACCGCCTGCGGCTCGCCGACCAGCGCCTTTTCGATGACCGGACGAAACGCGGGATTGCCCATCGACAGATCGATCATCGTGCGATCGACCAGTTCGACCGCGACCGGCCCGAGCTTCACGATGTGCTGGGTCATGTCCATCGCGTCGTGGAAGGTCGGGAAGTTCACGACGCCGAGTGTCTTGTGCGCGGGCAGCGGCGCAAGCTTCAGCGTCAACTGCCGGCTGAACGCAAGCGTGCCTTCCGATCCGACCAGAAGATTCGCGAGGTTCGGCTCGTCGCCTGCGCTGAATGGCAGCGGGCTCTGGCAATCGAATAGATCGATGTTGTAGCCCGCCACGCGCCGCAGCACTTTCGGCACGCGCTCGCGGATCTCGTCGCGTTCTCGCTGCGCAATCCGCGCGACGCCTTCGATCAGCGCGCGCGTGCGGGCATCGGCGGGCATCTGCGAGAGTTCGGCGAAGCGCGTCTCGTGACCGTCTGCGAGCACGGCGTCGATCGCCTCGACGTTGTGCACCATGATCCCGTATTCCATCGAGCGCGAGCCGCACGAGTTGTTGCCCGCCATCCCGCCGATCGTGCATTGCGCGCTCGTCGACACGTCAACCGGGAACCACAGCCCATGCGGCTTCAGCCACGCATTCAGGTGATCGAGCACGACGCCCGGTTCGACCGTCACGGTGCACGCGTCCTTGTCGAAATGGACGATGTTGTTGAGCCACTTGCTCGTATCGACGACGAGCGCCTCGCCGACGGTCTGTCCGCACTGGCTCGTGCCCGCGCCGCGCGCGAGCACGGCGGTCCTGCTGTCGCGGGCGATGTCGAGGGCGAGCCTGAGATCGGCCTGGTCCTTCGGCACCACGACGCCGAGTGGCATGATCTGGTAGATCGACGCATCGGTGGCGTAGCGGCCGCGCGCGGCGCGCTCGAACAGCACGTCGCCCTTCAGCTCTTTTTGCAGGCGCGCCGCGAGCGGCGTGAGCGCGGCACGCGCGGACGCGGGCAGCAAGTGGATCGGTTTGACGAGCGCTTCGGAGGTTCGGGTCAGCATGGCTTCAGGCAGCGGCCTTCAACTGAGGCTTCGCGACGTGGCTCGTCAGATAGTCCATCGCGGCGGCCACGCCGCTGCCTTCGAGCTTTACGCCCGCGAGCTTCAGCCCCATCTCGCAGCCGGCGAGCGTCGCCATCAGCGTGAGGTCGTTGCAGTCGCCGAGATGCCCGATGCGGAACATGCGCCCTTTCAGCTTGCCGAGTCCCGTGCCGAGCGACATGTCGAAGTGCTCGTAGATGAGCTTGCGCACCGAATCGGCATCGACGCCTTCGGGCGTCATCACGCCCGTCAGCACGGGCGAATACACCGACGGGTCCGCGCACTGGATCGGCAGGCCCCACGCGTTGACCGCCGCACGGCAGGCTGCCGCGAGCCGCTGATGGCGCGCGAAGACCTGTTCGAGCCCTTCGTCGAGGATCATGTCGAGCGCTTCGGCGAGGCCGTACAGCAGGTTCGTACTCGGCGTGTACGGCCAGTAGCCCTGCTTGTTCATCTCGATGATCTCGTCCCAGCCCCAGAACGCGCGCGGCAGCGTCGCGGTTTCGCTCGCCTTGATCGCCTTCTGCGACACCGCGTTGAAGCTGATCCCGGGCGGCAGCATCAGGCCCTTCTGCGAACCCGACACGGTCACATCCACGCCCCATTCGTCATGGCGGTAATCGGCGGAAGCGAGGCCCGAAATCGTATCGACGAGCAGGAGCGCAGGATGCCCCGCCGCATCGATCGCACGGCGCACGGCGGCGATATCCGAGGTGACGCCCGTCGATGTCTCGTTGTGCACGACGCACACCGCCTTGATCGCGTGGCCGGTGTCTTCGGAGAGGCGCGCCTCGATCATGTCCGGCTGCACGCCGCGCCGCCATCCTTCGATGCCGGGCAGCCCGAGGAACTCGGGCTTGAGGCCGAGGTTCTCCGCCATCTTCTTCCAGAGCGTCGCGAAGTGACCGGTCTCGTACATCAGGACCGTATCGCCCGGCGAAAGCGTGTTGGCGAGCGCGGCTTCCCACGCGCCCGTGCCAGACGCCGGATAGATCACGACCGGCTGCGTCGTCTTGAAGATCTTCCTGATGCCGTCAAGCACCTTCAACCCGAGCGCGCCGAATTCCGGACCGCGATGGTCGATCGTCGGATAGCTCATCGCGCGCAGGATGCGGTCGGGCACCGGGCTCGGCCCCGGAATCTGCAGGAAATGGCGTCCGGCGGGATGAAAGTCGAGCTTGAACATGTTGCGCGTCCTTTTGGCATTTTGCATGCAAAATACTCTAGCTCACGGATCACCGTCCGCAAAGACGTTTCGCTTAGGGGAAAACCCCGCCGTGTCGACTGTCGATATTGGCGTGCGGCGGTGCGGTAAAATCGCGTGAAAAGAAGCGTGGAGTATTGAATGCAAAATGCTGACCTGCCCGAAGCGCAGTTCGAGCTGGCCCTGCCGAAAGTCGAGCGCCAGCGCCTGCACGACACGGTCGTCGACCATCTGCGCACCTTCATCGTCGAGGGACGGCTCGCGCCTGGCGTGAAGCTCAACGAGCGCAAGCTGTGCGAAACGCTCGGCATTTCGCGCACGCCGCTGCGCGAGGCGCTGAAGGTGCTGGCCGCCGAAGGCTTGATCGACATCTCGCCGAACAAGGGCGCGTCGGTTTCGCAGATGAGCGAAGCCGAGATCCGCGAAACCTTCGAGCTGATGAGCGGACTGGAAGCGTTTTCCGGCGAACTCGCGTGCGAGCGGATCACGGCGGCCGAGATCGCGGAAATCAAGGCGCTGCACTACGCGATGCTCGCGTGCCGCCAGCAGAACGACCTGTCCGGCTACTACGCGCGCAACCAGGCGATCCACGACAAGATCAACGAAGCCGCGCGCAATTCGGCCTTGCGGCAGACGTATGTGTCGATCAACCGGCGGCTGCAGGCGCTGCGCTTTCGCTCGAACTTCCAGACGCCGAAGTGGGACAGCGCCATCCGCGATCACGAAGAGATGATCCAGGCGCTCGATTCGCGCGACGGCCGCCGCATGGCGACGATCCTGCGTGCGCATTTGCTCGCCAAACGCGACGCGGTGCTGGCCGAGCGCACGTTGACGACCGTGCGTCCGACGGCCGATCGCAAGGAGCCGTGAAGTAAAACGCGCGGCGTCACGGGTGTTACTCTTGACGAATGACGCTGCCTTTCCCCGAACCCGGCTCGCTGTGGCCCGCCGTCCTGCGGCAGTCGCGCCACGCGCTCGCCTGCGGCGCGCTACGCCCGATCGAGACGGTTCAGGCAACCATCGACGACGCCGGCGTCACGTTTCTCGTGCGGCAGGTATCGAGCGTCGCGCGCAAGGATGAGGACCGCGCGAAGCGCGAGTCCGCGCCGGCGGGTGCGGTGCGGATCAACCCCTTCCTGCCGTGCGACGGCGATCTGGTCGTCGCGGATATCGGCGACAGCCACATTCTCCTGCTGAACAAGTTCAACGTGATCGACCAGCATCTGCTCGTCGTCACGCGCCGCTTCGAACCGCAATCCGCGCTGATCGATCTCGCCGACTTCGTGGCGCTCTTCGCATGCCTCAGCCAGTTCGACGGACTGGGTTTCTACAATGGCGGACCCGAAGCGGGCGCGAGCCAGCCGCACAAGCATCTGCAGATCGTGCCGCTGCCGCTCGGGCGGCCCGGTCCCGCGTTGCCGGTTGAGCCGCTTTTCGCGTCGGCGCGCCTGCGCGATGGAACCGGCATCGTGCCCGGGCTGCCGTTCGCCCATGCGTTCGCCCGCTTCGACGTATCGCGAGGCATGAATGCGCCCGAGACGGCGCAGAGCGCGTGGGAACGATACCGCGCGCTGCTGGATGCGGCAGGCGTGCCGCCCGTGGAAGTCGACGGGAAAGCGCATCAGTCGGCGCCGTACAACCTGCTCGTCGCCCGCGACTGGATGCTGCTCGTGCCGCGATCCGTCGCGCTCGTCGAAGGCATTGCGGTCAACGCGCTCGGCTATGCGGGCTCGCTCTTCGTGCGCGACGAGGCGCAGATGCGCACGATCGAACGTATCGGACCGATGAGCGTGCTGGCACGCGCGGGGCGGTGAACCGGCGTTGCGACATGCTCGTCGTCGCGAACCGCACGCCGCTGTCTTGAAAACATCGCGTCCGCCCCGCATGTCGGTATCCGATTATTGCGGAGCCCCATCATGGGAAGCCGTCCCCGTTTCATCGACGATCTGTCGCGGGGCGCGCCGGACGCAGCCGAACCGCTCGCGCTTGGCGACCTCGCACTCCTCGACGCCTACTCCCGCACGGTCATCGGCGCGCTCGCACGCGTGCAGCAGGCCGTCGCCTTCATCTCCGTCGAACGACGCCTGCCCGGCGACGCGAGCGGCCGCGGCACGCGCGGCGGCACGGGCTCCGGGTTCATCTTCACGCCCGACGGCTATCTGCTGACCAACAGCCACGTCGTGCACGGCGCGACGCACATCCGCGTGACGCTCGCGGATGGCGCGAAGTTCGATGCCGATCTGGTCGGCGAGGACCCCGACAGCGACCTCGCCGTGCTGCGCATCGGCTCACCGGAGCCGCTGCCGCACGTGGAACTCGGCGATTCGTCGCGGCTCTCGGTCGGACAGATCGCGATCGCCGTCGGCAATCCGCTCGGCCTCGCGCAGACGGTCACGACAGGCGTCGTCTCCGCGCTCGGGCGGTCGCTGCGCTCGACCTCGGGCCGCATGATCCCCGACGTGATCCAGACCGACGCCGCGCTCAACCCGGGCAATTCGGGCGGGCCGCTCATCAACTCGGCCGGCCAGGTGATCGGCGTGAACACGGCGGTCATCCAGGGCGCGCAGGCGATCTGCTTCGCCATCGCAATCGATACGGCCAAGTGGGTCATCATGCAGATCTTCGCGCACGGGCGCGTGCGGCGCGCGTATATCGGCGTCGCGGGCACTACGGTGCCGGTCTCTCGGCGTGTGCAGCGCTATTTCGAACTGAACTCGGCGAGCGGCGTGCACGTGATGGAGCTCGTCAAGGGCAGTCCGGCCGCGCTCGGCGGCATTCGCAACGACGACCGGATCGTCGCCATCGACGGTCTCACGGTCGACAGCGTCGATGCCCTGCAGCGGGCGCTCGGCGGATCGCGGATCGGTCGCGCGGTGACCATCACCGTGTTGCGCGGCACGCAGAAGCTCGACCTCGTCGTGACACCCGTCGAACAAAACGCGTAGGCGCGGCCTGAGCCGACGTCATCGGAACCCGGGCGACCGGTCGGCCGGCTCGGCCAGCTTCTCGAGCAGCGCGGCCGCGTGACGGACCACGGTCTCGGTCGCGTCGGGCGACTTCATCAGCGCATGAATGCGCTTTCTCCAGTACTCGGGCTGCATGACGGGATTGTGCGCCGCCAAGCCACGGCGACGCCCCGGCATGCGCTCGAGCTCAGCGATCATCCGCTCGATATGCACGAGCTCCTGCTGCTGAAACGCTTCCGAACTCACGAGCTCCTCCTCGCCGTTTGCGTGCAACGGTAACGCATCGGTTCTGGTTTTCTTGTTCTGATTCCCGCCGGGCCGTCCCGCATGAACGCGATGCGCGAACGCCGGCCCATCCACTAAACGGACGAAGCATCGGCTTTATTCCATGAACGCGGCGCATCCGCGTGCGGTGTCACTCCGAAGGCGACGGCTTCCCTTCGGCGCGCGTATCCGTATGAGCGTTTGTGTGCGCTAGCAGCCGGTATCGGGCGCGGCGCTGCGGCCTAATCCAGTGCAAGCACTCCGGGACGGCAAACCATCGGTCCATGGCGCGTGCCCTCGCGGAAGAAGGCCCTGGAAAAAGGATCGCCATGCCGATACAAACAGACTGCCCGCCGTCCACGCGTGAAGCGTTTCGCTGCACCGGCCAGCAATTCGATGCGATCGTTCGGTTTGCCGAGGAACGAGGACTGGAGCACCAGCCGTTGCAATTCGTGGTCGCGCAGTGGTGCCGCTTGCAACCGCCTTCGTTGTGAAAGCGATGCGCTCAGGGGACGCCGCATTCATTGCCCCGACAGCACGCGCTCCTTCAACACCCAGATGGCAGTCGGCACCGCGTAGTAGCCGCTCACGTTCCCCGTGACAAGCTTGCCGGTCAATTGAATGCGCGAGTTCTCGGTGGGCGTCGTATCGACGATCTGCACGAGGTCGATCGAGCTTTGCTGCTTCTGGCCCGCCGCTGCGCCGGGCGAATTCACGCAGATGGGGCTTGCGAGCGAGAGGACCCAGACGGGCTTGGCCGAGGCTTCGGCGGCGCGCGCGGCCTGGTGCGTGGCGGTGCCTTCGAGCGTGACGATGTCGCCGTCGGAATAACATGGGGCCGCTGAAGCAGAAGCCGTCAGCAGCAAGAATGCATAAGCGCAGGCCTTCCCTGTCATTCCAACCTCGCGTCGATGCGATGAGGGGCTGTGGACTTCTTGATGCAGCACTGCATGGAGCTTAAGTGATCGGGCCCCCGGCCGCAACCCGGCGCAGCCCTCGCACGCGCGAGCTTGCGAACACCAATCCGCCCGCGATCCATGCGATCAATGCCGCTTTCGCAGCGGCGTCAACTATCCGCTCGCAGTTCCTTCGGCAACTCATACCAACCTTTATCGACGATTCTTCGCCCTCGGGAATGCCGGTTGCTTTAGTTCCTCTGACGAAAGGCGGCGCATGAGAGCAGAAAGACGCCGACGCGCCGCATCGGACCGGGCCACCGACAGGCCCGGCCGCGCCGTCGCCAATCGACGTGGGAGGTCGATAATGAATCAGGTCATAGTGGGTGTGTTTGCCTCGTATCGGGATGGACACGAAGCCCTGCGTGCGTTGCAACTGGCGGGGCTCAGGCGCGACGACGCCCACCTTTATCGCGCGGGGCAGCCAGGCGCCCCACAGATCGACGAGGAATGCCTGCCGACGACGGATGCGCACCGCGAGGATGAAGCGGAATATGCCGCTCATGGCGAGCATCAGGGCGTGGTGGGCGCCCGCAACCGCTTCTCGACGGCGAGCGCGAGGCTGCCCGAGCCGCTGCCGGCGAGCGAAGATGCCCCGCCTGCGGAATACCGTGGCCGCACCCTGCTCGTGATCCGCCTGAGTGACGAGATCAAGCCCGGCGCGGTGGGCGAAATGCTGCACGAATACGGCGCCATCGCCGTAAAGGACGGCGCGGGCCACTGGCGCTTCTCCCCTTATCGCAGCGGGTCAAGAACGCCGCGATAGCCAGCACGATCGTGCCAACGCACGATCAGTGATAGCCGGTGCCTCGCTTGACTGCCTCGACCGGACGCACGTCGCTGCTCGTCTCCGGCGCCTCGTGCGTTTCTTCCTGCAACACGGCGTCCGCTTCGGCTTCCGCCGCGGCGAGGCGCATCGCCTCCTGGGTCGCGACTGCACGCAGTGCCCTGCAATGCGCTGCATGCCTCATGTCCGCCAGCATGCGCACGACCTGACGCGTCCTCGTTCTCATCGCTGCCTCCTGCAACAACCGTCCGACATCCTGAGAAATCACTTTAAGTGTAGGTCGCAAATAACCGAACGCAAAGCCTCTTCGCGAAATAGCAACGCTCGTCGAGTCGCGCTGTGCAACGCACCGGATCGCGGCCCGCGCAGACGTCGCGCGAATTAACGATCTCGTACACCCTGCTCCGACGATAGCGGCGCGTGACAGCGGCCGTCGGTGCGCGCGTTCACGTTTCGGTTCGCACGTGTGTTCGTTGCAGCACATCCGAAGGCGTGTGGCTCGCCGTAGCCGAAGGACGCGCCTTGCCTCGCGCGTCCGATCACCGGAGAATCGCGTTGACGCGGCGCCGCCCGTCCGTAGAATGAACCATATGGTTAAATCGGACGCGCGGGCGTGCCCATGCCCGGCGGTCGATCGCAATGCAAGGTGCTTCGCGGGGGAGAAAGCAGATTGACGGACACGACATGGCAGCATTAGAAGAAGGCCGCGCGCGATACCGCATCGATGCAGAAGGGCCCGGCGCCGGCATCGCCATCATGATTCTCACCACGGCGGCGTTCGCGGCAAGCGACTCCACCGTGAAGCTGATCGGCGCGACCGTGCCGCTTCTCGCACTCCTGTGGGTGCGCTATCTGTTCCAGATGATCGTGCTCGGTGTGTGGCTCGCGAAGCGCGGCGCCTTCGGGCTCTTTCGCACGGCGAGCGTGAAGCTGCAATGCCTGCGCGCGGTCCTGCTGCTCACGAATTCCGCATGCACGTTCGCGGGCCTGAGGCACCTTCCGCTGCCCGTGACCACCTCGCTCGCGATGCTCGCGCCGCTCATCTCCACCCTGCTCGCCGCGACCCTTCTGAAGGACAACGTGCCCCGCAGCAAGTGGGCGATGGTCGTGATCGGCTTCATCGGCATGCTGCTCGTCGTGCGGCCGGGCGGCAACGCGTTCAGCTGGACGGTGATTTTTCCGATCGCGGCGGCGACGACCTTCGCGTGCTTCCAGGTATTGTCGAGTCACCTGTCTCGCACCGAAGATGCGATCACGACGAACTTCCTGACCGCGCTCGTCGCGACCATCGTGCTGTGCGTGCTCGTCTGGATGGATCAGGCGGAGACGCTGCCCGCGCTCGGTCAGGTGCGCATCGGAAGCTGGGCGCTCGTCGTGTTGATGGCGTCGATGGCCACGCTCGGGCAACTGCTGATGCTGCAGGCGCTGCGCCGCACGCCGCTGTCCGTGCTGACACCGTTCGGCTATGCGCAGCTCGCATTCGCTTCGCTGTTCAGTTGGGCGTTCTTCGGCCAGGCGCCCGACATGTGGATGTCGATCGGCATGGCCGTGATTGCCGCGAGCGGCATCGGCACGGTGCTGCTGCACGGACGCACGCCGGCGCCCTAGCCGGCGCGCGGATTCTCTCTCGAAGGAGCGTCACATGGACACGCGTTCGATACTCGGCATGCTGCACGCGGAAGAGGCCCTGCTGGTTTCCATCGTCCGATCGATGCCGCCCGACGTGCGCGACCGGATCGTCGGCGACTTTCACGAGCAGGCCTCGATGGCCGAAACGTCGCATGTCGCGACGAGCGAGCGCGAAACGACCGACGCCTTCAAGGCGCATGTGCGACGGCTTTCGAACGTCCTCGCGTCGCTGTCCTAGCGAGCGATTACGGCGTTATGGCACCGCCTGCGATGAATTCGACTGGCCCGTGCAGAGCCAGTGAACGTCGACGTCGAGCGTGCGCGCAATACGCGTGAATGCGGCGAGCGGCGGAACCGTGATGCCGCGCCGCCAGAACTGCACGTCGTGTTCGCTCACGTCGAGCCAGTTGGCCGCTTTCGCGGAACTGACGCCGGCCTTCTGAAGGGTTCTGTCGAGGCGCGCGGCAATCGCGCGCCGAAGTACGTTGTCCTCGTGACTACGTTCGAGGTGTCCGATGGTTTGGGAATATCGCCCCATTTGCTTCAAGTCTCTCGATTTATATTTTTGGCATTGAGCGCCGCGTTTTGCAGCGTCAATTAAATGCTAACTGCCGACGATGACCTCGTCATGACACCGATTAAATCCTACTAATTACACTTTTCTCGCCCGTTCTTACGTGTTTTTCTGGGCTTGCTGCAATGCATGAATTTTCGAGAGCCGGTATGCACCTGTCAACTGCAAAAATAATTTCTAACGATTTCACGCGTAGGTGTTTACTCTCATTGATCTCCAATTACCAAAGCGTGCCGAAAGGCTATCCGGGGAATCCCTGAACAAGCGCTCAAGACCGCGCAGCAAGGGAAATACGACGAACGGCCGTTAATTAATAATCGGCTTCATTCATTGCGGATCTGCATATCAAAGTGTCCCGAGGCCGGTCAAGCAGGGAAAACGCAGTTGACACAAATCGATTAATCCCTAGAATTGATTCTTTCGTTGCGCCGCAACAAACGGCGCGGCACATCACGCTACAAACAGGCCGTTATTTTTAACTGGAGAGTTCACAGATGAGCAGTCTTGCCCCGGAACAAATTGTTGCCTCTCAGAAAGCGGGCTTCGACACGCTGTACGGTCTCGCCGCCAAAACGTTTGAAGGTTTTGAAAAGCTGGTCGGACTGAATGTGCAGGCCGTCCATACGTCGCTGGCAGAAAGCCAGGAGCTGGTGGGCAAGGCGCTGTCGCTTCGCGATCCGCAGGAATTCCTCGCGTTGCAGACTGGCCAGTCGCAGGCTAGCGTCGAGCGCGTGCAAGCCTATTGGCGCGATGTGTACGCCGTCGTGAACGAAACGCGCAGCGCATTCGCCTCCGCGGCCGAAGCGCAACTGAAGAAGTCGCAGGACGACGCCCAGTCGTATGTCGACAGCCTCGCGAAGAACGCGCCGGCCGGCAGCGAAGCGGTCGTGACGGCATGGAAGTCGGCGTTCGGCGCAGCAGCGGAATCGGCGAACTCGGCTTACGAGGCCGCCAAGAAGGCCGCGAAGCAAGTGGTCGAAGCCGCTGAAACCAACGCGAACGCCAGCGCCGCCGCCGCAACCAAGGGCGCGACGCAACTGGTCGAAGCTGGCAAGGCAGCCAGCGCGAAGAAGTAAGCGCGGGCAGTCGCCAGCCACGAAAAAAGCGAGCCGCCCGGCTCGCTTTTTTCTTTTGCGCGGCCCTTCATGGGCCGAGGTTCTTCAGCACGAGTTCGTGAGAGCGCCCGATCCACACCGCGGCGTCGCGATGGTCGCGCAATGCGTCGCCGGTATTGGGGTGCAGGAAAACGTCGAGCAGGCCGTGATTGAGCGTCAGCCATTCGACGATCTCCGCAAAGCGCGCGGGCTCAAACGCCAGCTGATACGACCACATCGGATGCGGGCCGACTGGCCGCTCGTGAAAGCGCCCCATCGTGAGCCTGCCCGCGAAGTGCGCTTCGATCGTCCCGCGAAGCTGCCACGCGGCATCGCGGCTCGCCGCATCGAAGTAGACGTGAGCGTGCCAACTGCTGATCGCCGATGCGTCTGTCGGGGTCATCGTGATTCCTCTTTCAGTGCGATGGCAGGCCGCGTGAAGGGTCCCTGAACCGATTCTAACGATGCTCGCCGACAACCCGCCCGGTTTTTTTCGGCGCCGCTTTTCGTGAGATAGTCGGAGCCTGCCGGAGCGGTCCGGCGGACACGATCTACCCTACTCATCACTCACGTTCAGACGACGCATGAATACATCGAAGCTCTCGTTGCGATCAAGTGCAGTTGCGTTGAGCCTGTTGAGCGCGCTGGGCACACTTGGCGCGCTCTCGTACGCGCCGGCGACCCACGCCGACACGCTCGACGACATCGAAAAGCGCGGCGTGCTGCGCGTCGCTGTACCGCAGGATTTCGCGCCCTTCGGCTCGGTCGGTCCGAGCATGCAGGTGGAAGGGCTCGACATCGACGTCGCCGCGCTGCTCGCGAAGAAGATGGGCGCGAAGCTCGAACTCGTGCCAGTCACGAGCGCGAACCGCATTCCGTATCTGCAAACGAAGAAGGTCGATCTCGTGATCTCGACACTCGGCAAGGACGCCGAGCGCGACAAGGTGATCGACTTCTCGCAGCCCTACTCGCCCTACAACAACAGCGTGTTCGGCCCTGCGAGCCTCAAGGTGGACGGCCCGGCAGACCTCGCCGGAAAGACCGTTGGCGTCGCGCGCGGCACGTTCCAGGACCTGCTGCTCACGAAGAGCGTGCCGCCCACCGCGGTCGTCAAGCGTTACGACGACAACAATGGCATGATCGCCGCCTACGTGTCGGGACAGGTGCCGTTCATCGGCACCGGCGATTTCGTCGCGACCAAGCTAGCCTCGATGATGCCCGCTGACGCGCCGAACAAGCCGGTGCTCAAGTACGTGATCCATGAATCGTCGTGCCGCGTCGGGCTCAACAAGAGCGAGCCGAAGCTCATGACGCGCGTGAACGGCATCCTGACCGACGCCAAGAAGGACGGCGAGCTGAACGCCATCGTGCAGAAGTGGCTACATGTGCCGCTGCCGCAGCAGATGGCGCAGACTTTCGACTGAAGTCGTCAGCTTGAGCGCTCGATTCGCCACGCGACGAGCGCGCCAGTGCCGAGCGTGGACCGCGTGACCGTGAGGCCGCTGGCGAGCGCGAAACGGGCGAGCAGAAAGGCGTCGGCATGCGTCGTCAGTCCCGCGATGACGCTGCCCTGCGACGCCGTCAGGGGTAGCAGGCGGTCGAACCACAACCCGCCGATCTCGTGCCGCAACGGCATCACGCGCGCCCCCGCGATGCGCGCACGAAGCGCGAACGCCCGGCTGTCCGCGATGCGCTCGTCGACCAGTACGGTCAGCCGGGCGCCCTGCGGCTTCGACTGCGCGTCGGACCGGAACATCCACGCGCCCGACACTGCCAGCGAAGCGCCGGCCACGAACTCGCGCCGCGAGCTTCTCATCGTCCGGGCTCCTTCGGATGCGCGGGCCAGATGCCCTGCTTGCCCGGCGACAGAATCCCGTTCGGATCGATCGCCTGCTTGATGGTGTCGGTGAGGCGCATCAGCGCGTGATCGTTGAACCCGTATTGCGAGGCGGCGAGGTCCATGTACGCCAGATGCGTGCGATATTGGCCATAACCCGCCGCGCCCGCGTCCTCGATCAGCGCACGGATCAGCGCGCCCGCGGCGCGGGCCGCTTTCGCATCGTCGCGATCGAAGATGGCCGCGAATGCGTGATGCATGTGGCGCTGGCTCGCCGTGAAGCCGCCGTAGTAATCGAAACCGTATCGTGCGGCGCGGTCGCGGACCATCCGGTATTGCTTCATCGCGTCGCTGCCGCGCGGCGCACACACCGGCGAAAAGTCGACGTGCGCGCCCGAGCCGCCGCGCCAGTTGAGCAGGTTGAATGCTGCAAGGCCCGGTATGCCCACCTGGCTGCGGTCGCCGCCGCCCACGGGTTCGATCGCGGATTCGCGGTACGGCAGTTCGAACAGTTCGGCATCGGCGATGCGCGAGAAGTGCTCGTGAATGCGGTCGCGCCGTGCCTGCACGAGTGTTTTGGGCCCGTACAGGCAGTAACGCAGGTTCCATCGACCGATGCCGATCTTCTTCGCCATCGCGTCGATGGCGGCGTCGGGCATCGCGCCCGGGCCGTCGTACCACTCCTTGCGCGTCGACACGCCGGCGGCCCAGCGCACCGCGCTTTCGATCACCGCGCTGCTCTGGATCGTATCGTCGAGCTTGAGCGGCCGCAGCGTATCGACGACGCGTTCCAGGTCGTCGTCGCGCCGGAACGCATAGCGCGCCAGCAGGTAGCCTTCGGGCTCGGGCATCAGCCACACGCCAAGCTTCGTGACGATGCCGAAGTTCGACTGCATGAACATCGCGTCGTATGACGGTCCGAAGCCAGCCTTGAACACCTGCCAGTCGCGGCTGCCGCTCATCGCACCCATGCCGGTGCGCACGACGTCGCCGTTGGCGAGCACCACTTCCATCCCGCATTGCGCCGCCGCGTGGTCGCCATAGGCCGTCGTGCCGTAGCCGCGCTCGAGCGTGTTGCCGATCACGCTGCCCCAGCCCGCCGCGGGCGGATCGGCCCAGAGCCGCGCGCCGCGCTCCTTGAGCGCTCGATGCAGGTCGTAGTAGCTCACGCCGGGTTCGACGAGCGCAAAGGCGAGCGTCTCGTCGATGTCGAGAATGCGGTTCATGCGCTGCAGGTCGAGCACGACGCTGCCCGAAAGACGCGGCGCTGCGCCGCCATAGGCGAAGTTGCGCCCCGTCGACACGCTCCACAACGGCACGCGAAAACGGTTGGCCACGCCGAGCACAGCTCGGATCTGCTCGACATCCGACGCCATCACGACGGCCGAGGGCCGCCACGTGCGAGCATCGCCGGGTGCGAAAGGATCGAGATAGGCCTCTTGCGCGGAACTTCCGGAAACGACGGCGTCGCGGCCGACAATCCCGGCGAATTCGGCGAGCGCGGATTGAAAATCGCGCTCGGAGACGCCGGGAGGCAGGAGCGGACCGCTCACGGGCCGGCGACTCGCCGCGCGTGCAGGCGCGATGCGGGGAACCGGTCGACCGTCCGGCGAAGCATCAATATCCGCCGCTGCTGCCGCTGCTGGAGCTCGTGCCGGATGAGGTGGACCCCGCGCCGTCGGTCTGGCATCCGGCGAGCGAGACGGCGAGTACCGCAAACACGATCGAAACGATTCGGACGAGCTTCATTCGATTTCTCCAAGGGACAGAACGTGCATGAAGCGACGATGCGCCATGCCCTGCCCTTAGAACGTCGTGCGAGCGCCGAATATTCCATTACGCGCGCGGTTTGAGGTTGATCGGCATCCTGCTCGGCACCATCGTGAAGGCGGAGACTTCCTTGATCGTCGCGGGATCGACGGCCAGCGAGATCTCGAAGTTCGCGGCCAGCATCGACAGCACCAGCCTCATTTCGACGTTCGCCAGGTGGCGGCCCGGACAGACGCGCGGGCCGCCGCCGAATGTCAGGAACGCGCGTGGCTCGTGCGTGCCCCGCGATTCGTCGTGATGATGCATCCAGCGGTCGGGGTCGAATGCCTGCGGCTTCGCGAAGTTCGACGGTTCGAGCATCGCCGGCCGCGTGAGAAAAAAGAGACGCATGCCCGCCGGAATCGCGATGCCGCCGAGACACACGTCCTCGAGCGGCTCGAACGTCTGGATCGCGGCGACCGGGCGCAGCCGGTTCGCTTCGTTGCAGACCGCCTCGCAGAGATCGAGGTTCCTGAGCGCGCCGTAGTCGGGACAGACCGCCGACGCCCCGAGCACCTCGCGCGCATGATCCGCAAGGCGCCGCTGCAGAGCCGCGTCACCGGAGAGGTACATGAGCGCCCAGTTGATCGTGTTGGCGGTCGTGTCCTCGCCGGCCACGAGCAGCGTAAGCACGTTGGCGGCGATCTGCTCATCGGTGATCGCGGAACCGGGAGCATCGCGCGCCATGAGCATCGCTTCGAGCAGATCGTGCGGTTCGCAGGGCTCGTCTCCGGGCGACTGCTGCATGCGCTCGCTCGCACGCCCGATCATCGCGTGGATGTAGCGGTGCACTTCGGCCATCGTGCGATCGAACCTGCGGTCGCGCGGCAAGCGGACGTATCGCCAGTACGGGAACGGCGCGCTCACGCGACGCATGATCTCGGGCAGGATCAGTGCGAGGTGCTCCTGAATGACGCCGTGCTCCTGTTCGAGCGTGTTCGGATCTTCGCCGAACGCGAGCGCGCTCGTCACGTCGACGGTGTAGCGCTTGAGTTCCTCCGTCATCTCAAGCGTGCGCCCTTCCGATGCCGCGCGCTCCAGGCGTCGCCGCAAGCGCTCCGTAATCGCAGCGAGCGCCGGATAAAAGGCCTTGATGTTCGGAATCGACAGGGCCTGCATAACGAGCCTGCGTTGCGGCTCCCACGCGGCGCCTTCGGCGGAAAAGAGACCGTTGCCGCCGATTTCGGCCATCACGGATTCGATCGGCGAAAAGCGGCGATACAGATGCGGTCGTTCGCGCATGACCGTCTGGAACAGGTCGGCCTGCGTCCAGACCGTGACCACCATCGGACCGAGCCGGTAGCGGTACGGCGAGCCATACTCGATAGCCCATCGCTCGAGCACGGTGTGCATCGTGCTCGGCGAAACCTGGAGCGAATTGCCGAGGAGCGGCAGCCCCGGCGGCCCGGGAAGATCGCTCACCTGCTTGACGCCGGCATCGCCGAATTGCTGCACGTCCATCGTCCTGTCCTCGCGTCCGCTACGTGCCTGCTGCGTACGCTCGCGCGCAACGCCGGCCTTCAACCAGCATAGGACATGCGATGGATGCGTAAGCCGGGCATCTGTTCGGGCGCGCGCACCGTGAACATTTTTGCAATTTATTGTTCCACTGGACCACGCGTTTCTGCGGCATTCGACCACAGGCTGTCGTGACCCCTGCTGTCTATTATCTAAGCAGTTCAAGCGAACCTGAATCGCGACGGCCTCAGGTTCATTCGCACACTGGAGGAGGAAATGAGCAGCATCACCAAGGACGAACGCTTCGAGTTGCTGGAAATGATCGCGAGCGAATCGCTCGGCATCACGAGTCTGGCAGCGACCGGCAAACTGACAGCCGACTTTCGCGTGATCGGCGTGGAAAATCTCGCGCGTGCGCTTGAAAGCGCGTATGACCTCGGGCTCGTGACAGGTTATCGCCTGGGCTCGGGGGTCGAATCGTCCGAGGCCGGGCTGGCCGCCTGACAGGCTTCCCGAGAAATTCAACGTTACTTCGATATCCGAATCTTCGGATCTCCGCGAGGCGCATTCGACGCCTCAAAAACTCCTGATTTAAGTACTTCTTGAACCCTTGTCGTATCGGTTCATCCGATCGCGACAATCGTCCGTACACCCAAAAGAACATGGGCTTCATGGGGGATCAAATCTTACGAATCGGCACGTACACTGCCTTCACATTTCAGCTGGTCGAAAGCTCACCCCCGTCAAGCAAGGCCGATGAAGTGCATATTGAAACCCATCAGGAGAAGCAACATGATGAAGAAGGTCTGCATGTCCATTGGTGCTGCACTCATCACGGTGTTCGCGTCGTCCGTCTTTGCCAGCGGTTATGGACCGGCGCCGTTTTATGCTCCGTCGCAAGGCGCGCCGAGTTCGCAACGCGGGATGAGCGAGCAAACGATTGCGGCCGAACAAGCCGGTCAGGGCAACACAACCGATGCGAGACTCGCGAAGGCCCAGCAAGCCGACACGACCGCTCAGGCTCAGCAGTAAGCACGCGCAGGAAAGTGCGTCCGGCGGCGAGCGTCATCGCCGCCGGACGCCGCCTTCGCACCCGATGCTAAACTACTGTACATGCATACAGTAGCCCAACAACCGGACCCTCCCGCCTCGGACGACGCGCCCCGCTACGTCGTCGCGGTCCGCGCACTGTGCGAATTCACCGCCAAATGCGGCGACCTCGATCTCCGCTTCACACCTTCGCCGACAGCCCTCGAAGGCATCGCCGGACACGCGGCGGTGACGGCCCGGCGGCCGGCGGGTTATCTGACGGAGATTGCGCTCGGCGAGGTCTTCGGGCCGCTCCAGGTGCGCGGCCGCGCCGACGGCTACGATCCCGCGTCGAACCAGCTCGAAGAGATCAAGACCCATCGCGGCAAGCTCGATGCGATGCCCGACAATCACCGGCATCTGCACTGGGCGCAGGCGCGCGTCTACGGCTGGCTGCTGTGCAGCAAGCTCGACCTGCCGCAAATACGCATCGCCCTCGTGTATTTCGACATCGCGAGCCAGAAGGAAACTGTATTCGTCGAGACGCAGTCCGCCGACACGCTGCGCGAGCATTTCGTCGAACAATGCGAGCGTTTCATCGCGTGGGCCGCGCAGGAAGTGCGGCATCGCGATACGCGCGACGCGGCGCTCACCGCGCTCGCGTTTCCGCACGAGTCGTTCAGGCCGGGACAGCGCGAACTGGCCGCAGCCGTGTACCGCGCGGCGGTGAACCAGCGCTGCCTGATGGCGCAGGCGCCGACGGGCATCGGCAAGACCGTCGGCACGCTCTTTCCGCTGCTCAAGGCGTGGCCCGCGCAGCAGTTCGACAAGATATTCTTCCTCACCGCGAAAAGCGCCGGGCGGCAACTCGCGCTCGACGCACTGAAGGCGTTGACCGAAGCGTCGGGCCACGCGCCGCTTCGCGTACTCGAACTCACGGCCCGCGAGAAGGCCTGCGAGCATCCGGACCGCGCGTGCCACGGCGAATCGTGTCCGCTCGCGCGCGGCTTCTACGACCGCCTGCCGGAAGCGCGCGCCGCGGCGCTGGCGATCCCGAACCTCGACAAGGCCGCGCTTCGCGAGGTCGCGCTCGCACACGAAGTCTGCCCCTATTACCTGGGCCAGGAAATGTCGCGCTGGAGCGACGTGATCGTGGGCGACTACAACTACTACTTCGACACGAGCGCCATGCTGTTCGCCCTCACTGAAGCGAACCGCTGGCGCGTGAGCGTGCTCGTCGACGAGGCGCACAATCTCGTCGAACGCGCGCGCGGCATGTATTCGGCGACGCTCGACCAGGCCGCCTTCGACGCGATGCGCCGCACAGCGCCCGCCCCGCTCAAGCGGGCGCTTGCGCGCGTCGCGCGGAGCTGGAAGGATCTGGCTGCGGGACAGACGGCCGACTACCTCGCGTCCACGGCGCTGCCGGAATACTTCGTCGACGCCCTGCAGCGCGCGATCTCGCAGATGACCGATTTCGTCGCCGAGCATCCCGACGCCTTCGCGCCCGAGACCCTCTGCTTCTATTTCGACGCGATGCATTTCGTGCGCATCGCCGAGCGCTTCGATACGCATTCGCTCTTCGACATCACGCTCGCCCGCCGCTTTCGCTCGCAGACGCCGAACGCCGTGCTCTGCCTGCGCAACGTCATCCCGGCGCCGCATCTGAAGCCGCGATTCGCGCGCGCGCATTCGGTCGCCCTCTTTTCCGCGACGCTCACGCCCGCGCATTTCTACAGCGACACGCTCGGCTTGCCAGAAACGAGCGTGCGCGTCGAGGTCGCTTCGCCGTTCGTCGCGGATCAATTGCAGGTGCGCGCCATCGCCGATGTATCGACGCGTTATCGCGACCGCGAGCAGTCGGTCGCGCAAGTGGTCGACCTGATCGCCACGCAATATGCGCGCGCGCCCGGCAACTACCTGAGCTTTTTCAGCAGCTTCGAGTATCTGGCGCAGGTGGCGGGCGCCTTCTGCGCGCGTCATCCGCAGGTTCCGGTCTGGGAGCAGGCGCGCGCGATGAGCGAAGCCGACCAGCACGCGTTTCTCGCGCGCTTCGCGCCGGACGGCTGCGGCATCGGTTTCGCGGTGCTGGGCGGCGCATTCGGCGAGGCCATCGACTTGCCGGGTACGCGGCTCGTCGGCGCATTCGTCGCGACGCTCGGCCTGCCGCAGCTCAACCCGGTCAACCAGCAGATGAAAGCGCGCATGCACGAAGCGTTTGGCGCGGGCTACGACTACACGTATCTTTTCCCTGGCTTGCAAAAAGTCGTTCAGGCGGCGGGCCGTGTGATTCGCGGACCCGACGACCGCGGCGTGCTCTATCTGATCGACGACCGCTTCGCGCGGCCCGACGTGCAAAGGCTCCTGCCCGCCTGGTGGCGCGTGGACGTGATGCGGCATTGCGACGCCTGAAACGTTGTGCAGCGGCGCTGCCGCTTTCGATCGCTGGCACCAGCATTGCTATAGCTGGTCACCCACAATCGAGGTGCCATCATGACTACAGTAAAAGCTTCCCCGCAGCCGTCCACCGGGCAGGACGCGCTCGCGATGCTCGAAGCCGACCACCGCGCCATCGAACAGCTTTTCGATGCCTTCGAGCGCGCTCCGAAAGACGACCTCGAACGCAAGACGACGCTCGTGCAGCGCACCTGCGAACTGCTCACGATCCATGCGATGGTCGAGGAGGAACTGCTTTATCCTGGCGCGCGTGGCGCCCTGAAAGGCGACGAAAAGGACGAGGTCGACGAGGCCTATGTCGAGCACTTTCTCGTCAAGACGCTGATCGACAAATTCACCGAGCTGAAAGCCGGCGACGAAGGTTTCGACGCAACCTACAAGGTGCTCTCGGAGAATGTGAAGCATCATGTCGAGGAAGAAGAGGCGACGCTCTTTCCGGAACTGCGCAAGGCCGGAATCGACCTGATGGCGCTCGGCGTAAAGATGGCGGCGCGCAAGGAAGTGCTGCAGAACAGGATCACCGAAGTCGCGACCGCGCACTGAGCGCGGCTGCGCGGGCCACGAGGCCGAACCGGAGTGGAGCGCGATCGATGGCGTACATCGTGTACATGAATACCGGCGATGACGACAACGTGCGCGAGCGCGACCTTTTCGACATCGACGCCGCCGGCTTTCTCGTGGACATGAGCGGCGTGGTGGCCGACGCGTGCGGCATCACCGTGCCCGCCGCGGCGCGTCCCGCGCTGCAACGCGTGCTGCGCCGCGTGACGGCCGGCGACACGTTGCTGATCGCGCGTCTGCACTATCTCGGCAACAGCATCGGAGACGTGGTGATTTCGCTGAAGACGCTTGCGAATCGCGGCGTCGATGTCGTCTGCCTCGAATACGGCCGCTCTAGCCTGACCGCGAGCGGCAGCGACTCGCCGATGCGCGCGCTCGAAATCGCGGTCGAAGTCGAGCGCCTTGCGAAACGCGCGCGGGCGCTGGAGGCCGCGGCAGCGGCCAAGCGCCTCGGATTGCCGCAAGGGCGGCCCGCCTCGCTCACGGACAGCCAGCGCAACCAGGCGCTGCGCGCGCTCGCCGCGGGCAAAACCGTGACGGCGGTGGCGCAGGCGTTCAACACGTCGCGCCAGACGATCATCCGCCTGCGCAACGCGCACTCGCGCGAACAGCCCGATACCTCTGCCGGCTCCTGAGCGCTCGCACATCGAATGTCAGAGCAAGACGCGGATGGTTGGTCCTGCGCTCCCGGATGCACACTGCATGCTTCGAGCAAGGCAGCAGCCTTGCATGGGACCGGAAAAAGGAGCCAAAGCCCCGACTCCGACCGACAGGAGCCATCAATGAAGGTGTTGGAGAACGCGGCGAAGGCCGCATCGGCTGGAGAGCGCGTGGCGGCGGTCGACTGGGTGCGCGTGGAGGATCAACTGGACCGGTTCGGCTGCGCGGTCGTGGAGCAACTGCTGACGCCGCTGGAATGCGAGGCGCTCGTCGAAAACTATGCGCGCGACGACCTCTACCGCAGCCGCGTCGTGATGGAGCGTCACGGCTTCGGACGCGGCGAGTACAAGTATTTCGACTATCCGCTGCCCGACTCGATCGAAGCGCTGCGGAGTTCGGCTTATCCGCATCTCGCGCCGGTCGCGAACCGCTGGAACGAGATCATGAAGATCGACGCGCGCTATCCGGCGCGGCACGGCGAATTCATCGAGCGTTGCCACAGGGCCGGTCAGACGAGACCCACGCCGCTGATCCTGCAGTACCGCGCAGGCGACTACAACTGCCTGCATCAGGACCTCTATGGCGAACACGTCTTCCCGATCCAGCTGGCGATCCTGCTCTCGCAACCCGGACGCGATTTCACCGGCGGCGAATTCGTGCTGACCGAACAGCGTCCGCGCATGCAGTCACGCGCGGAAGTCGTGCCGCTCGCACAGGGCGATGCCGTGGTGTTCGCCGTGCATCATCGGCCCGTGACGGGCACGCGCGGCGCGTATCGCGTGAACATGCGGCATGGCGTGAGCCGGCTGCGCTCGGGGCACCGGCATACGCTCGGCATCATCTTTCATGATGCTCAATAAAGCGCGTTATTCGTTCTCGTCGAAGTAATGCCCGAAGCGCGCCTGCTTCGTCTTGATGTAGCGCTCGTTTTCCTCGCGCATCGGAATGGCAAGCGCGACGCGTTCGCACACCGGGATGTCGTGCTTGAGGAGCGTGTCGAACTTCGACGGATTGTTGCTCATCAGCCGCACCGACTTCACGTTCAATGCGCGCAGGATCGCGGCGGCGGAGTCGTATTCGCGGGCGTCGTCGGGGAGGCCGAGGTGCAGGTTCGCATCGACGGTATCGAGCCCCTGCTCCTGCAGCGCGTACGCGCGGATCTTGTTCGCCAGGCCGATACCCCGCCCTTCATGGCCGCGCAGGTACAGCAGGATGCCGCGGTCTTCCGCCGCGATATAGCGCAGCGCGAGGTCGAGCTGCTCGCCGCAGTCGCAGCGGTACGAGCCGAACACGTCGCCCGTGACGCATTCCGAATGCAGGCGCGTCAGCACCGATTCGCCGCCGCGCACGTCGCCCATCACGAACACGATGTGCTCGATGTCGGTGCGCTTCACGCGATAGACATACGACGCGAACGTGCCGTAGCGCGTCGGAATCGTCGCGGTGGCGGCGAGTTCGACGTCCTCGTTGGGGGCGCACTGGCCGAAGCGGCTCGCCCCGTCCTGCGCGTTCTGCCCGGTCTGTGCGTCTTGCACGGCTTGTGAATCGGAAGCGGTTTTCATGTTTGTTTCGATGAGTCGGGGGCGTCCGCGTGGCCTGACCGCGCGCCGCGGCGCGATGTCAGGTGGCGGCATTTTGCGGCTGCCCGGGACGTCATGTTAAAGCCCCTCGGGAAAGTTTGCAGCTTTTCGCCCTGACATGCAGGGTTTCTGCCGCCGATAGGGCCAGATTGCCGCCCCTGCGGCTATCGAAAGCAGAAAGCAGCGCTTCGTCCGAAATTCATCGCTTGGTAGAGTACGGGGCGGCATCCCAACCACCATTCGTGCAAAGAAGTAAAAATGATCCGTTCACGTTCATCGTTGCGATTCAAGGCGCTCGGCGCCGTCGCTGTCGCGCTTGCCAGCCTTGCCGCCGCGCCTCAAATGGCATCGGCCGCGACCAAAACGCTCGTGTTCTGCTCCGAAGGCAGCCCCGCCGGCTTCGATTCCGCGCAATACACGACCAGCACCGATTTCGATGCAGGCGCCCACGCCGTCTACGATACGCTCGTGGAGTTCAGGCGCGGCGCGCTCGATCTCGTGCCGGGACTCGCCGAAAAGTGGGACGAAGCGCCCGACGCGAAGAGTTTCACCTTCCATCTGCGACACGGCGTCAAGTTCCAGTCGACGCCCTGGTTCACCCCGACGCGCGACTTCAACGCCGACGACGTCGTCTTTACGTTCAAGCGCATGGTCGACCCGAACGAGCCGTTCCAGAAGGCGCATCCGGTCGGTTTTCCTTACCTGACCGACCTCGGGTACGACAAGAACATCGCGTCGGTCGAAAAACTCGACGACTACACCGTGCGCTTCACCCTCAAGACGGCGGACGTGGTGTTCGTGCGCAACATCGCGATGGAGTTCGCCTCGATCGTCTCCGCCGAGTACGCGGCGCAGTTGCTCAAGGCCGGCAAGCCCGAGGACATCAACCAGAAGCCGGTCGGCACCGGCGCGTTCGTGTTCCGCGACTACCAGAAAGACGCGACGATCCGCTACGACGCGAACCCGACCTACTGGAACAAAAAGGACGTGCACATCGACAAGCTCGTCTTCTCGATCACGCCCGATGCCGCCGTGCGCATGCAGAAACTCGCGAGCGGCGAGTGCCAGCTGACGTCGTTCGCGCGTCCCGCCGACATCGTCGCCGCGCGCAAGGATCCCAAGCTCGCGGTTCTTTCGGGGGTCGGCTTCAATGTCGCGTACGTGGGCTACAACACCACGCACAAGCCGCTCGACAACGTGCTGGTGCGTCGCGCGCTCGACATGGCGGTCGACAAGCAGGCGATCATAAAGAACGTCTACGAGGGCGCTGCGACCGTCGCATCGAACCCGATGCCGCCGTCGCAATGGTCGTACAACAAGGCGCTGAAGGACGCCCCGTACGACCCCGCGAAGGCGCGCGACCTGCTGAAGCAGGCCGGTTTCCCAAACGGCTTCTCGATCACGCTCTGGGCGATGCCCGTGCAGCGCGGCTACAACCCGAACGCGCGGCTGATGGCGCAGCTGATCCAGTCGGACTGGGCGAAGATCGGCGTGAAGGCGAACATCGTCAGCTACGAATGGGCCGAGTACAACAAGCGCGCGAAGCAGGACTGCGAGCACGACGCGATCCTCTACGGCTGGCTCGGCGACAACGGCGACCCGGACAACTGGCTCGGCACGACGCTCGGCTGCGACGCCGTGCACGGCAGCAACATGGCGAAGTGGTGCAACAAGCAGTTCGACGACCTGCTCGCGAAGGCGCGCCTCATCACCGACCAGAACGCGCGCACGAAGCTCTACGAGGAAGCGCAGGTCGTTTTCAAGGACCAGGTGCCCTACACGCCGATCGCCCATGCGAACGCCTATCAGCCGATCTCGAAGCGCGTGCACGGTTATCTGATCAGCCCGCTCGGCGGCCACCGGTTCGACGGCATCACGCTCGACTAGGTCACGCAGGGTTGACGAAGTCCCCGGGACTCTGGTCGGTCGCGCGCCATTCCGGCTTGCGAACCGGATCGGCCTTCTGCAGCGCGGCACGCACGCCTTCGGCGTCGAAATCGCCGGTGTAGACGGGCGTCGCGGGCTGCTGGCGCCAGGAATCGTCGAGCGTGCCGGCGTCGACCGCATCGAATCCTACTTCGTCAACGAGCTTCGTCACCACTGCCTTCGCCTTCGCATCGTCGCCTGCCACCGGCAGCGCGATGCGCCCCGGCGTGCCGTGCGGCGTGCCCTTCCTGCGCAGGTGATCCGCGTAGATGTTGTTGAACGCCTTCACGACCGGCCGCTCGATTTGCCCCTCGACCCAGCGGCTTTCCGTCGATCCTTTTTCAATGCCCGCGATTCGCCCGTCCCGCTGACGCGGATAGTAGTTGCCGGTATCGATCACGACGGTGCTCGCCGGCACGCCCGCAAACAGGTCCTTCGGCAGGTTGGGCACCTTGGCTTCGGGGATCGTCACGACGATGACGTCCGCGTCCTTCACCACCTCCTTCACTTCGGCAGGCGTCGCGCCGGTTTCGCGCTCGACGTCGCCGAGCGTACGGGGCCCGCGCGAGTTGCCGATCTTCACCTGATGCCCGTGTTCGACGAAACGCAGCGCCAGCACCTGCCCGATATTGCCCGCTCCGATGATGCCGATTTTCATTGCGACTCTCCGTTGGATTGCCCGGTGTTACCGCGCGCGCAAGGCGCCGCGCCGGTCGTACCGATCTTACTGCCGGTGCGTTTTCCGAGCAGAACTCGCGCCCCGGTCGTCGCTAACGCCTTGATCCGGTGGAGAAAAAAAGGGCCATAGAGTGACCGTATCGCGATGATTAAATTAATCGATTTCTTAAAATCGATAGTCGAAATGCATACTAGGTCCACTTCTTCAACACACCACACGAGGACTTACCGAATGCCGATCATCAACAGCCAAGTCAAACCCTTCAAGGCAACCGCATATCACCACGGCGAGTTCGTGCCCGTCACCGAAGAAAACTTCAAGGGCAAGTGGTCCGTCGTCGTGTTCTATCCGGCCGACTTCACGTTCGTCTGCCCGACCGAACTCGGTGATCTGGCCGACCGTTACGCTGAATTCCAGAAGCTTGGCGTCGAGATCTACGGCGTGTCGACCGACACGCACTTCACCCACAAGGCATGGCACGACACGTCGGACACGATCGGCAAGATCAGGTATCCGATGATCGGCGACCCGACCCTCACCCTCTCGCGCAACTTCGACGTTCTGATCGAAGAAGAAGGAATGGCGCTGCGCGGAACGTTCGTGATCAACCCCGAAGGCGAGATCAAGCTGTGCGAAATCCATGACAACGGCATCGGCCGCGACGCTGGCGAACTGCTGCGCAAGGTGCAGGCAGCGCAATACATCGCAGCGCATCCGGGCGAAGTCTGCCCCGCGAAGTGGACGCCGGGCGCCGAAACGCTGACGCCGTCGCTCGACCTGATCGGCAAGATCTGAGCGTTAGCTTCAGGTAGTCATCGCACGACGCGGGCCGGCTTCGACGTGAGCCGGTCCGCTCATCACACGCCTTGTCAGGAACGCCATGCTCGACGCCAATCTCAAGACTCAGTTGAAAGCCTATCTGCAAAAGGTCAGCCGGCCGATCGAAATCGTCGCGTCACTCGACGATGGCGACAAGTCGCGCGAATTGCAGGTACTGCTCGAAGAAATCGCGACGCTGTCGGACCGTATCACGGTGATCGAAACGCATAGCGACGACGAGCGCAAACCGTCGTTTTCCATCAGCGAACCGGGAAGGACGCGGGCATCCGCTTCGCCGGCATTCCGATGGGCCATGAATTCACGTCGCTCGTGCTGGCTCTGCTGCAAGTCGGCGGCCACCCGGTCAAGCTCGACGATGCCGAGATCGAACAGATCCGCAATCTCGACGGCGACTACGAATTCGAAACCTACATCTCGCTCTCATGCCAGAACTGCCCGGAAGTCGTGCAGGCGCTGAACGTGATGAGCATCATCAATCCGCGCATCCGTCAGGTCACGATCGACGGCGCGCTCTTTCAGGGCGAAGTCGAAGCGCGCCAGATCATGGCCGTGCCGACCGTCTACATGAACGGCGAAGTGCTCGGCCAGGGTCGCACCGGCGTGAAGGAAATCCTCGCGAAACTCGACCGCAACGCAGGCGCACGTGCCGCGAAGGCACTCGAAACGAAGCCGGTGTTCGACGTGCTGATCGTCGGCGGCGGGCCCGCTGGCGCGGCCGCTGCGATCTACGCGGCGCGCAAGGGCATCGCGACGGGCGTCGTCGCGGAACGCTTCGGCGGACAGGTGCTCGACACGCTCGCGATCGAGAACTTCGTTTCCGTGCAGGAAACCGAAGGGCCGAAGTTCGCGACCGCGCTCGAACAGCACGTGAAAAGCTATGACGTCGACATCATGGACGTGCAGCGCGCCGACGCGCTGATCCCCGGCCGCATCAACGAAGTGCGCCTGGCGAATGGCGCCGTGCTGAAGGCGAAGACGATCGAGCTCGCGATTGGCGCGCGCTGGCGTGAGATCAACGTGCCGGGTGAGCGCGAATATCGCAATCATGGCGTCGCGTATTGTCCGCACTGCGATGGTACGCTCTTCAAGGGCAAGCGCGTCGCGGTGATCGGCGGCGGCAACTCGGGCGTCGAGGCCGCGATCGATCTGGCCGGCATCGTCAGCGCGGTGACACTGATCGAATTCGGCGCGGAACTGCGTGCGGACGCCGTGCTGCAGAAGAAGCTGAAGAGCCTTAGGAACGTGACGATCGTCACGGAGGCGCAGACCACCGAGATTACCGGCGACGGGAAGAAGGTGAACGGGCTCGTGTACAAGGATCTGCGTTCGGGCGAAACGAAACGCATCGACCTGGAAGGCGTGTTTGTGCAGATCGGTCTCGTGCCGAATACGGAATGGCTCAAGGGCACCGTGGAACTGTCGCGCCACGGGGAGATCGTCGTCGATGCGAAGGGCGCGACGTCGGTGCCCGGCGTGTTCGCTGCCGGCGACGTCACGACGGTGCCGTTCAAGCAGATCGTGATCGCGGTGGGCGAAGGCGCCAAGGCATCGCTCAGCGCGTTCGATCATCTGATCCGGCAGTCGGTGGACGAAGAGGAGCGGGTTGAGGAAGTGGTTGGTTGAAGGTTGAGCCGAGTTGTTGAACAAAGCCGCGAGCCTTGGGTTCGCGGCTTTGTTGTTTGCTCTTCACGAACGCACCCTTCTGATATTCAGTCTGGCGAAGTGCCCGGCGGAAGAGCGTCGAGCGGTTCCAGTGGAGTCACACGCAAGTGCTGCTTTAGCGAAGGGTTGTAGATCGCGAGAATCTCGAAGGCCGTCGTTCCCAAACGTCGCGCGATTTCGTCGTCGATCTGATGCTCCATGCTGGCGACGGGCCACTCCACCTTCAACGCATCCGCGATAAACCCGTCAATATCCGATCGGTTGAGCGCGCACACGACCAGTTTCTCTTCCTCCTCGTCGTAGGACACCACAAAGGAGCGAATTGGAAGCGTCGGTGGCATGGTCAGTATCCTCTGCACTGGTTGTATCGATTGAAGGCTTGCTGCTTGCAAGACACGTAGGTATAGGGATCGCGAGTCATGCGCGAGTACGCGTTGCATTCGATCAGATCAGCCTCATACTGCGAAAAACATTCGGCCTCCTGCGCCTCGCCGACTCCGCGCGCTGCTATACCGATAACATCGTCGGATACTGTACTCTCACCTAGCTCGAACGGCAGGGCATTGGAGAGTGGAGTTGGCGTTTCGCCTTCATCCGAATCACTGGCGCCATCCATATCGGCAGCCCGGTTCCAAGTCGACAAGTCAGGCAACCCGTATTTGCTGATCCAGCCTGCTCGAGCAAATGTCGGCAACGTCCCGAGCGGATCGGCCAGAACCGCCGCGTGCATGAACTTCTGATTGATGCTGTCGTTCATCGCCTGGATTTCGGCCCAAGGCGTCTCATTTGCCTGTAATTCTGCGATCTGCGCCTGGTACCTTTCCTGCACGCTCGCGTAGCGCGGCGGATCGAAATTTTCGACGCCCCAGAACGACACTGCGCCATTGCTCGCGTGCTTCCCAATGCCACCACTGCGTACCGGTTCCTCCGGAATCACCACGACGCTGCCGCTCTGCACCATGCCCATGAGCGTTCGCACGACTTGAAGGTCAGTGCCGCTCTTCGCGAACCGCTCATGCCAGTGGACTTTTCCGCCGAGGAAAGCGCGCACACGCTCGACCAGTTCGGCATCCTTGGCCCACACATCAGCAGAGGCCAATGAGGTGAATGTCCTGCCCGCTTCGACCGCTTCATTTCGCTTCTCTTCATCCTCAAGCGACATATATGGCTCGCCGCTTCGGTACAGCATGTAGCGATGCCACGCGTCCGATTTCAGTTCCGTCGCCATTCAACGTCCGTCCACTTCCGTCTTTTGATATCCAACGATACCGGATTACTAACAGTATCTTGAAGTCCGCTGGCGCGCCACTTCGAAAGAAAGACCTCATTCACGAAACGTTCGACGATCCGCACAAACGCCGGCCGCAATTCCCTTGCCCTCAAAGCCCCCCATTACGCGCCCTCCTTAAGAGGACTGTGCGTAAGCCCACAGCCATCTTAAATTTCACCCACGCGCTTCACGGTGCGTGCGGGTTCAAAAAAACGACGACAGGTCGCGTCAATCACCCCTCGTCATCGCACGCATCGCACCGTATCGCGCAATGTTCACACACAACCAAGGCCGGAACGGCGCGCCACATCGCGCCAGGAACCGGCATCCGTACGCTTTACGTCGATGCGCGCGGATATCCGGCAGCGGGATGTCTGCCGGCTATCACCGGGGCCGCCATCGGGAAAGCGCGATATCCAGCCGGGCGGGGTCACGGGCGAATGCCATCGGATGACCGCGCGCACACGAAGGAGCTTCACATGAACGCAAGACTGATGATCGCGGCAGCCGCCGCGCTGACATTCGCCACGATGAACGTGAGCTACGCACAGGAAGCACAGGACGACGCCATCGCCGCCGCTTTGCGGGAAGCCGCAGAAGCCGCGACGCCAGCCAGCGACGCCACTTCCTACGGCGGAATTCAACAGGGCGACGTCGTGTCGGCCGCACGCCGGCAGCAGACGTGCGGCGTCATCCCGCAATGCGACGTGCCCTTCGGACAATGAGCGGCGGTCACGCTTCGGGATTCAGCGTCACTTCCCAGAGCGACTTGCCGTCGAGATCGTGTAGCGACACGGTCATCGCGCGGCTTGCCGGATCGATCTTCGCCCGGCCGTAGTATTGCTGGCGCGCAGCCGGCGACTGGTTCTGCGGATTGTCCTTCGGAACGCTCACGTAGCGAAGCTCGGGGCCGAATGTCGTGTCGAGTTCGTTCGGGCCGAAGGTGCCCGCATTGATCGGCCCGCCGACGAATTCCCAGAACGGCTTGAACTCGGTGAACTTCGCCCGCGTCGGATCGTAGTGCGTCGCCTGCGCATAGTGCACGTCGGCCGTCACCCATACGACGTTCTCGATGTTCTCGCGCTTGATGAAGCGCAGGATCTCCGCGAGTTCCAGCTCGCGCCCCGACGGCGCGCCGTCGTCGGCGTTGGCCCACGCTTCGTAGGTGCCTTTCGGCACGTCGGGATTCGCGTCGGGCACGACGAGCGAGATCGGCATGTCGCTCGCGATCACCTTCCAGGTCGCCTTCGAACTTTTCAGCGATGCCTTGAGCCACGCGGCCTGCTGCGGCCCGAGAAACGCCGACTCGCTATCGAGCCGCGCCTGCCGGTTCGGCGAATTAGGTCCGCGATACGAACGCTCGTCGAGCATGAAGACATCGAGCAATGGCCCGAACTGGAAGCCGCGATACACCTGCTCGGGATCGAACTGGTTGATGCGAAACGGGTTGTATTCGAACATCGCCTGCTTCGCGCGCGCCGCGAGCAGCGACACCGCGCGCGTCGTGTAGCGCTGTTCCGCCGCGCCGATTCTCTGGCCCGGATACCAGTTGTTGCGCACTTCGTGATCGTCCCATTGCACGAGGAACGGCACCTCCGCCATGAAGCGGCGCTTGTTCACATCGAGCTGGTTGTACGCGAACGCGCCGCGATAGTCGTCGAGCGTCTGCGCGACGTGCGACTTCGCTTCCGTCACGAGATTGGTCCACATGGTGCCGTCTGGCAGCTTCACTTCGGCCTGGATCGGGCCGTCGGCGTAGATCTGGTCGCCGGAATGGATGAAGAAGTCGGGCGATTCGCGGCGCATCGCTTCATACACGCGATAACCGCCGAAGCGTTCGTTGATGCCCCAGCCCTGGCCCGCCTCGTCGCCGGAAAAGACGAAGGTGACCGGCTTGTCCGCGCTCAGCGCGGCGGTGCGCAGGCGGCCCGTCACCGGCTCGCTCAGCACCTTTTCGTCGGCGAGATCCTGAAAGCGCACGCGATAAAACAGATCGGCGCCCGGCGGAAGTCCTGTGAGGTCGAGTCGCGCGGTGAAATCGCTGCTTTCGAGCGCCGCCGGCCCGATGCGCCGCTCGAAGGTCTGGAAGCGCTCGCTCGTCGAATAATCGACGATCATCCGCGACGGCCGGTCCGTCCGGCTCCAGACGATGCCGCTCGTCGCGGTGACGTCGCCGCTCATCACGCCGCCCGGCAGTTGCGGGCGCAGCTTGTCGGCAGTCACGACCGCCGGCGCGACGCCCTGGGCCAGCACGTCGCCGATACGCGAGCCGGCGAGCGCGAGCCCCGCGCCGCCAGCAAGACTTTTGAGAAGAATTCGGCGCGACGGCCTCTCGACAAACTCTGACATGAAACGATTCCTCGGATGATGGGGGATGTCACGAGGCTGTCGATAGTAGAGGCAAACGATGTCGGTTTTGTTTCAGGCCGCGCGGCCGGATGGGTCGGGGGGATTCGCTTCGCCATCCACTTCGAGCGTCACCGGAAACACCACTTCGAACACGCTGCCGCTGCCCTTGAACGACTGGAAGTGCAACTCGCCCTTGAGCGCGCGCGACAGTTCCTTCACGATCGCGAGCCCGAGCCCGGTGCCGGGGATGTCGTCGGAGGCGGCGCGCTCGAATTCCTCGAACACGCGCTCCTGATCGTCCGCGCCGATGCCGACGCCCGTGTCCGCCACTCGCAGCTGCCACTGTCCTGCGGCGACTGCGGTCATCGTCAGCGAGACTTCACCGGACGACGTGTACTTGATCGCGTTCGACAGCAGGTTGTAGGCGACCTGCTTGAGCTTCAGCCGGTTCGACGTGATCACGGAAAGGCCCGGGTCGATATGCCCGGTGAGCTTGAGGCCCTTCGCCTCGGTCGAGCCCCGGCTCACCTGCATCAGTTCGTCGAAGAGGCCGGTCAGGTCGAACGGCTCGACGGTCAGGACCGCATCGTCGTTGAGCACCTTCGAATATTCGACCATTTCGTCGACGAGCATCGTCATGTCGGCGACCTGCCGGTTCGCGAGCGCAAGCGCCGCGTCCCTCTTGGCGGGCGCGCGGCCCGCGAGTTGCAGCGCGGTGGAGAACACGTTCAGGAAATTGCGCAGGTCGTGGGCGACGCGCCGCGTCACCTGCATGCGCGATTCGTAAAGGTCGCTGATGAGCCGCTGGCGCAGAGTCAGTTCGTGATTCGCGCGCTCGAGCATGCCGGTGTATTCGTCGATCTTGCGGTCGCGCTCGCCGACCGCCTCGCGGATCGAAGCCAGCGTGACGAAACTCACCACCTCGTCGGTCATCAGCCGCGCGCGTTCTTCGGCCTCGCGGGGGAACTCGGGATGCCCGCTGGCGTATTCGCCGATCGCCGCGAGCAGCACCTGACGAAAAAGGTCGAGCTCGCGCACCAGTTCGTCGATGCGGTAGCCCTGCTGCCAGCGCCACTGGCCGTGCTGCCGCGCATTGCGCTCGATCGCGCCTTCCTGGTCGCGCAGGTTGCGCCGTTCGAGCACGATGCAGATTTCTTCGAAGATGCTGGGCAGATGGTCCGCAAGCTGGCGATACGTGAGCTGATCCGAGTGTTCGACTTCCGTGTCGCCGAACACGAGCTTCATCCACCGTTCGGTGAGCGCCGTCTGCTGTGCGCGCAGCGTCGCGACAAGCCCTTTCAGTTCGCCGGCAGATGTGTCACTCATGGCCGCTTCCGCTCGCTATGGCGCCGCTGGCGCCTGTGTCCGTTCGTTGATTTTCGCGCAGTGCGTGCTGCCGCCGATTGCAACTGTCGGTAGCGGCATTTCGGTTCCCGACGCGTGTCGAAAGTATAGGCGCGTGCAGCGCACGATCGGCTTAAAGTCGACTAATCCGGGTTAAATAACTCCTTAATTGCCGGCAACCTGCCTGGGCGCGCGATTTTGCTCGCGAACCAGCTGCACGAACTGCTTCGCGGGCGGCGAGAGCACGCCGCCCTTGCGCGTCACGATCCCGAAAGTCTGCGACTTCGACCTGAGCCTCACCGGCAGGATGCGCAGCATGCCGTGGCGCGCGAAAAGTTCCGCGACGTCGGTCGGCAGGATGGAGACGAGATCCGTGCCCTCCTGCAGGAGCGCGACGGTGGCGAACGTGGAGGCCGTGGAAATGCGGCTGGCGGGCGCGGCCACGCCCGCCAGGTCCATCTCGCGCGCGAGCAGCGCGTTCATCGGCATCGAACCCGGATACGTGACCCAGCGATGCCCCGCCAGATCCGCCAGCGTCACGACGCCTTCCGCCAGCGGCGGATGATCGTACGCGACGACCACCGAAAGCGGTTCGTCGTCGAGCGCCTGATAGTGATACTTCGAAGGCTCCGCGGCCACGCTCGCGCGTCCGATCACGAGATCGAGGTGGCCGTCGTCGAGCAGCGTGAGCATGCGCACGCTCGTGTCTTCGACGATCTCGATCGACAGTTCGGGATGGCTCGCGTTGAGCGCGTTGACGATCGGCGCGACCACCTTCGGCACCGCGCCCATGATCGCGCCGACCGCGAGCCGCCCGCCCGTCCCCGAGCGGATCTGCGCGACCTCCTGGCAGAGCGACACGAGGTCGGTCGCGAGCACGCGCGCGTGGCGGATCACGCAGCGGCCGAACTGGTTCGGGATCAGGCCGGTCTTCGCGCGCTCGAAGAGCGGCGCCTCCAGCATCGATTCGAGTTCCGCGAGCGCCTTGCTGGCGGCGGACTGCGTCATCGCCATCGCGCCCGCGGCCTTGTGCAGGGACTTGTGGTCGTCGAGCGCGATGAGCAGTTGCAACTGCTTCATCCGCAGGCGCGACATGAGGACGTCGGGGGTGTTTTTCATGGAGCGTGGGTGAGTCGCAAAAGCGATCATCCGATGGAAAGGTTTCACTATACAGCGGTGCTTTTCGAGCCGTATAGTCGGCGCAGTCCAACAAACACAGGAGACAGTCTCATGGCACAGCAGCCCTATCGCGGCGTGTTCCCGGTCGCGCCGACCATCTTCGACGACGCCGGCCGCCTCGACCTCGAAGGCCAGAAGCGCGCGATCGATTTCATGATCGACGCCGGATCGAACGGCCTGTGCATTCTCGCGAACTTCTCGGAGCAGTTCGCGCTGACCGACGACGAGCGCAGCGCCGTCCAGAAGACGGTGCTGGAGCACGTCGCGGGCCGCGTGCCGGTGATCGTCACGACGACGCACTTCAGCACCCACATCTGCGCCGCGCGCAGCCGCGCCGCACAGGACGCGGGCGCCGCGATGGTGATGATCATGCCGCCGTACCATGGCGCGACGATCCGCGTCGGCGAGCGCGGCATCCGCGAGTTCTACGGCCAGGTGTCGGATGCGATCGACATCCCGATCATGATCCAGGACGCGCCCGTCGCCGGCACGCCGCTTTCGGCGCCGTTTCTCGCCAAGCTGGCGAAGGAAGTCGAGCACGTGTCGTATTTCAAGATCGAGACGGCGCAGGCGGCCTCGAAGCTGCGCGAACTGATCGAGCTGGGCGGCGACGCGATCGTCGGCCCCTGGGACGGCGAGGAAGCGATCACGCTGATCCCGGACTTCGACGCCGGCGCGACCGGCGCGATGACAGGCGGCGGCTATCCGGACGGCATCCGCAAGATCGTCGATGCGTATTTCGCCGGCGACACCGAAAAAGCCGCCGACCTCTATCAGCAATGGCTGCCGCTCATCAACTACGAAAATCGGCAGTGCGGGCTCGCCGCGTGCAAGACGCTGATGAAGGAAGGCGGCGTCATTGGCTCCGACGCGGTGCGCCATCCGTTCGCGCCGATGCATCCCGCCGTGCGCGAAGGCCTGCTGAAGGTCGCGCGCCGGCTCGATCCGCTGGTGCTGCGCTGGGGCAAGTAAGCGGCGCGCGGGAGGCGTAGAAGGCCCGGCTCAGGCCGACGCCGCGACGGGCGCGACGGCTTCTTCCATCCACGGAAGCGGCCGTCCGATATGAAAGCCCTGCGCGTAGTCGACGCCGATCTCGCCGAGCGTCCGGAGAATGCCGTCGCTCTCGACGTATTCGGCGATCGTCCGGCATTTCATCGAGTGGCCCATCTCGTTGATCGCGGCGACCATGTCGCGGCTGACGGAATCGTGCTGGATGTCCATCACGAAGCTGCCGTCGATCTTCAGATACTCGACCGGCAGGTGTTTCAGATAGCCGAACGACGACATGCCCGCGCCGAAGTCGTCGAGCGCGAAGCGGCAGCCGAGCGCATTCAGTTCGCGCATGAAGCGCGCCGCCGACGCGAGATTGGCGATCGCCGCCGTTTCCGTGATTTCGAAGCAGATCAGGCTCGGCGCCACGCCGCTCGACGCGAACTGCTCGCGCACGAAACCGAGAAAACGCTCGTCCCCGACCGACGCGCCCGACAGGTTGATCGAATATTCGTCGAAGTGCTTGCGTTCGGCGTTCGCGAGTACATCGAGCGCCGTGCGGACCACCCAGCGGTCGATCAGCGTCATGAGGCCGTAGCGCTCGGCGGCGGGCACGAAGAGATTCGGCGCGATCACGCCCGCGCCCGGCTCCTGCATGCGCAGCAGCAGTTCGGCACGACGCGGCTCCTGTATGCGCCCTTCGCCCACGGCCACGATCGGCTGAATGTAGAGGCAGAAATGCTCGTGCTCGAGCGCCTTCTTCAGCCGCCGTCCCCACGACACCTCGTTCGCGTGCCGGACGAGTTCGCGGTCGCGCAGGTCCGCCATCTGCACCCGGTCGCGGCCGCGCTCCTTTGCCATGTAGCACGAGATGTCGGCGAGGCGCAGCGCTTCCTCGACGCTCATGCGCGCCCCGCAGAGATCGACCACGCCCACGCTCACGCTAGTCGTCAGCAACTGCGCTTCCCAGTTGAACGCGAAGTCGTTGAGGCTCGCGCGCAGGCGTTCGGCGACCGCCTCCGTGCGCGCCGGATCGCTGCCCGCGAGCAGCACGGCGAATTCGTCGCCACCGAGCCGCGCGAGCGTATCCGCGCGGTTGATGGCGCGTTCGAAGCGCGCCGCGACTTCGCGCAGCATCGCATCGCCGGCAGCGTGGCCGCAGGTGTCGTTGACGGCCTTGAAGCGGTCGAGATCGAGGAAAAGCAGCGCCGACGCCCTCTGTTCCTCCTGCGCGCCGTCCGCGAGCGCGCCCGCGAGGCGCGCTTCGAATTCGGCGCGGTTCACGAGGCCCGTGAGCGCGTCGTGGGTCGCCGCCCACGCGAGGCTCTCGATGTATTCGTGCTCGCGCGTCATGTTGCGCAGGATCAGCACGAAGCCCATCTCGCTCGACCCGGCTGCGGCGGCGCCCGGCCGGCCCACCGCCGAGTCGCTGATGCGCGAGCTGACCGCCTGCACGAAGATTTCGTCGCCGTCGGGACAGCGCAGCACCCATTCGGCGTGCCGCCCGAAATGCGCCTGCGCGAGCGGATCGACCGGCTCGCGGCTCGCTTCGTGCAGCAGCAGAAAGCTCTCGACCAGTGGGCGACCGAGGCAATCCGCCGCGCGCACGCCGGCAATGCGCTCTGCCGCCGGATTGACGAACTCGACGATGCCCGTCGGCCCCGTCGCGATGACCGCCTCGCCGATCGAGCCGAGCGTCGCCTTCGCGCGCGCCTCACTCTGCGTGAGCGCGGCCTCGATGCGTCCGCGCTCGCCAATCAGCCGCCGCACGTGCACGGCACACAGCAGCACGAGCGTCAGCGTGGCGATCAGGTCCGCCGCCAGCAGGAGCGACGCGGTGCGCCTGAACGCCGTGCCGAGCACGACGGAAAAGCCGAGCGAGTCGGGCGCAATGTCGGCATTGATCTGGCGGATCTGCTGTTTGAGCGGATCGACGATCGCCGCATCGCGGGCGCCGTCCTTGAGCTGTGCATGCAGCGCGTGCGCCACGGTATCGAGCTGCTCCAGCCTGGCGTCGGCGCGCGTCCAGTGGCCGAGCGCTTCGTCGAAATAACTCACGCGGCGGAACATGCGAACCGCCCAGATCATGTCGTCGATGTCCGCCGGATAAATGCCGCCCGCGAGCAGCGCGCTGCGTGCCGTGGCGTCGTCCGGCGGATCGCGCTCGAGCGCCTCGCGCGCGCGCCGCAAATTCTGCGGGCCGGCAACGGCGGCACGATACTGGCGATATGCGGCGGGCTCGCCGGGTTCGGCGTAGAGATCGAGATAGAAGACTGCGTCCTTCTGGCTTTTCGACCAGGTGCTTTCGCCGCCGATATAGGCGCGCACCGAGGACATGATGTCGATGCTCAGCATGGCGAGCGCGACGAGAATCAGGATGACGGCCAGAAACGGCCAGATGACACCGATGAGTTGCGCGTTGCGGTCCCGCGACGGACTTCCCATGCACTCCCCCCGTTCTTCGCCTCAGGATTGCCCACATCTTCGGGATCTGACGCGAAAGAATTGCTTGTAAACGCGTAGCGTCAATGTTAACTTTCGT
>NZ_FCOG02000222.1 GCF_001544975.2 Caballeronia arationis | reverse complement strand
TCTGGATTCACAGCCGCCCCGCGGTCAGCCGCGCGTATTTGCGCATCAAGCGCTGAAGTCGCGCGCCGGGGATCGATGGTGACGACGGCCTTGCCGGTGTACCCCGATGCCCCGATCGCTTAGGATGAACTGCCGCCGACTGAGGCGGCAGCTCAATGGCTGATCAAGATTCAAAGCGTCTGCCGTTGTATATAGGATAGTCCGTGCTTGTCTCACCTTCTTATGTTTGAGCGCTCTTCGTCAAGATGCACACTCTGATTTTAGAAATGCACCTTGGTGGAGTCAAGCCCAGTCCCCATCCTATAAAAAGCCTTCAGACCCAACTTGCGAGCATCGTATCGATGCTTGCTGGAACCAGCGTCACCCGTCAGCCGTTCGTCTTGAGGCGCTAACTTTCGCCACCTCGCCCCGCGTTTCCAAGACAATCTCCACCGGCCACGCTTTACCAGTTCCGCCTCGACCTCTCCGAGATCATCTCGACGGCCGCTCCTCGACTCCAGGCGAGAGCCGCCGGGCGCCGCCGACATTGCGGGCAGTCAAGCGCTCAGGTTGCTGCAGTGCTCTTTTTTCGAGTTCCTGCCGGCGCAGGATTGGATGCCTACCGCCCTCGGGAACCACCCAAGTTCCGCCCGGGCTGAAACCCCACGTCGGCCCGAAACTCGAAGCCGTGCTCGTTTGAGCGGTCGTCAATCCATTCGCGGCGAGCACCGGTGCGCCCCTTAGCACCCTCTCCGTCGCGCCGGAGATCTGCATGTCCCGGAAGACGTCGTTATGACATTGTCTTGCTGTCCGTGTTGCGGAAGATGGCGCGCTGACGAAACCGAAATCGCAGTATCGCCGTCACAGTTTTCCTGCCGGCGTCACCCGTTGCGCCATCCGCTGGTACGAGACGATTCGATACTGGTGCGATAAGTTCGGCGCAGGGTTTGCTCATCGTGTGCAAGCGCTGCTCCGCAAGCCGGGCTGTACATGGCATTTTGATGAAATGTTCGTGACACTGCTGGGCGAGTGTACCTGCTATGGCGTGCGGTCGACGAGCACGCCGCCGCACTCGACGTCCTGCTGCAAAGGCGGCGCGACAAGGCGAGCGTCGCATGCGCGGCTTTTGTGATCCGAAACGCACGCAGGCATTTTCCCATCGGGCGAGGGGCAAATCACCTACCCGAATCCCCTCCACGTGGACTTGGTATTCGTCTGGATAATTCATATCATATTAAGATCGCCGTCGCGGGTTAACGCCAATTACAGACTGCACATGACCCAAGAAACGTTTCTAGCCAACTTTGGCCTGGTCGGCCTACGCCTCATTGAGAAATATAATCTCAATCGGCGGGAGTTTGCGGAGTGTCTCGGACTTGCCGCAACGGAAGTGCCGGAAGTTGGCGCGCGTTTGCCGGCCTCGATCGTCGATGCGGGCTTCAGCAAAGCGATGTCTCTCATCCCCGAGACGGCCTTCGCCTTGCGTGCAGCAGAGTGCTGGCATCCTTCGTTGCTTGGTACGCTCGGTTATGCATGGCTTTCCAGTGGCTCGCTTCGTACTGCCCTTGAGCGGATGCAGCGCTTCATTCATATCGTGGCGGAGAGCGCGCAGTTGCTTTGCGTCGACACCACCGAAGGACTCCAAGTGGAGTACGAAACTGGCCGAGGCAACACGCCGCTGGGGCATACCATCGCCGATTTTGGGTTATCTCTGGTCGTCGCCATGTGTCGAGCCAATCTTGGTGACACCCTGAACCTGAAATCGGTTTGCCTTAAGCGCCCGACGCCAGGGGACATAGCACCGTATGAACAATTTTTCGCGTGCAAGTTGACCTTTGGTGCGACAAAGGACTGTTTTGTTATCCCGTGGGCAGTAGCAGACTTGAGGCTTCCCACTGCAAGCCGTGAGCTCGCCAGCATCTTCGACGACATCCTCGTCGGCGAGCTAGCTCGCACGCCTGGCGCGGATCTGGGAAGCCGCTGCAGGAGTTTCATTCTCCAAAACATCACGTCCGGCGAGCCAACGAAAGATCGGCTCGCAGAGGCGATGGCGATGAGTTGCAGGACACTGGAGCGCAAGCTCGCCGAACAGGGAATGAGCTATCGCTGCATCCTCGACAAGGCTCGCCACGAACTCGCTCTCAGATACCTGGACGACGCCGGAAAGTCGGCAATTGAGATTACATTCCTTCTCGGATTTTCGGAGCAAAGTGCGTTTACCCGTGCATTTAAACGATGGCACGGCCTTTCGCCGACCCAGTATCGCGATTTGACCCGAGGTGCTGGAAGGCCGATCGAGGGCGCAAATTGATCGGTGACGCTTCTTCCACGGTTTCCGCCGTCTTGAGTGCGTTGCCTGTCGCGGCACGTGACGCGGCTCGGCTTCCGCCGGCGCCCTTTTCTCGAGGCTTCATACCCCTCGGCGATCAACTTGAACACGTTGGTTTTGGCCTGGTCCTCCGCACATACGACTGCTCATCGAGCGTGATCAAATCGAACTGGTCAAGCTTCGCTCTCCCACGCCAGGTTGCCGCGCGAAGGAGCTCTATCAGAGCGCTCTTTGGCCCCTCCGCCCGGGAGCTCGGTCGCCAGATTGTCGAAACCGCAAGGCACGAGGTTGGCCGGGGCGCACGCAAGCGTGCGATGCACGCTAGAGCAGAGGGTGAATGCATTCGGATGCATTTGATCCTTGCAGCGCACCCGAACAATGACTGTTTCGGGTGGCGAAGCACAAGGAGTGGTGGACTTCAGGAAACCGGATTGGCCGCGACGAAGTTCTTGAACGCCGTGTACGCCGGCGTCTTCGTGACGCCATCCCCCAGGATCAGGCCATAGTTGGGGTCGATCACGCAGTACATCATGACCGACTGGAGGTTGTACTTGTCCTTGATCGAACGATATTCCGTGAGTGCCGTGGTCACATAGTTCGCAGCGGCAGCGCCCTGGTCGGCGGAACCGGACCAGCCCCATTCCGTCAACCAGATCGGCTTGCCGAAGGAATCCTTGAGCACTTGCAGAACGTCAACGCACGAGTTGTTGTTCCAGCCGCAGAGGACGTCACCCGAGCTGTGATACCAGTGATACGTCGTGAAGTCCCAGGTCAGGGGTGTCGCGCCGGCCGCACCGGCGGTCGTGCCGTTCGGGCTGACGCCGCGCCACAGCATTTGCAGCGCACCGTAAGCCATCGGAATGCCCACGTTCACACCGCAATTGATGGTGGGGTCGATGGCCTTCACGCCGTCGATCATGCCGCGGATCACGCCACGGAACGAGCCCCACATCGTCGGGCTCCAGTGGTTGTACTGGCTGCCGTTGCCGCTGATCTTGAGTGGCACGTCGAGTTCGTTGCCGCATTCAATGTACTTCACGAGGCCCTTGAGCGGCTTCGTGCAGTTCACGCCGAGGTTGTAGCCGAGCGTGTAGGAGGTGGACTCGGAGGCGTTCGGATCCCAGCCACAGGAAAGCGGGTTGAGCACGGGCAGGATCGACACGCCGCTGTTCTTGAACGCACCATTGAGCGCATCCGCGAGCACCTGGGCCATGCCGCCGCTCGCGACGTCGGCACGATAGTTGGTGACGCCGAGGTCCTTGAGGATCGCGAGCTGCGCAGCCGCGCTCAGCGTCTTGTAGACGCCGCTGTTGTAGGCCATGTGGCCGTTCATGCCGTAGAAGAGCGGCGTGGAGGCGGTGGACGTGTTCGTGCGTGGATCGGTTGTCGTTGCCCATGAGCTGCCGCTGTTCTTGTACCACGTGCCCGCCGAGTTCTGCGCGTAGATCATGCCGCCGAACCAGAGGAGAAGCGTAAGCGGGTTGGGCGAGCCCGTCGCAACGGACGCTCCGTTCTTCGTCACGCGGCTGCTCAGGAGCGTCCACGTGTTACCAGTGCTGTCGACAATCGACGTAGCCGGCGGGGTGACCGTGCCGTCGGGCGAAGCGGACCCGGCGGCCACCTTGCTTACCCCCGCGACGTCTGCGTCGACATCGGCCGCGCCGCTGCCGCACGCTGCGAGCGTCGCGCTTCCGACGCCGGCAAGCATCATAGTCAGGAAATGTCGACGCGAAAAGGATGACTTATTACCTTCGGACTGCTTATCACAAGAGTTATACATTTTAGGTGGCTTAGGCTGAATAGTTTTTCGGGTTGAGGTTTGTTACGAACGGCTTTCAGTTTGCCGTCTTGTCCCGCGTGATACTTGACTTGGGGCGCCAATCGTTTGGCCGTTGGCGCCCCATCGATCGTACTTTTGCGGGCCACATGCATCGCCGCCGTCTGGGCCAGGAATTACCGAACAGCAGGTGAAGACGCGACGCGAGGATCTGTCGCAATAACGCGTCGAGTACCGTGAGCCGTGTGCGGATTCAACCGGTCGATGCAACACAATCGAAGCTGCGTAAGCGGCGGGAGTGTTGCAAATGAAGCAGAGACCCCGGATCTATTACACATGCGCCGCTCCGGCGGCCCGCACGAGGAGGGCGCGATGGAAAAGAAGCAGCAAGGTCCTGGCGGCACGCACGGCATGGGGGCTTGGCGGCGGCGACGGCGATCACGGTGGTGACGACGGCTATCCGCGAGAGCACCACGACGATCCCAACGAGCATCTTGAGATCGAGCGACGCCGCTTCCGTGGCGGCCTGCCGCCGACACCGGTGCGTTATGCGCTTGCACGGGAGCATTGGTATCGGCTAACCGGTGCGCTGGTAAGGCCGCCGATGGATTCGCCCGTCGGCACGCCTTCACTCGGTTCGGCGCCGCCGAAGCACGGGTAACGTCCGACCACCCAATGGGGAGGTGAACGATGAGCCTGAATGGAACCGTCTGGGCGCCCATCGGCCCGAGCCCCATCGATCAGGGGGCGATCAGTGCGAACGGCCAGGTCACGGCCATCGCAGTGCATCCAAACAATCCGAACGTCATCTTAATCGGCACGGCATGGGGAAGTGTCTGGCGCACGCGTGACGGCGGCGCTACGCGGACGCCGATCTTCGACCAGGTGCCTTCGCTCGGGATCGGCGGCCCCGCAGCCATCGCGATCGATCCGACTAACACCAGTGCGCAGAAGAACCGTTGAACATGTCTTCGGAACGTTCAAGCATTGGATGGGCTATACGCACTTCCTGATGCGCAGGTTACCCAACGTAGGTACCGAGATGAATTTGAACGTACTCGCCTACAATCTCGCTCGAGTGCTAAGAATCCTAGTCTTCAAGAAGACGATGAAGGCGATGCGACAGGTGGGTGTGTGACCACCCCGTAGATCCTGAGAAACGGTCCTTAAGCTCGTCCAAAAGGCAGAGGCTCACTTTCTCGTCTTCGCCGTGATAACCGCAAAGGCAACCAAGCGCGCCTCGCGGGTCAGCGGTCAAGCATCGCATTAGATGTCCATCAGGTTTCCACACGGCCTGGGTCGGTACGGCCGACCGCGTGAGACAGCACCCGGCCATGTTCAGCCGGTCGCCCGCTCACTCGGCCAGACATTCAAAAGTCGCTTTCATGCTGAAGCTGCCGCTCGCCTTGCTCCGTGACTCGGAAACGTAGGCGGACCGCATGTGTCGCGATCTAACCCACAGCGCTAGACGAAGAGTTGGATCCGAGCCACCGGTCGCCACGCACGTCTGTCTACCAATTCGCACTGGTCGCCATTAAAAATCCAATATTTTCAACTAGTTGTGTGACCGCTTATCGCGGTGCCACCGTTTGGCACGTACTTTGCGTTAATTCTCATCGAGGAGTGACGACGCCCTCAAGACAAGCTCTGACATTCCTGACTGACTAATTACCCTTGGAGAATCGAAATGAACGCGCTGGTAATCAAAGACCTCCCCGTAGCCGTCGAGATGGATCGTACTGCAATGACCGCCGTCAGCGGCGGCAGGTTGCCGCAACAGATCGTGAACATCATCCAGGCCGTTGGCGACTATGCAAATGACGCTCCTACCCAGCACAGTTTTACTGGCAGCGGGGCTTCTGTGACGTACTAACAGAAACACGTGATTTCGTAGCTCAAGGCCCCGCCAACGAGGGGCCTCTTTGAATTCGCTTCCGGTGACTTTATCTGCGCTGCCCCGATACCGATCGTTCAGCCTCAACTCGACAGGTTCTTGTGAAGCGTGAGCATTCTTTCTGAGGGCATTGCGACCGTTTTCTTGTTGACGATCGATGAGGTACTAGGCTTCCAGTTCCTCACCAAACATGCTCAATTTTTCTGTTCGCAAAACTACGGACTCCCACGCGGACCGCGGACGCGAAACACCATGACGACCGAGGTGCCAGCACCTTGTTGGCTTAAGCCGCCGTCGGCGTGGCGACCGGCCAGCGGCGGCTAAGTCGAATAGATGTTCGCGAAAATGCCACTTAAACGCACGGACCGGTTAGTTTTCTGTCAGTGAGAGCGCGCAGCTTGATTGGCCGTTGAGGGTGTGCGCCGTGAAAAGGTGGCGCTTTCCAGTGGGTGTAAGTCCCACCCGGCAAATGCTCCAGCCGGAAGCAACC
>NZ_FCOG02000529.1 GCF_001544975.2 Caballeronia arationis | reverse complement strand
TCGACAGTGGGATGTTGCAGCATAACGACTCCCTTTCAATGGTAGTAAGACGGCCCGCGCACGTTGGCGTGCATAAGCGGCAGGTCAGCCTGGGCGGGAGCCGCTTCGGGCTCCTGGTCCAAGCCGTTCTTGAGCGTCGAAGCAATGAACTTGTAGTTCGGCGCTTTCAGATCGATGGCGCGGCGGCAGGCGCCTTCGAGCCGGTCGCGCCCGTAGTCCTTGCCCATGCGCAGCACGCCCAGGCAGGTTCGATAGGATTGCTGCGGGTGCTTGCGCGCGCCCAGCAGGTGCTGGATGACGGCCGACGTATGCGGGCCGATGTCGGCAGCCCAGTCACGCAGCCGCTGCGGATCCCAGCCTTTGGCGACAGCCAGATGCTCCGGCGGCATGTGCGCGTCGATCGTGGTGTGGTACCGACGGCGAGCGCTTTTGCCGTGTGCGGCAATGCGCTGGCCGCGATGGAAGATCTCGACCGTGTTGGCTGTATGACGCATGTCGACCTGTTCGCGCGCATAGCGGTACGGCACCGAGTAGTAGTGCTGGTCGAGCTCAACGTGATAGTCCGGACCGACGCGTGCGACCTTCCACTCTGCGTATTGATAGGGCCGCTCAGGCAATGGCCTGAGTGCCGGGCGATCGATCTCGTCGAAGACGCTACGGCGGCAGCCAGGCAACTTTTTGAAGGGCCGGTTGTTCAGGTCGGTCAGCAGTGCGGCGATGGCGCGGTTGGCCTCGTCGAGGTTGAAGAAGCGCTGATTGCGCAGGCGTGCAAGAACCCATCTCTGCACCAGGAGGACCGATAACTCTGCTTTCGGCTTGTCCCTCGGTTTTTTACTGCGAGCGGG
>NZ_FCOG02000366.1 GCF_001544975.2 Caballeronia arationis | reverse complement strand
TGGCCACCGCGCATCGAGTCCACGAGCTTCGCCCGCGCGAGCTTGTCGATGTCGTCCAGCGTCAGATGACTTTCCTGCGAGATTGCCGCACTCGCCACGAACATGAGCGCACCAAAGCATGCGGCTCGTGCTGGCCACTTAGTTGAGAACATAGTATTTACCCTTCGCAGTGAAATGCACCCCGGTACCGTCCTCTTTCAACTCGACGTCGAGGGTGTCCAGTGCCATGTTGTCCGGCAGGCGCGCGAGCAGCGCGCTTTGCCATTTGTATCCGTCGATCTGCCAGATACCTCGCTGGACCAGCGGCCCCTGCGCTTCACCGGCCATCGGCTGGCGCGGGATAAGGCGCTCAGCCGGCTTGATATCTACGACGTAACCGTGGCTATCGAGCGTGTCCGGCTTGGTGGAAAGCTTCTGCGGGTCGGTCTGCAGACTCTTAATGAGCGCCTGCTGGGTCGGCCACGTCTTCTGCTCACCAAGCGCCACGCGTTCGGCGACCGTCACTTCGGGCCCACGCGCGGTCAGATGCCAACCGTCAGCGTTGAAGACGACCGGACGCAGCGATTCCGGCGCGCGTGCGTCAAACTCCTTGAACGTGCCGCCCTGTCGCTTGTAGGTTGCGACGCAGGGACCGGCGATCGTGCAGGACGCTTTCTGAAACTGCCATCCGGCGACGTTCGTTTCCTGCGCGCCGAAACTCGCGAGTAGCTTCGGGGCAAGCTGGCTCGCGAGCGGAGCGGGCGCAGCGAGTGTGCGCATTACAGCCGACTGATACTCCTGCATAAATGTCGGCGGCGGCGCCGGCGGCGGAGGCGGCGGATTGAGTACGTCAATCAATTGCTTGCCACCATAGAACACCGCCCCGAGGATGACGAGCAACGGCACCGTTGTAGGCACGGCGACCGGGATCTTCTTGATGAGGCCGACCTTGCGCGCAACGATCAGCTCGCGCAGATCGAATACCTCATCGACCGCATGGAGTTGCGCGCCGTGGCCGAGCGTCGCGAGTTCGAGCCCCGCCTTCGCACAGGTGTCCTCGATTGCTTCGCGCTTGTCGGCGAGCGCGTTAAGCGCGACCTCCTCGTCAAGCGCGACGGCTCCGCGTTGCGCCAGCACCAGATGCACAAGTTCATCGTTCTGGATGAGCACAAGCACTGCGGGCCGACGCGAGACTCGCTCAAGCGACGCGATGCGCGCCGCGGCGGAATACAGCTTGCCGCCCTTGCGCTGCGTTGGATCAAGCTCGCAGAAGCCGACGATGGTCTCGCCCTTCGACTTAAACTCGGTGTAGTGAGTCGCGCCGGACCCGTCGACGTAACGCCGGCGCTCGGCGCGGGCACCCTTGGCGGAGTAGGCGCGCCAATCCAGCCCGAATACGAGCTTCGCGCCCTTTTCTCCCGGTATGGATTCGAAGTGCATAGGGATGCTTACCTCGCGCTCACATCGACGGGACGACGGTTGCCGTCAGCATGATCACCTGGAACGTGCGTCCCTTGTTCCATGCGCCCGACAGACCACCGATGCCGTTGTTGTTGCTGCCGTCATACCGATTGCTCACCGCGCCATACAGCACGACGGTCTGTCCATCGGACAGGGCGATGGTCTGGTCATCCTTGTTGCCGAGGATGTCGGGCAACTGGATCTGCTGAAGCGTGTCGCCCGAGCCAGTGCTGATCGTCGTGAACGGGCCGTTGAGCTTCGAGCTATCGCTCCAGTACGACAGAATGATCTGGTTGTGATCGTTCACGGACGGCAGGATGTTCACGAAGTCACCGACCGTGACCGATCCCGGCTGCAAGCCCGGAACACCTGCTGTGCCGCCCGAAATCGAACCGAGGCTCGGGGTCGTTGCGGCGAGGTAGCCCTTCGTTTCAAAGGAGCCGATCGACACCGGCAGGCCGTTCAACGTCAGCTTCGTTTGCGTGTTGTCCTGGACCGTTTTACCGAACGCATTGAGGCCGCTAACAATGGCGTTCGTGCCTTCCATCGGTGAGCCGGGCTTGAGGACGGACAGTCCGACAGTGCCGCCGATCGCCGTCGCCAGAGACGTAGGCGACGCCACCGTCACGGAATAGCGTTTGAGGCCATCGGAGATGCGGTTAAACACTATGTCTGCACTGACACCGGCCTGAGAGCTGTTGCTCAGATCCACCTGCAATGTGCGTACGCGCAGCGCAACTTGCCTCGTTGAAATGGCGTTCTCACGGGCGAGCAGCGCACCCATGCGATCGACCGCTTCCTTGGTGTCACG
>NZ_FCOG02000221.1 GCF_001544975.2 Caballeronia arationis | reverse complement strand
CGGTATTCCCTTCACTCGTCTGGAGTTCCTTTGGATCCTGGCTGCGCACCATCCGTCCCGGCATCCCTCCATCGGAGTTGGTTGTCGCCAGTGCACTACGACAATGCCTGCCCGAATTTCTCGTGAATAGCGCCAAAACCAATTTCTTCGCGAAATTCATCGCCGAAAGGCAGGACCCTGACACCTTCGAGATGTTCCGACTGGCCACATAACCCCAAGACTGTGCCGAACTCGGCACTCTTGAGCTGGATCAGTACCTTCCCAAAGGCACCGACCTGTCGGTCTACAGTCAGGACGAACTCGATGCTATCGCCGATAGCTTGAACAGCCGGCCGCGCGCAACTCACGCGTTCCACTCGCCGTTCGAGGTCTTCGCTGCAACACTTGCCTCAGCGAGCCAACCTCCAGACGCTAAACACTAAAACCTCTGTTGCACTTCAGTTTGAAACCGCCCCGGTTTTGGCTTTTCAGCCGACGTTCAAATGTCCACTCGCGAACGCGACGCTCATACTTTCCGTGGCACCTCGTAAACACGCGCGGGCTGCATCGTGTCAATATCCTCGACCGGCTGCGGTGGCCGCCACATGAACATCGTGAACGTTATCTTTTCCGGCGTCACATCGATGATGGTGAAGCCATTCTTCTCGGTTGGCTTGAGCGCTTCATCAATGCCAACCAGTGCCCTCCAATGCCGCGGCAGGAGGACGGGAAGGGAATGTCCCCCGTCCCTAGCGTTCCACCCGGTATGGCGTGCACGGGACTGGCCAGCGTCAGTTCGCCCGAGCGCGTCATCTTGCCGGCGGCCGATGCGTGCATATCTCCCTGAACTACGATCGCCGCGCGCCTTGTTTGCGAGGAGAGGGCCTCTATCAGCCGCTGGTGTTGTGCGAACCACCCGCGCTGCCACACAGCTTCATACAGGACCAGTCGGCCAGCCTTGTCGTCGAGCAGGTCCGGATACCAGTCACCCAGCATGCCCGAGGACCACGCGAACGGCAGCGACGGCGCATGGAAAAAATGCGCAGTGTCCTGCGCTCGTGTGCGCGCGACTATCCAGTCCTCAGTCCACTGCGGAAAGAGTTTGGTGTGCTCGCCCTTGTAGTCGGCGTACCGTCTGCAGTCGTAGAGCACGACTTCCAACAGGTTGCCGTAACGTAATGTGCCGAAGGTGATGTTCGTATCGACCGGCGCCCATATCTTGTCGCCTCCCGGGAGCCATACAGCTCGGTTCCGGTCGGGTAGGAACTCCGGGTAATACAGCCACTGGGTCTGCTCGGCGCCGAGGGTGCCATAGGTATCCGGCGGCATGGTCGCAACTTTGGCATCGAATTCGTCGTTTTCGAAGTTGTCGTGGTCATCGGTAAGAAAGAACGCTGGCGTCGATCTCAGCGTCGCACCATATAGCCCCGGAATCTGGTAGTCACACATAGCGGTGAAGATGGCGGCGTTCCGCGGGTGCAGCATCGGCACACTGGCGTCGAGCGCACCTCCGAACTTCGGCCAGATCTGCTCCTGCACAAACTTCGCGACGGCTTATTGAGCGAGGCTTCGCGTCCCAGTAGATATGATCTCCGTTCGCAATCACCGCGTCCGGCTGGAACGACATGGCGCGAGCGAGCAGCTTTCGTCGTGCGGTCATGTCCAGAAAGAACGTCTTGCCGTGCAAACTTGGGCCGTCGTAGCCACCGGCGCAGGTGTAGGCCAGAATACGCATGCGCTCCGGCGCCGCGTCCGGCGAGGGAAACGTCTTCAGCGGCCACACATCACAAAGCGGTGCCCCGCCCGGATCGGTGATCCGCAGTTCCTATTGCGTCGCCGGCTGAAGCGCCTGAACGCCTATATGAAAGCTATTCGCAAGCCTGCTCTCCGACGCTATCCGCCGCGGAGTTCCTTCAGATGCTTATATACGGTGGCGCGCCCCATTCCGAGCACACTCGCAACATAGTTCGCGGCGCTCTTCACCTTGAACTGTAGATAAAATTAAATGTGTCACCGTTAGCGAAATGAACTTCCCAACCGGGCTTCATGATGGACTACTAGGCCCATTTCGTCCCTCTACATGAAGGAGCCGACGTCCGCGAAATGAATGTGTCACCGGCATCCACTCGCGAAGCTGTCAATCGGGCGAATTCATAGTCGCCGCTGCCGCCTCAAGCGTATTTCGGCAAGTGAGATGAAACAGCAAAGATCGCTCAGAGCGTTGCGGGCTTGGTGAACTGTTAGCCTCGACAGCGTTCGAGAAAACAACGTGTGAACTTGCTGCGAAGCTCGGGCTCCAACGGCCGGTAATTTTCCGGGGTCCAGATGCGCTGACAACACGGAGCAAAGCAATTCGCGCATCGGTAGCGCGCTTCTAGCGATTGAACAGATATCCGAGATGCGGCCTGCCGTGAGCAACGACGACAGACCGATTCCAAGACGGATCGATGAGCGGGGCACCGCCCTATCAGGTCTCGAAAATGTCATATCAGGGCCACGGATACTCCGTACTGACACTGCACCAAGGAGGCCTGAACTCTTCCGGTTTCGAGTGCCTTGGACCCTGGCGAAGTTGGGATAGCCACGCGCACTTCCGGTGCGCGTTGTCCCCGCCAGACACAGGTAATTATGTCTGCAATAAAACTTTACATCCAAGTTATTCTTTCCGATAATGCATGTATGCCGTCAATGGCAGCGTCCCGCTGAGCATTGTCTGAGAGAAGACCATGGCCCCACTCACCGAACTCACATACAAGGGTTACGCACTAATTCCGGTCATCGCGCAGGACGACAATATGTTTGCGGCGATGCTAATCATCGGCGCGCCCGATGGTGTCCGGCGCGCTACCGGCGTGCTTGGCGACTTTCCTTGCCCGCTTGAGGCCCAGCGCTTCGCCCTTTCTTACGGAATGGCAGAGATCGACCGCCGGACCTCACCTCAACCAGAGTGGATTCCAAATCCGGCGCACCACATTCATTTTGAGATGGCGACCTCTCGCTAACCTCGAAGTGCGTGGGAATCCGCGCCGTCGGATCTCGATGCTGCTTCCAACGAGATGACGAGATGACGCGGAATTCGAGGTCCTCTCTCTGAGTCCCGAAGCCAACCAATACCGTCCCGGTACCCTCTTCCGCCACATTGGTCTTCGTCGAAGAAGACGGTGCCGCCGTCGATTTTGACCTACGATGTAGAAGTTAGAAAACGAACGGGCCGGTCGTCGCCCAAGTCACCGGCACCGAAGAGGCGCACTAAATGGCCCTTGTGTTGTCCGCCGCGATTTTCCTTACGTCCACTGGATTCCTTGTGGGCTCCGCGCTAGCGCCGACCCCGCCGGCGGTGATCGTGCCGTCCTCATCTCCTGGCTCGAGCGAAGGCAAGACTAACGTCGTGCAACTAAGCCCCAAGCTCTCCGACGAGGCCACCCCTCCGTCAGCAGGCTCCGGAGCCACGCGCGACTAGCGCGCAAGCTCGACGCAGGGTCTATCGCCAGAGTCATACGGCACGCGCGCGCGACGGCCGCGGTGTGCCCTGCGGCGGCGGTGTCAGAAGTCGAGCTTGCTGACCATAGTGCCTTCGAAGCTAAGATTGGCCATCAAGGCCGAAGTTCGTCACGCGGTGCGTGTTCGCCTCGGGATGCCGGTGGAACAATCGAGAATTGGGCAAAGAAACAGACTACTCAAGGCGGCGCGATGGCTGCCGCTAGTGACATGCTTTACGGCGACAAAGCCAGACCGAATACTCAGTTTGCCACCTCCCATTGCAATACCGGATGCAGCACGCCAGGCACGAACGTCCAGGTCCCGTGCGGAGCGAAGTTCCAGCTCGGCGCGAAGCTCGACCGCGCGCTCATCTGCGCGGTCGTAAGACCGTTCGCAGCGGGGATCTGCATCCCGAGGGCGACACCGGTGTCTTGCTGCGTGAGCTGCTTGTCCCAGTAGACGTCGCTCGTGATGTGACCTGTGTTGTTCCACGCTATCCCGCCTATGTACCCGGGCGGCAGCGTGTTGGGCATTGCCAGCGTCGTGAACGACTGTTGGATGAGACCGTCATTCTCGTCAGCGATGCCGCCGTTGGTCACGCCGCCCGCACCGCCCGTCGCATACGATTGGCGGATCACGCCGGCTTTGCCGTTGGTGAGCGCGATGCCGCCCACTCCCGCGTGTGAGCCACCGCCGGAATCACCATGGGCCGACGACTGTACGATGAGCCCTTCATTGGAGAGCGCGATGCCGCCCATGCCTCCTTGCGCGTACATCGAGACGTCGCTCGTGGCGCGCGCGACGGTGCCCGTGTTGACGCCCACGACGCCCGCGATCGCACCTTGGCCGATTTCTGCGGTTTCGAGGCTGCCGTTTGTGCTGACATTGGCGATAAGGCCCGCCGACTGACCCGCGACCAGCCCGGTCACGCTATTGCCTGTCGCAGCAAAGGCGTTGGTTATCGAGAAGTTTCGCACCACCCCCGACGCGGCGATGTTGGTGAAGAGCCCGAGGTACGGTCGGCTGCCGTCGTATGCGCCCTGCAAAATCAAGCCATCGAGCGTGTGCCCGAAGCCGTCGAACTGGCCGCCGAACCCTTTGGCACTTGTCGATGCGATTGGCGTGAAGACGCCGCTCGCCGTCAGATCGCGCCCCAGTGCATAGTTGCCAGCGAGGCTCTGCGAGATGTTCTCGAGTTCGGCAATCGAGTTGATGAGCTGGTAAGCCGTCACCTGCGTCTTTAGTCCGCTGAACGGCGCGGGGCTCCAGTCACAGTTCGTGCGGATATTTCCTGCTTCGAACGTGCCGTTCGAGTCGTAGAGCGCGGCCACGGTGCCCGTGCTTCGCGACCAGTCGATCGTGCCCGCATTGATCACGCTGCCGTGATTGTCGATGCCCTTCGCATCCGCGCGTAGCGTGAGGCTGCCTGCGCCCCGGTTCGAGATCGTCGCGAGCGGACCGAGCGCGACCGAGCGCCCCGCGTTGAGCGCGAGCGAAGCGTCGCCGGTCCAGCGCAGCGAAGACACCATGTCGATGCTGCCGCCGACATTCACAGTGACGGACGTGCCGTTGGAAAGGCTTTCCGCGAGCGCCTTCGCGTTATTCGGCCCGGCGGCGAACTCGTCGGTGCCGATGGTCCAACTCTGCGCATCGACCCTTGTCCCGGCCAGTTGCAGCGTCTTTGCGGTGGTTTCCACACTTCCGCCGGTGCCGTCCGCGTTACTCGCGACAACGTGCTCATGCTGCTCGACATCGCCTCTTGGCGCGACCAGCCATACACGACCGTCGCGCAGGGATGTGCCCGTCGCCCGCAGCGACGCGTGACGGCCGGCGAGCGCATACACGTTGCCGTCGGCCGCCTCGAGTCGGATCTGCGCCGCGCGGACCGAACCCTCGTTCACTACGCTGCCGTGTGTACCCGCTTCGACGAACACCTGCCTGTTGCTCGACGAGTCCTGGATAAGCACCTGCTTGCCGGTGACCAGTTCCGCCGTGCCTTCGGGCGCATCGATGCGTCCTGCGTTTTTCGTGCAGGCGCGAGAGACGAGGAACACGTCGCCGCCGCTCGACCCGATCCTGCCGAGGTTCACGACCGCCGCGCTGCTCGAGCCGGTCAGCATGAGCGGGCCGGCGGCCATGAAGGCGTCGTTGCCGGTATCGAGCGTGGACGCCACGAACCGGCCACCGGTCGCCACCACCCCCGAACGGCCTATCACCACGCCCTGCGGATTGACGAGATAGAAGCTGCCTGTGGCGTTGAGCGTTCCATCGATGTCCGACGCGTTTGCCCCTGTCACGCGCGCGAGCGTGGCGCCCGCACCGTTGTCGACATGGACGCTGTTGCCGCGACCGATAGAAAAGCTGCGCCAGTCGATTACGCCGCGCGGCGTGCTCTGCGTGACGTCGACCCGCGTTGCGGTGGAGGTAATGCCACCCGAACCGGCAACAAACTGACCGTTCTGCGGCAACGGCCCGGCTGCGCGGACCTGTGCGGCCAAAGCGCCGATCGCCAGCGCGAGCAGCGCTCGCGTCGTCGACGTGAAGGTGATGCATGGGACGGATCGCATGACGCCTCCTACTCAGCGCGACGGACGGGCCTGCCGGCGACGTTCCTGAGCATAGGAGGATTTCAGGTGAATTCAACCCCATCGGTTCGCGTGTGCGCGCAACCGTTTGGGCACGCGCCGCTATAGCACGATCGGACGCATCGCGGAGCCTGGCGAGTCCGTATCTACAACCGAGCTTAGGCCTGACCCGTAGTTTGCTGCCGACTCACAGAGTCACAATACGCGGGTTTTTGTTCGACTCTTCAGCACGCGTCCGCCGACACCAAGGGAAAATTTTCGGCCTGGCGGGGCCCAAGTCGGTGCCTCGCGTCGTGCGCAAACCAGATCACCGCTCTGCGGGGTCCGCTGATGGCTGCATACGGGCCTCCGCTGGGACCGAACTTCCGCAGCCGGTAGAGTCGAGATGTGGCGCGGTAGCAGTAGGTTCGGTTTGTCTGTTGCCGCCTCTTTCGTTCGGCGGTGCCC
>NZ_FCOG02000220.1 GCF_001544975.2 Caballeronia arationis | reverse complement strand
CCGACCGTTTCCAACAGTTCTCGCGCGGCAGTGCCGTTCGGCGCGTAGTTGCGCCCGAACGTGCGGATCATCATGAGCACTGGCGGCAGCAGCACGGTGATCAGCACCAGACCTAGCGGTGGCACCGGACGCGTTTCCTTCGCTTCCGCCGGGGACGCGGGCGCGAACAGTGCGTCGCCCGGCGTGACCGGCAGGAAGCGCATCACGAATGCGGTAAAAACGGGCCCCGACAGAATCGCCATGGGAACGGCGACGATCAGGCCGTAGAAGATCGTGCGGCCTGCGTCGGCGTGCAGGGCGGCGAGCGCGAGCGTCGGCGACGGATGCGGCGGCAGCAGGCCGTGAGACACGTAAAGGCCCGCGGCCATCGGAATGCCAACGGCCATCAGCGGACTTTTTGTGCGATTCGCGATCGCGTAGACGAGCGGCACGAGCATCACGAAGCTGACATCGAAGAGATGGGGTAGGCCGATCAGCAGCGAGGCCGCGCAAATCGCAGCGGGAATCCAGCGCTTCGAGCCGAGCCCGATGAAGGTGTTGGCGATGCGGTCGGCACCGCCTGATTCGAGCAGCAGGCCGCCGAGCATAGTGCCGAGACCGACGACCAGTCCGACCGAACTCAGGATGCCGCCGAAGCCTTTTTCGAAGCTCTTGATGACGGCGGTGGGCGCGAGTCCGGCCGCGCTGCCGAGGAAGCCGGCCGTGAGGATCAGCGCGAGAAACGGGTGCATCTTGAGCCGCGTGATGAGCAGCACAAGCAGCACGATGGCAATGGCCGGCGCGATCAATGGGTATAGCGATGGCTGCATGGAAACTCGTCAGGTTTGGCTGTGGCCGCCTTTTGAAGGCAGTGCTCGTTTGGCATACCAACTTGAAAGACTGCGAGCGGGTATCGGCTGTTCGGCAAACCTGATCAGATGCCTTGCAGATACGTCGCGAGTCCCTTTAAAAACGGGCATGTGCGAGCGAATTGAGCATTCTCAAGAGTGTCTGCGTGCGTAGCTTTTATCTCGATCGCCGCTGCCAAAAGGCCGAATGTTCGTCTTCGTTATAAGTGGTATACCAGAATTTAACTGGATGTCAGATCATGGTCAAGTACGGGATAACACCCATGACAGCAGCGGCGGTAAGGCCTGTCGACTCCTCGCCACCCTTTGGTAAAGTGGCATACCGATCTACGATAGCTGGTGAAACCAGAGAGAAACGGGACGACCAGATGACAGATTTCGAAGACGAACAAGAGGTACTCGAGGGCGGCGATCCGACCGACGAACTGCTGTCGATGCAGATCGCCCAACGCTTGCGCACGCTGATCGCCACGGACGAACTGAAGCCCGGTGAACGTTTGCGCGAACGCACGCTTGCCGAACGGCTGGATGTGTCCCGCACACCGCTAAGGGAAGCGCTGAAGGAACTGGCGGGCGACGGACTCGTCGTCGTGCTGCCCAAGCGCGGCGCGGTCGTGGCGAAACTAAGCCCAGCGCAGATTGCCGAAAAACTGGATGTTCTCGGCGTGATTGAGGCGTTTGGCGGTGAGACCGCCTGTCGGATAGCCTCGGACGCAGAAATCGCCGAAATACGGGCGCTGCATCACGAGATGCATGCCGCGTATGAACGGCGTGACCGGATGAATTACTTTCGCCTCAATCAGGCGATTCACACGAGCATCATCGCGGCGGCGAAGAATTCGACGCTACAGCAAGTTCATGAACGGTTGAACCGCCAGCTTTACCGCTATCGGTTCCAGGGAAGCGTGACGTCGGAGACGTGGCATACCGCGATCGATGAGCACGAGCAGATCGTGAGGCTGCTGTCGGCGCGTGATGGCGCGAAACTGGGAGAGTTTTTAAGGCGGCATGTTCATAGCACATGGGAGCAATTGCCGCAGGACGAAGGCGATGAAGTCGAGGAGAAGCCGAATGCGACGGAGGATTAGAGCGATGTTGAAAGGAGTCGATGGGAAATGCGCGGGCGATCCTAGCGGATGCGGCTCGGCTCGGTCCGCTTTTCTTGAATCTACATAGCTAATGAACTATCGAGAGCCGAGACCATTTGTCGCGTATGCAATTGCGTGGTCGGCTTCGAAGATGTAATCGAGTGCGTCGAAATTGCGTCCACGCTTGTGCGGGGACACCTCGCTTTCGACGATGAGGCTGGCTGCATAGGCCGCTGGGTAACGCTCGAACTGCCGCCAAGACGTCGTATCGTTTGTATGCATTTACGTTTAGGTCGGTGAGTCCTTTTCTTCGGGGGAGGCGACGTTCAGGTGGCGACCGTGCACGGGTAGGCAACGGAGATCCGACGGCAGCTTTGGCACTTGCACACGCTACGATCGTGATCGTTTTCCGAGTCGAAGTGCACGATGATAAACATACGCACCCGCCGGTCAGCGGGCGGCATATTAGACAGTTTGCTTATGGCCGGGTCTGCCAGCGTAGCATCGGGTGTGTTCCGCCCGCGGGCATTACCCAGGTACCAGTCGAGCCAAAGTCCCACGTCGGTCCATAGTTCGACGCGACGCTCATCTGCGCGGTCGTGAAACCGTTCTTGTCGGGAACCGGCGTGCCGTTGATCACGCCCTGTGGAGCGGTGGTGGTCTGCGCATTCCAGAAGACGTTGTTGCCGATCGTCCCGCTGTTATTGAGCGCAATACCGCCGCCATCCGGCGGGAACGAATTCAGATTGAAGGGCGACGTGGAGAAGGATTCGCTGATCGTACCGGAATTGCTGCCCGCAATGCCTCCGGCGGAGACCACTGATGCGCTCGCGGTCGAATAGGATTGCGTGATTGTCCCATTGTTGGTGGCAACGAGACCGCCCGCATAGGAGCGCGACCCGCCGCCGATATTGCCTGCCGCGAACGACTGAACGATCAGCCCGTTGTTGATCACCGCGAGACCGCCGACCGCGTCCATCCCGAACACGCTTGCGGTGCTCGACGAACGCTGAATGGTGCCGTCGTTGCGTGCCACGAGCCCAGCGGACCCCGACCCGTCCCAGCTTTGGGATGATGTGCCCGAGCTATGGGAGTAGCTGATGAGCCCCTGGTTCAGGCCTGCGAGGATGGCAACTGGCCCCGAGTACCAGCCGTTTGCGTACGCGTTCTCCACACCGAGGTTACGCACCACGCCTCTGGTACCAATTACGCCGAACAGCGCGAGATAGGTTTGCGAATCAGCGGCGACCTGCAGATTCACATTGCGGATCGCGTGACCCATGCCGTCGAACTGGCCTGTGAAGGCTGCATTGGTCGCACCACCCACGCCGCTGAACGCCGCGCTCGACCCGGAAAAATCGATATCTTTGCCGAGCGCGTACGTGCCCGCGAGATTGTTCGATACGTTCTGCAGATCCGCCACGGTATTGACGAGCCGATACGCGGTGAGTTGCGAGCGCAAGCCGCTGAACGGCGCCGGGACCCATGCGTTGTTGAGCTTGACGGTCCCACCGGTGTACGTGCCGTTCGAGTCGACGAGCGCCGCTATGACACCCGTTCCACGCGACCAGTCGATCGTGCCGCGATTCGTGACGCTTGCGCCGTTGTTGTTCCCTTGCGAATCGGCGCGTAGGGTCAGGTTACCGGCGCCGGTGTTGCCGACAGTCGCGAGCGGGCCGATTGTGACCGAGCGCCGCGCATTGAGCGTGAGCGACGCGTTACCGGTCCATCGCAACGTCGACAGCACGTTAATGTCGCCGCTCGTAGCCGTCGTGTTGACCGATATCGACGTTCCGCCCGACAATGTTCGCGCAAGCACGGCCACGGAAAGTGGGCCGGCCGAATAAGCGGGCGTCGTGATGTTCCACTGCGAAGCGTGGATGTTCACGGTATCGAATTGCAAGCCTGTACCGTTCACGTCGAGCGTGCCGACGCCGCCGTTCGCATTCGACGTCACGATGTTGCCCTGCGCGCTCACTGCGCCGCGATCCGCGACAAGCCACACGTGACCGTCGCGAGTGGCGGTGCCCGTCGCGCGCAATTGGCTGTTACGGCCGGCGAGCGCGAAGACGTTGCCGTCGGCCGCTTGCAGGCTGACCTGTGCGGCATCGATCGTGCCGGTGTTTGACGTGCTGCCGTGGCTGCCGGTCTGGACGAACACTTGAGGTCCGCTGGCGCTATCGTGCAGCAGCACCTGAGTGCCAGCGGCAAGTTCGGCCGTTCCCTTGGGCGCACTGATCTGGCCTTGATTATCGACACGATCGCGGGCGATCAAGAAGACATCGCCGCCGCTCGAACTGATCTTGCCGAGATTAACGACGACACCATTGCCGCCGCCTTTGAGCGTCAGGTCGCCGCCGGCCATGAACGCGGCGGAATCGACGGCGAGGCCTGAGGCCACGAAGCGCCCGCCCGTCGATACGACACCGCTGGACCCGATGACAACGCCCTGCGGGTTGATCAGATAGGCGCTACCGGTTGCGCTGAGTGCGCCGTCGATCGCTGAGAGGCTGCTACCCGTCACGCGATTGAGCGTTGCTCCGGTGCCGTTGTTAATGACGACGCTGTTGCCGTTGCCGATCGAGAAGCTGTTCCAGTCGATCACGCCACGCGATGAAGTCTGTGACACGCGCACGGAGCCCGCTTGCGTCGCGATCGAGCCTTGCCCTGCTGTGAAATGTCCGCCTTGGGGGAGGGGTCCCGCTGCGAGCGCACCTGAACTGCATGCTACAACCGCTGCGATTGGCGTCAGGGCGATTCGGTATCGATACGGACGCTTTCTAAGTGCAACGGTCGGGACTTGTGCTTGGATCGAATGCATGTTTCACCTAAAAGCAAAAGTCGTGTTCACATCTTCGGGCGCCGATGCCGCAGTCGAGCCGCAATTTCGGCTAGAAGATCATGCACTGCGCAATCCTCTGGCGTCAACCAACTTCAAATAAGTGTGCGCCATTATGCGAAACGATAAGGTTGAGGCTACAAGCTGGAGCTTTATCAAGACAAGCGGGGGGAAGGGCATCACGCCTTCATGTCAGTGACAGTGCGGTAAAATCTTTCTCGAAGGCGGCGGGGTAATAAGGCGAGGAGATGCCGAATAGGTTTGCGGCCGTGCTAGGCCCTAGAAACCGGATGGCCAAGATCTTGACACGGGACGGACCTTCGTCAACAGACGCCTGGCGCCGACCGTTGGCTGAGTTATCTTTGATGCCGGCAAGGGATCAGGGCTGCGACGCGCCGCACATTCGGTATGCGGTAAGCGGTGCCGACGCTCGGCTGCGGTGGCGATTTAAGAACGGCCTCGCGGGCAGATCCAAGAAGGTAAGGGAGCGGCTCGACAATCGATTCCTGCCATTCGTGGGACAGAGCAATCAATGGGCAGCTGATGCGGGACGGTATCATGCTCGAGCGAACACGGATGATATGTTAAGGAACCTCTGCAGAACCCCTTTTTATAGTGACGATAAGGAGTACTATTAGTGGAGCAATGACTTGGGGGCATCACGATGACGCAACTTCATCTCGGCTTGAATCTGTCAACCAAGCGCACGCGTAAGCGGGAGTTTCTGGACGAGATGAGGCAAGTGGTGCCGTCGTCGAGGCTGATTGCATTGATCGAGCCGCATTATCCGAAGGGGAAGACCGGTCGTCCGCCATTTCCGGTGGCGACGATGTTGCAGATTCATTTCATGCAACAGTGGTTCGGTCTGTCGGATCCAGCGATGGAAGAAGCCCTTTACGATGTCCCGCTGTATCGCGAATTCGCGGGCCTCGATGGAGGAATGACCCGTCTCCCAGACGAAACGACCATCTTGCGGTTTAGGCACTTGCTCGAAGCGCATGGTGTCGCTGCGCAGATCCTGGCGGTCGTCAATGAAATATTGAGCGACAAGGGATTGATGCTTAAGGCGGGTTCGGCTGTGGACGCCACGTTGATCGCAGCGCCTAGCTCGACCAAGAACGGCTCCGGCACACGCGACCCCGAAATGCAGTCGACCCAGAAAGGCCGTAACTGGTACTTTGGCATGAAAGCGCACGTGGGCGTGGACGCGGAGTCTGGCTTGGTTCACACGGTCATCGGCACGGCGGCTAACGTGCACGACATCAATGCCGCCCATGCGTTGTTGCACGGCGAAGAAACGGATGTTTATGCCGACGCCGGATATCAAGGCATCGAAAAGCGTGAGCAAACGGGCTCGGCTCGATGGCATGTTGCGATGCGGCCCAGCAAGCGAAGGAAATTGAACTTGAAGGACCCTGTCGATGCGATATACGACACGATCGAACGACTGAAGGCCGGCATTCGTGCGAAGGTCGAACATCCGTTCCGAATTCTCAAGCGACAGTTTGGCTACGTGAAGACGCGATACCGGGGGTTGGTAAAGAACACCGCTCAGATCACCACGTTATTTGCGTTGGGCAATTTATGGATGATGCGTAAAGCGCTGCGCAAAGCGTAAAAGATGCCGCGCACGATGAACTTGGGGGGTGTCCCGAATTTTGTGTAAACAGGTTGTGGTTTAACGGGGCATCAGCCTGTCCTCGAACTGGATAGTAAAG
>NZ_FCOG02000144.1 GCF_001544975.2 Caballeronia arationis | reverse complement strand
GCTTGTGCAGTAGTGGGTGCGGACGCAGGAGCTTGTGCGGTAGTGGGTGCGGACGCAGGAGCTTGTGCAGTAGTGGGTGCGGACGCAGGAGCTTGTGCAGAGGTCTGCGCGGCGGTGGGAGCGGACGCAGATGCCTGCGTGGGCGTGGAAACAGCACTAGGGGCTGATTTAAGCGGACGTACGAGAATATCTTCGAATATCGCCAATCCCGCGATGACTGCTATCGCCAGTATGCCGACAAAAAGGCCCGCCAACCCATCCTTCTTGGTGATAAGCGGCTTTTTTCGCGTATCCCCACCCGCAGGTTCCACCGATTCCTTGCCCTCTGATGACCGGAGAAAAGGAGGGAGAGCGATAGCGATAGAAGTGATCGCAAGGATCGCTAGGCCGATTATTCCGAATGGAGTAAGCGCCTTAATCGACTCAGCATCCAACGTCATGGCCGCCCTCCAAAGGCAGATCCGTGAGTTAGTCGGACCTCCCGGTAGAGAAGATGAGACACGAGGGGTTCGTCCACGCAAAGTGTTCACGAGTCCGTCCCCAAAGAATAGGCGACTCGCCGTACTAGTAAAGCATCCTCAGACCTGTACCTTCGCATCCATATCCAGTTATGCGCTCAACCTTCCTGCTTGTTAGGGGCTTGGAGCAATGCAGTTTCACGCTCGGCGGTCCTGTCGAAGTTATCCCACTGCGCCGCGATCGCTTCGCCTTGGCCCGCGATGAGTGATACGAGGGAAGCGACGCGCTTTTCCACGCCCGCGAGTCGCCCTTTGGCTTGTTGCATTTCGTCGTGCATCAGGTCCAGCTTCGCCAGCACCTTGTCAAGTTTCACGAACACAATGTCTTGCTCGTCCATCGCTTTCCCGTCGTCAATTTGACATAATTAAAGCTATCGAAATTTCGAACGGTCGTTCTGTTTTGGGGCCATTCCTAGACCACTCCGTATCTCCGAAGACCTGAATTATCGAACTACCGCCTCTGGTTCGATTACGTCTCATCGCTCAGCCGCTCGATGCGCACGTTATGAAGGGCTTCACCTTGGCGCGGCCGTGCGATATGTTCGCCTGTCGCAAAGCTCCGCATAGGGTGCTGTTCGATGACCGATGCGATGGCACACTCAGCGCCTTGTACCGACACCCCAAGCGGCAAAACCAGCGAAGCACCCACCGGCAAATCGAGCAATTGCGAAAAAAGAGAATCCGGCGCTGACATGGCGAGCCTTTTGCAAACGAGCGAGTGCGCGTTTGTCAGTACTGCTCATTCCCGCGAACACCTGTGCAGAATTTGTTCTTCGGATCGAAGTTCGTTGAACACCTACTTAATATTGATTTTTTCGCCATGGACGGGCCTTGGCTGGGCGTCCATCACCCCGCCGATTTCGTATTCGTGAACTTGACATGGTCCGATTGCCTCAATGCGCTCCATGATGACCTCTAGCGCCGCGACTTCAACGCGCAAGCTCGCGATCGCTTCCTGGAGTCGGAGCGCTTCCTGGTAAATCATCTCCCTGGTCACTTCCATGTCGGCCTCCGGATTTGAGAGCAGGTTTAGCAGCCGAAGCATGAATCGTGCGTTGATTGAGATGATCAATTTCTGAGGGATAGTGCTGCGCATCACCGGCCTTATTGGTGACCGCAGGCGGGGTAAGCGTGCGTTGATACGCCGACCACGCTATCGCCGGCGTGGCCGTATGGGCTTTGGTCAGCCATACCGCCCGTTCCGATTCCGCTAACGCATTCCACCACGTCCATACCGCGCACTTTGTTTTCGGTCGGTGCTTTTCCATTCCCCGCCTCCTATGAATCTTTTCTCTGGACCGTCTGGAGTCGAAATGAGTTTAGGCAAAATTTACGAAAGCAAAAAGGATTGTTCGGCGCCGCTTAGAATGTGATTCTCATCTAACAAAAGCGAACGACTATGAACGAAGGCGTTTACGGAGAACAGGCAACGGGACGAGTGACCCACGGCCTACTGCGCCTGAGCACGGCGATGCGCAGCCATGCCTGGGAGTGGGCGCATGGCGCACAACTCACACCGACCCAAGGCGAGATTCTTGTGCTTCTGATGCAGCGCAAGGGAGCGATGCGCCTTGGCGAGATCGCACGCGAGACTGCACTGACCGCCGCCACCACTAGCGACGCGGTGAGCACATTGGAAGACAAGGGTCTTGTAGAAAAGCGTCGCGCAGTCGACGACGGGCGGGCACTCGCGGTCCGCCTGACCGCACGTGGTCGAACGACGGCCAAGCACGCGCTGCAATGGCCTCACTTCCTCACAAAGGCCCTCGACACGGTGCCCGACGACGAACTGGTGTCGTTCTACCGAATCTTGTTGAAAACGATCCGTCAACTCGAGGTTCAGGAACAAATGCCCGCGCACCGAATGTGCTTGTCCTGCGTACACTTCGAAGCGAGCAAGAAGCCGAAGATAACGTCGCACCATTGCGCGCTACTTCGCCTGTCGATGGGCGATGCTGATCTGCGTCTCGGCTGTTCGGTATTCGAGGAAGCCGATCTACCCACGCAAAAGAGAAGCTGGAAGATTTTCTCGACGTGAGCGATCGGCTCGACCGACGGCGGACTGGGAACTTTTATTGCGACGGCTCTCGTTCTGACAACCGGAGGCAATATGTGCTACGGCGATCCTACGAAGATGCTCGGCGTCGTTCTTGATGGACGCGCACTCGAGCCCAACGAGAATGGGCACACCGTGCTCGACCTCTTCGAGCACTTCTGCGCTTACAGCGGGTGCGACGAAAAGACGATTGGTAAGGAGGCGTTCGCGTGGGCGAAGCTCGCCTACATCAGCGCACGGCTGCGACCGACGTGAGTGCCGTTCCGCTGATCGACGCGAAAGACCTGATGCTGGCCAGCCTCCAGAAGAAACCATTCTCCCGCGAGGAATGGGTATTCGAACTGAAGTACGACGGATTTAGGTGCCTGGTCAGGAAGGTTGGAAATCGGGTCGACCTGATTTCGCGCCCGGGCAATTCGCTGAATCGATCGTTCCCCGACATCGTTGAGGCGGTCTGGAGCACGCCTGGCGACTTCATCTGGGATACCGAGCTCACGGTGGATCATCCCGACGGTCGCTCTGCGTTCGACCGCCTGCAACAGCGTGCGCGCACATCGGTTGCGTCGCGTGTTCGTGCAGCCATGCGCGAGCACCCTGCCCGCCTCTACGTTTTCGACATGCTCGCAGACGGTGAGCGCGACATTCGTCACCTGCCGCTGGTCGAGCGCAAACAGATCTTGCGCGACAGCTTTGAGAACACCCAGCAGCTCATCTACGTGGTTGGGATCGTGGGTGCGGGCACGTGGGTCTTCGACCAGGTCAAAGATCACGACATGGAAGGCATGGTCGCGAAGCGCTTGGATTCGACGTACCAGCGTGGTCGGTCGCGCGACTGGATCAAAATCAAGGATCAGGATTACAGCCGCCCCGCTGCTCTGGGCTTCGGACGAGAAGCACAAACCTAATCGCGAGGCACAAGTCACCTTTCCGCCGCGACGCCTCCGCTACTTCGGCGGCACACTGATCGCCGGCGTGTAGGCAGCCGGGTCGCGAAAGTGAGGCGTCGAGAGCTGGTCGGCGGCCGAACGTCCGGTAAAGGCGGCCGTATGATGTCCACCCATCTCGACCCTTGAACGCCTCTGATCAACAGGCATAAATCAGGCGCATTGCGGTCAGCCGTGGAGATGCCCGAAGAAAAACGATACGATCGCTCGCTGGTCCATATCGCCCACTAGTTCTTTCGTTCGCGATCGATACCCCGATCCCGGTCCCGGCGATCCTCCATCGACCGTTCCAACGACACCTCGTAATGCCTCGGTGCATAATGGTAATCTTTGAGCTCTAGCTCCAGCGCCTGCACTTCTCGTTCGTTTGCCAGCGCGATCAGGCAGACTTGCGACGGCAAACGACCTTCATTGCCGTCGCTGAGGATCTTAAGGGGGTTGTCGCCATACAAAAACGGCTGACCAATTCCCGACTCGGGCTGGCAAAGGCCGAATGTCACGAAGTTGGCCCAGTCCCAGCCATGTCTACGAACGTCCACGGGTTTGTAGCGGCCGTCGAGATCGCGACCGGATGCTTTCACCATGCGAGCCAGGTCTTCTGCGGCGCTGACCGTCGGGCCGGGAGATTGCAGTGGAAATGAGGACCGGTGGAAGAAGAGGTAAAACCCGGCCGGCCCACGTCCCGCGAGGGTGCCTAGCTGCTTCTTTTTGCTACCAATGTTTTCGGGCTTGCCCCCCGTCGCGGCATTCTTTGCCTGAAAGAGGGCGACCTTGCGGCAGACGTGGTCCCCGACGTTAATGTCGACGATAACCCCAAGGTCCGCGCCCAGGCGGCTTTCCTCCGGCTTATGGGCGATGTCCAGCAAGGCCGCGTAGGAACGGATTTCCGGGTACCCGAATAACGGCAAATTCTGGGCAGTCCAGTCTGTCCATCGCGTGAGATGCGTCACAAAGCTCCCTGTGAGGCTCTCCTCGGACCGGTCGCCCCTCGACAGATCCTTTGCCATCGAGTCGCTGCACTGGAACGTTCCCCAGTAGATGGACCACATTGCGTCAAGCCGGAACGAAAGGGGATCTGTGAGAATTTCGGACAGCATCCGCCAGCGGTCCGCAGGCTGATAGTTGTCTAGGTCACGAATCCTGTCCTCGCGCATCGCAGCCTTTGCCAAGCGGACCGAGCATTCCGCGATCTCCGGAAACGCCCCGGCCGCCGGGGCGCCTGGGTAGCTTGAGTACGCCTTAGCGAGAATGCTTCGCGCGTCGCACCGGAACCCTTCGTAAGTCTTTGGCTGTCGTTGAAAGACCAGCCCTTCAAGGATCTGACGCGCTCCGTCGATTACTCCGGCCATCACGCACCGCTCCATCACACTGAATTGTTGGGCGAAGTCTTCCCGGATCCATCCGGACCCGCGAGCCGCCGCAAACGCGCCTTTCGCGTCGCTACAGAATGCCCGGATCGCGTCGAGCTCTGCATTCGCAGCGTCCAGAGCGACCTCGATGTCGCTGATCCGCGCCTGCTCAATGCGCACGCTCTCGTTGTGCTGGCGGATGCGCGCATACCGAGCCTGACGCTCGGATGAAAGCTCGAAGGATGCTATGGCCGTGTCACGTTCTTTCCTGGCCGACCTTAAGCGGACGCCAGCTTTGACCCAGGCCATGACGGACTGCAGATTCCATGCCAAACCATCACCTGCTAAGCGGAGCGCCTCCTCTGCGGCGGCAACCTTCGAGTCCGTGGGCCTTAGTGCCTTTTTGCGTTCGCCGTCCTCGCTCAGTAGCGGAAGCGCCGCTATGCGCGTCAATTCCTTGATGGTCGCTTTGAGTTCCTTTTCCCTCGTTGCCAGAGTCGCCTCCGCTGTGGCAGCCAAGGCCTTCAAAGGTTGCGTGGTAAGAGCGCACAAGTTCGCCACCTCTCGCCGCGGCGATGCGGCGTTGGTTGTTGCCGGAAGGCCTCGTCGCATTAGCCGAGCTCATCGCATAAACGACCCGGGCCCGCTGCAGTTCGCCATCAGGTGCTAAGCGGAGCTGTGGCGACCTGCCATTCATCGCTGAGGACCCGACGTCTCTTCCTAGCCTATTTCCGGCTGGTGACCCCGTCAAAGATGGATCGCGTTAACATTCGGGAACGACATTGCCGGCCTGGGAAGGCAGACCGAATGCAGCCCGGCCATCTTGACGACCTCATACTCAATGCTCGGCGTTTTGCCAGTCCGGCGAATCAGTGACACGGTCGCTTGGACCATTTTCGATGAAATCGTCCTCGAAACTTTGCCCAATTAACTCATCGTAGTTCGCCGGATCGCTACTGACGATGGCTCGGAACATTTGAATCAATGCGTTGCCGTCTTGCAGATGTGCCACTACAACGCGAGCAGTACGCAGAGAAACAGATTCCCGCACTGGAAGCGCTGCACTTCCGTCCTGAAGTTCGAAAGCAAAGCGATGAACCTCCTCATGCCCTTCAGGAAGTAAGGTATGGCCCCAGATAGTTGCTTTCATGGTTCTCTAGCGATGGGTTCTTTGTAGATGGCCAGCAAACGGAGTGCCTCACTTTCGATCCATGTAAGCTCGAGATTGCCGCGAGCTGCACACTGCCCTCACCGATCCCAAATAAATACCGAAGGGCGCCGACGGCTTAGACTGGGCTGGGCCGTGCCAGCCTTGTGAGGCAGAGAAGGCCGCTCAAACGAAATGAATTACGCTGGTCGCACCAACGCCAACACCGCGAGTACGTTACCTAGTGCGCTTGTTCGAAACGCCAATCAGGGCTTCGAGCCGCGCACTATCGCCGTCGACTTGGCAGCCGCTCGTCAGTGCGGTCCATCCTAGATAAACTCCCCACGCCCAACTCAAGAGCGTCCGCGCCTCGGCCGGGTCTTCCTTCTCGGCCGCTGCCTGCATTAGGCGCACGATATTGCGCTCAGTCGCCAGCGTGATTTCGCCGTACGTCCAGCTTTTCTCTTGGCTCATGTGCGATCCGCTTTTAGTTGTCGCGACAGCAAATTCAGGCCGGCCGGCACCACCACGATTGAGCGTAGGCAATGCCATCGGCAAACTCAATACCAGTCAGCACGAATCCGTTCGGACCCATCCACGACAGCACCGCGTCGTGAAGCGGCGGAATCGGCTGCGGCTCACTGACCGCGGTTATTTGAAAGCGCGCGATATTTGAATAACGGTTGAGCGCTGAGGATTTTTCCTGCACCACCAGGAGGTCGCCGTAAATGCCAGGCGCTTTCTGAACGTCAACGTGATCAAGCGCCCCGCCCCGCTCCCGCATCGGCTTCACCTCGGCCTGCATCAGCGTTGCTCGATCAGTTCCGTCCGCCAGGCAGGAACGACTGGCTCGACGCGCGATCTCTTGCTCGGACGTCCGTGTGGGCTCAGCAGGATCGGTGACGGTTTGAGCGCCACGGCGAAGGGCTCAATACCGACCGGCCCCTTTCGCTTGATGATGTCGACCGACACGCCGTCTGCCACGGGCCGAAGGGCAAGTCGAAGCGCCGCCGGCGACGCGTCCTGTTGAGCGGCGATCGGACGCAGCACGAACAGCAACATCTCGGAGGATTGCGCGGCAAGCAGAAGTCGGCGCAGGGAGTCGGCTCGAATGTGTTGTTGCCAGAGCAGAACCGCGCCGCAGGTGTTCGCTTTCAAGATCTGCTCGGTCGACCAGAGTGCGTCTGCGGTCGAGCTGGGATTGAGCATCATGATCTTGTCGAACGGAATTCCCACGTAGGAAAGACCCATGGCGTTGGGCACCTGCGGCGGCTTGATCAAGACGACCGGACGTTTGGCCACGGCCTTGAGCGCCGGTTGGAGCATGCGGATCTCGCCGATGCCGGGCTGCTGCACGAGGAGCTCGACAAGAGAGCCTATTGGCCATCCCCCGCCAGGCAATTGCGCGGAGAGATTTTCGTAGCCGGTGTCGACTGTCCGCCCTACCCTGCGCGCAAGTTGGTTGCCGCGCCAAAGTGATGGATGGATGTCTTCGATGTCTTTTGGCAGCGCGGACATGATGGTGCAATTACTGTATGGATGTACAGTATCCTACACCTTTTCATCGCGCAGGTCGCTGCGCTCCTACTGCGCTGGGGTATCCGTGGGAATCGAGCACCTGCTGCATGTTGGCCCCCTCCCATGATCCCGGGCGGCTATGCGTCAGCGCAGCATCTTCAGTCAACATCGTCAATAGCGTCTTCACGCTGAGCTGGCCGTGTGTGTTCGCGCCGTCTCGATCTCGGTGCGAGGCATTGCACCGTGCGACCACCTCGCGCAGGTTCGCGTGCATCTCGTCCGATAGTTCTAGTTCTATTTTGACCATTGTGGTCCTCTCAGGTCCTTCGCAAACGAGGTCGCGTGCAGTGTACCTCACCCTATAAGAACGAAACGCCCGCGCGGCCGCGTCCATTGACTTGGATCAAAAGTTGTCATCCAGCCAGGCTCTTGCCCACTGAATGCCGCGCTCATACGCCGCGGCCTCGATGTCGTAGTAGCCGATGTCGGTGAAGTGGAAGATCTGCCCGATGTCCTCGTCCTCCCACGGGCTCCGCTCGACTTCGACCCACGCGTGCCAGTGATGCCCTTTCTTCTCCGGCACCGAACCGATTACCCACGCTCCGTAGTTCACTCTCATTGGCGACTTCTCCACTGGTTTATCCACCGAAACTGTGCATAACTACGGTATGCAGAACGACGGTTAGTTGCATATAAATCGAAACTACGAATAACGTATCTTCCGTTACGAATCGCGTCTCGTTTGATACGCTTCGTGGGAAGCGTTCCGCAAAGCTCGTCGAATGGCAGCAGATCGCCGTATCAACCTCTTTTTCCAGCACACTTGGCGAGGGAACGCCGTGAAACAATTTGAGAAGGTGGCCGCAAACTCTTGATTAGGTTTCTCTTTTTTCTGTCCGGCATGATTGCTGCATGTTTCACGACCGTCTATTACAGGCGCGTTCCGTGATGAAAAAGACAGTTGTCAACTTGCCGTCGCTTGGATTCGTGTGCCGGCTAGATTCTCTCCAGCGTCATCCGGTCGCCGCACTTCCAATGTGCTCCCGCTTGATCCCCCTCCCCTTCGCTGGCTGGGTCTACCTGCCACGGCCTGCCGAATCCAAGACTTTGGGGGGCCTAGAAGGATTCTTGCCTTCCGGATGAATCCGCCCCTGCTCAGATCGTAAAGAAGATTCGAGATTTCTGCCGCAAACCCAGGCAGGAAGCGGATTTGGTCGTGAAAGTTAACTTGCAAGGCGCTCTGTTTACAACTATCCTTCCCGAAATTCAACACGCACTGCGGTTTTTCTATCCACGTGTTGAAAACTACATTGGGCGTGGAAGTGATTTCCGCCTTGTTCACTACGGGAGCTGTCGATGAATACTGCCGTTCGGACTCGCGCCGAAAAGCCTCTGATGTCCATACAGCTACAGCTCAAGAACGCGCCAAAGCGGATGCCGCTGGCGGCGATCAAGGCTATCGCCGGCAACGCGAGCGAGATGCTCGTCGACGTCCGAGAAAGCATGCTCGCCCCCCACCCGCGAAAGAATCCGCCCGTATTTACGACGGCCCAGGTGGCTGACCTTTGTCGCATCGACCGGCAGCGCATGCACTATCTGGCACGCACAGAGCCCGATCTTCCCGAAGGCAGTCTTCGTCACAGCCGCAGCCGGGAATTCACGTTAGCCGAAACACGGGTCTGGATCGATCGAATTGCGCCGTTCGTCAAGCGTCCCGATGGCGTAAAAGGCAAAAAGATCGCGATCGGTAACTTCAAGGGCGGCGTCAGCAAAACGACCACGGCGATGACTCTCGCTCAAGGTCTTTCTTTGTTCGGACGGCGCGTCCTCCTTATTGATCTCGACCCACAGGCGTCGCTCTCGGCACTGAACGGGATACTAGCCGATAGCGAGGTCACTGACGAGCAGACGGTGCTGCCCCTAATCTACGGGGACGTCGACAATCTCGATTATGCGGTTCAGTCCACGTACTGGGATGGCATTGATCTGATTCCGGCGAGCGCCGCATTGTTCGGTGCAGAGTTCTATCTTCCCTTCAAGCAATCGAAGGAACAGAAATTCCAGTTCTGGAATGTACTCAACAAAGGGATAGAGCCGCTGCTTGAGAATTATGACGTGGTCATCATTGACACGCCCCCTGCCCTCTCCTATCTGACCATTAACGCCTTTATGGCTGCCGACGGTCTGATCGTGCCGACGCCGCCCAGTGCTCTGGACTACGCCTCGTCGACCCAGTTCTGGAGCCTCTTTTCCGACCTCTCGGAAAGCATGCAGGAGGTCGCCCCGGAACTCGATAAGAATTTCGATTTCATCAACGTCCTGCTCGCCAAGGTGGATCACAGTCAGGCTGCTACTCACATCGTTCGCGACTGGATCAACAAGACCTACGAAAGTTTGGTTTTGCCAGTCGAGATCCCGACAACCGCGGTCACGCAAACCGCTGCGGCCGAGTTCGGGACCGTCTACGACATTTCGAAATATCAGGGAAGTCTGAAGACCTATCAGCGTGCCCGAGAAGCGTACGACCGCTTTGCTGAGATTATTGACCAGCAGCTTGTGGCGCTGTGGCTGGCAGAGAAGGAGTCAGAATGAGTCTCAGAGACAGACTAGCGTCCAAGTCAGCCACAATAGGCACTAATCCGCGCCCACCGAGAGACGAGACAGAAGGACCGGGTCGTCCCAAGACGGCGCCAGGTCAGCTGATGGCAACGCTGCCTCTCTTAGCGGAAAAGGATCGTGAACTCGCCGAAATGAGGCAGCGCATTGAGGAACTGGAATCCGGGGCCGCAGGCGCCGTCAGCTCCGAACTCGATATTTCCACGCTGTTTGAAGTGCCCGGGCGGCGGCGGATTCTGTCTCCACAGGAGTACGAGGAGCTTCGGGCCAACCTCGCTGCAAATCCCTTGATCCATCCGGTCATCTATCGCCCGCTTCCGGACGGCCGGAACGAGATTATTTCGGGGGCGAACCGGGTCGCCATTTATCGAGACGATCTCAACCGGACTAAGATTCGGGCGGTTCCATTTACGGGTACTGACGCCGAGGTTGAGCTTGGCGCGGCGTTTTCGAATCTCTTGGCACCTGAACTTCCGGACTTCGAGAAATATCGCCAATTCCAACGCATCCAGCGAGCGCTAGGTTTTACGCAAGCGGACATCATTCGCGCGTCGGGACTGGCGCAGAGCCACGTCGCTCGGATTCTGTCGTTTGACAATCTGCCGGAAGAAGCCAAGCAAGTACTCGCGACGAGACCGCATCGCCTTGGCGGTACCGCGGCGGCGAAGTTTGCGGCACTGGCTCAACAAGGGCAGGGGACTGCGGTCGTTGCTGCGATCAAGGCGCTCGTGGAATCCGAGGATATGACGCAAGATCGGGCGCTCTCGCTCGCAGTACCGCCGCGGCCGACAACCACGCCCAACCCGGTTACCACGTTCAACCACGGAAAGCGAAAGGTCTGCGATATGTCGGTGCGCAATGGAGTGATCGGGCTTCGATTCTCGGGGAAGGATGGCGCAGGTGCTGCCGAGGAATGGAGCCGAAAGATCGCCGAATTTATCAGGAACGAATTGGAACAGCAGTGACTTAACGGCATCCAATCTGGATATCGTTGTAAATCAATGGGTTGCGGGAAAAGCGGTATGAATGCTTCCCGACATCCAAATTGGATTTCCTTAAGAAACAGTAACTTGCAGAAAGAGGAAGAAATGAGCTAACGGAAACTACAAAGACAAAGGCCCTCGGCTGGAAACCGAAGGCCTTTGCGATTTGGGCTTGGCTGGAACCTCGCCCGCAACGCTCCCCGGCTGGAAACCGGAAGAGACTGGACATCTCGGAGTGTAGCGGATCGCGAAAGACAGTCAAGCAACTTCAATCCATTTTCAGAAAATGGACTGCTAGACATGTCTATCGCGCAACGTACCGTTGCTGGCGAGGGTGAGTTGCACCCTGCGTCGAACGAGATGAATGAAACCGCCCTCGATTCGGCTGCTGGCATCGCCTTCCAGTGTGACTCGACTAATCTGCCCTGGGTCGTCTTTCGGGCGGCTTTTCGAGCGACTCACATTAAAGACATCCCTGCGCGCGCTCGCGCAGTGCTATCCGCCCTCGCCCGCACCGTTGATGCAGCCAAGCCATACGCCGCGATCTTTGCTCGCCGCGAGCTGCTCACAGGACGTGCGCTGCAGTCCATGCGGACGTTCTATCGGAGCCTCGACGACCTCGAGTCCGCCGGTCTGATAGATCGTCGTGCTCAATCGCGCTATGTCGAAGCCGGTCTCTTCGGCCGTGCATACATCCATCTCACCGAGCGCGCGGCGACCCTTCTCGGTCTCGCTGAACAACTTCAGACGCCCTCACCTGAACCCGAGCAATCTTCCGTCGAGCACCCGTCTGCCAACTTGGCAGACGGTGGTATATATAAGGATCTAAGCCCTTCTGTTTTTCAAAAGAGACAACCGGGCCAAGTGCCTGAGGAACTTCAGCGACTGCGCTCCCTGGGTTTCTTTGATTTCTTGATCTTCAAACTCATGCGCGAAGCCCGTGAGCATGGCAAGCGTCTCTCGGATGTCGTCGAGGCAACGTGGGACCACCTCAAGCACGCCAAGGCACCGATCAACTACCTGCGCAGCCTTCTGCGAAGCACGGTTGATTTCACCCACCAGATTCGCCGTCGGATGGCCGTGAAAGCCGAAGAACAAGTGCGATTGAAGCGTACGTTGGAAGTCGAGCAGCTAGCCCGTCAGAGCGCCGGACAAACGTTCGTGGATGCCTCAGGCCAGCGCAAGTACGTTATCGACGAGGACGGCGAGAACATGGTCGTCTACACCCTCGACGAAGGCGTCGGTCGTCAGGCGGCAGGATGGAAGGAGGGCTTCGCTACGGCTCGCGCACGCGGACAAATCCGTGTGGCCACCGAAGTCGATCTTCAGCCGTTCGGCGAGACGCGTCGATTTGCGAGCGAACCGGAGCAGGGTAGGGAGCGACCGCCGGTTACCGCTCAGATCCGGGAACACATCGCAGGGCTGCGCAGCCTGCTGGGAGTTCGAGGAGTAATCAGGACTGCTTAATTAATAGGCAAAAAAGCCCTTCGCGAATTTCGGGGGCACCGCCTGGGGATAGGCCGGAGTCGGCCAACTTCTGCCGCTCGGTCATCGCTTAGACCGGTCACTCGAACGGCGGGTCCATTTCCCAAACCCGCCTGATCTTCGCCAAAGTCCTCCCGCAGACCGACGGAATACCTACGATCCTGAGAGCATCGTGAAAAATACTCGCAACGCCTTCATTTTTGTCTCCAATGCCTCTGTATGCCGAAGGAGTGCGTCTACGAAGTGCCGATTAGAAACGTACATTTTCCGCGAGGACTTGGACGGTGCATTGATCGACCGTATGGTCCATATCATTCCCGTCAGAGAGAGTATGGTGCCAGGTTACATGCACAAGCCTCGCACGTACGGTAACCTTCTGATGACCTCTGCTGAGGACGGCGTCACGATCGGTTGGATAGGCGTGAGCAGAGCAATCTGATCCCGAGGAATCGTCGCAAGCACGCGGGATACCCCGTGGAACAAAATTCCAAGCATCAGTTGCGCGGGGTGTCGTCTGAGAAACAGTCGTTGGCGTTACGCCCATCTTATTAGCGAGAAAAATGACCAAGTCGTCTACAAACCTCGTGCACGTGCTCGTAGGATCCGGGCCGTCTGCAGTGCGAAAGGTTTTTCCTGGATAGTGATCGTTTGTGTGATGCTCCCGATAACCTTCGACTTTCCAAACGACTGTGCGCAGTTTCTCGTCCGAGTCGATCCATAAGGTTATCTCGGCCGGCTGTTCACTGAGACTGCCACGGAACAACACATATCGTCCATTATCTGCTGTCCGCGAAGAGCCTCGTCGCTCGGCCGCGAACTTTTCGACTGCATCCCTGCTCGTACCCAGCGGAGGCAGTCCGAGCCTTGCCACAAGATCGAAATTCTCCTCTGGAATCGGCGGCGGTGAGGGTGGCAGAGGCGGTTGGTTCATGCCTTGCAGTTGCATCAACATTTCAAATTTTCGATTGCTATCGATATCTGTTGCCTTCAACATTAAGCCACAAAAGAGGTAGAGCGTCCGAGACCTGATCGCCTGAGGATCGTCTGTCGGAGCGTTTTGCTGAGCGCTCTGGACATTCTGCGATGATGTTACTTTAACGTCCGCGTCGCCTTTCACAGCCTTCAAAATAGCGTTAGCGGCGAGCTTGATCTGTGTTTCACCGTTTTGACTGACGCTTGTGCCAGGAGGAAGCAAACCACTGCAATCAAAATCCGCCGCCCTTGTCTGTTTTGCAGCAGACACTACAATAACTGAAAAAAACAGCGCAAATCCCCAACCGTTATATGTTGTTCTGCGCACTGGTGGCTCCTCCAAGAAAAGCGAAAGATCGGCGCTCGACGAGCGTACGAATAGCCTACTAAACATAGATTATTTCGTTGGCTGCGGAAAGCTAATGGTGCCAGTAAGCAGTCCAGGATGGCGCTGAGACTGACAAAGCTCAAGATTTTCTAGATGTTGATATCGCCCGAGGAAAAGCCTGGCGGCTTCCACGGATGACTTGTCGTATCGGACAATTGCCTAACGAGGCTCCGCCTCAGACCGACGAGTTGTACGGGTGACTGCGGAGCGCTGGCGGTGTAAGGTGGCTCCGGTCGAGCCGGCTGGGACGTGCCCAGCGATGTACGAGCTCGAAGCTCAATGGGTCCGAAGACCCGTGGACGACCGGAGCCAATCATGACGTTATCACAGAGTGTGTG
>NZ_FCOG02000132.1 GCF_001544975.2 Caballeronia arationis | reverse complement strand
GCCGCCACGCTCGCCTCAGCAACCCAACCTCAAAACGCTAAACATTAACCCCCCTGTTGCACTTCGGCTTGAAACCGCCCCCTGAAATTTGCAACGAAGCCGCAATCAGGGCTACCAGACGAGTCAGGCGGACCGGCTTGCGTGGGAGTGATCTCGGCGCCCAAAGGAATGCAAGCTCGTCATGAATCGGACGCTCGCGCAGGTCGTCGCAAGCAAGCTACAGTTATAGTGGTCGCCTCAGCAGATTGCCGGTTGGCTCAAGCACGCGTACGCGGTCAACAGAGACTATCTGGTGTCACACGAGACGATCTATCGGAGCCTCTATATACAGGCGCGTGGCGCACTGAAGAAGGAATTGGTGGCTGCCGAGTTCAAACCCAGCCCACGCTCGGGTGGTGGCTGCCGGCTTGAACCTCCGGCCAAGGCGTGCGGATGCTGGTGGCGCTGCCGGTTGTGGCCGAGCCACCGTTCGCGTTCACGAAGGTCTCCACGCAGCTCTGAAAACTCAGCCACAGATTGTGGGCGCTGGAGTACACAATGCTCATGGCCGCCAAGTCGAGCACGCCGGTCGTGCGGTCGGCGCCGCGTGTGTAGAACACAAAGCCACCGCCTTCGGCGGCTGTGTAGCCGAACTGGCGGTTGCCGCTCACCGGGTGAGCCGTATCCATTACGGTCCAGATGGTGGAGAAGATCCAGTGATCAGCCGTATGCTCGGCGATCACCACCGAGCCATCGTCGGGATTGACCCAACCGCCGAAGGCCTTCATGTCGATGTGCACCACCGAACCTAGTGGCGAACTGCTCTTCCACACCGCAGCTTCGCTGTCGTCGTAAGGGGAGAACTCGGCCATGCGCGTGTCAACAAAGCTGTTGATGTTGAGGCGCATGTAGGATAGTAGCTCGTCGGCACTCAAGGTGCGCCCGTTTAGCACCGGCATGGCCGAGATCGAGATGGGGTAGTAGTCCAGGTTGATGTCGCCGTATGCATCCTCGATGCGGTGGACGTGCCAGTGGATGCCCTTGCCGTTGACGGCCGTCTGGATGGCGGTCGGCGGGCGGAAGCTGATCAGTGGCTCCCACTCGGTGGCCGCGAAGCCGAACGGCGTGGCCAGCGACTGCATGATCAACGTGCGGTTGGGCTGAACCGGTGCCACCAGGCTCAGCGACTGCGCGAACACGGGCGACAGCGACTGCGACCGCGCGTCCAGCGGAGGCGCCTTCAGATGTCCAACATAGCCCAGCCGACGTGCCATACCGAGGTCGGCCAGGTCACTCGGACTGGTCCAGTGCGGCGGGGTGGCGGTGAGAGGGTCGCCGGCGCTGTTGAATGCTGCCACCACCAGCTGCGAGCAGAAGAAGCTGTCGTCGCTGCCGCGCCCGAGGTTGACGTTGCCGACCCAGTTCACGCACTGGTCGTAGTCGGCGCCCGACCTGCCCGAACAGAATGCCGCACGATCGAGCTGGAAGCTGCCCTGGCGGACGAGGCCCATGTAGTTGAACGGCTTGTCGAGCTGCTGGCCCGCGTAGTCGCGCACCCGCAGCGCCTGCTCGGGCGTCAGCGCGGGGTCGCGGAAGGCCACGGCCACGGTGGTCCCGGCCAGCGCCTCATCGAGCGAGCGCAGCGTCACTCCGTTGCCGATCGCCTCGACCACCTGGTCGTTGCCGATGTATAGGATGGCGTGGCTCACCGGGGCGCCGGTTGCCGCGCGGATTGCGCCGGATACCGGACCGTTGCGAGTGGTCACGATCAAGTCCGCGTTCTTCAGCGCGCTCGGCCCGATCGAGCGGCCGCCGCTGCCCGGGTCGAGGGGAATGTCACTGCTGCTGGCATGCGCGTAGCGGCGGCGCAGCGGGCCCACCCGCGGTCGTCATCGACTGAGCGGCGCCGATGTCGGGCCGCGCGAACAACTCGGCCTCGGCGTTGCGGAGTTGGACCAGTTCGGGCACGTCGACGAGCGCTCCGTCGTGCCGCGCCTTGGTCCACTTGCGCAGCTCCACCGGCACGGCGGCGTAGTTGCCTTCGTTGAGCTGGCGCAGCAGCGTCGACTCGCGAAAGCGCTTATGCCCCAGGCTGAACACGAAGCTGGCCAGCGCATCGGCCTGATTCTGGCCGAGGGCCACGCGTACCGTGTCGTTGAGCATGTCCTCAATGTGGCTGACCCGCGCCACCAACATCTGCATCGCCGCGTCCTCGGCGATGCCCCTGGCGTAGCGCTGCTCCTCGGCGCGGCCGTCGCAGGCGCCGTGGTGCAGCGCTGTGCCGTAGCCGATGGTGCAGTGGCCGACGTTGTCGTAGGGGGTCGCTTGGAACGGCGTGTGGCCCTTGATGAACGCGATCCCCTGCGGCGAGACCTTGCATGCCGGGCGCGTGGGCGCGGGGACGGACTGCGCCGCGGCGATCGAGCGCAGCAGGCCCACCGGCAGCACCGTCATCGCCAGCGACCGGCCGGGCGCGAGGCTTTGCGAAAACACGAGGTCGTCGCTGGCGATGGTGACGCCGGTCTCGCCCTGGATCACTGGGGCGCTGTCCTTGACGAAATCCATGTCGGCGAAGTTGACCAGCGAGGCCAACTGGTTCAACGGCGTCGGCAGCGCTGAGATGAAGTCGCGTACTACGTCATTCATCAGCGCGATGGTCTTCTGGTAGGCCGATGACACCGCCGAGTCGAACGGCTGTCCGGCCTTCCACGCCTGCCAAAAGAAGTAGGTGGTCGGCTCGGGCAAGTAGTTGTTGCGGATCGCTCCCGACGACGTCTTGGCGCCGGCGTCCAACCACGCCTGGTTGAGGCTGGAGCCCACGCAATTCATCATGTAGACGCTACGGATCGACAGCGCCTTGCCGAAATCTGTGCGCATGTCGCGGATGCGCCGCCCGCTGATGCCGCCGGTCACTGAGATCGAGTCGTCGCCGCCGTGCGTCAGGATCAGCAGGTCGATAATTCGGCCTTCACGGCTGAGCGAGATCAACTGCTTCTTCATTTCGTCGTACGAGGCCGTGCCGTTGCGTAGCACCACGACGCTGCCGAAGTAGTCGGGCCTGGCCGCCGTGTAGCGATTGAGCGAGAGTTCCGCGGTCTCGATCAAGCTGTCGGTGAGGCCGATGATCTTCTGGTGTAGGTAGTCGACTAGCTTCTTCTTGTAGCCGTCGGGGATGTTCTCGCCGCCGGGCATGGAGCTGGACAGCTTTTCGACCAGGGCAGGGATGCCGAGGTCGACGCCGCCGTTCTCGATCAGGATCACCAGCGTGCGGTTGCTGGCCGACATTGGCTGCGACCACGCCGACATCTCGAACGCGGTGCGGGCGCCCTGGCGTGCGCTCGCCGGGGAACGCGCGAGCACGCCCGAGACGGCAGCGGTGCCGAAGCGGTTCGCTTGCGCCGGGTCGCGCCACGCGCGGGGTTGGAAGCGGTTGTCCATGGTGGGCCTTTCGTGTTCTCAGGCCACGCGCAATGCGCCGGCCTTGATCAACTCGCGGATCAGGATGTCGAGCTTGCCTTCGATGATGCTGGCCGCGGCGTCCACCAGCACGGTGGAGTCGGGCTTGACGTATTCGCGCACGATGGCCTGCACCTTCTGTTGCGACGCGGGTGTGAGCTGCGGCACGTGCTTCCAGACCTTGGCGAGGAAGGCCCCTTCGTCGAGGTTGCTCACCAGGATCGCCGGGTCGGTGATGTTGGCGATCGACTGCTCCACGGCGCGCTGGATGATCTGGCGGTTCTTGGCGTTCAGCTTGCCGTCGCCGGTCAGCACCCAACTGCCGTCTCCGGCGTCGTTGAAGACCTCCACGCCGTCGGCGTTCAGGCGGTCGTGGATCGCCTTCATCACCATGTTGGCGATGCGATCGGGCTCCTGCTCGGCAATTCCTTCGAGCACGCTGGCGAAGCGGCTGGCGGAGTCGATGTCGCGATGGAGGCCGTAGTGCCGGTCCACGGTTTCCAACTTGCTGAAGCGCGCTTTCACCTGGCCCAGCGTGAAGGCCTTGTCGGCCAGCCGCCCGAAGAAGCCCTTGGCCGCGGCGTTGAGCGAGCTGCCGTCGAAGAACAGCGTCTTCCAGTACTCGGTGACCGCGTCCTTGTTGATCAGGTGCCCGGCGGCGAAGGCGTCGGTCAAGAAGTGATCGCCGAAGGCGTTGGTGATCAGCGGGCCCTCCAGCGGAAGCATCGGCGAGCTGTTGCCGGCGGGCGCCCCGCCGATGGCCTGGGCCTCGTGGATAGCGCGCAGGTGGTGCGCCTCCCAGGCCGACTTATTGTTGCCGTGGCGGTTAGCCGCGCCGGCGAAGATGGCGTCGCGGAACAGGAAGTTCGGCGAGAAGTGCTCGAAGTTCAGCTCAGCCAGCGCGAGGTAGCGCCCGCCCGTAACGCTGTCCCATTCGTCGTCGGACACGTCCTTCTTCGGGTCTGCCTTGTTGCCGGCATAGTAGGCGGTGCCGCGCTCGATCAGGGCCTTGATGCGCCCCAACTGGCCCACGTCGATGGCCATCATCTGGTCGACCGATTCGAACAGGTCGGCCATCGCGATGATCTGGCCGTACGAGAACGCTAGGCCAGGATTGGCTCCGACGCGCAGTTGCTCAGGGTAGAAGCTGCCACCGAACAACACGTGCTCGCCGGTGTCGTAGAACTGACGGCTGACGGCCTGCGGGGAGCCAGACGGACATGCTTGCGCCACGCTCGCCTGCATTGAGTGTATAGCGTCCATGTCCTGCAGGAACTCGGCGCTACCGACGCTGGAGGTCGCGCCCTCAGCTTTCGGCGGCGCGGCCTGCCGGGGCTTCTTGTCGGCTGCGGCCTTGCGCTTGAGTTCCTCCACGCGATCGAAGTCGGCGAAGCGGTTCTCCAGTTCGATGGTGCCCAGGTCGTAGGCGTTGGCGTACTGCATGCTCCGCGCGATACGCTCGAAGATGGCGTCGCCGCCCGAGGGGACGGCCGGGGCCGCCGGGCTGCCGGGGGCACCACTTCCCTGGCCAGGTAAGCTCCGGCCGTCGTCTGGCAACGCGTCCAGCTGGTTCGGGCGTACGGTGGCCTTCGAGCGTGGGTCGTAGACCATCTGGCCGCTGAGGATGGCCTTCATGTCCTCAATGAAGGCGTCGTCGGCCGACTTGGCCTCGCTCACCTGCTCGCGCGCAGGCGGCTGGGTGGATGGCGCGAGGCCGGGCGCCGCGACAAGCGGGCCGGGCTGCGGCGCGGCGGGCGGCGCCAGATCGACCGTGTACTCGGTGCGTGCGTCACCTTCGCACGGCGCTTCGGGTGCAGCGCAACGAAGCTGAACGGTCGGATCCCCCGGGGAGTATGCCGGTGGCCTAGCGTCCATTACGTACTCGTCCAGCATCCGGCTGAGCGAGGCGGCGACTACATACTCGGCCTCGCGCGCCACGTCCGGTCGCTGGCGCATCAGCTCGCCGTTGTCCGCGCTCATCGAGACCGCCACCGTCGGAGTCTTGCGCGCGGGCGGTGTCGCGTTTGCGGTCGCCAGCGGCTTGCCATAGTAGCGCGCCAGCAGGGCCTGGGTGCGTTGCGCCATGCTCTGCGGCGCCGGCCCGCGGCCGTAGTAGTTGCCGATGACGGCGTCGAATGATGCGGTGTCTTGCGATTTCATGGGGCACCTAGGCTTTCACGTTCACTCGCACGAAGGCGAACGGGTCGAAGGTCAGGATCAGGTCGTTGCGTCGGCCGAAGGCGTGCGTCCTGTCGATGCGTACCTTCATCTCGGTGTCGCTGCGCGACATCACCTCGGCCAGGTTCTGGTTGATCACCGCCACCGGCTCGAACGTAGGGTCGACGGAGAGGTGACGGCCCTTGATCAGCAGGCAAGGCCCGCTCGCATCGTCCATCGACATGCTGATGCCGCTGATCTGCGGCGGGTTCTGGTTACGCCGGGCCTTCTGAATCTGGTTGGCGAGCGCCGAGTAGTCGATGCTGCTGTTGGACACCTTCTTCAGGTCGACGTTCTTCTGCTCGATCTGCTGCAGGTCGCCGACCGAGCTCACGCCGATCTTTCGCAACTGCTTGCGTGTGGCGTCGTCGACCGGGATGTCGTCGATGTTTATGTCGGACCTTGCCGGCGGCGGCTTCGACGTCGCGCGCACCTGCTGGTCGGTGATCGAGCCGAGCTGGATCATCACTTTGGAGGCGCCCGTCTGGCCGGGCTGTGCCGTCAGGAACGTGACCTTATCGCCGTCGTACGAGGGGAAGATGTTGAGATCGAGCGACAAGTCCTTGACCGTATAGCTAAGCGGCTTGTTGATCGCCTTCACGGCCAGCGTCTCGCGCGCCTTGTCGAGTTCGACGACCAGCGAATCGACGAAGTCCTCGAGGTGCCACGAAGCGTTCTGGCCGTCCATGGGCTACTCCACGAATGCGGTAAAGGTGATGCGGTGAAACGACGGGCGGAACGTGGTGTCGACATAGTAAAGCGGCGGCGTAGCGCCCAGGTGCAGCACGCCGTCGGCGTCGCGCGGCACGTCGAGTTCGATGGGCGATTCGATCGTGCATTCGTAGATGTGCGAACGCACACCGGCATCGTCGTCGACCAGTTCTTCGCCCATGTGGGCCAGCATTTGGTCGAGGATCTGGCGCAGCGGTATGAAGGAGGCGTCCATCAGTGCCACCTGCTTGACTGGGCTTGCGTGAGCGGCGCCGCCGGCGCCATCGGTGCGACCGGCGTGAGCGTCACTTTCTCCGAGAACGTCAGCTTGAAGCCATCGAACACGAAGTCCCCCTCTTGGCTGACGTCGGACCGGCCGGAGCCCAGGTCGGCGTTGCCGTCGTCTTCGGCTCCCATCGAGTAGCTTCGCGTTCGCATGACGTGGCTCCTAGTGTTCCGACTTGATGCCGACGAGCCGCGCCGCGACCGGCAGCGGGTAGCGGACAGTCTCGTCGGTCACGCCGGTCACGCGGCCGCTGTCGTCGGTATCGCGCACGCGGCCGAGGGCGAACTCGAACAGGCGAAACACCGGCAGCACCCACACGATGCCGCGCTGACCGGCCTTGCCGCCGAGTCTGAGCCGGTAGATCAACTCCGACGCGTTTGCGTCTGCCACCGGCTGCGCGCGCAGCGCCTCGATCTGCTCGGGGGCCAACGGCGCGGCGCCGTCCCACAGCGGAAGTAACTGGGTCAGCGCCGCGATGGACAGCTCCATACCGCCTTTCAAGCGGCCTTGGGTGCGCGCGCTGATGTCCTCGGGATCGTCCTTTTCCAGCAGCAGGCGCGACTCCATTACGCCGTTGGCGTCGTGATCGGCCGACAGCAGCACCGAGTACTTGGCGTTGACGTCCAGCTCCCACAATACCTGCGAGGGCCGCGCACGCCGGCTGCCGGCCTCGTCGATCACAGGCGACTCCCACAGCTTGTTCCAGAAGCTGCGGTAGACGTTCATATCGCGCGGCTCGCGTTCGGGCGACACGGCCGCCCGTTGCTGCTTCACGAAGCAGGCGGCGACGACGATAAACTCGGTGCTGCCGACGGCCGCGGACTGGCCGCCGGAGGCGCCGTTGAGCCAGCGCAACTCGGCATACGCGGTGACCGGCCGATTCGTCGCGAGCCGGGCCACTTCGTCGACCGCCAGCGGCACGGCGATCTCGCTGTTGGCGGCGATGTCCTTGAGCTTGAGCATCTTCTCCACCAGCACACTCTTGTCCGCGCGTTCCTTGATGGCGATCTTGAGGATGGCCTTGGGCAAGGGCCCGCTCGGCACGGGCGGCGCCACCATGAGGCGCAGCTTCAGTTGCACGCTGCGGTCGCGCGCGTACAGCACGCGCTGGCTGCCGTTCCATAGTTGGGTGGGCCCGTCGCTGAACGTGAGAACGGCGCGCCGGCTCGGGCTGGGCGCGTCGCCTTGCGGCAGCACCAGGCTCTTGGCAACGGCCACGGGAGGCGGTAGGGCGGGTGCTGTGGACGCGGCCGAAGGATCGGGTGTCGGCGCCGCCGGGGGTGACGCCTGTTGCAGCATTTGCAGCAGTTGTAGCAAGGCGGCCGGGTCGATCGGCGTGCCGCCTGGGGCCAACTGCTGCGCGTGCAGAAAGTCCTGCGCGATCATGCGCTGGCTGACCTGGGCCAGCGTATCGGTTGCGAACTTATTGTCCGCGGCCTTGGATTGCATCTCTTTCTGGTTGATCGAGTTGATCAGCATTGGCAGGTGCTGATTGAGCTGGCCGAGGAACTGTGGCGTGTTCTGCGCGATCGGGCCGATCACACCGGGCAGCACCTTCACGATGCCATCGAGTAGCGGCCCGATGAAGGCCAGCAGCGCCGGCGCGACCAAAGCGTGCGACAGCTCCGCGCTCTGCGCGGCCGAGAAGCGGTTGTCGCCGTCGATGCGGCGCCGGGTCGACTGCGACTGGCTCAAACCGCCGGCGCCGGCAATCAACTGGGTCAGGAGCGAGCTCAGGAAGCCGATCAGGTCGCGGTCCGAACCGGCGGCCGACGCCGGCGACACGCTCGCCGCGGCCGGGGCCGCACCGGGCGTCGCAGTGGGAGAGGGCGTCGACGTACCGCCGCCTTTGAGCAGCCCGGCCACCACCGGCACGGCGGCCTTGGCGATGTCGCCCAGCAGGCCGTCGAGCGAGTTCTGTTGCGCCAGCGCTTGTCGGCCCGTGCGACAGGGGACGACGCGGGGCAGGGTCTGCATGCGGGTCATGGCGGGCGTCAGCGATTGGGGCAGCGCGAAGTTAGCCGGCGGATCGGGCAGTCGCACCGAGTCGCCGATCGCCAGCACGTCGGAGAAGCTCGGCGACCTGCCGTCGGCCGACTTGAACGTGAAGAGCTGCACATACGCTTTTCCTTTGTCGATGGCCGACAGCGGGATCGCCGCCTGCGTGTGCGAGTCGATCAGGTTGCCGGCGGCCGGATTGCTGGCGAGCGGCAGCGTCCGGTAGACGTCGTCGACCCATTCCATCTCAAGCCGCTGCGTGACGCCGCGGCCCACCTTCAGCTGGTAGTAGCGGTTGCTGCCCGTGTCGATGCGAAACCGCGCCGACCCGGCATCCATTGCCTGCAACTCGAGGATCGCCAGCGCCATGGTGCGTCACGGTCATCGCGCCGGCGCGGCGGGTGCGCTCCCGGTGGCCGGCGGCTTGAGCGCGGCGACGCCGCCGTCGCCGTACATGTTGGCGAAGTTGTCGAGCTTGAAGTAGTCGGTCTTGAACTTGATGTTGACCTTGCCGTGCAGCGTCGCGGACAGGTCGTCGGTCGCCTTCTTGTCGGAGGTGTTGACCTGAATGTTAGTGTTGGTCGACGACAGGCTCCCGCTCGGTCCGCCGAAGATCGCGCCGATGCCGCCTCCGTCGTACTCGGTGTTAAGTGACGTCACGTTGATGTTCTGGTCGTCGTGGTGGGCCTTGCTCTCGCGCCCGGCTTTGACGCTGAAGTCGACGCTCGCCTCGATCTCGCCCTTCTCGACCACCAGGCGCGTCACGCCCATCAGCAGCACCTCGCGCAGCGCGGCCCGGTGCTCCTTGGCCATCAGTACCTTGGCCTCGAGGATGTCCTTCTTGACCGCGGCGTCCTCCGGGTCGACCTTGTCGCCGTCGGGAGTTGCCAGCACGATCTTGTTGCTGCCGTCGGCCTGGCGCTCCGAGGTCACGCTATACTGCTCCTGCTTTGCCTCGGCGAGCTTCAGGAACGACTCGTCGTCCTTCACGTTCTTGACGAAGTCGGCCGTCGACTTTGTGGCCTCCTTCATCAGCTTGATGTAGCTGTCGGTCTGCTCCTTCATCACCCGCAGGTTGGCGTTAAACACTGCCTTCAAAAGATCGCCGACGAACTGCGGGAAGTCCACCGAATCCACGAGCTCGGTGAAGGCCTTGGTGTCCTGGCCGAACGACGGGTCGTAGCCTTTGTAGCCCATCTCCTTGCCGGAGTCGGTGGCCATCGATTTGGCCAGCACGCCGGCGCGCTTCATAGCCTTGCGCTTCTCGTCCTCGACGAGCGTGCTGTATATCTCCTGCTGCTCCGACAACGACATCGACTTGAACATGTTGCTCTGCGCCAGCACTGCGCGCGCCGAGGTACGTGCCTGATCGAGGTACGGCTGCTCGTTGGGCAGGACTGTCACTTGATTATTCATACGTCGCTCCGCTCAGACGGTAGGGGACTTCAGAAATTCCATTCCGGGTCGGTGGCGGCCGACGCCGCCTCCGGGGTGGCTTGCGGCGCGGTCGATGCCGGCGTCTGTGACGCGGCGTCGCCGCTGGCGCCCGAGCGCACCAGGTCGTCGGTGAGCGCGTCCTGCAGGATGCTTTGCGTGGTGATGAAACGCTCGACATTGCCGATGAACTCGGCGAACTTCTGGTCTTGCGCGAAGACCGTCGGGTCGTAGTCGGCGATGGCGCGAATGATGTCGTTGCCGCCTTTGGCCTTGTTGTAGATGACGGTGGCCTTGGGACGTCCGCCAGTCATCGCCAGTATCAGCGTCTCGACCACGCGCCACCAGGTCCCGCCAGATGGCACCACCTGGCGCAGCACCTCGGGGTGCATGAAAATGCGCTTGATCACGAACTCCAGTTCGGCGTTGATGAGCGGGGCGATCACGTTGGACATGCCAGTGCAATTTGTCGACAGGTTGTATTGGAGGTCCTCCACCGACTGCAGCACGTTCTGGCGCGAGACGTAGTTGTCAGGGTTAGGGCTGATCTGCGCGCGTTCGAGGAACTTGGCCGACTCGAGCATCAGCACCTTCCACAGCCGCGGGAACTCTTGGTTCTGCACCATGTCGTCACCGGTCTGGGACGTGCCATAGTTGAAGACCTGGCGGTAGAACATCGCGCGTTCGGCCGGGCGCGTGCGGTCCAGCACGCGGTTGCCGCGTGGGTCGGTGAAGCGGTTGGAGAAGACGTAGGACTGCAGGTCGTCGCGCAGACGGCTGTCCTCGATTGTGAGCGAGCCCCGTACTAGGTACTTGTGCGTGAAGAAGTTCATCGCGTCGAACACTTGGAGCTCCTCACCCAGCACCATGCCGTAGAACAGTTGCGAAGCGCACTTGACCGCCGAACGACTGATCTGTATCTGCGAGCGGTCGTCGTCGAAAGGCGTGATGTCGAAGTCGGAGTCGGTCGGGTCGGTGGAGGTCGACTCCGGCTCGCCGATCTGAAGCGAACGCGAGATTTGCTGGATCCAGCCCGACGCGTAATAGACGATGTTGGCGTTGGTGATCGGGATTCGGGCGGCGTTCGAAGCCTGAATGTAGCGGATCAGGATCGGCTTCATCTCGGGCAGGATCGGGCCGAGGCCGCTGTCTTCGGCGTGCTTGATCAGTTTCGATTCTGCGCGGTTGAAGACCGGCGCTTGCACGACGGCCGCCACGCTTGGCGCGAACGAGCCCGCCTCCAGCGAGAGCGCGGCATCGGCGAGGCTTTGGATCACTGGACCGTTGTCGTTGTCCAGGCCGGGCACCTCGAGCCTAGCCGTCTCAAGATACGCGCGTGCGCCGCTCACTGCCAGATACTTCACCACTTTGCTCACGCCCGCCGGGCTGCTGGTGATGAAGTTGCGTGCGGCATCGACCTCGGTGAGGCCCATCACGTGGAACGCGTAGGCGACGAGGAAGTCGGTGACGGCGGGGTAGCCGCCGAGCACTGTGCGTTCGCCGAAATCCAACGTGTAGAGCTTGGTGGCGATGTCGTTCTTGAATGCGTATTTCAACGCTGAGAGCCCGGCTGTCGCGTCGACTAGTTCCGACAGGCTCAGATAGTCATCGTTCGGCGGCATGTGAGCCAGGGTGCCGGGCAGGCTGTCGCCGGTCCACTTCTCTTCAGGCGCCTTGCGCGGCGCCAGCGGCCGCACGAGCAGGCTGCGCAGCATGGTGGCAGTGGCCACCACCTTGGGCACGCCGCGCTTGGCGGCCGCGGTCTTACCCGGCGTGGAGATGCTTACGTTGCCGTGCTTCCAGGCCGGCTCGAAAACCTTTCTTGCCAGCAGCTCGTCGAGGAGATCCAGTTCGGTGATGATGTAGGGATCGACCGCAGGGACATTGCCGCGGGTCGTGCCCACGATGCGCCGCAAGTCGAAGCCGGTGCTGATGCCCGTGGCAAGACCATTGTTAAGTGGAGCAGCCATGTCGTTCTCCGATCCAGACCGTTTATAGCAGGTGAGCCAAGAGCTTGAAGCCATCGGCGAGATTCAAGAGCCCATACCCGGCATGCTCGTTGCGCATGCGACTGTCGACCCTGTCGGACGTACACTTCAGGATGCGTCGGATGTCGTCGTTGCCCAGCTTCTTGCCTAGGCCCGCCGAGAGCGACTTCATCAATCCGATCGCGCCGGCTACGAAGGGCGAGGCCTGCGACGTGCCTGAGGCGAACGCGTATTTTCGATCCAGGAATGAACTGTAGATGTTCAGGCCCGGCGCCACCACGAAGATGTTGGCGCCGTAAGAGGTGAAACTCGCAACCGCGCCGCTGTTGTCGACCGCGCCAACGGCGATCACCCCAGGCAGCGCGCCGGGGTAGTAGCGCTCAGCGCTGCCATCGTTGCCACTCGCGGCGACCACCGTCACGTCGCGGCTCAAGGCGTAGCGGATCACGTCCTCGTGGGGCAGCCCGCCGCCGATGTGCTTGATACCGAGGCTCATGTTGATAATGTCGGCGCCGTTGTCCACGGCCCACTTGATGCCGGCGTTGATGTTGTCGACAATGCCTGCGCCCACTACGTGGCTGTCGCCGCTCTTCATCGCGGCGAGCACGCGCACGGCCATCAGGCTGCAGTCGGGAGCGATGCCTTCGTCCATAGCGAGGCCGCGCGCTGCAAGGATGCCCGAGACGTGGGTGCCGTGACCCACCTCGTCCGCGGGGTCCCTGTCGTAGCCCAGGAAATCGCCAATGAATACGCTAGTGTCGAGGCCTTTTAGGTTAACGAAGTCCATGGCCTTGCGCACCTTTCCAGCGAGCTCGGGGTGATCGAGGCCGACTCCCGTGTCGAGCACGGCGATGGTGATGTCGGGCGAGCCGCGGGTCAGCGCCCGCGCATACGACAGGCCGATCAGGTCGCCGGCCGAACTGTCGTTGATCGAGTTTGTCGCGGCCATTGCGGGCGGGCTGATGCGCGACTCGACAACCTGCAGCGGGCTGGCATCCTCCACCGAGGGCAGGCGGCTGAGCAACTCGCTGATGTGGTGCGGCAGGTCGTAGTTTTCCTGGAGGATCACGCGGTAGGTGCGATCCAGACCGTGGCGGGCCTCAGTATCGTCCCAATCGATGCCTGCGGGCGCATACTCGTTGGTGAGCCAGTATTTGCAGCCCAAGCCGCGCAGCGCGAGGTCCACGTCCGGGCTCGCGCGGTGCCGCGCGCCTGACTTGTCGCCGATAAACGTTATCCAGTCAGGAATGTCGTCGTCATGGGGGTGGCGCTCGGCCATCTTGACTATGAAATGCTGTTTCATGTTTTTTTGATCAGTCGATAGATCGACTCGCCTCCTGGCAGGAGCACTTGCATCAACACGCCCGCGCTCACCAAGCGATCCAGCGCTTCATCAAGCACCCATGAGCCCTTGGGCATCGGAAAGCCACCCAGCCAGAAATCGCGAATGCCTGAAGAAACGTCTGACGCATCCGGGTGCTCCTCGAGATAGCGAACAATCTCGGAAGCCACTTGAATGACAGGATCCGTGAGTTGGTCCACCACCTTCCCACCGCAAATCAAAAGACTGTGATGGGCTATGTATGAGCAGGTTTTGCGCCAAGATTACAATCAACGCATGCCATTGATTTTTCACGAGAAGTTGCATGATCAACGCTGGTGCCCCGGGTCTGAAAAACCCTACTTTCCAGGGTAAAACGGTCGCAGTAGGTGAGGTTGCGTCGCCTCACCGCTACCGATTGCTCAGCGAAAGCTTTGAGGGGAAATACCGTAGCGCTTGAGCAATCGGCTGAAGGCTCGGCGTTCTTGGCCAGCGCTGCGCGCAGCCTCGCTCACGTTGCCACGTGTGCACGACATTAAGCCGTGCAAGTAGCTCTCGCTGAACTCTTTAAGCGCAACCTGCTTTGCTTGAGTGTATGGCGCGAAGGTTGTGATCTGGCTGTTCGGTGGCGACGCGAAAGTATGCACAGGGGGATGCGGCGGCTCAGCTACCAGAGGTGCGGCAGACCTAGGGTGCGCCGGTGCATCAAAGCACAGTGTCACGCCGTCGGAAAGCAGAAGCTCGCGGTGTAGCAGGTTTTCAAGTTCGCGTACATTGCCGGGCCAAGGGTAGCAATTGAACCAGTCCAAGGTGTAAGGCTCAATGCGAGGCACCGGGCGCCCGTAGCGTTCGGCCAAACGACCCACGAAATCATGTGCAATCAATTGCGGATCTCCAAAACGCTCCCTCAGTGGCGGCAACGCCAAGTGCAGCACGTTGATGCGAAACAGGAGGTCTGCACGGAACTGACCGCAGTCCACTAGCGACTGTAAGTTGCGGTTCGAGGCCGCGATGATGCGCACGTCGACTATCACTTCTTCTTTGGAGCCGAGCGGCCGATAGCGCTGGTCTTGCAGGACCCGCAGTAGCATCACCTGCGCTTTGGGAGAGAGTGCATCAATTTCATCTAGAAAAATTGTGCCTCCATTCGCGAGCCATAGCAGGCCCGGCGCGTCATCCCGTGCGTCCGTGTAAGCGCCGCGCTTGTGGCCAAAGAGTTCGTTCTCGAGCAAATGATCAGGCAGCGCGCCACAATTGACAGGTAGGAAAGGTGCCGCTTGGCGATGGCCCTGATAGTGTGTAGCACGGGCCGCCAGTTCTTTGCCTGTGCCTGTTTCGCCCTCGATCAACGTTGACGCGTCGCAGCGGGCGAACTTCTGAATAAGCGCAAGTGCACGGAGAAAGGGAAGCGAGCGTCCAATCATGCGAACCTCGTGGCGGTAAGCGCTAGTGATGTTGGCCAGTCAGAGTTGCTTGCCCTCACTCGGTGAAAGTTCGCCCGAACCAGGGTTACCTTGCCTAGGTTAGTCCGCATGAATCCGCGTAGTTGACGTTAGCCTAGCTCAGATAGATTTCCAAAGATTCCTGGGTAAGGATCGCCTTAGAGAGGGTCGGGCGCACTTCAGGGTTGCGACTTCGCCAATCTTTCCGACGTTTTACATCTCCTCGCAAATTGCCTACGTGTTGCTTAATCACTTTTGATCTCCTCTTCGATTCCGGTGATCGGTCTATCACCAACTGGTCAAGCTCCCGGAGGGATTTAGCCCGGCGGCCTCAAAAGTGAGGTGCAACACTTATTTCGTATAAGGTGTTGCAATGCCCGACAAAACTACTTCATACCAGCACCTTCAACCTGAAGAACGCCTCGCCATCGCAAGCCTACGACTGCAGGACGTGAGCATTCGGGCCATGG
>NZ_FCOG02000217.1 GCF_001544975.2 Caballeronia arationis | reverse complement strand
CTTTCCCAATTTGGGCGAGCATAAATGCGGATTTTTGGCACCCCTCGAGTGGGAACGTATTTCTTTCGTGAGAATGGAAAGTCCTGGGACCGCGAATTTCGGAAATCGGCCAACTGCGGACGTTGGCCCACGGGTAGGAAGACACTTGAAAGTCGGCTCCGCCCAAGTACCGGACATTCAGGTACAGACTTAAACTGGCAAATCGTGGTCCATAGTCGTTCTCGCAGTGACTTATGGTCAAATGCCGCTCGTCTCGGCTGCGTGTGGAAAGTGCATGCTGAAGTAGCATAAGGGGGCAGGCGTCGTTGATGTCGATTGAAATTACACCATGCCGGAGACGATGCACAGGCAACAGCGGCGCACTCGCAGGATTCGATAACGTATCACTTGAAGTCCATCGGAAAATTCGATCGCTTATATGCACCGTCGGCACTGCGTGTCCTCAATTTTCGTCTGCTTTGCTATCCGAAATATTTCGTGGGAGCCAAATTACTCAATCCCTGAATCCCCTGTCCATAACGACCCCGGTGAAGCGCCCACCTTCAGAGCGCTCCCAAGCTTGTATTAGGTGTTGCTCCTTTCGGCGAGGCATTTTCTATGAGTCGGCCGACGCTCCCCATTGCGACCCGGTGCCGCGCCACGCGACGCTCTATTAACCCAAGGTCTAGCACAGTCGTGATGCGTGACTTATTACTGACTCCAAGCCCTTGCTCACGGCAAAACCGTCGTGCGCCATGTCCGCTTCGTCTCCACGCCATGACCATCTCGCGCCAGAATGCTTCGCTCGCCTTGCCGAGAACGTCGCGCTGTCCTCGGTCCCGCAGTCTCTTCGGTTGGGTCGACCATCGAAATGCTCCGCAGTCACGATGGCAATACCTTTGGACAACACGGGTATATGTTCAAGACGGGATGCGCTGACGCGTACATTAGAAGAAGTCGCAAAGTTCGCAGGAGCGGTTTTTAACTATGGAGCGTTGACAGGAGCGTCACTAATGAGCGGGCTCGTCACACTCCACACGTTTGACGGCAAATGATGACCTCTGCTCGAGGCGCCTGCATCCCCGAGCGTCACCGGCGAACCCGGCTGGCCGGACTCAGCGGGCTGCAGGTACAGACCCGGATACGCCTGATTTGCGATTAGATATAAGTCGAGACCGAGGACCGGCACGCCCACCCGTGTCAGTTTCCACTTCTGCAAAGCGGGTCGCTTGGCGCCCACAACGACCACGTCGGTCGGCGGGTACTTGAGATCTTGAATAATCTCTGGTGCTGGCGGAGTCGAGCCGGCCGGCGGAGGCTCCTGCGGTTCGGCTAACGTCGTTGTATTTCCGGACGCTGCGCCCAGGTTCGCCGGCGCCGTTGTTCCGCCACCCGTCACCACGTCCGAGGCTTTCACGGTCACGTAAAGATTGCCCACGTGACTTCGGATGTACACAAACCCGTCACCCACGTCCTCGAAGGAGAAATCCTGTGCGGCGGCCTTTCCGTCTCGAGGTAGCTGCAGCAACCCGGTGCCCGGAGCGCGATTGCCTTGGCTTACCGCGAGCAACATCTGTGACGGGACAAACTGGAGCCGGTAACGGATGAATGGTAGGAATTGGGGCTGCCGCAATTGGTTCCCTAGCACCTCCGATAGGTCGTGCGCCGCAGCGAAGCGCGCACCCATATACGGCGGATTTGTGTTGAGGAACCGGCGCGCGATGGTCTTCAGGATCGAAGTATGGTCGAAGTGTAGATTGGCGCGTGGCCGCACGGTAGCCGCCGCCGACCTTGCATTTCCGGCATCACTCACGGAAATGCCGTCATGCCCGAACACCCCGCCCGCGGCGACCCACGGCGAAATGACAATTGCAGGCACGCGGACTCCGTGCGTCGTGATTGGCAGTTCGGGAGAGACCTTCGCGGCAGTCGACGGCCGCACATGATCATAGAAGCCGCCGTGCTCGTCATACACGATGAGCAGGAGCGTCCTGTTCCAGGCAGGACCCGCAATGACTGCCTCGACGATCCGCTGCACCAGCTCCTGACCGTCAGCGATGTCGCTTGGAGGCTCGTCGCAATTACTGTCGGGCGGAAGGTCGACGAAATGCGGGTCTATGAAAGAGACGTTCGGTAACTGGCCCGTCTTCGCGCGGTTGAAGAAGTCGTCTATGTCGACGACGTTCGTGTGATCAAACGTGTACCGCTCGTAAAGTCGCAGCGTGCAGTACCCGTGTTCGAAGTAGCGCCATGTGATGTCCGCGCCGGACCTAGGATCCACGGCGCCCTTAAGGTAATCGAATATCGTGGGCGTGAAAACTGGCAGCATGCGACTGGAATTCTCCAACTCCCAGAACCCGTGCGTATCGAGATTGGGTCTGCCGGTCAACTCATAGAAGCGATTTGGAAACGTCGGACCGGGGTGACTCGCAAACCACCGGTGGCCGATCGTGAAGTCGCGCGCGAGCGCGTCGTAGTGCGGCAGAGTCGCCCCCGTGTAATAGCCCATGACCCGACCCGCCACTGCAGCGCCGTACGCATCCCCTTGGCTCTTGGCAAAGCCGTCCATGGCGCCGCCATTAACGGCGCGCTGTGTGGATTCGTAGTCGTTCGGTGGGCCAGGCGAGAAACGCGTATCGTTCAGCTCGAACGGCCGGAAAGAGTTCCCTTTGTATGTGTTAACCTCACCGCCTGTAAGACCGTCCACATCCTGGCGACCCATCCCACCCTGCGCCACAGGCAAACTCAAGTATCCAAGCAAATGATCGAACGACCGGTTTTCCTTCGTCAGCACGATGATGTGGTCGATGTTCGCGAGCGTGCCCGGCGAGAAATCGTAAGCCGGATTGGGGTGTCCGGGCTTCGGCCAGTCCACCGGCTCCTTCGGAACGAAGACATTGCGGGGACCACGGTAGCTGATTTCAAGTCTGTCTTCAAGGATGCCCTGCGCCGGGTTGGCGGGTTGGATCAAGATGTCCTCGATCACCGTATTGTTCTCGTCCGGGTTTTCGTTGAATTCGTCACCGTAGGCGATGCCACCGAGCAGCCATGACGTCACCTGTGAGTTCAAGCTCTCGCGCGGAGTAATCTTGGTGAACTTGTCCGCTTTCGTCAGCGTGTCGTAGATTTGGTCCCGTATTTTTTTCCTAATTATTGCCTGCATCGCGTCCGTGCTGTCTACGGTATTCAGCTGTACTTGGACGACCTGCTCTACAAACAGGTCGTTCTTAGATAGGGGACTGATTAGGTCGACCGGCTGGTGCAGGAAGGTCCCAGTGTAGTGAAATTGGTAAACGCCGCCTGGTGAGTTAGTGACTGTGACTTGCATGGCTTCGAGCTCGGCGACCCAGGACATCACGTCGACGACCGTTCGTGTGACACCGAATTGGGTGATGGTTTTCGCGAGATCGAGCGTCAGCCGCAGTGTGATCCAAAAGCTGTCGATCATTACGTGGTCGTGGTAGCCGATTACGAACGACCCGCTATTATCGGCCGGATCGAAAGGGAAGAAGTCGATGCGTAGGGTCAACGGCGCGGATTGCTGCGCGTCAACGGTAATCTTTAGCCGTTCGCTGTTGATGTTGTCGAGCCGTGCAAGTTGGAGATCAAGCACGGGTACCTTGATCAAACCGAGATTGGTCGGGCTGCTGACGTAACGAACCCACGGCTTGGAATTGCCGGCGGCGATTGCGCGATGGTCTGCGTAACTCTCAATCCACGTCTCGCCTTCTTTCCCCGTGTTGAGCTGGATTTTGACCAACGGCGGATTGTGACTTGTGTCCGCGCCATTGCGGTTGTTGATGAACTCTTCGAGTTTTTGGCCCAGGAAGGTGAGCGAGATAATCTTTTTGTTGTCGCCAGTGTGATCGACCGGCTGTGCCGTGAGCGGCGGCGCGGTCGGAGGTGCGACAGTCGGGAATGGCGGGCCCTGGTAGACACCGGCGTGCTTATTGTTGTCCTGATCGAGGATGAGCCCATCGGTCTGTGAGGAATAGAACAGTCGCTTTCCCGCGAAGTCCCCCGGCGAGCCGAATTCGAAGGTGACACGGTAGTCGAAGATCCAGCGATCGTGGCCATTCGGGACGATGATGATATTGACGACTGGGAGCACGATGTCGGCGAGCTGGATGCTATTTGACGGCAATGACCCTTCGTCGGAGGACCAGCTAAACTGTTTGTACAGGACCTCATTGGACCCGCTGTCCGGAAATTCTTGGTCGTGAAACAGGTCGAGGCCGATTGCAAGATCTTGGGCGACTTGCTCGCTGATACGGTTGACGATGTGCACGTTCAGGCGGGTATCCCAGTCCTTGTTGTCGTTGTGTGTGGAAAATTCGAGTGTCACCTTCTTGAGTACAGAATCGGTGACTGCTTTGGGAAACACCGGCAAAGCTGTTGCCAAGGGATTTTCGACGCCGATCCCTGAGTAGTTGTTGTTATTCTGGTCCAGAATGATGCCGCGCACCCCGTCGACATTGGAAGAGAAGCTGAAGGACATATGGTCGTCGAACATCAGGGTGACGGTGTAGTCGAAGATCCAGCGGTCTTCGTCGTAGGTAAGGATATGGATATCGACGGCGGGCATGACGATCTCGTCAGCTGTGATCGTGTTCGAGCACAACGTCAGCGCGAACTCGTGCGTGGAGGGATCGTCGAACGTCACTCCTTCGCCAAGACCGATGCCGAACGCGAGAAAGGGATTCTGGCGACCGTCGCCCAAATCGTTGGGATCTTGGTACCGCGCAAGCGCAATCCTGTTCGAGCCGAAGTCGGAGTTTGTTTCGGGGCTGAGCGAGTTGTTGAGCCGATTCTTAACAAAAACGCTCAGCCACGTGTCGTCGTTTTTATCGTCATCGTGGGTGTCGAACTTGATTGTGACGCCGGTAAGAATGCTCATGGGGGACTCCTCGCATAGAGTTATTTCTCAACGGGTCATTCGCCGCCGAGCGCGGCCCGAGGATGGCGAACCTACGATCGGTGCGTCCTAGAGTCGCGGCGCACAAAGGCCCTTCAACGCTGCAACATTTTGCGACGAAGCAATAGGTGAGACGTGGCGCGGGCGTTACCCGGGATTGATGTCTGCAAGAGGGCGGGCAACACTTGGCACGTCACGCGGGAAGCAGGCAGCCATGATGTCTCCCTAAAAAAGCAATGGGACAACATCCACACCGTCGTTCCGAAGCCGACGAAAATCCAGTGTTTGCACCCTTTCTCATTAAAATACAGAAGGATGACACCAAGATATCTAAACAGTCTCTTCAGGATAGCGAAAATATAGCCAACTGCAAGGAGCCGTTTAATTTCTTACCAAAGACGTAACGTCGGCGATCCGATATCTTGATCAGCAAACGTCTGTCATGGTAGGGCCTTGGCGATCACATCGAAGGCCGCCAAGTCGCTATCCTCCACCGGGATTGATCGGTAGGAGAAACCGAGCAGCTGTTGATTCGCCGGATCGACGAACTGCATCTGGAGTTTCCGTTTGCCGGGGCACGGATGCTGGCGCGCTTGCTGTGCCGGGAGAGTCAAGACGTTGGCCGCCGCCGCGTGCGCACGCTCATGAAGCGTATGGCCGCGGACGCGCTGTATTGCAAGCCGAACAGAGCCGACTCAATGCAAAGCAAAAGACCTGGCCGTACTTGCTGCGCGATCTCAAGATCGACCGAGCCAATCAGGCCTGGGCGCACGACACGACCTACATTCCGATGGCGCGCGGCTTCGTGTACCTGACGGCGGTGGTGGACTGGGCGAGCCGCAAGGTACTCGCGCGCCAGGTATCTATCACGCTGGAAGCGGCGCATGCCGTTGATGCGCTGGACGAAGCGTTCACCCATTACGGGCTGCCCGGCATCGTGAACCCTGATAAGGGCAGCCACTCACGGCGGACGTCTTCACCGATGCCGTACTGAACCGTGGCATCCGGCTGTCGATGGACGTCAAGGGATGCTGGCGCGAGAACGTATTCGTCGAGCGGGTCTGCGCAGTATCAAGTATGAGGAGTTTTATTTGAAAGCGTACGAGTCGGTCAGCCATGCCAAGCGCTCCATCGGCGAATAGGATCAGACGCCGGGTGAGGCATACTTCCCGACGATGCCTGCGATTGAATCGGCAGCATGACCCCCCAAACGCGGAAGCGGGCCCATTCGAGCCTGGTGGGTTCCCCTTGGAAATTTCAGAAAACTGTCCGAATGTGAGCGAGGCCACCTCTGATTGACGTGCTGAAAAATGTCGGCCGTTGCCCTTTTCGTCCATTGGCCCGTGCTCTCACGCGGGCATTCGGACGTCGCATTCACATCGGAAACGGACATAGGCCTCGCATCGGCCCGGCCGTCCGCTTGGGGTCGTCAAGGAGTATTGGATTTTCCTGCTAGCGGCCATACACGATCTACGAATTCGATCGGAGGTTGCGTCTCAGCGACGGTCGCTAAACTTCGCGAACTGCCGTGCGGTTACTACGGAATCACGGGCGGTTCAGGGCCGGTGGGTTTGCGCGCTCGCTTCCGCGAGAGAAGGCAACTAACCGTCCGCGAGCTCTTACTCTTGTACATTGAATCGTCCCGTGTATAGCTAATCGCGGCGACGAGCGGTACAGCAAAGTTAAACACGCGGATTCGGCGCGGGCGACAACGGTTCGCGCAGTCCTGCACCCAGCCGAGAAGCAAACCTTGACGGCGCCTA
>NZ_FCOG02000515.1 GCF_001544975.2 Caballeronia arationis | reverse complement strand
ATCTCCTCGCGTTTCGTCGGATGATTCGGTCGACGGCCGTGACTTTGCGCAGGCTGGATCTCGATAAGCTGCTGATCTCACAGGGCACGATTGCGTCGGGGCTTGCAGGGCTCTTCGCGGCGCGTCGTGCAAAGGTGCCGACGGTAAGCTATCTGCCACTCGTCCACAATGCGCCCAAGAGTGCGAGCCCCTCTGACAAGATTAAATGGCTCATTAAGCGCCTGCTATACCGCATGCCTGACGAGTTCGTCACGCTGAACGACCATTTATGCAACGAGTTGCGGGCGCTCGCGCCGCGCTCGCGCGCGATGACGCTTGAGAACTACGTCGATGATCGTTTCAGCCGATCGACGCTTACAAAGAGCGCCGCCCGGGCCTCACTTGGCTTGCCGGACGATGGTACGTATATTGTCGCGCATATCGGTCGGTTGAATCTTCATCAAAAGCGGCAGGATTTTCTTATGCGGGCGATAGAAAGTCATGGTGATTCTTTTAAGAAGGCGCTCGTGCTGATCATTGGGGAAGGCGAGGATGCCGATTGTTTGAAGGACATTGTTAGCGCGAGCGCCGTGCTCTCTGCCTGTGTGAGAATGCTAGGAGCCCAGGAAGACGTGCTTCCGTTCATTGTAGCGAGCGATACGCTCGTGCTCCCATCAGCATTTGAAGGCGTGCCGCTTGTGATGATCGAAGCGGTGCTCGCTCAAAGGCCGATTGTCGCGTCGCGTGTGTCTGGCCTCGATTGTTATCTACCGGATGCGTTGCTCTTTCCTGCCGACGATCAAGATGCATTTGTGGCGCGGATATTTGCCGCTCGAGACGTGAGCATCGACGAGCTATCGCAGGACTTCCGGCGACGCTTCTCGCGCGAAGCGTTCAACGCTCAGGCGCAAACC
>NZ_FCOG02000405.1 GCF_001544975.2 Caballeronia arationis | reverse complement strand
CTCTGCCTGAGCGCATCTACGGCCGCGAAAGCCGCTCAATTTGACGCCTCTTTCGGTGCCTGCGCACGTCTGCCAACGCCAACAATAGCCGACATGTTAGATCGCCCACAAAGCATCGCATGTCCGAGTCTGCCGACAATCACATCCTAAAGCTGCGCCCACTCGAAGCTGAAGCCGTGCGCATGTTCTTCCATGCGCTTTCGCCGCTGCGCGAATTGCTCGACTCGCCCGACCTCGCGGAAATCATGATCAACGATTACCGCAATGTCTGGGTCGAACGGCGCGGCGTAATGACACGCGAGAACATCGACCTGCGCCCCGAGCAGCTCGAAGGCGCAATTCACTCGCTCGCCTCGTCCGTTGAGAAGTCGGCGAAGGCCGGCAGCGACAAGGGCATCATCAATGCCGGTCATCAGAACTTGCGTATCGCAGCGGTCATGAGCCCGACGTCGATCGACGGGCACGCGCTGAGCATCCGGAAGCACCGCGAATCGAAGCTGACGCTGTCGGACTACGTGAACATGGGGGCGTTCTCGGCAGCCAACGCGCGACCCGAACACGCGGAAGCCATTCACTTCGAGGAAGGCATCGAGGACGAAGCGCTCATGCGCGCGCTCGTCGCGCTCGTGCAGTCGCGCAAGAACGTGCTCGTCGCCGGTGGAACGTCGGCGGGCAAGACGACGTTCCTCAATGCGCTGATCGAACAGATCCCGTCCGACCAGCGGGTCATCTCCATCGAGGACACGATGGAACTGAAGCTGCACGTGCCCAATCGCGTGCGGTTGCTCTCCAACGCCGATACCAACGTCACGACGCAACTGCTTGTCGCGCTGTGTCTGCGCTTCCGGCCTGACCGCATCATCGTTGGCGAAGTGCGCGGCGGCGAAGCCTACGACCTGCTGCAGGCGCTCAACACCGGCCACGACGGCGGTCTCGCATCCATCCACGCGAACAATGGGCGCACGGCGCTCAGCCGCTTGGAATCGCTCGCCATGCTCGGCATCCCGACCGGATCACGCTGGGAACTGGAAGACATGCGCAAAAACATCGCTGACTGCTTCAACTACGTCGTGCACTTCAAGCGCACCGGCGAGATGCGGCACGTCTCCGAGATCCTCGAAATCCGGGGATTCAAAAACAACGATTACGACCTACAACGCGTTTTTTAACGGGAGCATCAAATGAAGGGCAAGAAGGTAATGAATAGAGCCGCCACGGTCGCGAAGCATCTGCGCCCGGGCAAGTCGATGTTGGTCGGCGCGCTGCTGAGTCTGGTGTCGGTGGCCGCGATGGCAGCGGGGGACTTTTCCAACCTGACGGGCTTGACCGACATCATCTGCACGATCAGCAACCTGATCAGCGGCCCGTACCTGTACGGCATCGGCATCGTGCTCATTACGCTCGGCGGCGTCGCGGTGGCGAACTCGGAAAGCAATATCGCCAAGACGTTCTCGGTGGTGCTGGTGGGCCTCGGCATTGCGTCGGTCGCCGTGCCGATCATGCAAAGCCACTTCCACATGGCCAACGCCTGTTGATATGCGCCAGCACAAGGTTAGTCGAGGCCTCTCATTGCCGCGCCAGATGGGCGGGGCAGACCGGGGGCTGGCCATTTTCAACGGGACGATGACGGCGCTGCTCACCTACACGAGCTGGACCCCTGGATTTCTCCTTGTCGGCGTGGT
>NZ_FCOG02000084.1 GCF_001544975.2 Caballeronia arationis | reverse complement strand
GCTGAACAACATCAGCAAGAACTGGACGATGCCAATCCGCGATTGGAAGGCAGCTTTGAACCGCTTTACTATCCAGTACGAGGACAGGCTGATGCCCCGTTAAACCACAACCTGTTTACACAAAATTCGGGACACCCCCGCGAAATATGGTTTGGCTGTCGCATACGACAGTTACGAGGCGCTCCTGGCGGACCCGGAAATCGACGCGGTATATATCCCGCTACCCAATCACATCCACGTGGAATGGACGATCAAATCCGTCGAGGCGGGCAAGCATGTCCTGTGTGAGAAGCCGATCGGACTGGACGCCCAACAGGTCGAGCGACTCATCGCCGCGCGCGACAGGAACGGCCGATACATACAAGAAGCCTTCATGGTTCGCACGCATCCGCAATGGATGAAGGTGCGGACCTTGATTGACGAAGGGGCGATCGGCAAATTGCGGGCGGTGACCGGCGGCTTCACGTATAACAACACGAACCCGCACGACATCCGCAACCAGAGCGAACTGGGTGGTGGCGGTCTGCTCGATATCGGTTGTTACCCCATCACAACGTCGCGCTTCATTACCAGGTGTGAGCCAAGGCGAGTGGTTGCCCTGATGGAGCGGGCTCCAATATTCGAAGTGGACCGGCTTGGCTCTGTGCTGATGGACTTCGACGGTGTGCAGGCGAGTTTTTTTTACTCGACTCAGAGCCATAACTATCAGCGGATGCAATTTCACGGAACCAAAGGGCGGATCGAGGTCGAGATTCCATTCAATGCACCAAGCGATCGACCGACGCGTCTGTTAGTGAGTGAAAACACAAGCGCCGGTGTCGGGACTGATCGCTGGCTGGAACTTCCGGTGTGCGATCAGTATGGCATCGCAGCCGCCACGTTCGCGGAGGCGATATTGAGTGGAGGCCCGCAGGCCATTCCGCTAGAAGATGCGCGTGCAAACATGCGAGTGATCGACGCCGTGTTCCGCTCGGCTCGATCGGACGCGTGGGAGCGCATCCTGGAAAGTTGAGGCGCTACGCAGGGGCAACCATTCGGATGCAACAGCAGCACCTATCTTGCGGGCCCACCTAGTGCGCCGGCGCATGGGCGGGGCACGAACGACTTCCTTCCAAAACCTGCCGCTGGCGCCATCAATCTACATGCGGGCTCACGGCACCCGCAATTTTGCCTCCGTAAGCGAGCGCCAATTCTCTGACATCATCCGCCCATCAGCTGTGTCAGGGCCGGCACGCTAAGGACCGCGGTGTAGTAACCCATGAACTGCACACCGGTATTGAAGCCGAAGTTGCGCGATAGCAATCCCCCCAGCAATCCGACGCTGAGAATCACCAGCAGCCCGAGCAGTTGCCCTTCCCAGACGCTAATCACGACGATCAACCCGACGAACGTCGCGATGATCGCCTCGTGACTCAGCTTCCTCGCAACGAACGACGCTGCACGGTGCGCGTAGTTCATCGACAGCGGATATGCAACGAGCGCAGCAAGCACGACCGCCATCAAGCCGAAGCCGAGGAACTGCCACGTCGTCATCATCGTGTGCAGGTTGTTGATGTGGCCGGTTGCGGCGTCCACGGTAAAGCGCGGCGGTGCGTTGAAGAGCGGAGCAGCCGGTCCCGCAGCGACCGGACTGAGCGGCAGGCCGAACGCGATCAACGGGATCAACGCCTCGGCGATATAGGTCGCTTCCGTCACGCCATTGCGTGCAGCGATGACGGTCGTCAGGCGGTGATACGCGTGCTTCACCCGCGAACCGACGAGTTCGCCCAGCACGACCGTCATTGCGACCGGGCTGAACACGAACGTCGCACTCGAGATGGCGGCGGTCGCGGCGGTCCAGCCGCGCTGCTGGCCGTCGAGCACTTTCAGCGGATTCGGGAAGTAGCCGCTCCAGCCCTTCACGTCAGGCGCGAGCGAGAACGTGCGGGCTCGTTCCCGACGCATTTGCATGCGTCCGGTGGGCGAGAGAATCGAGAACAGATCGGCGATGAGCGGCCCGATCGCAATGCCGAGGAAGTAACTTACCGAGAGCATGACGCCGTACTTGCCCGTCAGCGCCTGCAAGCCGACGATGACCAGCACGAACGGCACGAGCAAGAGCACTGAGGCCCAGCGTCCCGACGAAAAGAACGCGATGGCGATTGCCGCCACGAGAAACACCCACGGCGCCACCTTGGTGATCGACGGTCCGAACGGCGCGAGCAGCACGGCGAAAAGCACCGCCAGCGGGACCGCGACGAACGCCGCGACGATCGCGCCCGAGATCATCTTGCGCAGCGCGATGTGCGGGACACCGAGATTGCGCAGCATCGTCGCCTGCTGCAGGAGCGGCGTAGCGAGCGTATCCCCGGGTATGCCGAGCAGCGCGGTGGGAATCGCGTGAGTCATGTGCTTGGACACTGCGCCCGCCATGAAGAACGAGAACACGCCGACGGGCGGCACGCCAAGCAGCACGACGAGCAACGTGAGCGGCGCGAGCGTGGTGGTTTCATCGGTGCCCGAGATGAGGCCGATGCCTGCGAACACGACAGCCCCGATCAGGCCCATCCCCACGGCGACGAGCACTTGTTGTACGAGCGGTTCCATCAGCGCGCTCCTTCGCGCATGTCTGCGCGTTTTTCGTAATCGGCGAAGAGCTCGTAGAGCCCCAGCTCCTTCATTTCCGCAACGACCGCAGGCGGCAGGTCCGCGACACGCCCGAGTCCGCCGGCCTCGCTGGCGAGTTGCGCGAGCACTTCTTCACGACCCGACGCACCGTGCGTTTCCTCGATCACTTGCCGTTTCGGGCGAAAAAGCTTCGCGCATACAGCGCCCGCAACCAGGCAGCCCGCGAGGCCGACGAGCATCGCATAGGCCCGCGCCATCGCCGGATCGGACACGTGCGCGGAGAGCACGCGACTCGCCGCAGCGAACGCGCCAAAGCTGATGGCGATGCCGAGCACGACCGACCACGCGAGATGTCGCGTGTCGACCGTGTCACCCCAGATTTCGACGAGTTTGTAGTCGGCTTCAACTGCCCGCGCCGATACTTGATGGCCGCGCTCTTGCGCGGCAAACTGCTGTTCCATGTCTCCTCCTTGCACGGAGTCTGTTTCTGATGATTGGCTTCTCGGCGATCAGCGCGTTGCCGCTTCGCGGCGGCGTCTGCCCTCCAGTGCCCGCGCAACACGCGACGATGTTTCGCGCCCGAGTGCCCGTGAGATGAACGCACCCGCATCCGCAAGCCGGCCGAGGTCGATGCCCGTTGCGATGCCCATGCCTTCGCACAGGTAGACGATGTCCTCGGTCGCGACGTTGCCCGTCGCGCCCGGCGAATACGGACATCCTCCAATGCCGGAAACGGAGCTGTCGAAGGTCGCGACGCCACGCTGCAGCGCCGCGAGCACGTTCGCAGCCGCCATGCCCCATGTATCGTGAAAGTGGCCTGCGAGCGCGTGCACCGGCACATATGCGGCACAGGCGTCGAGCATTGCCCGAGTCTTTGACGGCGTGCCCGCGCCGATGGTATCGCCCAGGCTGATCTCGTAGCAGCCGAGATCGAAGAGCCGTGCTGCGACACGCGCGACTGCATCGGGCGCAATCTCGCCTTCGAACGGGCAGCCGAGCACGCACGACACGTAGCCGCGAATGCGCACGTTCGCCTGACGCGCGGCGGCGATCACCGGCTCAAAGCGCGCGATGCTTTCGTCGATCGAGCAGTTGATGTTCTTCCGCGAGAATGACTCTGAAGCCGCAGCGAACACCGCAATTTCGTCGACGTGCGAGGCGAGCGCCGCTTCCAGGCCCTTCATGTTGGGCACGAGCGCGGCGAGCGTGGTTGCGGAGCGACGCGCCGCCGGCAGCACGCGCTCAAGCACGGACGCGCCGTCCGCCATCTGCGGGACCCATTTCGGCGAGACGAACGAAGCGGCTTCGATGTAACGCACGCCGGCGTCGATGAGGCGCTCGATTAGCTGGGCCTTCACTTCTGCCGAGACCAGCGATGGCTCGTTCTGCAAGCCATCGCGCGGCCCGACTTCGACAATGCGCACGCGCTCCGGAAGCGAGGTCAAGGACTCAGGCATCGCGCGGCCCCTGAAGCAGGCCCATGCCATAGTCGACGCTCACGTTGCGTGCGGCGACCATCTTTTTAACGACCCAGTCGATGTCCGCGCCCGTCGCTCCTGCCGCAAGCGCGATATTGCGCGCGTGCAACGCCATGTGGCCGCGCTGGATGCCCTCGGTGGAAAGGGCGCGCAACGCACCCATGTTTTGCGCGAGGCCGACGGCCACGGCGATCTCGCCCAGTTCCTGCGCCGAATTCACGTCCATGATTTTCAATGCAAGCCGCGCGAGGGGATGCGTCTTGGTCGCGCCGCCGACGAGACCGACGGGCATCGGCATTTCGATCGTGCCGACGAGGTCGCCGTTGTTCGCCACTTCCCACGTCGTGAGCGACGTATAGCGCCCGCCACGGCTCGCATAGGCATGCGCACCGGCCTCGACCGCGCGCCAGTCGTTACCCGTCGCGACGATCACAGGATCGATGCCGTTCATGATGCCCTTGTTGTGCGTCGCGGCGCGGTATGGGTCGATTGCGGCGAACAGGTACGCATCGACCACGCCCGCTATCACGTCCTCGCCTGCGTATTCCTTCGTTTGCAGGGTCGTCGCGCTGTAGCGCACCTGGGCGCGCGCGAGCCGCAGATCGGCGAGATTCGAGAGGATGCGCAGCCGCACCTTGCCGCCCGTGATGTCCTCGATGCGCGTCGCGACCGTTTCCGCCATCGTGTTGACGGTGTTCGCGCCCATCGCGTCGCGTACGTCCACGATCAGATGCGCGACGACCATCGCGCCGCGCGGCGTGTCGGGAAAGACATGTACCTCGATGTCGCGGCAGCCTCCGCCCAGGCCGATCAGCACCTTGTCCCGGGCGTTCGCCATCGCGATCAGCTCGTCGCGGTTCTTCAGGATCGCAAAGCGCGCTCCGTACGGGTCCGACACGCCGACGACCTGCACTTGAGCGCGCATCAGCGGACCGGTGCTCGACGTGCTGAAGCCGCCCGCCGCGCGCGAGATCTTCGCCATGTACGAGGCCGCCGCCACGATCGATGGCTCTTCCACCGCCATCGGCACGAGCACGTCGCGCCCGTTGATCTGGAAATAGCCCGCGATGGCCATCGGCAACTCGAAGGTGCCGACCACGTTTTCGATCATGCCATCGGCTGTTTCGAGCGGCAGCGCGCCGGGCGCGGCCAATAGCGCGTGCTCGTAGTCATTCAGTCCCGCCGTCCGGGCGATGTGGCCCAGGCGCTGCGCGGGCGACATCGCGCGAAAATTGGGCAGTGTCGAGTCGATCATGGGTCTTCCTCTGTCTTCCAATGGGTGTCGGTGTCTCGCTCCGTGACGCTTGTAGGTGCGCGGCGATTGGGCGAATATTAGGCCGGTTGTACCCATTGAAAAGGTACAATTTCAGGAGATAGTATTCGGACTGTACCCAGGACAGACGAAGGTGACACCGAGGAGGGACAAGAGATGCGCAATGAGAAGCCCAGCCTGTCAGCAATGCTCGCGGACAATTTGGCGAAACAGATCAAAGAGGGCCTGCTTCGCGCTGGAGACAAACTGCCCTCCATCAGGGAATACGCTGAGGCGAACGGCTGCTCCAAGAACACAGTCATCGGCGCATTTGACACGCTGACGGCCAACGGCCTGATCGAGCCACGCCGAGGCGCGGGTTTTTTCGTCTCCAGTGTCGCCGGACCGCAGCAGCAGGACGAGGACGCGCCGACGCTCGATCGTGCGATGGACTACGTGTGGCTGATGCGCGAGCAGTTGCAGAGCAAGCCGGATTTTCTTAACGTCGGCGAAGGCTTCCCGCCCGTCGAGTGGCTCGAAGAAACCCGGCTCGATCACTTTCATCAGCGAGTGGTGCGCACGGGCGTCGCATCGCTCTTTCGCTACGGCACTCGCTTTGGATATTTGCCGCTGCGTCAGCACTTGCAGCAGAAGCTCGCCGGCTACGAGATCGAAGCCGCGCCGTCGCAGATCGTTTTGACGCACGGCGCGAACCAGGCGATGGACATGGTCGTGCGTTATTTCGTGCGCCCGGGCGACACGGTTCTCGTCGACGATCCGGGCTACTATGCGCTCTTCGGCAAGCTCAAACTGTCCGGTGCGAATGTCGTGGGTGTGCCGCGCGGTGTCGATGGGCCCGATATCGGCGCCCTGGAAGAGCATCTGAAGACGCATCGGCCGCGGCTTTTCTTTACGCAGTCGGTCGGGCATAACCCCACTGCGACCGACATCAGCGCCGCGAAGGCGCATCGCATTCTGCAACTCGCCGAGGCGTACGATCTCATCGTCGTCGAGAACGATGCGCTCGCCGATCTCAAGCCGCGTTCTGCCACGCGCATCTGCGCGCTGGATCAACTGCGCCGCACGATCTATGTCGGCAGCTTTTCGAAGTCGGTGTCAGCGGCGCTGCGCGTGGGCTTTCTGGCTTGCCATGCGGACCTTGCCAGCGATCTCGCCGACGTGAAAATGCTCACGCACGTCAGCAGTTCCGAATACTGCGAGCGCACCCTGGATGCGATCGTCAGCGACGGTCATTTTTTGCGTCACACGAATCGCCTGCAGGATCGTTTGAAGCGCGCGACTGCCGCTGGCGTCGAAGTGTTGGCGCGTTGCGGCGCGACCATCTACAAGGTCAGCGACCAGAGTCTCTACTTATGGGCCCGCTTGCCGGGATGCGACGACTCGATCGCCTTCGCGCGCGAGATGATGGACAGGCACGTGATTCTCGCGCCGGGGACGATTTTTTCACCACATCCGAACAGCGTGTCGCCGTGGTTCCGGTTCAACGTTGGCTATCTCGGCGATCCGCGCTTCGAGAAAGCGATGGAACGATTCTCCGCTCGTGGAAACTAAGACCTCGAAGGAGGAAGCGCTGCGTCTGTCGCGTCCGCGGCGATGCCGGGCTCGCCCGAAGTGACCGCGCGCAGCATCTTCGTCGGAGGCGAACGAATAACGCGGGTGCGACGTCCGCTATTTTTTCGATGCCGCCTGTCCGTCAGCATGCGGTCCGCGCGTCATTGTGATGGCGGCACGATGTAATTCACCCGCCTCAATCCCTTGACGGAGGCTCAAATGCAATACCTGTTGATAATCTATTCGGAAGAAAACCGCTGGAACCAGATGACAGACAGCGAGCGGCAGCAAGGAGTCGCCGCGTATCAGGCATACACCGAATCGTTGAAAAAAGCGGAGGTTCTGGCGGGCGCCCACCGGCTGCAGCACACGAACACGGCTACCACGGTGCGGCTCGTTGACGGCAAGACGCAGGTGCTAGACGGACCTTATTCTGATTCGAAGGAGCAGCTCGCCGGCTACTACCTGATCGACGTGCCCAACCTGGACGCGGCGATCGCGTGGGCGTCGAGGTGTCCCGGCGCGGCGCACGGCATCATGGAAGTGCGCCCGGTCTGGACTGCCCCCTACGATGCGCCACCGGCTGCATGAGTCCGTCCGGCTGCGGCCGCGACGCTGACGGCGCCGCGCGTTCGATTGCCGAGGCGGTCGCCCGCCGCAGTTACGGCAAGCTCGTCGCGCTGCTCGCGATGCGCACGCGCGATGTCGCCGCAGCCGAGGACGCGCTGGCCGACGCGTTTGCGGCCGCGCTTGCTGACTGGCCGCAGCGTGGCTGTCCCGCGAATCCCGAAGCGTGGCTGATGACGGTCGCGCGCCGCCGGGCGATCGACGGCGCGCGTCATCGCCGCGTCGGCGACGAAGTGACAAACCAGCTCACGATCCTCGCCGACGAAATCGACGAGCGTGAAAGAGGCGCGTTGCCCGACTGGCGGCTTGCGCTGCTGTTCGCATGCACGCACCCTGCGCTCGAGGCCGCGATTCGCACACCGCTGATGCTGCAGGTGGTGCTGGGGCTCGAAGCGAAGACGATTGCCTCCGCGTTCCTGATGTCGCCCGCAGCGATGAGCAAGCGCCTCGTGCGGGCGAAGAACAAGATACGCGAGGCGGGCATTCCGTTCAGCGTGCCCGAGCGCGAGGAGTTGCCCGACCGGCTTGCTGCGGTGCTGGAAGCGGTCTATGCGGTGTATGCGCAAGGGTGGACCGACCCGGTCGGCGGCGATACCGAGAGCCGCGATCTCACCGGTGAGGCGCTGTTTCTTGGACAACTGCTCGTCGAACTGCTGCCCGAGGAGCCAGAGACGCTTGGTCTGCTCGCGCTGATGCTGTATGCGCTGGCGCGTTGCGACGCGCGGCGCGATGCGGCCGGCGACTACGTGCCGCTGTCGGCTCAGGACCCGGCGACATGGAACGCGCCGATGATCGACGCAGCCGACGCACTGCTGCGGCGCGCGAACGCTTTCAATGCAATCGGCCGCTTTCAGCTTGAGGCCGCGCTGCAGTCGGCGCACGTGCACCGCTGCCGCACGCACCGCCCGAACTGGTACGAGATCGTGCAACTCTATGACGCGCTGCTCGCGATTGCAGCGTCGCCGGTGGTCGCGGTGAACCGCGCCCTCGCGCTGGCGGAACGGGACGGCCCGCAGGCGGCGCTCGACGCGCTCGAGCCTTACGCGGACGATCCGCGGCTGGCCGACTACCAGCCGTACTGGGCCGCGCGCGCTGATCTGCTAGCGCGTGCCGGCGCGACGGCCGAAGCGCTCGGCGCGTACGATCTCGCGATCGGACTTGAGCGCGATCCGGCCGTGCGCCGGTTCCTGCTGCGCAAGCGCATCGAGCTGTCATCGGCGAGCAGCTAGATGGCACCTTGCGTTTGCCACGCGAAGTTGAAAGCTGCCCGCTAAGGCGGCTTAGATCCGGCGCCGCGTCGCGCGGTCAGGACTTTCCGTTCCCACCGGATTTGGGTTGAGTGTGTGATTCCAGCGTCCGTCTTGTAGAACGTTTATCGAACTGGCGCTACATGAGCCCCGAATTGCGAACGGCGCGCGGGATTCGCCTTTGACGGAATGCCCGCTTCCAGACGTTTGGGTCATTCGTATTAGACGGCTGGGCGGCTGTTTAGGCCGTGTTAGTCGTAACGGCGCACAAGCGGTATGCGCCAGTTGGTCAAAGCTTGCGAGGTTGTATTGGGCCAGATGTCGAATGACCCAATCGTAACGCTAGTCTTCAACCTGCACGTTGACCCGTCCTTCGCGGATTGCGCGGACGAACAGCCGATGGTCGCTCCGATTCTGGGAACTGTATTCAGTCGCGAACTCGCAGACCGCATCGTCGAACGTCTGCCCGGAACCCATGTAACCGGCAATCATCGCAGCGTCGCCGGAGCGGGCATGCGCACGGGACAGGGCGTGCGCGCACATCCTCGCATATTGTCGCAATATCCCTGTGTCCCAATCCTCGATGATCGCAGACACCTTCATGTCGCGTAGCTGTCGGACATAGAAATCGCGGCCGTTCATTCCTCGCGTCCATCCAAGGAACAGATCGCTCGCCGCCTGCATCAAGCGCTGCCCGGCAATGACCCGCTGGCCGTGGTTGGCATGCAAGCTCTTTCCGGCATACGGCTCAAGCACCGAGGCCCGCGCTTCTTTCACCTGCAAGAACAACGGGTCGTTGTCTGCCGCCATGAACAGGCATACGGCGCACATCGTACCGACGCTTCCTACGCCGACGACCTTAATGGCCATGTCTACGAAGTGGAACCGGTCGAACAGCATCCGGATATGCTCGGCCAGGCTCTCCCGATACGACGCGATGGCCTCTCCATATCCAGATGCGAGGCCGGGGCCTTGCTCCGTTGTCGGATGGAAGATCAAAGGAGGCTCATCCTTGATCCTCGGCAACACGCCTTCCTGCGAAACGAGCTTCGGATAGAGGTGGTCAGGCACCGACTTGCGTCTTTCCATCTCGATCCGTTCTGTCAGCCGCTTGCGCAGATCGGCCACGATAGTGGGATCGCCCGTCCTATCTACATACTTCTGCAAGTCAATCCTGTCGTACCAGACATCCAGCGCCCGCATCGTGGCGTAATTCTGCATCCGTTCACGATATTCACGCACCAGGTCTGTGACCACCCGTGCTGCCTCGCTGTTGGGAAGTTCCAGGTGCTGCGCCGCAATCACCACGCTTGCGGCGAGCCGCTTGAGATCCCATTCAAAAGGCGCAGGCAGCGTTTCATCGAGATCGTTGATGTCGAAGATCACGTTGCGCTCAGGTGTGGCGAAACCGCCGAAATTCATCAGGTGTGCGTCGCCGCACGTCTGTACCCGTATTCCGCTTGTCGGGGTCGTGGCGAGGTCGGCGGCCATCAGCGCGGCAGCACCGCGATAGAACGCAAACGGCGATGCGGACATACGTCCGAAGCGGATGGGGATCAGCTCCAGCATGCGGCCTTCATTGGATTCGCTCAGAAGCTCTACCGGGTCCCGGCGTCGCCCGGAAATTTTCCATCCCGCATGCAATGCACGCGGCACCGCGTCACGCAGCGCCCGCCCCTTGGCGCCGCGTTCATCAGCGGTCAGGTAAGAAGTCGTTGTGTGAGGCGCAACGCTCGTACGCCTGTCCGGATAGGTCTTGCTCACGCACGTTCCCCTCGGTTTAACGAATTCCGGGCCCAGTTTCCGAGGCCTGGCCGATATCGGCGCCGCTCAGGAACTGGTCGATCACGTCATCCACTGAGACGCGGCGGCCCAGGTAGCCGACATGTTCTTCAAGTCCCTCGGCGCGAAGGATATCTCGCGCGCCCGCGTGTGCGGAAACGATCCGCAGGTGCATGCCGGCAGCCGATAACGCTGAGTGCAACGTCGCCAGCATGCGTGCACCCGCCAGGTCAACGACTGGAGAGGATGACAGATCACATATCAACAACCTGACCGGCTCTGCGCTCGAGCGGATTCTGTCCCAGAACGTAGCGCGTACATGTTCGGCGTTGAAGTAAAGCAGCGACGCTTCGACGCGGAATATCAGTACGCCCGGAATCACTTCGTTGTCGGGGTGGCGTTCGATGTCCGAGTAGCGACGTGTGGCCGGGATGCGTCCCAGATTGGCTACGTGCGGGTGCGCGGCGCGCCTGATGAGCAATAACATCGAGACCAGCACCGCGACAATCACGCCTTGAAGAATGCCGAGCAACAGCACAGAGGCAAATGCAATCATCGACACAACGAACTCGTAGCGACTAACTCGCCACACGTGACGCAATTCACGGATGTCAATCAGGCCCTTGACCGCTACCAGCACGATTGCGGCGAGCACCACATTGGGCAGGTTGGTCAGCAGGCCGGTCAGGAACATCAGGCAGAGAGCAATCGTGATCGAGGCGAACACCAGTGCGAGCGGCGTTTTTGCACCGGCTTTGTCGTTGACTGAGGACTGCGACAAGCCCCCCGCGACTGGGTAGCCCTGAAAGAGACCAGCGGCCATATTGGCCACGCCTAGCCCGAGCAGTTCCTGACGAGGATCGATTTCGTAGCCGTTTGCCTGCGCAATGGCGCGTGCTGCGGAAACGCTTTCTACATAGGACAGTAGTAGACACGCGAATGCTAGCGGGATCACGCCGTCCACGTCGCGCACCCGAAGACCCGGCAGATGGAACTCGGGCAAACCTCGCGGCAACGCGCCGACAACCTTGAAGCCAATAGAACCCAATGGCGTAAACGATAGCAGGATGATTGACACCACGACTATCAGTAACGAGACTGGCCGCCCCGGCAGAAACTTTTCCCCTAACAGCAGCAGGACTAGCGTAGCGACGCCGAAAGCGAGCACCGCCCAATTCGTTTCGGGAAGCTGGCCAGCCAGAATGACAATGCGCTCGAAGAATTGCTCACCGCCTCCCTTCACGCCAAACAGCTTGGGCAATTGCGTCAGGGCGATCGTGAGCGCAGCGCCCGCTTTGAAACCGAGCAGGATTGTCTCGCTGATGAAGTTGACGAGCGAGCTGAGCCGCAGAATCCACGCGATCAAGCACATGATCGCGATCAGAACCGCAGTGAGCGCAGCAATGGAGACAAACCGCGCAGGATCGCCTCCGGCCATGTTGGCAACTGTCACCCCCACGAGCATCGAGATCGCAGACGTGGGTCCGATCGCGAGTTGACGCGAGGACCCGAACAACGCATAGGCGAGGCCGCCGACCAGATAGCAATAGATACCGTATTGCGGCGGTAGGCCCGCGAGCGTTGCATAAGCAAGCGATACCGGTATCCCATAGGCCGCGAGGGTCACCCCGGCAATCGTGTCGCGCGCCAGCCACTGCGAGCGATAGGTCGGGAGCCACTGTGCAGGAGGAAACACTGCGCGCCAGCCGGTAACCGGCGCCATGCTCAAGACCTCACCGACGGGGCGGGGTTCTTCAATCATCGAGCACCTCCTTTCCTGCAGCTCACTCAGCCTGGAGCCGGAGCAAACATGGGATTTGGTCAGAGCCGCTTTCGCGCCGACGACCTGGCCCCACAGTTCCAGTGTAGGCCGTGGACGCGACGATGAGCACGGATTTTGGGTATTCGAACGGGTTGATCCTGCCATTAATCGTGGTGGCGCCGCCTGCATAGACCGCTGCCATGAGGATGGCCGCGCCGGGCGATTTCGGTCGCAATCCGGGATGGCATCGATCAGTGCATGTAGCTGGGTGACGTCGGGGCCGTTTGCGTCAGTCAGGATCACCGCAAGCGGGATGCCTTGCGCTTCGGTGATGAGGTGGTGCTTTGAACCGGGTCGCGCGCAGTCGGCTGCGCGTAATCGCCCAAGCAGTACTTGATGCAACCGGTCAGGATGCCCGTCAGTACCGCACGATTGTCGAGCGGCTTGCGCCCGGGATGACGAATGCGCCGTGGTTTGGGAGGCGGCAGCAACGGTTCGATCAGCGCCCAGAGCCCGTCGTCGAGTATAGGTCTGGGCATGTCCTTTTCGTCGACGAAACAACGAGCAGGTTAACTGGATTCGTCAAATGTAAACGGCCCCCGAGTCTCATTTTATTAAAAGTTCTAAAAGCCGTGCCGAACAGAAACCGTCGCGCCTGTATCGTGTGCCCGGAGAATCGCGAGACGCGCCGTGGCAGAAAAGACCCAGTCATCGACCGTTAGCGACAGCCTTCGTTGCGGTTGGGCACGCAGCGTTAAAACCGTGTTCGGCAACTGGACGATCGAGATTTGCGGTGCCGTCGACGGACCCGGACGTAGAAAATTCGAGGCCTGCTGCAGCACCGGCTCAGGCGTCGGTGTGGTATTCCCGGCCCCGAATTGAAAGTCGTGTGTTACCTGCGCACTATAAAAATCCGCCATCTGCGCGTAAGACGACTTTCCTTGATTCGACCGATATTCCATTTCATAGCTATGCAAATAGCGTTGCGGTTCTGGTATCGGCGGAATAAGCTCGGGCGGGGGCGCGATGTTCGCAACCATCATCGTTTCGGGCGAATCGATGACAAGGCTTTCCGCGAACGAATATCCGCTCAGCATACAAAATATTGCGCCGACAATCCTTTCGCTCAGGCACGTCATGGGCATGCCTCCAATGAAGGAATTGAAACGTCACAGTACCGACCGTTACTCCTGAAGAGACCGCCTTTGCGGCTTCGCCTGCACTCACATTGTAGCCAGTCCTTCCCGTCTGGCTAGCCCAATGTGTGGTGGCCGAGCGATGCACAGTTGAATGATCGACGGGATTCCCGCGCTCAGCAATCCCATTCTTCAGGGATTCGCAGGCTCAACGGATAGATCCCATACCAGCGCACGCACATCAGAATCACATGGACCGGGTAATGCAAGCGACCACTGGATTAAGCGCTTTCATCAGGGCTTTAGTCGATCATGTAGTGCCGCAAATCAGAGCGCACCGTCCTGTCGCAATAGAACCCGTAAAGATCAAGCGAGAGGCTTACGGCCAGTTCAATATTTCTACCGGAGGGCTAGTATCCGGGTGGCGCAGGAACCGGTGAGTACACCACGCCGCTGCTCGCGTAACCGGCGGCATACCATGTCGCCCCGCACTGATAGTACGCGACGTTGTTGACCGCGACTGGAGCCACGTTGCACGGCGGTGCGACCGGTGCAGGCGCTGCGGCCACAGCGGTGGCGGGCACTGGTTGAGGCGTTGTTGCGGCAGCTGCCGCACCCATCACGACCGCCCCGGCCACGAATCCGGCCGCCGCAGACCCACCGTCCCAGTCTGAATCGGAACAGTTGTGACAGTCGTAATTGTTCTGCACGTTGGAAACTGTCGAGGCACGCGTGTCCTGCATTTCTTTTGCGCTGGCTTGGCGGTTACTCTGGTTCTGAGTCGACGTCGCCTGACGCTGGGTCTGATTCTGGCTCGAGGTCGCCTGGCGCTGAGCCTGGTTTTCAGCCGTGCTTTGCTGGCGGTTGGCCTGATTCTGACTGGAGTTTGCCTGCGTCGCACTCCTGGAACTCTGGCGTGCGCTTTGATTTGCGCTTGAAGTGGACCCGGCCGTCGATTGACGGGCGGCCTGTCCCTGCCGTGCCGTTGCCTGCGAGGCTCCGCCAGCTTGTGAACCACTTTTCGCTGCCGTACCGCCGCTCGACGAGAATCCTCCAGCCGACGCGGCGCCGCCGCGAGAATAGCCGCCATCGCTGCCGCCCCCTCGCGCGCCGCCGCCCCTGTCGCCTCTTCCAATCGCCTGGTCCGTTAGCCCGCATGCGAGCAGTGCAGCGATCATTGCCACAATTGCACGCCGTCGTGATGCTGCATTCATCATTTTGCTCCCTTACGCGCGGACGGCGCGCGAGCTGCTTGCTTGTGCGGAAGCTGCGCAGCGAACATGATTTTTTGCAGGCCGTCAGGCACATGTCCAGAGAAGGTCGCATCGTCGATCTTGGGCTCGAGATCCCAGTCCATGAACTGTGCCCAATATTGTGGTTGGCCGACTGCTGTCTTGTACGTCAGTACGATTCTTTGTGGCAGAGGTTTGTCGCCATCAGCGATCCATACCTGGAAATCCACCGTGTCACCTCGCGCCGCGAGATGATGGGACGCAACGCCGAAGATACTCGTCTTTTCAACGTAGTTGACTGACCGCACCCGGTCTTGCAGGTCGGCAGGTAGCCGGCTCAAGAGCAGCGCCGCGAGCGGAAGGCGCATGCCGAGATCCCTGACGAAATACACGATGCTGGTGTCAAGCGGGCCTGGTTGCGGTGTGGTTGCATACACCTTGCTGTCGAAGTCGACCAGGACGATTTCCTGACCGGTGAGGACAACAAGCGTACTTGCTCCATCGCTACGTTGGCCTTCCACGCGCAGGCGAGTAGGCCGCCCCATGGTAACCGTACGGTATTCGCCGAACTCAATTTTCTGTCCAGAAGCTTGCACGGCGTCGTAGCCGCTGCGCAGGTTGACGCGAAAGCTCTGTGCGCTGGCGAGGAAATTCGCCATTCTCATCAGAATCGCACGAGCCTCGGCTTGCGAAGGGCTTTCCGCCGCGACATTCGCGGCGTCTGTCGTCCCTTCTTCCTGCGCTGTTGCGGACTGGGCAAGAGGCGCGGCCGTCAGCAACGACGCTGATATCCACATTGCCCTGGCCGCGCGGCCGTACGTTTTAATGGTCAAGATCATGAACTTCTCCTGCTGTTCGAACGTATCTCTTCCGGTCCGCGGCCACCTGCTTTATAGAATAGTGGATCGCCCGACATATGAGAGCGATTTCGCCAACTATTGCCATTCTGGCAGCGTCGGCTGCATGTGATTCGCTTTCGTGCACGTCGGCTTTGTCGAGTCAGCTCTTCATGGAAGAGTTCTTCCACCTGGCTGAAGTCATGAACGCTTCTTACTCCACCAGCAGCACAAAATACTGAGGTCGTGACCGTCGCAGAGGATTGCGACACAGTGCCGGAGTCAAAGGCTGCAGCCCGTCGAGCCTCCATGAAAACCCGCTCGTGCGCACCTGATCGCTAAGATTGCGAGAAGCGTTCATGAGAGAAAGGTCAGCTTTAAGGCGGCAGCCCAGATGGGAGACCCGCTTGAGCAAGCGTTGCATGGATCTGTTGATGTCAATCCGCCTGAGATAGTCGGCGCCAAGATCTGCAAAGACAACGCCGTTGGAGACGAGAGGCCAGACAGTGGTGAGCACGGAAGCGGAGACCGCGAGGATGGATCTTCTTGCGCCGCGTCAACAAGCAAACACCATTCGAATGGCGCTTTACCGACGACTGCAACTTTGCCTCGGGTGGTGCAAAGCCCGAATGTGTCGGGCTCGACGCTGCTATCTTACCCGGCTGTGCTTCGAGTTCGTGAATGACACGACATGAACCGATGGAGAGAGTACAGTTCGGAAGTTCTTGAACGCGTTTCTTGGCTCGCATATCTTCGAATACGACTTTCGTCAAGGCTTCACACGCCCCGGAATGACAGTGACAAGAAGTCAGATGATGTACCGGCGCTCTTTGTCATAAGTGAGAATGCGTCGTTATACGGAATGGGATTTGATCAGGCAGACGGCCCATCGGCAATATGTTGTTGGCGGGCCAGCCTGCGCGACTTTCGTTTTACTTAGCAAGCGGAGGCAACAATGAAGCGTATGAATAGAGCAATTGTAATGTTCTCGATCTCGCTCGCCGCTGCGGCTGCATCGGGGCAGTCGTGGGCGCAAACCAATCAAGCTGCTCCGCAAGCCGGTAGCAATGACGAGATCGTCAAGATGCGTATGGAAGTCGCCTCGGCAAACAAAGCGTATGACAAGAAGGTAGCCGCCGCGAAGAAAGTATACGAGCACAAGAAGGCGGAAGCCGCCAAGGAGCGCGACGCTGCAATTGCGGCGGCTCATCATGGAGCGTCGCAATGAGGGCGCGGTAGTGAAGAAGCGGGGTATTGGGCTACGATTAGTCGATCGGCACCCGCTTATAAGGCCGATCTTGCATCCACGAAGACGGCTCGTCGAGCTGTTAGGGTAACCACGCTGATGTCACAGAGAATGCGTGACTTCGTAAGCGGCTTCATAGTCGCGTAGGCGTGGTACGCACTGCGAGCGCCTTTGCGTCGGCATATTGCGCCGCGCCTAACAGCTTGCGCTCATGGCAGCGCAGTTGGACAAGCACATTGTCCGATCGCTTTCTTTTAGCGATGATGGGCGGGTCGTGCTAGATACTTTATTGCGTTAGGTGACGCCAAATGAAGCCGCTACTGTCAACGACAACAGTCTCGGGCAAGGTGTTCTGACCACTTTCGAACGCGCGCGTCGCATAAGTTGATCTGTAGGTAGCGGCGATCGATGCTCGTATCGCGTATCGTCGACTCAATCAGGCGCTGCGTGCCAGATGGTTCGACATCGACCAGCCGACGATGCGCTGGCTGAACACGTCAAGCACTACGGACAGCTATAAAACTCCTCGCCGGCCGCGATGTGGGTAGCATCTGCTACCCACAGTATGTTCGGGCCTTCAGCACTGAAGTGTCGGCATACAAACCCGGCGCATGCCATACCCCCGTACGTTGCCGCGTAGTACGTGGCCAGCGCCGTCGGCTAGCCCCGCATAGGCCCACGATGCGCATCCACCGCGTTACCGCTTGCGTCCCACGTGGACGCCATCGTGCACGAGTTGCGCATGAATACGCGGCGCCCAATACATACCGCGCGAACTCCAATGCAGCGTACGAATGCGCGCAAGCAGCTAGGCATCGCTACGCGACTGCCTTAATGGCTCGCGCACTCACTTGCAAACAAGCCCAATATTCACTGGGGTTTACGCCTAGTGGCGTCAATTCATTAAAAAATGGCACCAAAAAACAAACCGTCTCGCCGGATTGCCGTATCTTCGCCGAAACAGTCCAACTTAATTCGCGTCGGCGCGTGCCCTGACACGGGAGTGGTGAAACGCCCGGATATTACCTGGGGAAGGGGAATGAATGGCTTCGCCGCCGGCCGCTCCCCAATTTGTTCCCTTCCCGAAATTGCCTTTGGAGACCATGCCATGAACTTTCTCGACGGTTCCCTCTACACCGAAAACCAGCAACCCTTGATCATCACTGCCGCGCCGTATGCGCCGTCATGGGTGCCCTCCGACTTTCCCGAAGACATCCCTGTCACCATGGAGCAGCAGATCCAGAAGGCAGTGGATTGCTACAACGCCGGCGCCACCGTACTGCATTTGCACGTGCGCGAACTTGACGGCAAGGGCAGCAAGCGCCTGTCGAAGTTCAACGAACTGATCGCCGGCGTGCGCAATGCAGTGCCCGAGATGATTATCCAAGTGGGCGGCTCGATCAGCTTTGCACCGGAGACCGAAGGTGCAGCGGCCAAATGGCTTAGCGACGATACGCGCCACATGCTGGCCGAGCTCGACCCCAAGCCGGACCAGGTCACGGTCACCATCAATACCTCGCAGATGAACGTCGTGGAGCACTGGGAGGACGATGACGTCAAGGGCACCTCGATGGCGGACCCCGATGTCTACAATGCCTACAAGGAGATGACGGTGCCGGCGCAGCCCGGCTGGGCCGAGGAGCACATCCGCCGCCTGAACGCGGCAGGTATCCAGAGCGCCTTCCAGTGCTACAACATCAACAGCTTCGAGTCGGTTGAACGGTTGATCCGGCGCGGCGTCTACAAGGGCCCGCTGGTCATGAACTGGGTAGCCATCGGTGGCGGCATGGACGCACCGAATATCTACAACCTCGCCAACTTCATGCGCGCCACGCCGGACGGAGCAGTGCTGACTGTGGAGAGCTCGATGCGCAACGTTCTGCCAGTCAACATGATGGGCATTGCGATGGGCCTGCACGTACGTTGCGGGATCGAGGACAACCTCTGGAATCAGGCGCGCACGAGGAAGATGAGCACTGTCGAGCAGATCGAGCAACTGGTGCGCATTTCACGCGAGTTCGGCCGCAAGGTTGCGACCGCCCAGGAAGCTCGCGAGATCAGCAAGATTGGCGTGTTCTACGACACGGTGGAAGAGACGCTGCTGGCCAACGGCTTCGCGCCCAACCGAAAGGGCGCCACTCAGGGCTTCCTGCGAAAGGCAGTCTGAACACGCGAGGCGGCTGCGTGTATCGCACGTCGAGGGAAACGCGGCGGCGGTGAGGGCCGGGCGATGCACCAATACCGTCCGGCTCGTCCATGACAACGAAGAGGCCGTAGCGCTCGCCGTGTCGATCGAAACGGCGGCCTGCACGCTGACGGCGGATTCGCCCGGCAGCGCTAATGCGACTCACGCAGTACTCGATGCGGCCCAATCGGGCGATGCATGTCGTCACGGTCAATGGACGCAAACGTGTTGAAGCGACTTCGGTGTTATCGAGTGAGAGCATTCACCAGTCTGCGCCGCAGACCAACCGCCATGGCTCAAGCAGACTCAAATCGGTCGAATAACGCCGCTACTTCGTTTCGTTATTACGCCAGTCACGCGGCGTCATACCGAATCGCGAGGTGAACCAGTTCGTGAACGAACCCTGCTGGTTATACCCGAGTAGTGCCGCGACTCGTCCTATCGGATAACGCGGGTTGCTCATATAGCGCACGGCAAGTTCGCGCCGGACTTCCTCGACGAGCGCCGAGAAGCTTGTATCGGCCGCTCCAAGTTGCCGCTGCATGGTGCGCACGCTCAGATGCAAATGACGGGCAACCAGTTCGACCGTGGCATGCTCGATGGGCAATAGCAGGTAGATCGCCTTGCGCACTTCCAGCGCGGTCGAATCTGCACCCGTTACGTTCAGTGCAGTAGCGAGGCTCTCTGCATATCGGACCAGCTCCGGGTCGGCGGCAGGATTCGGGTAGTCGAGATCGGCGGCCGCGCAAACGAACCCATTGAAATCGCTACCGAACTCCAACGGACAGCCGAAGAAGCGCCGATGAAATCTCAGGTCTGCGTGTGCTGAGTGAGTGAAATGGACGGCGCGCGGTTTCCAGAAGTTGCCGAGCAGCGCGCTGGAGTGACGAGCCAGGATCCCCATTGCAAGTTCGATCGCCTGCTTGGTAGGCGTACCCGGATCGACAACGAGTTCCTCGCGGATGGTGACCGTTGCACCCGCGTCCTCGACATACACGGCCAGTGCTTCGTTGAGCAGATGCCGGAATTCGGCTGCGGTCAGCAACACCTCGCGCAGCGTTCGCTTGTGCGCCAGCAGGACATTGACCACGCCGCTCCCGAATTTCTGCCGGGTTTCAGCCATTTGCAGCGCGAATGTCGGGCACGACGCCCTTTCAGCTGTGAGTTCCAGCAACCGGCAGCACGCGGACGCCGAGACGCGGTCATCAGGATTCGCTAACACCGCGGGATCGATTCCGACTTCGTGCGCCAGATCGATCGGATTCAAACCATGGCGTCGCGTCACATCGAAATAGCCGTTCATGGCTACCGAGCGCAGCATCGTGTCCATCGTATTCCCTCCGCAGACCTATTCAAGCGGCGCCTTGCCTTCCGGTCACGAAATACCCCCTGTGCGCATATACCGGTGTTTACGCGGAGTGGCATCGATTGCTAAAACGATGGCGCTCAATCACAAAAGTGTAGCGCATGATTGCCGTATTGTGCGAACACCATGCCTTGTTTCGTTCCGACAAGTTTTCCAGCGCTTAGCGCGTGAACTCGGGCGCGAAAGTGCTGCTGGCAAGGAACGATTCAATGATGCCGGCTACGAAGGCGGTGCTGCCGGAGCACGCCGGGGAGGGCGACAGGCATCCATAATCGTCCGTCTTTTGCTTCGGGCAAAGACAGACGCAAACAAGATAGACGTGAAGGAGACGAATGATGCTCATGGAACATGCCGAGCCCGCGACGGGCGATGTTTCAGCAACACAAGGAGACGTGCGCGCCTATGCATGGGTAGTGTTTGCCTTGACGGTTGGATTGCTGCTTTCCGACTACATGTCGCGGCAGGTGTTGAATGCGGTGTTTCCGCTGCTCAAGGCCACGTGGAACCTTTCCGACACACGTCTGGGCTCGCTTAGCAGTGTGGTCGCGCTGATGGTCGGCGTGCTCACGTTCCCGCTGTCGGTTCTTGCCGACCGCTGGGGCCGTGTGAAAAGTATCGTCCTGATGGCGTCGATGTGGAGTCTCGCGACGTTGGCCTGCGCCATCGCGACGAACTACGGCGAAATGCTGATCGCGCGCGCCTTCGTCGGCATTGGCGAAGCCGCTTACGGCAGTGTCGGTATCGCGGTTGTCTTGAGCATCTTTCCTGCGCGGCTGCGCTCCACGCTCACCGGCACCTTCATGGCGGGAGGGGCGTTTGGCTCAGTGCTGGGCATGGCGCTTGGCGGTGCGGTTGCAGCTCATATGGGCTGGCGCGCGGCGTTCGGCGCAATGGCAGCCATGGGGATCGTGCTGGTGATCATCTACCGGTTTGTCGTCAGCGAAAAGCGCCTTGCGCCGCTCCAGCCGGCAAGCATGAGAAGGCAAGAGCACGGGCTCAACGTGCGCATGAGTTTTCGCGCGCTGATGAAGGGGCTCTTTTCGACGAAGTCGGTCGTGTGCGCCTACGTCGGCAGCGGCATCCACCTGCTGGTCCCGGCCGCGGTCTGGGCGTGGATGCCGAGCTTCCTGAACCGCTACTACGGCATGACCACCGGCAACGCCGCAGTGTGCGCGGCAGTGTTTGTGCTGGTGACGGGCTTGGGCATGGTGGTGTGCGGAAATCTGGCCGACCGGCTGAGCAGGAATGCACGCGAAAGGAAATGGGGCGCTGCGATCGTCTTCTGCCTGGCAAGCTTCACGTTGCTCGCGCTTGGCTTCCGCATGCCGGCCGGTACGTTGCAACTCGTTTTGATCGGCGTCGGCATGTTCTTCAGCGCAGGCGCGAGCGGCCCCTCGGGCGCGATGGTGGCCAATCTCACTCCGCCGTCGATTCATTCGTCCGCGTTTGCCACCCTGACGCTGGCGAACAATCTGCTCGGTTTGGCACCCGCTGCCATTCTGACGGGCATTGTCGCCGACCGGATCGGGCTGCTCGGCGCGTTGCAACTCGTTCCGTTTGCACCCCTCATCGCCGCAGTCGCATTTTTCATCGGCAAGCGGAACTACGGCGGGGATCTGGACCGCCTGGATGCCCTGCGCGAGCAGGCAGCACGCTGATGGATTCTCACCGCGCAACGGCACCGTTCGCTTGCTCACGACGAGACAACGCCAGTTTGCCAAGGCATGAATCTGACCCAAGGCGGCCCGCTGTGACCGACGCATCAAGTACGGGCCCCGTGCGGGACACCTGCGTGACTGACTTCAGCGGCCTGCCGCTGGCAACGGGAGTAGATCCTTGGCGTGCAACGCCATGTCTCCATGCGGCGGGCCTTCATCACGGCATGTTTGATATAGCAGTTTCAAATTGACATCGCGTCTGGGGTAGGACAAGCCGTTCGGCCGCAGGCGAAATCTATTTTGCAGTTTGAGTAACGGACAGGAGATTGAAGATGGCGAAAGCAGTGCGCTTCCATGAAACCGGTGGTCCCGAAGTCTTGCGCTACGAGGACGTTGAAGTGGGCGAACCGGGTCCCGGACAGGTCCGCCTGCGCCATGAGGCTGTGGGTCTGAATTTCGCCGACACCTACTTCCGTAGCGGTCTGTACCCGGTTCCGCTGCCTGCCGGCATGGGCGTCGAGGCCGCAGGCGTGGTCGAGGCCGTCGGTCCAGATGTGACAAACGTCGCTGTCGGCGACCGCGTGACCTACACCGGCTTTATCAACACGCTCGGCGCCTACAGCACCGAACGCCTGATTCCGGCCGCGCCGCTCATCAAGCTGCCTGATGCGATCTCCTGCGAAACGGCTGCCGGTATGACAATGCGAGGCCTGACCTCCTCCTACCTGATGCGCCGCATTTACGACTTCAAGGCGGGCGATACCATCCTGCTGCATGCGGCCGCCGGCGGTGTCGGCCTGATCGTGTCGCAATGGGCGAAGCTGCTCGGTCTCACCGTGATCGGCACGGTTTCGTCCGAGGCCAAGGGCGAGGTGGCCCGCGCGCATGGCTGCGACCACATCATCTATTACAGCCGGGAAGACGTCGCGAAACGCGTGCGCGAACTGACCGGTGGCGTCGGCGTGAATGTCGTGTTCGACAGCGTCGGCAAGGATACCTTCGAAGGGTCGCTCGATTCGCTCAAGCGCCGCGGCCTGATGGTCTGCGTCGGCACCGCTTCCGGCCCGATCCCGCCGTTCAATCCGCAGACTCTCGCGATGAAGGGCTCGCTCTACCTGACCCGCCCGGCGCTGGCGGACTATATCGCCGACCCCGCCGAGAAGAACGAACTCGCCGGTGAAATCTTCGGGCATATCGCCGCGGGTCGCATCAAGATCGAACTGAACCAGCGTTACGCGCTTGAGGATGCGGCGCAAGCGCACCGGGACCTCGAATCGCGCAAGACGACCGGCTCGTCGGTCTTCGTCATCTGAGGAGAAGCCATGCAAGTCGAACAATTAACCTGCTCGATCGGCGCCGAACTGACCGGTGTGAATCTGGCCGATGCCATCAGCGATGACGGTCTGTTTGCCGAGATCCGGTCGGCGCTGCTGAAGCATCGCGTGGTGTTCCTGCGCGACCAGGACATCACGCGCGCCGAGCATGTGGCCTTCGCGCGCCGCTTTGGCGAACTGGAAGATCATCCCGTCGCGGGCAGCGACCCGGACCATCCCGGTCTCGTGCGTATCTACAAGACCCCGGACCAGCCGAACGACCGGTACGAAAACGCGTGGCACGCGGATGCCACCTGGCGCGAAGCGCCGCAGTTCGGCGCGGTGCTGCGCTGCGTGGAATGTCCGCCCGTCGGGGGCGACACGATGTGGGCGAATATGGCTCTCGCCTACGAGAACCTGCCAGACCACATCAAGACCCAGATTGCAGACCTGCGTGGCCGACACAGCATCGAGGCGAGCTTCGGCGCCGTGATGCCGATTGAGAAGCGCCTCGCGCTGAAGGCGCAGTATCCGGACGCGGAGCACCCGGTCGTGCGCACGCACCCGGAGACAGGCGAAAAGGTGCTGTTCGTGAGCGCATTCACCACCCATTTCACGAACTATCACACGCCGGCACGGGTGCGCTTCGGGCAGGACGCCAATCCGGGCGCGGGCGAGTTGCTGCGCTACCTCATCACCCAGGCCTACATCCCCGAGTACCAGGTGCGCTGGCGGTGGAAGCCGAACAGCATCGCGATCTGGGACAACCGCAGTACGCAGCACTACGCGGTGATGGACTACGCGCCGTGCCATCGGAAGATGGAGCGGGCCGGGATTATCGGCGACAAGCCGTACTAACTTGAACGATTCAGCATCGTGACTCTCAATACAGAACCAACCGTACTCATCGTGCCCGGCCTGCGTGACCATGTGGCCGAACACTGGCAGACTCTGCTGCAGGCTCGCCTTCCCAAGTCGGCTTCGGTGCCGCCGCTCGAGCAGGACAAGCTCAGCTGCGCTGCGCGCGTCGCGGCGCTCGACGAGGCCATCGCCAGGATCGAAGGCCCGATCGTACTGGTTGCTCACAGCGCCGGCGTCCTGATCACGGTGCACTGGGCTCTGCGGCACAACCGCCCGATCCAGGGTGCGCTGCTTGCCACGCCGGCCGACCTGGAAACACCCATGCCTGCCGGTTATCCGACGCGCGATGCGCTCGAGCAGAACGGATGGCTGCCAAACCCACGTAAGCCGTTGCCGTTCCCGAGCATTCTCGGAGTCAGCCGCAATGATCCGCTGGCAACGTTCGATCGCGCCGCGGCAATGGCCGCGGACTGGGGCAGTCGTCTCGTCGACCTCGGCGAGGTCGGACACTTGAACCCCGCGGCCGGCTATGGCGAGTGGCCGCAGGCGGAGACCTTCATCCGTGAGCTCCTGTGACATGGACGGCGCAACCGAACAGGTCATTGAAGTCGATAAAAGCGCGTCACTGACGGTCGATGTCCACTTCGATTTCGTCTGCCCGTGGTGCCTGATTGGCAAGCGTAATCTCGATGCCGCAATCCGTCGCCTCGCCGGCTTGCGCCGGGACGTCAGCGTCGAGGTGCGGTGGCACCCGCATCAGTTGTTGCCCGATATCCCCGCCGGTGGCGTCCCGTATCAGGCGTTCTATGTGAACCGCCTGGGAAGTGCAAAAGCGGTTGATGCACGGCGTGCACAGGTTCAGGAGGCCGCTCGCGCGGCGGGCGTGCAACTGGCGTTCGACAGGATCGAGGTGATGCCCAACACACGGGCAGCGCACGACCTCGTTTCCTGGGCCGCTGGGACAGGCACGGGATGTAGGACTGCATCCCTGATCGATCGGCTATTCACCGGCTATTTCCTGGACGGCGAAGACATTGGCAACCCGGACGTGCTCGAGCGGATTGGTCTCGCGTGCGGTCTTGACTCCGCGGGCCTCGCAGAACATCTGGCGGCCTCGCGGCGCGACGACAACATGGCGATTCGTCGTTCGTTGCAGGCTGAGGGCGTAAGGGGCGTGCCGCATTTTGTGATCGATTCGGCGTTGTCGCTGGCCGGTGCATATTCGCCCGACGCAATCCTGGATGCCATGTTGCGCTCGACTGGCGATCAGGAAAATAGATAGTTACCGTGGCGACGTGATCGAGTGGTATTCGTCGAGCCGGTCACGCCCGGCGCGACCGGCAAAGTTCTTAAGCGCCAGTGGCAGGAGCAGTACGGCGATTACTAGCTGGAAACCTGGCGCGCCCACGCAAGAGAAACGCATTTCCATACAAGCAACA
>NZ_FCOG02000216.1 GCF_001544975.2 Caballeronia arationis | reverse complement strand
CTTTGCAGCGCAGCTTCCGCACCGCTGAGAAGGCCGTTAACACCTGGTGCGATCAGGTCAAAATCGCCGCGTAGAAACTTGACTCGACTGCTACAAGATCAATTCAGTCAAGGAATCTAGTCGGGAACGTCGCTGCTTCGAGTTCTGGCTTCCTCTCGTATGTCGGCACACGTCAGACACGTAGGGCAGCAGACGGCCAGTTGCGGACAGTTTCCCGGCGGTTGCGCGGACATTCAGACGTCGGCTTCGCTCCGTAACCCGCCGTGCGGCCTACGAAAGTCCCTGCGCACTGATGCCGCTCGCCAATCGATAAGTTCACTTTCTGTCGCCTTGAAGGGCGGATGCGCGCAGACGGTTTCTTCTTCATCTCGCATTGCTGGCTCTATGGAATCTCAGAGAGCTCGCGCTTGGCCTCCAGCAGTTCGATCAGCAATCGATCGCGCTGGCGAATCATTTCCGCAAAGTCGTGCGACTGTAGTTTCGTTTGGACGCCTTTCGCGATCAATTCGATGTAGTCGTCCATCTCGGGATACGTGCCCAGATCTCTCGCCCATTCACGCTGAGCTGGGCCTAGATGCCGCAGCACATGTGTGATGCCACCGGGACCGCCGGAAGCATGAAGGTTGAGAAATGGACCGAGGAGCGCCCAGCGCAGACCGGGGCCATAGGAGATTGCGGTGTCGACATCCTCCACGGAGGCAATGCCGCGCTGGACCAGACTGATCGCTTCTTGCCAAATCGCCGCTTGCAGTCGGTTAGCAATATGACCTTTGACTTCCTGGTTGATGCGAACAACTTTCTTGCCAGTTGAAGCGTAGAGCGTCATCGCCCGGTCTATGTATTCCGTCGATGTGAGCCTTCCGCCGCCGACCTCGACCAGCGGAATGATGTGCGATGGATTGAACGGATGCCCAAGTACGATCCGCTCCGGATGCTGCGCGTGTGCCTGAATCTCGCTGACTGACAATCCCGACGACGAAGACGCGATGATCGCGTCCGTCTTCGACGCGCGTTCAATGTCGGCGATCAGCGCCTGTTTGACGTCCAGGCGCTCCGGGCCGCTTTCCTGGATGAAATCGGCATCGCGCAGCGCTGCGGTCAGATCGGTCATAAAGACCAGCCTTTCTCGCGAGGCATCATCCGAAAGACCGAGCCGTTCGACAACCGGCCAGTTCTCGTCGATCCACCTGCGCAGGCGCGACTCCGCGCCCTCGGCGGGATCGGTCGCGATGACGTCGAAACCGTGCGCCAGAAAATGCGTGGCCCATCCCGCGCCGATCACACCCGTGCCGACGATAGCGATCCTCGTCATCGCTTAGTGCTCCAGACAGGCGGCATCGACGGTGGCGTGCAGCGGCCGCAGTCCGATGATCTCGCGCGCTTCCTCAGGCGTCGCCGGCTCGTAACCCATCTCGCGCACCATGCGGACGAGCCGCTCGACCAGTTGCACGTTCGTCGCTAGTTCGCCGTGCCGGTAATACAGGTTGTCTTCGAGTCCGACGCGCACGTGGCCACCCAGCAAGAGCGAATTCATCGCGGCAGGCAATTGCGCAGCGCCGATCGCGCTCACGTTGAACACGGTGTCGCGCGGCAGATGATCGACCATCGTCTGCAACAGACGCGGCGTGTAGGGCAATGCGCCCTGAAACGCATTCGCGCCGATCACGATGTTGATGAAATGCGGCGCATCGTCCAGCCCTGCGTTGATCGCGCGCTGCACATCCTGCACGATATCGGCGAGACCGAATACTTCCCATTCGGGCTTGATGCCACGCGCCTTCATCATCTCGGCAATCTGGCGGATGCGCGAAGGCGGCGTCGCGACGAGAATCTCCTTGCTGCCGAAACTCGCGATCACCGTCTGCGCGTCGAGCGTACACATTTCGACGCCATCGCCCTGCATGCCTTTCAGACGCTCTTCCCACTGAATTTCCCAGAGGCCGTTGTCGAGCTCTCGAACCATGTCGCCGTCGATGCCGCCGCCCGTCGAATTGTTCAGGATGATGTCGCACTTGTCGCGAATCAGCCGGTTGATATGGCTGTAGATGGTCGGATCGCAGGTCGCCTGATCGTCGGGGCGGCGCGCGTGGACCGCCACGACACTCGCGCCCGCGTTGTAGCAGCGGTAGGTATCGTCGGCGATTTCCAGCGGCTGCGTCGGCAGGTTCGGGTTCATCTTCTTCGTGGCCATGCCGCCGGTGGGCGCAACGGTCACGATGACTTTGGGCTTGCTCATGATGGTGTTCTCCGATGAAGAATGAGGTTTTGAAGAAAGAGAGCGGTCAGTGCGCGCCTGCGTCGTCGGTCGTGCCGACGCGGACTGCGCTCTTCGGCAATCCAAGCAAAATGGTCAGTCCGCCGCAGATGACGAGCGCGGTCAATGCGAGAAGGCCCATCTGAATGCTGCCGGTCACGGACTTGATCCAGCCAATCAGCGTCGGGCTCGCGAAGCCGCCGAGAATGCCGAGCGAACTGATCACCGCGATGCCGGCCGCCGCCGCTTCCCGGCCGAGATAAGTGGGCGGAATCGACCAGAAGAGCGATCCGCCGCCGAAGATAAAGAACGCGGCGACGCACAGCAGAACCATGACGGGGACGATCGCGGTGCCGAGAAACGATGTCGATGCCAGCGCCGCCGCACCGAGAACCAGCGTGCCGCCGACGTGCCAGCGACGTTCCTTGAAGCGGTCCGAGCTGCGGCTGATGACGAGCACGCCGAGCGCGCCGAAGATATATGGCACGGCGGTGTACCAGCCGATCGTCGCGATCGGGGCGATGCCGAGACCTTTGATCATCGTCGGCAGCCAGAACGTGAGCGTGTAGACGGCGCACGCGCAGCAGAAGTAGACGAAGGCCAGCACGTAGGTTTTAGGATCGGCCAGCGCGGCGGAGAGACGGCCGTGATGAGCGGGCTTGACGTCACCGCAATGATCGGCATCGAGAACGGACTGCACGAGTGCTTTTTCGGTGTCGTTCAACCACGGCGCGCCGGCCGGCTTGTTCGGTAACAGGCGATACAGCAGCACGCCGATCAGCACGGTTGGCAAGCCTTCGACGAGAAAGAGCCATTGCCAGCCATGCATCCCGCCGATGCCTTCCATGCCGCTCATGATCGTCCCCGACAGCGGGCCGCCGAGCACACCCGTGATCGGCATGCCGAACAGGAACAGACCCGTCACGCGGCCACGGCGCTGGCTCGGATACCAGTACGTCAGATACAGAATGATGCCGGGGAAAAAACCCGCTTCGAAAATCCCGAGCAGCAGCCGGATGCCATAGAACTGCCAGGGCGCGGAAACGAACGCGGTCGCGGCGGACGCGAAGCCCCACAGCACCATGATCCGAAGAAACGTCATCCGCGCGCCGATCTTTTCGAGCAGCAGATTGCTGGGAACTTCGAACAGCAGATACGTCACGAAGAAAAGGCCCGCGCCGAGGCCATAGACGGCATCGGAAAAGGCGAGATCCTGCTTCATCTGGAGCTGCGCGTAGCCGATGTTGATGCGATCGAGAAACGCGAAGACGTACGCGATCAGGATCATCGGCATGATGCGCCAGGTGATTTTGCGAAAGACCGCGTCTTCCACCAATTGCCCCGACGGGCGCTCGACGAATACAGCTGCGACGGGAAGCGGACTGGTGCGATTCATGCGCGTCTCCTGGACTGGGTTGACACGCATTATTTCGAGTGAGAGCCGCCACGACTGTCGATTGCGCGACAGTTGGGATGAGCGTAAACACCGAGCCGAATGGCTTGCCAATCTACCGTGAGAGTGCGTTGAGCCCGGGCAAATCCAGCACGACGATGCCGCCGTATTCCGTCCGCACGAGCCCGGCGCGCTTGAAGCGCGTCATCGCCTTGTTGCACGTCTGGCGCGATAACGCGGCCAGATTGGCGAGCTCTTCCTGAGACAGCGGCAAATGCACCGTGCCGCTCGGGTTGGACAGTGGTTGTACCATGCCGACCAGCGCCCGTGCGACGAGACTGTCGGTGTCGAGCAGCCCGTGCGCGGCGACCGCGCCCATGAACCAGTGCAGACGCTCGTTTATCTGCTGAAGCAGAAATTCGTTGAACGACGGCCGGTTTTCACGAAGCCAGACGAAGGTGGCACGCGGCATCTGCGCGACGCGGCTGTCGCGCAGCGCGATGAGATCGGATTCGCGCGGCGCGTTGCGGACCAGCGTGCCTTCGCCAAACCAGCTTCCCATCGACTGACCGCCGAGCGTTACGGTCTGCCCGTCGCGCGCGGTAATCGACCATTTGATGATGCCTTCGAGCACGCCGAACCACATCTGCTGCCGTTCGCCGTGACGTCCCAAAGACTGACCGGCGTCGACCGCACGTTCCACGATGTCGGGCCGCACGCGGGTTTTCGCGGCGTCATCCAGCGCGACGAACCACGGTGATTGCGCGAGCAGTTCGTCGATCGACAGCGTCGCCGTGACGAGTTTCATTTGCCGCGTCATGCGTGTCCTCCGACGCCGCTCGCGCGTGGCGGGACGTGAAGTGTCGTCGCGCCGACAGTGTGGCGTCGGCGAAATCCGCACAATGTCTGCACTGGAATCCGGAGCATAAGTTCGTGAATAAAGAAACTGTCTATTCGATCGACGTTCAATTCGGCGATTGCGACCCGGCCGGAATCGTGTTTTTCCCCAACTTTTCGCGCTGGATGGACGCCGCCTCGCACGACTACTTTATACAGTGCGGCCTGCCGCCGTGGCGAGAGATGGACGCGCTTCCTGATTGCATCGGCCCGCCGCTGCTGGAGTTTCACACGCGCTTCGTCAATTCCGCGACTTACGGCGAACGGCTCGACATTCACAGCCGCGTCGAAGAATGGCGCGGCAAGGTGTTTATCCAGAGCCACCGGATCATGCGCGGCGACACCTTGATCTGCGATGGCCGCGCGACGCGCGCGCTGTGCGTCAAACAGGCCGATGGACGACTCAAAGCCGTTCCCGTTCCCGACTTCATCCGCGCGGCCTGCGAATAAATACATCGAGGAATTCATGACCACATCGAAAGGCAAGCGCGTCCTCGTGACGGCGGGCGCGGGCGGAATAGGGCGCGCGATCACGGAAGCGTTCGTCGCGGACGGCGCGAGCGTTTTTGTCTGCGATATCGACGAGACCGCGCTTCAGAATCTGCAGGCGCAATTGCCCGGTGTGAAGACGGTGGTGTGCGACATCGCGGATCGCGCGGCGGTTGCAAACATGGTCGGGGATGCGGCGGCCGCGCTCGGCGGCCTCGACGTGCTTGTCAACAACGCGGGCATCGCCGGGCCGACCGCGAGTGTCGCGGACATGGACCCGGATGCATGGGAAGCCGTGCTACGCGTGAATCTGACCGGAACGTTCACGGTCACGCAGCACGCCATTCCGCTGCTCAAGCAATCGAGCGCGGGCGTCGTGCTCGTCATGTCGTCGCTGGCCGGACGCTTCGGTTATCCGAATCGAAGTCCCTACTCGACGACGAAATGGGGCCTCATTGGCTTCACGAAGACGCTGTCGCGTGAACTCGGTGAATTCGGCATTCGCGTCAATGCGATCTTGCCGGGCGCGGTCGAAGGTCCTCGCATCGAACAAGTGCTTTCCGGACGCGCGTCGGCGAGCGGCCGTACGGTCGAACAAGAAAAAGCGGCAGCGCTCGGCAATCAGTCGATCAAGCGCTTCGTCGATCCGGCCGATATCGCGGCGCTTGCCGTCTTTCTTGCATCCGATGCAGGACGATCTATTTCCGGTCAATTGATCCCGATCGACGGAGACTCGCAAAGCGCTTCGTGATTTGAGGGAAAGCAGAGGCGTTGCTGGGCCGTGTTGCAGAAGCCTTATCGGGAAATCTTGCTCAATGATCTGCATGCACCGTTGTTGCTGCGAAGGACGATACGGCCTGATCGACCAAGAGAAGAAATTTGGAAGTGACGCGTCGACCGATATCTTCGATGATCGTGATATCGATCGCAAGCGGCGTGCGCTCGTCGTTGTCCGTCCGGACCAGTACGTAGCGCATGTGCTTCCGCTCGATGCCTATGCCGAAGCGGATGCACTCTTGCGGCTCATTTTCTGCACGAATCCTGTTTCGAGAACCACTAAAAAGCGTCAGCCAAAATCGCTAGCCGTGACGGGCTTCCGGGTCGTCGGCAGCCTCGTCCACCGTGCTCGACAGCGACACTCTATGGCAGCGCGCGGTTTCCGCCGAGATCACGAGCGGTCAATACGTGGCGCTCTACGTCCTGTAGCGGAATTCGGGAGTCAATCAGCGCCAGCTCGGCGATGAGTTGACGCGGAACGATCGATCATCGCCGATCTTGTTGCACGCACGGTCGCAACGAATTGATCGAACGCTCCGACGATCCCATCGATAAGCGTAGCCACGTGCTAGTTGCGACCGCTCCAAAGAGCACATGCCTACTGCGAAGCTGACTCCAGTCAAAGTTCGAGTGTTGCGACGCCTGCTGTTGCCGTGCCGCAGTTTGACGAATGCCCCTTTTGCACATCAAGGGATTGTTGAGTCGCTGTTGACTGTGTTGGCCGATGCCCGACCAACCAGACCGGCCGTGGATGACCGCAGTATTTCAAGACGCGACGAAGGGACCGCGATCGGACGACCGACCGCAATGGGTGTGCGCCGTGAAAAGGTGGCGCTTTCCAGTGGGTGTAAGTCCCACCCGGCAAATGCTCCAGCCGGAAGCAACC
>NZ_FCOG02000215.1 GCF_001544975.2 Caballeronia arationis | reverse complement strand
AACGGCGATCAATACCTTCATCGCGAGTCGCCCGAGTACCGCGACGCCGTCAAGCGCAAGACCCACGCCTATCACGTCTTCATTCAGGCTGGCATCGTCTGCCAGGGACTGCTTCAGTACCTGGCAGCGGTATTCCCTTCACTCGTCTGGAGTTCCTTTGGATCCTGGCTGCGCACCATCCGTCCCGGCATCCCTCCATCGGAGTTGGTTGTCGCCAGTGCACTACGACAATGCCTGCCCGAATTTCTCGTGAATAGCGCCAAAACCAATTTCTTCGCGAAATTCATCGCCGAAAGGCAGGACCCTGACACCTTCGAGATGTTCCGACTGGCCACATAACCCCAAGACTGTGCCGAACTCGGCACTCTTGAGATCGAAGGACTTGCCATGAAAGATCCACTTCAAGCAGCGGAACATCGGGCGGCGCCGTTCGAATCGGGACGTCATGCGTAAGAGCGTCGTCTACAAACGCCTGGCCGACGCGCATTAAGAAGTTTTAATCATTCTGAAGTTCAGCATCTGCGCCCAGGTCCTAGCATTGAAGCCTGCGATGTCGGACAAGCATCGTCAAGACCCTTCATCCATCAACGTCATGAGACTGGAGCACAACTTGGCAACTCAACCTGAACTTCCATCGGCGAACCGGCGGCAACTGCTCGTCGCTGGCGCGGGAGCGGCGGTCGCCGCCATGGCCGCGCCGGCCGTCGCGATGGCAGCCTCCGCTGCCGGCAAACCGGCTCACACACACTCTGGAGAACATCACACCATGAACACAGTCACCACCAAGGACGGCACGCGCATCTTCTACAAGGACTGGGGCAGCGGCAAGCCGGTCGTGTTCTCGCACGGCTGGCCGCTCGACGCCGACGCCTGGGACGCGCAGATGCTGTTCCTCGTCGACAAGGGCTATCGCGTGATCGCTCACGACCGGCGCGGCCATGGCCGCTCGGACCAGCCGTCGCAGGGCAACGACATGGACACCTACGCCGACGACCTGGCCGCCGTCATCGAGGCGCTCGACCTCAAGGGCGCGACGCTCGTCGGACATTCGACGGGCGGCGGCGAAGTGGCGCGCTACATCGGCCGCCACGGCACGTCGCGGGTCTCGAAGGCAGTGCTGATCGGCGCCGTGCCGCCGATCATGGTCAAAACGGCCAGCAATCCGCAAGGCCTGCCGCTGTCGGTATTCGACGGCATCCGCGCGGGCGTTGCCGCCAATCGGTCGCAGTTCTACAAGGATCTCGCGATGCCCTTTTACGGCTTCAACCGGCCCAACGCGAAGGTCTCGCAAGGCACGATCGACGAGTTCTGGCGCGAAGGCATGCTCGGCTCGATCAAGGCGCACTACGAGTGCATCAAGCAGTTTTCCGAAGTCGACTACACCGCCGACCTGAAGAAGATCGATGTGCCGACGCTGATCCTTCACGGCGACGCCGACCAGATCGTGCCGATCGACGACGCGGCGCGCAAGACCGTGGAGATCGTGAAGCACGCCACGCTCAAGGTGTATCCGGGAGCGCCTCATGGCATGTGCGCGACCGAAGCCGACAAGGTGAACGCAGACCTGCTCGCGTTCCTTCAGAGTTGAAAGAGCGCGGCATCGGCGAACCGGCGGACCGGTCCGATGCCCGCGCCGCGTTCGACCGCGCCTGTTCCGCCAGTCCCGACCCGCTGCCGGGCATCGAACTGGCATTCAATTTCGCGGCGCTGCTCGCCCCGATGGCGGCGCCGCGAAAGCAACCGGACCGCTGCACACGCTTTAGGCGACGTGCCGGCTACTTTGTCAAATGCGGCCGCAGCAGCGACAGATCGGCGGCACTGAGCCGGTCGCTCGCCGTCTGCGCCTGATGCCAGTACGGATAAAGCAGCGGCGGCGCGCTCACCTTGTCGAGCCGCTCGCGCTGTTCGGCACTCAGCGTCAGATCGGCCGCGCCAAGGTTGTCGCGCAACTGCGCCTCGCTGCGCCCGCCGATCACGACCGACGCAACCGCCGGACGACCGAGCGTCCATGCGAGTGCGACCTGAGCCGCCGATACGTTCAGTTCGCCCGCGACCTCCACGAGCACGTCGACGATCGACCACAAACGATCCTCATCGCGGATCGGCGGCTCGGTCCAGCCCGCGAGCTGCCGCGTGCCTTCCGGCGTCTTGTCGCGCCGGTGCTTGCCGGACAGCAATCCGCCCGCGAGCGGGCTCCAGACCAGAATGCTCAGGCCCTGATCGAGCGCGATCGGGACGAGTTCGTATTCGGCCTCGCGCGCTTCGAGCGTGTAGTGGATCTGCTGGCTCACGAAGCGCGGCAGGCGGTCGCGCTCGCTCACATGGAGCGCCTTCATCAGATGCCAGCCCGCGTAATTCGAGCAGCCGACATAGCGGATCTTGCCCTGCCGCACGAGCAGGTCGAGCGCTTCGAGCGTCTCTTCGAGCGGCGTCAGGCCGTCCCATTCGTGCACTTGATAGAGATCGATCACATCGGTCTTCAGGCGCCGCAGGCTCGCCTCGCAGGCCTGGATCAGATGATGACGCGACAATCCGCGATCGTTCGGGCCATCGCCCATCGGAAAGCGCGCCTTGCTCGCGATCAGTACGCCGCCCTTCCGCTTGCCGCCGAGCGCCTCGCCGACGATCTCCTCCGACGCGCCGCCCGAATAGACGTCCGCGGTATCGATCAGGTTGACGCCCGCGTCGATGCACATGTCGATCTGGCGACGCGCATCGTCGAGGCCGACGTCACCGACGCTGGCAAACTTGCCCTTGCCGCCCATCGTCATCGTACCCAGCGTGATGGTCGACACCTTGAGGCCCGAGCGGCCCAGTTGACGATATTCCATTGCGAAAGCGCCCCGTAAGAGTGAGTGAAAACCGAAGACCGCGTGGCTGTCCCCGCCATGCATGCAGCCGACAGATTACGCTCATGTGCCGATCGCAGCACACGTCGCCCCGGCCCTGATCCACTGATCCTGCTCTACGATCCACGCGCAGGCAATGAACTGCGCCCCGCTGCAGTCACGCGCCCTGCGCGCCCAGCGACGTGCCATAGCCGAACGTCTGCGCCGACAGCCATCGGCGATACGCCACCGACATCCGGTCGCAACGCTGATGCAGTTCCGCCGCCATGTCGAGCGGCAGGTACTTCGGATATTGCGACTCGACGATCGGCGTGTCCTGCACGAGGATCTCCATGTTGAAATCGTAGAGCTGCTGGTCCGTGTGGACCGCGTCGTCTTCATGCGCGGAGACGAGCCAAGCGCGGCTTTCCGTAGCAGACACCGGCGACACCGCGATCATGATGTGCAGCGCGCCCTGCCCGCTGCCCGCCTTCTTGCTGAGGCTCGCGACGAGTGGACGCTTCACGCGATACACGTATTCGATTTCGGCGCCCGGCTGCCCCGGCAGTCCCGCCGGTTGCCAGAAAAAACACTGCGTGGCTTCGAGGCCGCCATCGGCTTCGGCGACATCGTAGTCCCGTACCTCGGTGTGTGCAGGGTCGCCGAGTATCCCCGTGTGGACGAACGGGAAGTGCGCCATGTCGAGAAAGTTCTCGACCACGCGCGGGCCCGACGACCGCACCGTCTGCGGCGCGAGATTGATGCATCGCGCGCCGGGCAGGTCGTATTCGGGAAAGAAGTCGAGCGGGCGAGCCGGTTCGCCGAGGCATATCCAGATCACGCCGTACTTTTCAGCGGCGTGAAAGCTGCGGGCGCATGCGCGTTTGGGAGGAACAAGCGAAGGGTTCGACGGAATGTGCACGCATTGTCCGCTCGTGTCGTAGCGCCATCCGTGATACGGGCAGACGAGTTCGCCTGCCCGCACGGAGCCGAGCGACAATTGCGCGCCGCGATGCGGACAGTAGTCGCGCCAGACCTGCACGCGCCCGGACTCGTCGCGCCACACGACGATCCGCTCGTCTGCAACGACGAATGCCGATGCGGATGCAGGTCCGACTTCGGAACCATTGCAGACGGGCAGCCATTCGGCGAGAAGCGAGGGATCGGGGAGCATGGTCGGCGCAGGGAGTTCGTGAAGGAAGATACCGAACGTTAAGGCGCTTTTCCGCAGGGCACAACGCCCGGCGCCGGACGACGCATCGCACGCCACGCCGGACTCGCGGGAGTCCGGCCTGTCAGGTCACTGAACTTGTTTCGTTCCGACGAACAGCACGCCCGCCTTCGAAGGCGTCTGGACGAACGCATGAATCACGTTGCCGTTCATGACGCCGAGGCCGGTCGCGGACGAGCTGGGGTACGCGCAGCCGCTGCCCGAACCGAACGTCAGGCCGACGTCGTACAGGTTGCCCTTCGCGTGCGGCCGGATAGTCCCCGTGAACGCGCAGTTGGTGCCGTTGCCAGTGATGTTGCCGGCTGCGTCGGCGGTGAGCGTGACGCTGTCGAGAGCGACGTTCGAGCCGATATTGGTGGCGCTCGTGCCTTTGAACGTGCCCGACACGGCAGCTTGCGAAGGCGCCGCGTCGTAGCTCGTGTCGTAACTTCCGCTGAACGCCGACTTGACGCCGCCGGAGTAGGCGATCGTCGCCTTGATCGACTGCTTCGCCGAGTACGAGCCGCTGAGCGAGACCGAATTTGTGCCCTGGCCTTCGTAGTTGTAGTCGGTCCCGGTGCCGCTCGGCAGGCTTCCGCTGACCGACACGACCGTACCCGTCACGACGCCGGCAATCAGGCTCGTTCCCGCAACCGCGTACTCGCTGTAGAACCGTCCGTCGTCCGTGACCAGCACCGTCGCCTGCCGGTCGTTGACGGTGCCGTTGTATAGCCCCTCCGCCGACGGACCGAGCGTGGGTCCCGAACTGCCGCTGTCTCCGCCACCGCCGCCGCATGCCGCCAAAACCAGGCTCGTCCCCGCTGCTGCTAAAAACCCCGTTCTCATCGCTTCGCCGTTGTCGAACCTAAACCATTCGGGCACGGAGTGTAAGTTTTTGTAACACCATTGCAAATGGCGAATTTACAACAGACCGCCTCCGCCATGGCCGCTGGAACCGGCCGTCGCCGTCCCGAACGGTCTGCCCTCGCGCCTTGCGAAGAATATTTCGACGTAAAACGTTTGCGCGTCCCAGTCGATCTTTCGTTCACCTCAAGTCGGGGCGCCGTGCGGCCGTAAAGCCGTCGTAAGCTTCCACAACCGTCACGAATAAAGAAAAATGCACACGCAGCGTATGACTGTCAGGACGAAACTTTCCATCGGCTTCGGATTGCTCACGGGCGCCGTCCTGCTCGTGTCCGGCTTGTCCATCGAGGCGCTCAGCGCCTCGAACGAGCGTTTTTCGAGCTACGTCGACGGAATCAACGCCCGCGCGAACGTGGCCGAAGACGTGCGGACCGCCGTCGACCGGCGCGCGATCGCCGCGCGCAATCTGGTGCTCGTCACGGAGCCCGCGGATCTCGACATCGAAAAGGCCGCGGTCACGCAGGCCCACGAGGACGTACAGAACAACCTGCGCAAACTCAACGACATGATCGCCCGCTCGACCGACGCCAGCGCCGACACACGCGCACGCATCGCGGAGATCGATCGCATCGAGTCGCTCTACGGTCCGGTCGCGCTCGCAATCGTCGATCTCGCGCTCAAGGGCAAGCACGCGGAAGCCATCGCGAAGATGAACGGCGAGTGCCGTCCGCTCCTCGCGTCGCTCGTCAAGGCGACTCAGGGCTATTCGGACGCAACAAACATCCGCGAAGCGCAACTCGTGAAGGAGTCGGCGGAGCACTACGCGAATCAACGGATGCTGGTGATCGGGGTGTGCCTGGGATCGGTTCTGGCAGCGTTGCTCGCAGGCGTGTTCATCACGCGCGGCATCCTGCGCGCGCTCGGCGCCGAACCCGATCAACTCGGCGAAGTGGCGCGGCGCGTGGCGAGTGGCGATCTCGGTCCGGTCGCCGACGCGGATCGCGCCCATCCGGACAGCGTGCTCGCGTCGATGAGCGCGATGCAGAAGAGCCTCGTCGGGCTGATCGGCGACGTTCGCGCGTCGGCCGACAGCATCGCGACCGGATCGAGCCAGATCGCGACGGGCAACATCGACCTGTCGACGCGCACCGAGCAGCAGGCCGCGTCGCTCGAAGAGACCGCGTCGAGCATGGAACAGCTCACCGCGACGGTCCGGCAGAACGCGGAGAACGCGCAGCAGGCGAGCACGCTGTCCGCCACTGCGTCGGCGGTCGCGCAACAGGGCAATGCGGTCGTGGGACGCGTCGTCGACACGATGTCGTCGATCAGCAGCAGTTCGTCGAAGATCGCGGACATCACCGGGATCATCGAAGGCATCGCGTTTCAGACCAACATCCTCGCGCTGAACGCCGCGGTCGAAGCCGCGCGCGCCGGTGAAGAAGGACGTGGATTCGCGGTGGTGGCGTCGGAAGTGCGCAGTCTCGCGCAGCGTTCGTCGACCGCAGCGAAGGAGATCAAGGAACTGATCAACGTCTCGGTCGAAACGATCGCGGACGGCTCCGCGCTCGCCAGCACGGCCGGGTCGACGATGGCCGACGTCCTGCAGGCGGTCGCGCGCGTGAGCGACATCATGGGCGAAATCGCCGCAGCGTCGGGCGAGCAGAGCCGCGGCATCGAGCAGGTGAATGTGGCGATCGCCCAGATGGATCAGGTGACGCAGCAGAATGCGGCGCTCGTCGAGGAAGCGGCGGCGGCCTCACAATCGCTCGACGAACAGGGACGGCGGCTGACGCAGGCAGTGGCGTTTTTCAAGCTGACGACGGCGTAACCTTGCGTTTGCGGCGGTGCGCGCCGACTTGCGTTGCGCGTCGCCGCTTCACCCCCACC
>NZ_FCOG02000205.1 GCF_001544975.2 Caballeronia arationis | reverse complement strand
CACACACTCTGTGATAACGTCATGATTGGCTCCGGTCGTCCACGGGTCTTCGGACCCATTGAGCTTCGAGCTCGTACATCGCTGGGCACGTCCCAGCCGGCTCGACCGGAGCCACCTTACACCGCCAGCGCTCCGCAGTCACCCGTACAACTCGTCGGTCTGAGGCGGAGCCTCGTTAGACATTAGCTGAATGTCTTCGTCAGAGAATCCGCAGATACCGGATTTTCCCGATATGCGGCGAGCGCTTTAGGATCAGGTCGGTGATGTATTCAGGCAGGAGCGCGCGCGGCACATTAGCCGGTACATCTTCCACGAGCTGCGATGGGACGTGGACGATAAATTCGTCCGGCGCATTCTTCAGGCTGTGTTCGTAGCTGACGCGATAATCCATGACTGTCCTGACCTTGGAGGGTGATCCTTCTGAGCAGGATTTTATCAGCGCGCTACGCAGGGACGCCGCATAATGGTCTGTCGCCATCCCGGGGTATTCGTATTTCGCGGTTGATTTCGTCTTGTGCTGTGCGATGGATACCGACAGACGTCGATGGCCGCGGGGGCGTCGCAGAACGGAGATGAAAGGCCGTTCTAAATGGATCTGCGCATGGCGTGACAGTGCAGGCCACGCGAGTCACCGCTTCGCCTGGAGAAGGAAGCGGGTGTGCCGCCCCAACTGGCCGAAGACGGCCTTAGGCAGCGTTTGCATTGACACGCGCGGATCAGGGAGATAACCATTCTGCGAGTTTCGACCAGCGACGTTCGGTTTGCTTGCCCTTGACCGCAATCGCCAGTGCACGCTTTTGCCCGACCAGTACAACGAGGCGCTTGCCTCGCGTGATGCCGGTGTAGATCAGGTTCCGCTTGAGCATCATGTAGTGCTGCATCGAGACGGGAATCACCACAACCGGATATTCCGATCCCTGGGATTTGTGGATGGTCGTCGCGTAACACAGCACCAGCTCATCCAGTTCGCCAAATGCGTAGGTTACGATGTGCTCATCAAAGGTCGCTGTGAGCTCCTGCTCTTCAGCGTCGATGTGGGTCACAAATCCGATGTCGCCGTTATAGACGTTCTTGTCGTAGTTGTTCTCGATCTGCATGACCTTATCGGCTACGCTGAAGCGATAGCCAAACTTCTCGATACTGTGTTCGCCCGGCGGGTTCAGCGCCTCCTGCAACATCTGGTTGATGCCGCGAGCACCGGTCAGACTGCGGTTCATCGGGCACAGCACCTGAATATCGCGCACGGGATCCAGCTGGAATTTTCTGGGTAGCCGGGTCTTGACCAGGTCTACGACGGTTTGGGCAATCGCTTCGGGTTCATCAGCGGACACGAAATAGAAATCCGACTCTTCGCCTTTTTCCGGTAGGGACGGAAACAGACCCTGATTGATCTGGTGGGCGCTCCGGACGATGCGCGAAGTGGCGGCCTGCCTGAACACCTCGGTGAGGCGCACGACAGGCACCGCGCCCGACTCGATCAGATCCGCGAGAACCTGTCCAGGGCCAACGGACGGCAGCTGATCCACGTCCCCGACGAAGATCACCGCGGTGGCGCTCGCCACCGCCTTCAGCAACTGGTTCGCCAGCGGCACGTCAACCATCGAGCACTCGTCGGCCACCAGCAGATCACATTCGAGCGGCGATTCCTCGTTGCGCTTGAATTGCCCATTGGCTGGATTCACTTCAAGCAGCCGGTGGATCGTCTTGGCTTCGAGCCCGGTCGATTCCGACAACCGCTTGGCCGCCCGTCCGGTTGGCGCGCACAACAACGCCTTCACCTGTTTTGCACGCAGGATCGTCAGTATCGAATTGACCAGTGTCGTCTTCCCGACGCCAGGCCCGCCCGTGATGACCAGCAGCTTTGACGAGAGAGCCAGACGGATAGCCTGCTTCTGGCTATCGGCAAGCTGGATCGCGAGCTTCTGTTCAACCCACGGAATTGCCTTGTCGGCGTCAAGTGCGGTCCATGGCGGCGATGCAGACTTCAGGCGCTGCACCTGCGAGACGATGGAACGCTCGGCGTTGTACAGCGGCGCGAGGAAAACGCTCGGAACGCCGTCAACGGTATCGGCGATCACGACTTCCTCTGCCAGTTCCTGGTCGATCGCATCCTCGATGATGGGTTGCGGGATTTCAAGCAGCTTCACGGCAAGCGACACAAGCTGGCTCCGCGGCAAGCCGCAGTGGCCTTCTCCGGCTGCTTCTGACAACGCGTAGGAGACGCCGGCCCGCGCACGCAGCGGGGAGTCATGTGCGATACCGATCTTCTGCGCGATGGTATCGGCCGACAGGAACCCGATGCCACGAATGTCCCGGGCCAACCGGTAAGGATTTTCCGTGACGATAGCGATGGCGTCCTGGCCATAGGTTTTGAAAATGCGCACGGCGCGAGACGTCGAAACGCCATTGCCATGCAGGAAGACCATGATCTCGCGGATGATCTTCTGATCGGCCCAGCCCGAGGTGATCTTTTGGGCACGTATCGCACCAATCCCCTCGACCTCCCGAAGCCGCTCAGGTGTCTGCTCAATGATGTCGAACACGGCGGCACCGAAGGCCCTGACCAGCCGACCGGCGTATACCGGACCGATACCCTTGACCATCCCGGAGCCGAGGTAGCGCTCGATGCCATTCAGCGTGTTCGGTGGCGAAATCCTGACGAAGACCGCCTTGAACTGTCTGCCGTGCTCGCGATCCGTGACCCACGTACCCGACGCTGAGGCGTACTCCCCTGGCGCTACGGTCGGAGTGTGCCCGACCAGGGTGATGAGTTCACGCTCGCCCTTGACCTTCAGCCGCAGGACGCAGAAGCCGCTATCAGCGTTGTGGAACGTGACGCGCTCTACGAGTCCAGCGAGGCGATCCGGTTCGGGCCTGGGCGCGGCGTTAGGTGGACTTGCTGACATGAATGAGGCGCGGCTTGTCGTATCGCTATTGAAATTCTGACAGGATTGGCATCCTACCTTGTAACAAGGCGAACGAGCCGTAGATGTCGAAGATAATGCGGGTCATCTTCCCTGACAGACACACCAATTTTGCTGATGAACACGTTGAACGAAGTGCTCCCCCGCCTCACCGTCGACCAGTTGAAATCGCTGATGCGCTGGCTCCCTGACGCCTCCCCCACCGGCAGGAAAGACCTGCTGGTCGGGGCGATCCTGCGAAGTCTCGCCGGGGACGGACTGCGAGCACTCTGGGATCGTCTGGACGACATCCAGCGTATGGCGGTGGCGGAGACCGCATACGCCCTGGACGGTCTCTTTGATGGAAACCGGTTCCGGGCGAAATACGGACGGTTGCCCGATTTCACGGTCAAGGAGAGTGGCCGCAGCTATTCGTATTATGGACCGCCGACGGCATTGGGCCTCTTTTTGTATCACCAGGATGGGTGTTACAGCCTGCCCGATGATCTGCGAGAGCGACTAAAAGCCTTCGTGCCCGAACCTGAGCCCGTCAGGCTGAGCACAATCGAAACGCTTCCGGAGGAGATCGGCGAAAACCGGCTGACGATGCGACACACCGAGCGCGATGCCCTGGTGGATCTGTCGGTTCTGCTGCGTCTGACGGATCAGGGCAAGATCCAGGTCAGCGACAAGACATCGCTGCCCGGCGCAGCCACGCTGCGCCTGTTGACGGAGAACCTCGCTGGCGGCGATTTTTATGCCCACAAACCTAGGCAGGATCAATGGGATCAGGAAATCGGCCCGATCAAGGCGTTCTCGTGGCCGCTCATGCTTCAGGCTGCCGGACTGGCGCAACGGAACGGCAGCAAACTGGCGTTGAGCACAGCGGGACGGAAAGCTTTGGCTTCCTCCCAAGCCAGCGTCTTGGGCACGATCTGGAACAAGTGGCTCAAATCCAGTCTGTTTGACGAGTTCAGCCGCGTTGACGTCATCAAGGGGCAGAAATCGAAAGGTCGCGTCATGACTGCCCTGGCGCCCCGTCGCGCCGCTATTAATGGAATACTGCGGCTCTGTCCGGTTGGAGCGTGGATCGACGTCGATGACTTTTCCCGGTTCATGCAGGCGACCGGTCACACGTTTGACGTGACGCACAACCCTTGGAAGCTTTACATCAGCGACGCGCAATATGGCAGCCTCGGCAATAACGGCTTCCATCATAGTTGGGAGATTCTGCAGTTCCGCTATCTGCTCTGCGTCCTGTTCGAATACGCCGCCGCCCTCGGCATCATTGATGTCGCCTTCATCGAACCGACTGAAGCGCGTAACGACTTTGGCGACCTGTGGGGGACGGACGATCTGGAATTCCTAAGCCGCTACGACGGCCTGATCTACTTCCGCGTGACACCGCTGGGTGCCTGGTGCCTCGGATCGGTTGAAGATTACACGCCCACTCCGATCCAGCCGAGCGTCAGGCTTTCTGTCTTGCCCAGTCTGCAGGTAAATGTCGTCGGCGGAAGCCCGTCGACGGAAGAATCGCTAACGCTGGATACCTGGGCCGTAGAGGCAACGGATAAAAGTTGGCGGCTGGACCGCCAAAAGGCGGTTGGAGCGATTGAAAAAGGGTGCGACATTGCCGAATTTCGAGCGTTTCTGCAGAGCCGGGAAGACCAGCCCCTGCCAGAAACGGTGGAGTCCTTCATCAAGGCCACGGAGAAACAGGGCAAGGCGCTGAAAATCTCGGGCACCGCATTGCTGATCGATTGTGAGAATGCGGAAATCGCCGCCATGATCGCCACGCATAGAGAAACGGCCGGTTTGTGTATACGCGCCGGCGATCGACAACTGGTGGTCCGGCTTGAAAACGAAGAGAAATTCCGGAACTTAATTCGCATTCTGGGCTTCGGCATGACTGTCTGAGGCGCTGGCTCGCGGAGCATCAGGCAACGCCAGCACCCCCGTCTACTGCCAGGTCATTGCACGTCCCAGCCTTGGCGGCTTGCGGCTCGTCGCGACGGGGCGCACCCGATCCTAAGCGGTCGAACAGCGCTTTTCACAGCGGTCGTTCGGCACGGCATTGGACGGTAACGAAAGGCCTGGCGTTCTCCGACAGGCCTGTAAGGAGAATCAGATGTGCTGGTGGTTTTGCACTTACTCCAGCGCTGGTCTCAACCCGCGTCAGCCTAAATGGTTGAGACTGGGAGAGCCAAGGACCGTAGCGGCCGGGGAGCGAGGGGCAGGTTTGATCAGCGCTTGCGCAATGTCCACGACCTTCTGAAAGACCAGGTCCGTGCGGTTCGAGATGAGACTGACGCCATACGTCTTTTCCCTGCCCAAGTTAGTTTGGGCCCACCCCGCCGAATAGACGATGACAGGGATGCCGGGCTGGATGCTCTGAACCACCTTGATCGTGTTGAGGCCGGCGTCGCCCTCCTGACCCCGCTGCATGTTGGTGATGACCACATCGAAGGACTGTGCCAGCCTAAATGCTTCCGATATGACGTTATCGTTTTGGATCTTGACGACGACAAACCCGAGCTTCTGGAAGGCGACCTGCAGGTTGATGTTGTTTCCGGGATTCGGATCGACCCAGAGCATGCGCAAGGCCGTCGAGGCAGCGGCAATACCAGAAGCGTCCAAACTATGTACCGCCTGTGTGGCGAGTTTTTGGGCAGCTTCTGGGGGCGCTGGGGTCAAGTCACCCTCTGCCGGTGCGGACAGCGCGTTCGCAATACTCTGTGCCGTCTGCACGGACATCGAGAACGGGCCAGCATAAATTTCGCCAGTCTGGATGTACGGACTTAACCGCGCGATGTCACAGACAAGGGCCGTATGATGGTTGGCAACGAACAATATGACCCACACAGCAAATACAGGCCACGCTAGAGTCGAGACGAGCGAGTTGACCGCTGGCAGCACCGTTGCGAGCGGCAGAATTGGCGATGGCTTTGGTTCGGGTGGTAGAACTGATTTGTCGTTTGGTGCGTCTGCCATTTCGCGCTCCGATCACTGAGGGCATGTTGGACAGGGCGACCGTCCCGTGACCGAGCCCCCCGGTGGAATTGCCTAGCATGCGCTTCAGCGTTAGATTTGGACAGTACGGTTTGTACGCAGGAATTTAGGATACGACGGGGCGTTTCTAACTACGTTTGGCGATTGTCAACGATCTCTGGAGCCGCGTCGAATGTCTCAAACTGGCCGCGTGCTGCCCGATGCGACCGGCATACGTCGGCCGCAACATTCCTCGAGCACCGTCGGCGGCTGTGCGTCGAAGGCCTAGATCATGTTGACATCTCTGTTGCTGGGAAACCACCGGGGATCGTTAAAGAGGCTATTTCAAAAGTGGAGTGGGTGATGCGGCTTACGAGGCATGTTGGTTGAAGGCCGAGAAGTCGAGCTTTCCGGCGATGAGGAACAGCACGGTTCGCATGGTTTTGAAGCTGACGTATCCCCGGGCCTTGCGCTTGGCAGCTTGAAACAGGCCGTTGATGGATTCAATGAAGCCGTTGGTCTGGCGCGTCTGGGCCCAGGCGACGATGCGGTCGAAATGACGAAGGATCATGCGTGCGACGTCCTTCATCGGTTCGACCTTGGAACGCATGACGCCGGTGCACCACCGGCGCAGCATCTTAGAGAGCACATGGATCTGCTTGCGATCGAGAATCTCGCGCAGCTGCTCGCGGTACATCCAGGCACGGGCGGTGCGGTTCGTGGTGTACTGGCTGATCAGCGCCTCGAGATCGGTCAGTTGCGCGAGGTTGAGCTTGTCAGCATCCTTGAGCAACGACCAGCGCATGCCCTTCAGTGCGGGATCGGTCTTCTGATGTTCGCGGCGCACACCATCGAGCGCTTTGGACGCGTGCGCCACCACATGAAATTTGTCGAACGTGACGCGCGCATCGGGCAGATGCTCGTCCACGCCTCTGATGAAGGCGGGCGACATGTCGATGCTGACCGATTTGATCTGCGCAGGCGTTGCGTTGTGTTCCTCCAGGTGATTGGCAAAGCGTTCGACAACGCCTGCATCCTTGCCCGGCGTGACGAAGACCACGCGCCTGCCGTCCATGTCGGCGACCAGCGAGACATAGTCGTGGCCACGTCGGCACGAAGTTTCGTCAATGGCCACCGCGGTGACTTTGGACAAGTCAGTCGCGGACGCGGCCAGGTCCACGTAACGATCACAGATGGCCTTCACGCGATACCACGACAGGTTCACCAGACGGGCTACCGCCGCAAATGTCATCTCCCGGCACAGCGTCAGCACGAGCGCTTCAAACAGCAGCGCAAATCCATCCAGCTTGCCCATCCAGTCGGGTTCTGCCAACCGCACCGCGCCGTCCGGCAAGCGCACGCGCGGCACCCGGACCTCGAGATAGCATTCGTGCTGAAAGAAGTTCAGGTGCCGCAGCCGCTTGATTTGCGTGTCGTGCACCGGGTGCTCGCCGGCGACGCCGGGGTAGGCGAAGCGGCTGCCGGCAACAAAGTCCACGGCAATCGTGAGCTGCCGTTTGGCCGCGTCAAAGTCGACGCCCTGCACGTACCACCTCAGGATTACCCACAATTGTAAAGATAGTCCTATTCGTTTTGCCGGAAGAGCCGATACATCTTAGTGACTTCGT
>NZ_FCOG02000479.1 GCF_001544975.2 Caballeronia arationis | reverse complement strand
CGACAGAAATCGCGCTTTATCATGCACTTGGAAAACTACCCGAGCCTCCGTCGACCCACAGTTTTTACTGACGAACCAAATTTTCTTGAACGTGGCCAGCGCACGGCGTTGTCAGGCAATGGAGATATGCCGTTGCGCTGGTTATTATCGTTATCAATGAATTTCGACATCCTATAGAATAACGCGTCGAGCACACTAGCAAGGCCTCATGCTCGAAGACATTCACGATGCTTGTATGACCGACCTTCGGTGCGTCCGCCGCGCCATTTTGTCACTTCCGCGCGGGGGCCACAGAAATCTATCTGTGCGCGTCCACCGGACTCATGTGCGATGGTTCAACCAGCATCTCATCGAGGGCCGTCGATGTGTTGTTCACTGAGCGCAGACGTCTTCCGCTTTGGAGAAACGGCGGTGAAGTCCGGCGGGTGTATAGTCTTACTCCCGTCATTGCATTTCCTGATGAGCGGTAATTCCTACTCTCACTCGCGGATGCTCAAACGAAGACCTGCGCAGGCGCTCGCCAACAAGGCGTCGACTGATGCCTCTTGCTCTATTTCAGCGACCGCTTCTAGGAAAGACAGGCCAACCCGGTCAAACCCAAAGATTGAATTAATGCATATCCTAACATTGCTCTACATCTTCTCAACTGCACTTTGCCTAGTCTGGACGGCATTCGCAGCCATAGCAAACCGGTATTTTTCGGGCAGTTGGGTTCGCACGAACATCGCGGGGCTTCATCCTATGAACATCTCAGTGCGTCGCTCGGCACCGTCGCCGACCGCAAAAATAGTGGGCTTCTGGGGAATCGTTAGCCTCATGCCCTTCATGAATGTCTCGACGATATTGGGATGGACCGTGTTTGGCGCCGGAGTGAGATTGATGTCCAAACGTGTCGCGACCTGAAGCGGAGGACCCCGCTGCTGATTTATTCGCAGTCGAGAGTCTCAACTGGTTGATTAAACGCGGCGCTATCAAAAGCGAGGTGCAACACCTATCTCGTATAAGGTGTTGCAATGCCCGACAAAACTACTTCATACCAGCAGCTTCAACCTGAAGAACGCATCGCCATCGCAAGCCTACGACTGCAGGATGTGAGCATTCGGGCCATGGCCCGAATGCTCGGGCGCTCGCCGTCCACC
>NZ_FCOG02000212.1 GCF_001544975.2 Caballeronia arationis | reverse complement strand
CATCAGTACCGAGCCCAGCAGTGTCATTATCGACGACGCGGAGGTGTGCTTCCGGCGTACCTACGGCTGTAGTACTACACAGTGGGAATCGCTCCACCGCCGGCTGTGCCACGCCCGATTCGCTTGGCGAGCCGACCGGTCTTCAGAACCGACGGTTCGCGCTTGAAGAACCCGATATGTCGTTGCATGTCGCCGCGGGCCAGACATTTTTGACCGTCGCATCGCTAGACCATGACCACTTCAAATCTATCTACGACACCCGCTCTGCACGAGACGCACTTTCGCCGCGCAGCGGGCGTTCGTACAACGACGTCCGACGAAGCAAAAAGTCGAGGCGTTTGGAGATGAACGTCGTAGCAGTCTTTCTCGGTACCCGGCTTATCACTGTCTATCAATGAATAGATAGAGTGAGGCTCGCCGGTTGGCTTGCCGCACCGTCGTGCATGGACATCGGGTGCCTCTGCTTCGGTCGCTGAACTAAGACCGGAAGGGTAAGGCAAAAGACGGAGGGCTGTGACTAACCTCGCGCGAGTCGCTTCGCTATCGCCGGTCCAATTGCAATCGCGCATCTAACACCCTCCCTATGAACGAACTGCTATCCCGGATCAGTTGTTTCACAAGAGCGTCGACGTCGGATCTAGGGGTCTCGCTAGCCGCCGCCGCTGCAACTAGGGCGTCATAGGCATCGAGCGCGTCGATTGCGGTGATCTCATAGCCATACCCCGCTTCGATCCAGCGCAACGCTGCCAGTGCGCAGCCTATCGCGAAGTGCGGCTGCTTCGTTACGTAGTCTCGCGCCGCCCTTGTGAGCGTTTTCGGATCCGTGGGGCTTTGCCTCGACAGCGACACCGCCAGGTCGAAGAGGCCAGCATCTTTGGCAGCCGCGAACAATTTACCTTCCGAACCGGGCTCGCACCTGACGAGATCGGCCAATATGCTTTCGGGCGGCCGTGTCGGATACTTCTTCGTGATCGCTCGGAAAGTTGCTAGATAGGTGCCCGCTCGATTGGCCGCGATCGCATAGCGCTGATAGGCTTCTTGGGTCATCCCACAATCAAGAAGGATGGCCTCGCAGGCGCGTGCTATCGCGCTTTCTGGAGCGTTCAGCCCTCGGCTCGCTTCGGCAAGACGAAGCGCATCGGCGGGACGCCCCAGCGCGACGAGCGAGTCAACGGCCCACCGACGATACCACCAGAACTTTAGCCGATCGCGGTTCGCAAGGTCGACCACTTCGTCGAACCGGCCTGCAGCATAGAGCGCACTCAGGCATGGAACAGTACCGACGAAATAGTTATTTCCTTCCGCGCCGAGCACGTGGTTCACAAGTGGAAGCAGTTGATCCGCCCATTGGGATGCGAGCTCGGGTGCGACGCACAAGGTGCCCCACTGTTCACCTAGACTCTCAATGTACGGCATCCGATCGTCTTGCAATGCGTCAAAAAGTCTTTCAAGCCACCGTTGCCGGACTGCGTGCGTCACATCCGCCGCCGCGATCACCGGCACGAGGGCGTCGATTACGCGATTGACGGCACCGCCCAGCGCACCGGACGAGCTGTCGACATGTTCGAGCGCTGGCGAAAGCTTCTCAAGAAGCAGCACGGCTCCTTCGGCGGCAAGCACGCGATCTGAGCGGGCGGCGGAACGGATCTCTGTCACCGCTTCTTTTAGACGCTGAATCGGCAGCGAAGATCTCCATCCAAACGCATTGCGTTTGAAGCGCGACGCGAACGTCCACTTGTGTGCGGCCATAAGAATCCCTGTCAGTACGCTGACCAGCATATCTAACGGCGACCGGGTCCAACGAAGTCGCTATTGACATTTTGGCCAGCATGACACCCAAGCTCGCTAAGCTTTACGCGACACTGCGAGCATCGTGCCCCGACACGCCCCGGAACCGCAGCGACACGCATAGAGCTTCTTGAGCGCCGACGTCTTCCCGTCTTCGACAGAGAGCTGATAGTCAATGAACAGTTCAGCCCCCGGCTCGATCTTGCAAAGTGCGAGAATGAAAACGCGACTTCCGACCTGTTCGGCCTCACAGTTAGGCGTGCAACTATGATTGATCCAGCGCGCCAAATTCCCACTCTGCGCACCGTCGATCACCCACCCATCGTCCAAATCGAAGGAAAAGATATGTCCGTCTTCCGCGACCGATCGCTCGTTCTGGTGCTGCGCTTCGCTTCAGGACAGTCGCCTTCCGTTGTACTTGAACAGTTTCTCGCCGGCACGGATCCGGGTGACGGCTAAGACCCTTGTCCATAAACGGCGGACGAACGTACAACCATGCGTCGCATGACCCTTCGCTCTTTTGTTGCTGTGGCGTGAAAACCCAACGCCGGCGTCGCGCATTGGCATAATGCGATTGACGCAGCCGCCTCCATCCGCTTATGCCCTCTCCGACCGGTCGCAGCCGCAAGAATCGAAAGCCGCCGCGCGGCACCATCGCGCGCTATCGCGATCGCATCGTCGAGGTCCTGGGTGAAGCGCGCGGGCAGCGCGTCATGATCCGGTCCATTCACGCCGACGGATCCGAACGCCTCACCGCGGTCAAACTCATCAACCTGCTGCCGTTGGATAACCAGCTATTCTGACGTAGCTGGACGACAACGCACCGCTGCTTCACGACTGATTAACGGCATCCTTGAACGCCTTGCCCGCCGTGAATTTGACGGTTTTCGCTGCCGCAATTTCCATTGCTTCACCGGTCGCTGGGTTTCGCCCCGTTCGTGCTGCCCGCTCGCCACGTCCGAACGTGCCGAAGCCGACGAGTTGAACGGCGTTTCCTGCCGCAACTTCCTTCGAGATCGTGTTCAAAACTGCGTTGATCGCCTCTTCAGCGGCGCTCTTGCTCGTACCCGACTCCGATGCAACCGCGTCGACCAGTTCTTGTTTGTTCATTGAATCCTCTTCCTCTATGTTGAAAACGAACCCGATCTTGCCGAGCCGCGAACAATAACCCAGGGCTGCTCCGTCTAAGGTGCCGGATCACTAACACGGTGGTCAAACAGATCCGAGGTCGTGCGGCGTTCATCCAGGAGATCTGGCAAAGCACCACTTCGAACCTTCGCCAACGTTTCGGGCGACAACCAAGTTTCTTTGAGCGCGTCGAGACCGCCCTCGATCATCTGCTGCAGGAAAAAGGACTGCTTTCGCCCTGTCACTTCCGCCAACACGGGGTAATCGTCCTTTTCGTGCATGTATGGACCCGACGCTTTTTGCAAGCTTCTTGTTCGTGATGTCGAAACGGTCTGCATGCATGTATCCGGCTTGCCAGATGGGCAGTTGCCGAAGCACGCCCGCAGCCTCGATGAGATCCGCGCACCCCGTCCTTAGCAAAATCGCGGCTCGCCATAAGTGGCAGCCGGCACGAAAAACAGGCTTCAGGATGCTGGTTCAACCTATTTCGTCATCGCTTTGAGAAGCTTCGCAAACCTGGGTGGGTGTCGCCTCCTTGCAAGCGGTTTTAGGCCGTTATGCTGCGGCGCTTCGCGGCACATAGGTCCCATCGCTGCTGAGCAGTGCCTGAATGATCCGCGCATTCCGGTTGGCCAATGCGACCACCGCGCAGTTATGCCCGCGTCGCCCCATCAACTCTTGAAGCCAGATACTTTGCGGATCACTTTTTGTCGGTGCATAGCGCAAAACAGCTCGAGCGCCGTGAGTGAGCAAGGTCCGCAAGTATGTGTCGCCGCGTCGGCTGATGCCTTGCAGGCGGGGTTTGCCGCCATCGAATACTGTCGAGGCACGAGACCCAGCCAGGCGGACAGATGCCCGGCGTTGCGAAACTGCCTGGCGTCGCCGACCGCTGCAACAACAGCCGTGGCGGTAATCGGACCGATACCAGGGATCTCGGCGATCTTCCTGCAGAGCGCCGACGTCTTCATGAACGACTGGATAGATGCCTCAATGAGATGAACACGCTCCTCTATGGCGCGCAGGTGCTGCAGCAGTTCGGTGAGGAGCGTCTGGCAAAACGAGGTCAGTTCATCTGCGCTCGTGCGTAGCAATTCCGGCATCGCGCGCTTGAAGGCTTCCGGTGAGCGCGAAATGGCCAGCCCGCGCTCGCCGAGCAGGCCACGTATCTGGTTGATCAGCGCGGTACGGTGACGTAGCAGAATGGCGCGCATGCGGTGTGCCGCCAGGATGTCCTGTTGCTCAACCGATTTGATCGTGACGAAGCGCATCGTGGGTCGGCTGGCAGCCTCGACAATCGCCTCCGCATCGTTGCGATCGTTCTTGTTCGTCTTGACGAACGGTGCGACATATTGCGGACTGATCAGCCGGACTTCGATACCGATCGACTGGAAACACCTCGCCCAGTGGTGGGCGGTGCTGCATGCTTCCATGACGACCACTTTGGGATTCAATGTGCGCACGGATTCGAAGAAGGAGCTCCGCGAGACCTTCGATCGATGCACGACACGGCCGCGACGATCAGCGCCGTGGAGCTGGAAGATCTGCTTCGCGAGATCGATGCCGAGAACGTCGATTTCCATGATGAACCTCCGCACGTCTGAGTGAGTGCGTTAGTGTCCCCCGGAGGGGGCACCGGGTCCATCTCAGTAAAATCTGGCGGTTTGATCGTGAAAAGCCAGGTGGATCAACAACTTGCAAAATCGCCGAATACGAGAAAGTTCCCAACCGCCGAGCCCTACTGCAAGCGTCTCTTCACGTGACTACCGCCAGATTTTGCACGATCCGGACGATTACCCCCTGCAGACATTGCGGATTGCCTTGCCGTTGTTGCGGCGAAAATTGGCGATGGTCTATGGCGCGGGGCTGTCGTGTGAGACTCGGCTTCAGTCGCGAAAGCGTCGTTACCAGCGGCGCGCCCGACAATGGCATCGACTAATCGATGCCAGAGACGACCAGACTCGGTGCAGTACCCTGTCTTTCTAAGTGACTAAGAGCACAGGGCACTATGCGTTCGTAACATTCGCACGTACCTCGACCTCTCCATCATCAGCGCCGCCAACAGGCGCCAACTGCTCCCATGTGCTATGCACATGCCGCCTTAATAGCTCCCCGAGCGTTGCGCCATTGCGAGCCGATAACAGCCTCACTATCTCCTCGTGTTCATCGATCGCGGTATGCCACGTCTCCGACGTCACGCTTCCCTGGAACCTATAGCGGTAAAGCTGGCGGTTCAACCGCTCATGAACCTGCTGGAGCGTCGAATTCTTCGCCGCCGCGATGATGCTCGTATGAATCGCCTGATTGAGGCGGAAATAGTTCATTCGATCGCGCCGCTCATAGGCGGCATGCATCTCGTGATTTAACGCGCGTATCTCGGCGATTTCCGCGTCGGTGGCCATCCGGCAGGCCATCTCGCCTCCGAAGGCCTCGATCACGCCGAGAACATCCAGCTTCTCGGCGATCTGTGCCGGACTCAATTCCGCCACGACCGCGCCGCGCTTGGGGAGCACGACGACGAGTCCGTCGCCCGCCAGTTCCTTCAACGCTTCCCTCAAGGGTGTGCGCGACACATCCAGCCGTTCGGCAAGCGTGCGTTCGCGCAAACGCTCGCCGGGCTTTAGTTCGTCGGTAGCGATGAGTGTGCGCAAGCGCTGGGCGATCTGGATCGACAGCAGTTCGTCATTCGGATCGGCGCCCTCGAGTGCATCTTGCTCGTTTTCAAAGTTCGTCATCGCTTCATCCCGTTACTCTTCCCTTCTCCAGCCATGGGAGTCCGGTATGCCATTTTATCAGCGGGCGTGAGCCACCGACAGACGCCCAATCCTCTGCTGTCATGGTGTTATCCCGAGCTTGACTGTGTGCAGTCACTCGATTAGCTTTTGGTATACCAAAAAACGGGCGCCTCGACTCCTCCAGATATGGCGGTCAAGATATGAAATGCACGGAACGCACCAGCTAGCTGCTCGCAGACGACCGTGTTTGAAGGGAAAGAGCGCCTCAGGGGCTGATTGCGCTTATCCGATGCAGTACATGTCGGGAACAGCTTCGCTAGTTGGTATACCGACATGACTGCTTCACCGGGCTGCCATCCCAAACCTGACGAGTTTTTCTATGCAACCATCGCTTTACCCGTTGATCGCCCCGGCGATTGCCATCGTGTTGCTTGTGCTGCTCATCACGCGGCTCAAGATACACCCGTTCCTCGCGTTGATCCTCACGTCCGGTTTCCTCGGCAGCGCGGCCGGCCTCGCGCCCACCGCCGTCATCAAGAGCTTCGAAAAAGGCTTCGGCGGCATCCTGAGTTCGGTCGGGCTGGTCGTCGGCCTCGGCACCATGCTTGGCGGCCTGCTGCTCGAATCAGGGGGCGCCGACCGCATCGCCAACACGTTCATCGGGCTCGGCTCGAAGCGCTGGATTCCCGCTGCGATTTGCGCGGCGTCGCTGCTGATCGGCCTGCCCCATCTCTTCGACGTCAGCTTCGTGATGCTCGTGCCGCTCGTCTACGCAATCGCGAATCGCACGAAAAGTCCGGTGATGGCAGTCGGCATTCCGATGGCCGCCGGCCTTTACGTTTCGCACGGGTTGCTGCCGCCTCATCCGTCGCCGACGCTCGCGCTCGCCGCCTTGCACGCCGACGCCGGCCGCACGATCTTCTACGGTCTGATCGTCGCCGTTCCGATGGCGATACTGTCGGGCCCCGTTTTTACCGCGTTCGTAATGCGCTTCCTGCCGGTCACGCCGGGCGACGCGCTGTTCGCGCCCGCGCCCGTGACCGAAACGTAGGAAGCGCGTCCGGTGCCCCCGCTAGGTCTGGTGCTGATCACCGTGCTGCTGCCGCCGGTACTCATGATGATCCGCACGTTCGGGCGCAACTACGCGCCGAACGGCACTGCCGCGCGAGAACTGTTGGAAACGGTCGG
>NZ_FCOG02000211.1 GCF_001544975.2 Caballeronia arationis | reverse complement strand
GACACGTTATCGGCCATCTTTTCGATGTTCTCGCAAGTTAATCGAGACCACCACCGCCAGGGCGGCCTGGGCATCGGTCTTGCCCTGTCGAAGTCGCTCATCGAGCTGCACGGCGGTCGGATTACCGCGTCAAGCGCCGGAAAAGATAAAGGAAGCCGCTTCGCGATCCATCTTCCGACGCACTGCAAGGTATTGCCACCGCCGATTGCGACACGAGGGACTCCTGCGGCTTCCTCGACGATCAGGAAGCACCAGATCCTGGTTGTTGACGACAACGTCGATGCGGCCGACGCATTGACGGCGCTGCTCGAACTGGAGGGGCACGAGGTGCGCACGGTCTACTCGGGCGAGGAAGCCGTCGACATATTCAGTCACTACAGCCCCGACGTAATCCTGCTCGATCTAGGCTTGCCCGCCATGAGCGGAATTGACGTCGCTCGCCAAATTCGCGAAACGCCGTCGACGAAGAATGTCACCGTCATCGCCATAACGGGGTGGGGGCAGCCTCAGGACCGGGCGCGTACCGCTCAGGCCGGATTCGACTTCCACTTCACGAAGCCCGGCGACGTGGTACTGCTTAACGAGGCGATAGGCAGCGCATTTGCCGCCGCATAGGTCAAGCGGCGGGCAGGCAGCGGCAAGTGCCACCCGTGATGACCGACAGGGAGACAGATAGCGAAGCGGTGTAGTCGTGCATTCACGAAAATAAAGTGGCGCGGACGTAGCGCTTCGCGAAGCGACAGGCGCAAACGTCCGCCCTTGGCCGCAGTGCCGCGAAGCCAACCTTCGACAGGCAGGTGGAGGAACCGTGGAGTTCATGTCGGATCCAGGCGCATTGGCTGTGCGCGGATCGGAGCGCTGTGCAGGAGGATGTCGCATAAACGAACCCGAACGCCGTACTAGACAGCACGCTGCATAGGCGCAGTGTTTTCGATATCGGGTATATGGAACATGTATGACGTCACGCGCGCGGGATGGGTGTCACTCGGCAGCTCAGCGTAGTCGCCTTGATGCCGGCGCAGGGTAGCGTCCGCCCGAGGCGTTCGCCTCCGACGACATCACCACAAGCCTCTGGGCCGACTAGCGCGCGTGGACCGACGTTTTTTTACTGACTGGCACCGGAGGCTGCCGCCGGCGCGGACACTCCGCTCGCTTTGGGCGTTTCGGCAGTGCCAGTATCGGCGCGCTTACAACCTGCGCTGCTGAGGGTGACCACGGCGAGCGCGCTTGCCAGCACGATATTTCGAAGGAGGGATCTCATTTGTTTCTCCGGTACAAACATGGCGTTATCACCGCAGCAATTTTTGTGCCCTCACGACGCCTGGCCTGATCGGCAACTGCGGTGAGCTTGTCCAAGACCATCTCTGTACGATCAAGCTTCGCCATCGACATCAACTGATCACGATCAATGCCATCATTGGTAACGACATGCGTGACGATCAGATGGTGCTTCGTGTCCACCTCCGTCTGGACGTTGTAGCCGACGACTCCCGTTCCTCGTGCCTTCATCGAGGGTATCCGGATCTGTGAGCGATACCTGTTTGTCGAATGCCGCGTTGAGTTGGACCTCGATCTCCTTGAGACTTCGCACCTGTTCCTTCAAGGCCGTAATCTTGTCCTGCTGTCGTGCTGTTCTGGGCTTCGCAATCGCGGGCTCCTGACGCTGTGTCCATCGCCTCGAGATAGCGAGCGATACTTGATTCGATGTCGCACATGCGTCGTTCGAGCTTGGCGCTCGTGATGGTTCACCCCTTGAACTTGCTGCCGTCGATCGCAACGATCGCTTCGGCGAAGAGGTCCGGACGCTGGCATAGCAAGACGAACTGACGGCAGATGCTGCGGATCGCTTCACCATTGTCTTTACGGAACCGCGCAATGGTCTTGAAGTCCGGCGCCAGGCGGCCGGTGAGCCACATCAATTCGTCGTTGCCCTGGGCCTCGCGTAAAGGCGGCGGCTGGCCTTGGACGCACCGTCGGAAGTCAGACTGAGGGCGTGCCGCGGGGCGTCGCGCTGTGTCTAGCGCCCGGGTGTGACGCGGCAGATGCCAGTCGGCAAGCAGACGGGCATCGCGCCCGCGTGTGACCAAGGCGATGTATCCACCATCAGCGAGGGCCGGCCGCTTGCGAACTGACGCACCGGCACGGCCCATAGCTGATCATTTATCCGCATCACCCTTCCTCCATAACGTTCTGTGTCCCCACCTCCGCGAACGGGCCATGGCGACCTCGCGGTCGCCACCGGTTTTTTCTCCTGTCGTCGTTGCGGGTGTGCCGGGCTCAGTTCGTCTGCACCTCGATCCGGCGTGGGCGTGCTTCGTCGCGACGCGGAATCGTCAGTTTCAGCACGCCGTCCTGCAGGTTTGCATCGATCTTCGATGTGTCGAGGTCCGGGCTCAGCGAGAACGCGCGCGCGAAATGCGGTGCTCGGATCTCGGCGTGCTGCAGCCGCAGACCGACGGGGGTCGGCACGACCGCTTCGGCCTCGATATAGAGATTGCCGTCGTGCACCTTTACGTCGAGTTTGTCCTTCGTGACGCCTGGTAGGTCAGCCCACAGCGTGATGCCTTGGCTGTCCTCGAACACGTCGACGGCCGGTGTGAGCGTCGTCCGTCGTGCCGGCTGATCGCCCTCGCGTCGCGCTACTGCTTTCTGGTCGCGTTCAGCAACCTGTGTCCTGTCGTCCATGGCTTGCTCCTCGAATAACTGGCATTACTGGACGGTAATGGCCCGTGGCTTCGACGCTTCGCGCTTGCCGACGGTGATCGACAGACAGCCGTTGGCGTAGCGCGCCTGCACCCTGTCGGGGTCGGCATTCTGCGGCAGCTCGATCATGCGCCGGAAACCGCCGGTGAAGCGCTCCTGTGCATAGGTGCGGGTGTCGTCGCGGGTTTTGTCATCGTTCCCGGTCTGGGCAGGCTTGCGCTCACCGCTAATGGCCAGCAGGCCCTTGTCGATCGACACGTCGAGGTCGGCCAGTTTCAGACCGGGCGCGAACGCGACGATTTCGATCGAGTCCTCGGTGGTACCGATGTTGAGTTGTGGAAAGGCCCCGAAGCGGCCCGAACGGATGCTGGACGGGAAGCCGCCGAACAGGCTGTCCATCTGCCGCTGCAGACGGTCAAACTCACTGAACAGGTCGGTTCCGGAAAAGAGATCACTCATCGTATCCTCCTTCGATGCAGCGAGGAGGCGAACGGGCCTACGCGCTCCAGTCCGCCTGCCAGGCCGCTGGCAAACAAATCGAAACACGCAGTGCACCGGTGATGACCGGCGCATCTGCCTGAGCGAAACATAAGATAGGACCTACGTAGAAAAATTCAAGGGGCGGTGGTGAAATTCCGGTCTTGAAAATCGCCTGCCAAATCCTATTATCGCGGTGCATTGCAACGGAACCGGAGGACACCATGGAATTCGATTCGGACTGGCTCACGCTTGGCAGACACCGCGTCCGGCTGCGCTCGGCCAGAGGCTTTCCGACGGAATTGATGCATAGCGTGACGGAGGTTGTGCGCCTCGCGATCGACAACAACATGAGCGCCCGCGCGCGGCTGGTCGAGATCGTCTTCCAGCACGAACAGACCTACGATATCGCTGTGGGCACGACACTTATTGAAGACCGCGTTTGTGCGCCGCAACTGGAAGCGGCGGTTGCGGTGGTGCTCGGCCTGCTGCCGGATCAGGTGAACATCATCGTGACGACAGTAAGTCAGGAGGCAGTTGACCTGCACTTCGGCGTGTATGAGCGCATGCTGGCCGAGAAACTGGGCGTGGTGCCGCCAATCCAGTGATCTTCGGGCGATTGCGCTGAAGCGGCACGCGCTTACCCCGTTCAGCCGGCGACGACCTGACCTAAATGCCGGCGGTCTTGCTGCCGAGCCCATCTTGATTCCGAATGGCTGCTTTGCAGAAAGCTCGGCGGCCGCTCCGGGTCGTCAAGCCCGGTTCGCTGGTCGCGGAAGCCGACGTTCGACTGCGCCGTATCGCGAATGACGGCAAAGCGGCCCGCTTCAGCCGCATGGCCGTTAGATGGCGCACGTCGGCTAGACTAGGCCGACGTGCGCCGGCGACAACGGCAAGCCAGTGGCCGTTGCACGCTGCCTGTCCGCCGCCGTTAAAGCGCGTCCGGCCATGAAGCCCTTTCATCCTTGCACACCGAGAGGACTCTTTTAGGCGTCGCGTTTCACCGCAATATCGGCGCCGAGAACCTGGCGGCGCGACCGAAATCGTTTGCTCTTGCAAAGCGCGCGGTCGGTCGCTTCGCCGGGCACAGACTCGTACTCGAAACCTCCCGGATAAATGGTCGCGCTTGGTCTATGTTGATGATAACTGCCTTGCAGGTGGTGGACGTTGACGTAAGTAAACGGAGACATGACATGCGCACCAATTCCTCATCGATGATCAGACGGGTGAGAACGCCTCGTCGTGTTCAGGCAAAGGCGCTTCGCCACACTGCAATCGTCTTGCTCGGGGCGGGACTCGCGGTCGCTTGCAACGTGTGGGCGGCGGGCCCCTTGCCGAGCGGAGGAAAGTTTGTCGCGGGCGCCGGTGCGATAACGTCCACGGGCGCACGGTTGACCGTCACTCAGACGACACCGCGCGCGGTCATCGACTGGTGCGATTTCTCGATCGGCAAGGACAGTTCGGTCATCGTCCAGAACGGATCGGGCGCCACGCTGAGCCGCGTGACCGGCGCAGAACAGTCCGTGCTCAGAGGATCGCTGAGCGCGACTGGTAGCTTCTATCTAATCAACCCGCAGGGCGTCCTCGTCGGCCCGAGCGGAGTCGTGACGACGGGCGGGCGTTTCGTCGCGTCCGCGCTCGAGGTGGATAACGGCGCGTTCATGGCGAGCGGTCCGCTGACCTTCGCCGGCGGCGGCGCGGGCGCAGTCGTGAATCTGGGCAAGATCAGTTCCACGAGCGCCGACGTGTTCCTGATCGCGCGCAAGCTCGTCCTGAACGATGGCACGATCAGCGCGCCTTCCGGTTCGGCGGAGCTCGCGGCCGGCGATCAGGTGCTGATGCACGATTCGACCGGCGTGCCGCAGACGTTCGTGCAGTCAACCGGCAGCCGCGGCGACGTTGTGGACAAGGGAACCATCGCGGCCGCGCAGATTGCCTTGCAGGCCGCCGACGGGAACGTCTATGCGCTCGCGGGCCACACGACGGCGCTGCGCGCGACCGGCGTCGCGACGCGCGACGGTCACGTGTGGCTCGTCGCGAACAACGGCACCGCGCATGTCCACGGTCGCATCGACGCGACGAACGTCGACGGCACCGGCGGAACGGTCGATACGACAGGCGCTGCGCTGCGTCTCAACCACGCCGACATTCACGCGGCGAACTGGAATCTGACTGCGCCGGTGTTCGACGTCGGCCGCCTGACGACGGAGGCGTTTCTCCGACAACTGAATCAGGGCACGTCGGTGACGCTCAATGCTTCGCAAGGCGACATCGTGATGGAGCACGCGCTGCGCTGGACCGGCGATGCTTCGCTCACGCTTAACGCCATGCATTCGATAACGGTCGGCCCACGAGCTGCGCTTGCCAATACCGGAAAGGCGAACCTGACCTTGCGCGCCGACTCGGCCGGGCAGGATAACGGCGGCAGTGTCACCAACCTCGGGGTGATCGACTGGTCCAAAAGTACGGGGCTCGTGTCGATTTATCGCGATAGCAACGGGCGGTACGTGGCCGGACAGACACTCAGCAATCCGGCGTGGGTGGCCCCGCTGTACAGCGGCGTGAAGAGTCAGGTGTCGAGCTATGTGCTGGTCAATTCGCTCGCCGACCTCGAGAACATTTCGAAGGATCTGAATGGGTCGTACGCGCTTGGCCGTGACATCGACGCCAATACGCCCGGCGGCTATTTTCAGTCGATCGGCACCGGTAGCGCGAGCGGCTTTACGGGACAACTGGACGGCCTTGGACACGTGATCGGGAACGTGTCGATTCTCGCGGGAGACTTCGCCTACAAGGCCACGGGCCTCTTCACATCCATCGGCAACTCGGGCGTGGTGCGCAATCTCAAACTCACGAATGAAAGTGTGATCGTGTACTCTGACACCGCAGGCGCGCTCGCAGGGCAGTCCTCGGGACTCGTCTCGAACGTCGTCGCCGATGGTAGTGTATCCGATTACGCGTCGGTGGGTCTTGCCGTCGGTGGGCTGATCGGAACGAACTCCGGCGTGGTGTATCGGGGAGGCAGCGCAGGGTCAGCTGGAGGGCCTGGCCTCGCTGGCGGCCTTGTCGGCATCAACAGCGGAACGATCCTTCAATCGTACTCAACCGCCAATGCCGGCGCAGGCTCGCGGTCGCAAGCTGGCGGGCTCGTGGCCGACAATTCCGGCTCCATCAAGCAGTCGTACGCGGCGACCGGATTCGTCGGCGGTGGAAACGGCGTGGGCGGACTGGTCGCATCCAATTCCGGTTCCATCGAACAGTCGTTTGCAAGCGGTCCCGTTGATACTTTCCTGCTGCCGCCTTATCGAGGCGGCATCGCGGCGAGCAATAGCAACTCGGGCAACATCGCGAGCGACGTCTTCTGGGACAGGCAGTCGACTCGGCAGACGTCGGGAGTTGGTTCGGGGAGGCCCCTTGCCGCTGCCAACGGCTTGACTACGGCGCAAATGATGACACCGGCGAGTTTCGGTCCGACCTGGGATTTCGGAGCCGGCGGAACGTGGGTGATCCTGCCGAACATCACACATCCGACTTTGCGGTGGCAAGTCGAACACTAGTGGCACGGGGGAGCGAGAAGCTTCCCCGGATGGTCAACGGCGGCATGCGGTTAAAAGCATATACGACTAGACCCTAACGATGCCAACCGTCGAGTGTTTGAGATGGGTCGGCCCCGGCAGTTCGGGCCGCGGTCACGCGTTTAAACCGCACGGACTGCGATCTTCCGCAGTCGGCCACCTACGGACGTTGGCTTACGCTTTCATGCGGACGTTCGAACGTCGGCTCCGCCCGGACAACGGGCCCACCA
>NZ_FCOG02000356.1 GCF_001544975.2 Caballeronia arationis | reverse complement strand
CTTTCTTCCGGTTCGCTGACCACCGCTTCACTTCGGCGGCTGCGCCGGGGGCGCTTCCAGTCGCGCTACGCGCTCCTTCCACCGCCCCCGGCACAACCTCAGTGACATTCGACTTCTTCAGCATGTTCAACTCCGTTTCCAGACACACTTTTACCCCAAATTCGTGTCCAGCAAAACCGGAGGCGGTTCAACCGGACCGCCACGAAAGTGGCTGGGGCCTATCGTGTGTATATGACAGGGAAATTACAAGGGCGACCGCGGCGAAGAACGGGCCGTTCATCTCGGCCTGAAGGGCGGGCATGTCGGCTACAGGCGCGGCCATGAGAAGTCCCGCTGTACTGAAGTCGGCTGCGATGAGACGACGAATGCGAGGGGTTGGGCCGAGGCTTGGTGTCTGAGGCGCCCGCAGCCATCCAGGTCGGCGTCCAAGACACAAGTCGGAAAACGCTCGCTCCGGGGTTGTTGAAGCTTTCAGGGAAACGCCGGTCACGATGTCGCGCGAAGGGAAGTGCCCGCTACGCGTGAGCAAGCTCGCGATGTCAGTTCCCTCGGAGCCGCGGCTTGTGTAGGGATGGCTCGCCGCCCGAAGACGTCCGCCTTTGGTTTAAGCGGCGTCGCGCTCGGCCGGAGCCGAGGCCTTTTCGTCCGAAGAGGATTCGTCGCTCGCATCGGCTGGCTGGGTGTTGGCAATCTCGACACTACAACACAGCACTCGGTAGTACTGCGAGCCGGCTTGCGAACAGAGATGCTGTCCGAGTACGTATCGCTTTAAGTTTGTATGCGTTCGCGCGGTTTTCATCGCGCCTTCGACTTGCTGCAACGTCGTTTCGGCGGGCAGGATAAGCGCTTCGTCAACCTGGAGTTTAATAAGCAATGCAGCGATGGAGTCGGGGGTCACGATTGCTTCCAGTGAATTCATCAGCAAGTCGGTCAACCGCCGCTTTTGGCCGAGTGATACTTTCTAACAAGAAATTTTCCCTATTTTTGCAGCGCGCTCTCTTCGCTGCAGTGAGCGCGCCTTGCGGTGCATTTCTCATGGTCATAGCCTACTGCAGGCGAAGATTGAGCACAATCTGGGTTCGACAAGCACCATCATTTTATTTTCGACAAACTGTCAAATTTACCCCGTGACTTCACTTGCCGGTCCTGCCAGCGAAGGACATGTCAACGTGCACTCTCGAACTGATAAATTGAGATTGGAAACGGCCCGCAACAGCGGGCCAATGTTCTTCTGCATCGGATTAACCGGATTGTCAGAGAGGCGTTATATTCGCCGCCTGCTTTCCCTTCGGTCCTTGTTTAACTTCAAAACTTACTTTCTGGTTCTCTTGCAGAGATTTAAATCCCTCCGCTTTCACTTCCGAGAAATGAGCAAAAAGGTCTTCACCGCCGCCATCAGGAGTAATGAAACCAAAACCCTTCGCATCGTTGAACCACTTCACTGTACCGGTTGGCATTTTTGTGTCCAGATTTGAAACAAACTACATTGCATGGTGACGCGTACTGTTTGCTTTAACCCGCGAGTTCACACTCGGCAGACAAGCGGGTTCGTCCAAGGCGGTCACCGACCGTGTCGATGAATTCGAATCGACAAAGAATAGCGTACGTAATTTTTCCTAGTTGCACAATTGGCAATTTTCCATAACTCAGGACCGTGCGGGACGGTCGACCGGTCCTTTTCGGCTCCCGGAACTCAACGAACTCATCCCTATCTCGGTGCGCGCCCCGGAAAGGACTCCGATCCGACGGGTGGTTGGACGAAATACCGCGGACGACTCGCACCCGGACACCAGATGAAGTCTGGGCTCGCCGAGCGGCGTGCAGGCAACATCACTCGAGAATTGCAATATCAAAAGCGGCGTCCCCCGAAGTTATCGTCGGAAGGGACTGGCTTATTTTCGTGGGAGGGACCCAATGCCCGTCACGCTTCGCACTAGCCGTTGCCGCCGAGTCAACATTGCTTCTGAGGAACGTGGCGAACCTTGGGTGGGCGCTTGTGATTGACCTCGACGTTAGCAACGGCTTGCGCTGGCGCAACTCGGTTGACGCCATCTTGTTCAAGCACTTGGGCTCTTTGCATGTTCCCTTGCTGCCGACAGCCTGCGAACTGTTTGAACGCAACTCATTCTTATTCAACTACTAATGGCGAACTTAGACAGCTCAAGAGTGCCGAGTTCGGCACAGTCTTGGGGTTATGTGGCCAGTCGGAACATCTCGAAGGTGTCAGGGTCCTGCCTTTCGGCGATGAATTTCGCGAAGAAATTGGTTTTGGCGCTATTCACGAGAAATTCGGGCAGGCATTGTCGTAGTGCACTGGCGACAACCAACTCCGATGGAGGGATGCCGGGACGGATGGTGCGCAGCCAGGATCCAAAGGAACTCCAGACGAGTGAAGGGAATACCG
>NZ_FCOG02000595.1 GCF_001544975.2 Caballeronia arationis | reverse complement strand
TTCAGCGCCAGGTAAAACAGCTTGGTCACGGCGTCGTCGGTCGGAAACGAGCTGCGGGTCTTGATCACCTTGCGCAGGCTCATGTTGATCGATTCAATGGCGTTGGTCGTATAGATCACTTTGCGGATTTCCGGCGGATAGTCGAAGAATGGAACGACGCGTGCCCAGTTGCGCCGCCAACTCTGCCCGATTGACGGATAGTCCTTGTCCCACTTGGCCTCGAACGCTTCGAGCATTTGCATGGCCAGTTCGACTGTCGTTGATGTGTAGATCATCTTCAGATCGGCGGCAACTTCGCGCTGCACTTTCCACGACACGAAGTTCAGGCAGTTGCGCACCATGTGCACGATGCAAAGCTGCACGGCTGCTTTCGGATAGACCGCTTCAATGGCTTCGGGAAAGCCTTTGAGCCCATCGACGCAGGCGATAAAAATGTCCTGCACGCCGCGTGTTTTTAACTCGGTGACCACCTGCAGCCAGAACTTCGCCCCCTCGGTCTGGGCGATCCACAGTCCCAGCACTTCCTTGTGGCCGTCCATGTTCACACCAATGGCCAGATAGACCGCCT
>NZ_FCOG02000340.1 GCF_001544975.2 Caballeronia arationis | reverse complement strand
TGTCACGGATCGGCGTAATCGGTCCATTTCATGATCGGCGTAATCGAGCCACCGGATGATCGCCGTAATCGAGCCAGTCAATGATCGGCATATTGGGGCCACTCGATGATCGGCGTATGAGGCCACTTCAGGATCGGCGTGATCGAGCCACTTTGCTCGCTCGTTGTCTGGTGTTGCTGTAGTCCCAAACGCGTTTCGAATTTCCGTAACTGGCTATCCTTCGGAGTTTTTTCCCCGGAGGGCCGATGAGTAACAGGAGATTCGAGGTGTTTGAATATCGACAAGTTCTGACGCGCATGCGTCAAGGCGATTCAGATCGCGATATTGCTAGCGCGCGGCTGATGGGCCGCGGCAAACTCAAGGGCGTACGCAAGTTGGCGCTCGCCCGTGGCTGGCTAGAGCCGGACCGACCTCTACCGGACGATGCCGAGTTGGCAGGCATATTCGGACGCAATCCGGGTGTCGCCCGGAGCTGCATTTCAACGCTGGAGCCCTTTCGCGACCTGATCCGCAGCTGGTTCGACGCTGGTGTGCAAGGCACAACCATGTACGGCGCGCTCAAACGCAATCACGGCTACACCGGCAGCTACTCCGCAATGCGTCGTTTCCTGATCCACCTGAAGGACGAGCGTGGCGTAGCCGCCACGACCATTCTTGAGTTCGCGCCGGCCGACGCAATGCAAGTTGATTTCGGCGCCGGGCCCGTATTGATGCACGAATCCGGAACGCCGCTTAAGACGTGGATCTATGTGGCAACGTTGTGCTGGTCTCGGCATCAGTATGCCGAGATTGTGTTCGACCAGACGGTCGAGACGTGGCTGGCTTGCCACCGTCGTACCTTTGAATGGTTCGGTGGCCACCCGGAGCGCGTAATTATAGACAACGCGAAGTGCGCAATCATTAAAGCGTGTATCTACAGCCCCGAAGTACAACGCTCCTACGCATCGCTTGCCGAGGCATACGGTTTCCGGATTGACGCTTGTCCGCCACACGACCCCGCAAAGAAAGGAATTGTGGAATCGGGCGTCAAATATGTGAAGAAGTCCTTCGTACCGCTGCGCACGTTTCGCGACTTAAGCGACGCGAATCGACAGTTACACGAATGGATCATGCAGGAAGCCAGTACCCGCAAGCACGGCACGACCCATGAGCAACCGCTGACACGCTTCGCCGTCGAGAGGCCACTGCTCGCAGCTCTTCCCGACGTGCCACCGGTGCTGGCCGTGTGGAAGGAAGTCACCGTGCATAGCGACGGCCACGTCGTTTACCGCAAGGCCCTGTACTCAGTCCCGTTCACGCTGGTTGGTAAGGACCTATGGCTCAAGGCCACCGACACGGTAGTGCAATTGTTTCACCAGCATGGCCTGGTTGCAACGCATCCGCGGCTGCGCAAGCCCGGCGATCGTCATACGGTGCGCGACCATCAGCCACCGGCAGCACAGGCGTGGCTCGAGCACGATCCGCAGTGGTGCCTTGCTCGTGCCAGAGAGATCGGCCCCTCCTGCCTGGCGGTCGCCCTTGCGCTGTTTAACGACCAAGTGCTTGTGAACCTGCGCGGTGTCCAGGGCATCTTGCGATTGCGCGAGAAGGTGGGTGACAAGCGGCTCGACGCTGCTTGCGAACGCGCGCTAGCGTTTGCAAGTCCGAAGTACCGCACCGTCAAAGGCATCCTCGATAAAGGACTGGACAGCGAGCCGGTAGCCGCGCCCCCGCAAACGCCCACCGATACGTACCTCAGTGGCGGGCGTTTCGGTCGAGATCTCAACTCCCTCCTTCTGCATTGAACATCATGAATCCAAGTCCAGAACTGAACACGACGCTCAAACAACTTCGGCTGTCTGGTGTGCTTGACTCGCTCGAACAGCGCAACCGGCAGGCCATCGACGGGAAACTTGCATACACCGAATTCCTCGCCATGCTGCTGCATGATGAAGTCGCGCGGCGAGACCAGAAAAAATTGGGCGCGCGCATCCTGCGTGCCGGGTTTGCGCTAGGAAAGACACTCGAGTCATTCGACTTTGACCGCCTTCCTAAACTCAATCGGGCGCATATCAATGATCTTGCGACGGGACGCTACATCGACGAGAAGGTTGCGATTCTGATGGTGGGTCAAACAGGCGTCGGCAAATCACACATTGCACAGGCACTGGGCCACTGCGCCGCGCGCCAGGGCCGCGATGTCGTGTTCGTCACGCAGACAGACCTACTGAAGAAGCTGCATGCAGCGCGTGCCACGGGGATGTACGAGCGCAAGTTCCAACAGTTCGTGCGCGTGCCGCTGCTGATCGTCGACGACTTCGCGCTCAAACCGCTGCGCGCACCACACGACGAAGACTTCCATGATCTCGTTGCCGCACGCTATGAGCGAGCAGCGACGATATTGACTTCCAATCTTGATCTGGACGAATGGGGAGACGCCTTCCCAGACAACCGTGTGCTCGGCGCAGCCACGCTTGATCGACTTCGCCACGGTTGCTATCGGATCGTCCTTGAAGGCGAGAGCTTCCGTAAGCCCAGACCAATGCCTGAAAACGGCGAAAACGTCATTGCAAAATCAGGCAAAAAACCGCATTCTTGAAACCATTCGAAATTGCGTTTCGGGGCTACTCTGCGTGGCCTCATTAGGCCGACCATCCCCGGCTCGATTACGCCGATCCGTGACA
>NZ_FCOG02000318.1 GCF_001544975.2 Caballeronia arationis | reverse complement strand
TCTGACCTCTCGGTCTACAGTCAGGACGAACTCGATGCTATCGCCGACAGCTTGAACAGCCGGCCGCGCGCAACTCAGGGGCTGTTGTATGACCCGAGGGAAGCGTATCGTTCCCGGTGAAAGGCGGTGCCAATCAGTTCTCGTGAAACCGGGGCACCAGGCCGGAGCGGTTCGGAATCGACCGAAACCGGGTTAGCGAGGCCGCGTTTCCCGTCTGAAATATCCAGACACGTTTTGCCGTGCAGACGGAAAAACCTCCGATTCGGACCCGCACCGTCTAGGATTGTGTTAGCAGATGAAGGGAGATAAGACTGTGTCGACTAACGGAATGTCCAGCGCCGTGATTCCTGACAGTAGAGTGGCGCGTGAGGTCACGCAGCTCATTCGCGATACGGAAAACGAATTGCTTTTCAATCACTCCGTTCGCGTGTATCTGTGGGGCGCTCTACTCGGAAAACAGAAAAACCTGACCTTCGACCCCGAACTGCTTTACGTCGCAGCCATGTTTCACGATATCGGGCTGACACCGACCTATCGCGAGAGTCAACTTCGTTTCGAAGTGGATGGCGCGAACGCCGCGCGCGATTTTCTGCGACGCCATCATATTTCCCAGGAAGACATAGATAGGGTTTGGACGGCTGTGGCGCTCCATACGACTCCGGGCATTCCGGAGCACATGCACGGGGAAATCGCGCTAGTGCAAGCCGGAGCCGGAATGGACGTGGCGGGACGCGGCTTTGAGCAGTTCACAGACGAGCAACGCACGGCGGTGCTTCATGCATATCCCCGCGGCGCAGATTTTGCGGCCAGGATGATCGATGCTTTCTATCACGGTATGAAGCATCGGCCAGGCAGCACATTCGGCACGTTCAACGACGATTTCCTCGCCTACAACGATCCAGGATTCGAGCGGGCAAACCTGTGCAGCATCATTCTGAACTCCAGTTGGGAGCAGCCAACTACCCGCTCAAAGCCCGATCGTTGAGAGCCGGGTTGCGGTCCATCCACCATATCTCGCGCCCCCGTATTTCGGTCGTCGGGCGCTCAACCTTTTTGCCGTTGAAGGAACGGTCAGCGCTCAGTCGATATATTGAAAGGGAAACAGATTATGAAGGTCAGTACTACCATCACGGCCGCTTGCGCGGCTTTCGCCATCATCGTTGCCGGGACTGTGCTGGCGCCAGACAGTCGCGCGGATACGCCTACGCCCAGATTGAATCAAACGACGACGAGCCAGGGCGGTGAAGCTGCTAGCATAAGAATCCCCGACAGCAAACTGGCGCGCGACGCAGCGCAGCTCATTGATAGCCAGAGAATCTGGTTTGCGATCGCGCTGCACACGACAAATGGAATTTCTCCGCAGCTGTTTTCCATCGCCGCACTCTTGCCGAAGGCGCCAACATGGACCTCGTAGGCGCAGGCTATGACGACTTCACCTCCGCGCAGCGGGACGCTGTCGAGGCGGCTCACCCGCATCCGCCCGCATTTTGCCGGAGACTTTCCCTGTACGACAGCCTCAAGCATCGCCCCGAGACAACTCAAGGCACCGGTCTGGCCGATGTCATGGCCTACAAGGATTCCAGTTTCGTCCGTCGGGACTTCAGCAAGCTGATGCGCAACCCCCACTGGGCTACCGGAAAATAACTGGTGTACGCCACGGTCTGTGACCGATCGCGCCTAGCGACCTGAGAGCTTCGCGAATGCGGCCTGCGGTTAGCTCATGCTCCTTTTTCTGGACGGTTGACGCGACGAACGTAAAAGCTTTCCAGTACCCATCGCGTGGCTAGCAGAAGACAGTAGTCGTTGTCGCCATGTACATCTGGACTGCGCCGACAGCCTCGACCGGGAAGTCGGCTAGCGTGATGGCGGATTGCTCACCGAACCGGATCTGCGCTCGACTGCCGCCAGTTGCGGCGAATACATATAAGATTGGCGGCGGAACGATGCATCGGCCACGTCAGGGAGGACTCTTCATGGTTCGCGGTGGCAATGAGTTGCCCAAGGTGGGCAAACAGGTCCTGGATCGCGGAAGGCCTGGTGAACAGATCTGAAACCCGCGATATGAACAGGCCATAGAATCAAGTGGATCGAAGGCTTCATCGCGCTCGCGCAATATCGAAGCTTTTCACGCGCGGCGGCATTTCGTAACGTGACGCAGTCCGGGTTCAGCAAGGGAATTGAGTCGCGGGAGCAGTGGGTTGGCGCCGACCTCATCAATCGAAGCAGATTTCCGCCTACATTAACGCCAGCGGGGCCTCGAGGACATCATCGAGAAGCTGTTCGACACGCGCGCCATCATCCGCACCGAGCAGTGCATCGCCGGCAAGGGGGTGCAGATCACAGCAGGCCATACCATCGCGCTCAACTTCCTGCCCGCGTGGTTGCGTGCGCTTGCCGCGCATTTTCGATGAGGTGCGCGCCGGTGTCATTCCGGCCAACGTCCGATTCGATCCTGATGCTCGTCAACGGAAACTGCGAGCTGATGTTCGCTTATCACCATCCCGAGCTGCCGCTGCATCTGGACCCGATGCGATACAAGTACCTCACCGTGGGCGCGACACCTTCATGCCTTTCTGCAAGCGAAGCGCTCCCGCATACCGCCTGCCCGGCACGAACGACCGTCCTTTAGCGCTCATCTCCTACACGGAGACCAGTTACTTCGGACGCTGCCTCGCAGTCCTGCTCGCCCATGCCAACGCGGCTCCCGCCTTGCGGCTTCATTACGAATCGGACATGGGGGAAGTGGTCGAGAAGCTCGTTCTTGAAGGCGAGGGCGTCACATGCCAGACGGGAAGCTCCATGCTTGCCGAGCTCGATGTCGGCGAGCTGGTGCCGGCTGGAACGGCAAAGTGGCAGTGATGTCCAGCTACGGGTGTACCGAGATGCATCGAACCACAGCGAATTTCTGGAGTCGTATGGCGCCACCTTCGACGCGCTTCCGGGGGCCGCAGGACAGGGATGTTCGCGTTATGCATAACTTGCATAACCATATGCAGGACTAGCATTCACCTTTTTTCTAGCTTCCCTAAGATTCCGTCCAGATACAAAAGCGCCGCT
>NZ_FCOG02000210.1 GCF_001544975.2 Caballeronia arationis | reverse complement strand
ATACGCAATCGCGCCGCTCCCCTCTCAAGGCCCGCCAAGTCGGGCCGTAGCCCCCTACCGCGCGAGCGGTTTCGTTCTTCGACCCCGAGCTGCCCTTCGGGCCGTCCTGATCCCAGCGTCTGCTTCTAAAGTCCAGCGGACGCACGTCCACGCCGGGCGGCGTCGCTCTTCGCCCATAGCCGACGCTGAGGTTGCGATTGAAGAGGCCGCTTCTATCGGCACCCGAGTTGCGAAAGGGTTGCGAACCAGTTCCTTCATGTTTTACTGAAATCACTGCTCGTGACGCTGATCGCCGCATCGTGACCGAGTTCGAAGAACGTGAAGGCGGGATTTGAAAATTTGGATTGGATTCTCGACGACAGTCCACCTTTCAGCTCCCGCAGATCTTCGATCGTCTGCCCCTGACATCAAACAGAAGCTTCGAAACAACGACATGTGCCGCACGAGCTCCCTACGGCAGCATCGCCTCCGACGTACTGCACACCCAGTTGGTCGTCAGATGGTACTGGCGGTAGATGGATGTGTCTGATCGACGGTGTATCTTCAATTACACGGACTTCGACATTGTCCGGATATGTAAGGCCACATTCCGCACAGGCGCCGCGAGTATCAGTAAAAAGTCTTTTCCGAAACTCCGGATCTGACCAGGATCTCGCCACAATATTTGCTACGAGCTGCTCGGTATCGTCTGGCATGTTTACCTCCAAAGATTGACAACGGGACTACAAAGCACCGGCGACCGCAATTTCACATAAAGCGAAATGGCTTGATTCACGGACTCGCGATACCCTCGAGAACTCAAGAGAATCACCTGTTCCAAGGGCACATACGCCGATGTTGGCTAGACTTGCAGCCAGATAAATCGACTGCAGTGCTACTCCTGCATTGAGCAAAGAAAGTCGGTAGGCGATGTTCTGGTATTTCGAAGCGACCTTTATATAATCGGCTGTTATGACGATCAAGCCACGAGGTCTACCGTTTTCTTTGCCCCAAGTAAGCATTGCTCGCTTTAGAAGGACGTCAACCGCTTCCTGGTCAACGGACACCTCTTCAAGCGACAAGTGACTCTTATTAAAATGATATACGCCGGCCCGTAACTGCCCAGAACCATCATGCACCCAAAAGTATTCAAGTTCGTCAAGGGCCCCAGCTGAGGGATAGTTACACCGATTCCTAATCACGGGCGCAGTTGCGGCATCATGTTCAGCTATTGAAAACCGACGGAGCGTACCGAGCATCGCCAACATATCGCGTGGTCCTATTTCGCCTCTCCTTCCTCTTATGGTTTGTCGCCCGTTGAAGAGATCCCGCGCGAGGTTCGGTGCAATAGCAGCTTCTGTGTCGCGGTAAACTTCACCCCACTTGTTTGTCAGATCAGCGTCTTCTCTCGGAACTAGTGATTGCCGCTGATACGTTCCCGCGCGCACGAGTCGGTCGTCTCGCCTGCGAGTTCGAGCGTGGAACAGGAGATCGTGAAAATCCCATACACGCCAATCATCTTCGGCACATATCGATTGTATGTGCAAAAAACCGGTCTGGAATAAGATGTTTGCAAGTTTGCACACAGGGGACGGAAGCTTTCTAATGTTAATCCTACTCCTACCGAATATCGGTTCAAGGTGAGAGAAATTGTGCACTCTCACTTCTATCCGGATGAGGGGATTGCAGATTACCGTATATCCTGAATTACTTATCAGGTAATTAGCGTCGCACCATTTTACGGTACGTTCAGTGTATAACGTTGTTTGCAGCTTCTCTTGACCAATGAAATGAACCGTACATATACCTGTCTCGCAGTCTCGGAAGTGCACGTTTACGACACCTTGTTCAATCAGTTTGACTACTGTAAATATTGTTAATGCAGTTTGATTGCGAAATTGAATGCTCTTACAGAGAGATCTAATACTAATGGCTTCATGTACAGCGAGTGTGCGAACTATCAAATCGACCAACGTCGATCTATCGCTTTCGCGTTCCGACCGTATATATGTCTCTTTTTCGTCTGATAGCTCAAGTAGGACGTCAGTCTCTTGAGAGAAAAGCTCGCTAATCATGACTTTCCTAAAGGAAGAATGGCGTCGGATTCAGATCACTCTCCCCGATTTTCGCTACGGGGTGACTCAATTCCCATGTCGCATCGTATAGACGACCTGGCCCGAATCGAGGCCAAAAATGCCTCAGCTGAGGAGACAGAATACGGACCGTGCGGAGCGGACATTCTGGCCTTGATAGGTCGACTGCAAAAACTTCAACGTTGCTTTTTCGTAGAGTTGAGATGCTTAACTTGATTTCATCCTCAAGCCACGGTGAAAGACTGGGAATCTTTCGCGCAGTCTCAATACATATCCCGTCTGGATTTAAATGCACATGATCCGCTATTGACTGTTCTCTAAACCACGCTTGCGCAAATCGTGCCGTTGGTCTCACCTGTTCAACGGCATCGTTCGATTCTAGTGTCGCCAGAAACTGGTGAAGTTCACTGACGGCACGTTCAGCAGCGGTCAATGGATCGACGTGACAACCCAATCCTAAGCCTATCCCTTTGCCGTCGTCACGGTGAGAAACAGCGCAATACACCGGAATTCCAATGTCCGACGTTATATCTAGTAGATCAAGGTTGCGACCGACACGCGAATAGTGAAACCGAGCCTGCTCGTACAACTCTCTTGCCCGTCCGATGAGAACGGCTCGGCCCCGGCGCATCCTTCGGTACCACCAGAGTGCCACCGCATCACGCTCGACTAGCTCATAGATACCCTGAAGTGCCGCTTCAGCAAAGGACACACCAGACGCACAGCCGTTAGAATCGGCACGAAAGTCGAGCGAAATTCCATCGCGATGCGGATAGTAAAAGTAACAGTACATGGCCGGAACCAATACTTCCGCCCTTGAGGTAAATGACCACGCTTTTACCCACTTTTGGACACTGTCCTCTTTAGGCTTTTTGCAAACATGGAACATACCTCTGTATTTGTCGTTCCATCGGTTTCTGTTCGAATATTGAAGTTCACTGTAGTGGGCCAGCTCAGTAATACCTATTTTTCGCACGGCCGTATGCCCGACCGCATCGACTAGGTTCTCGTCTCCTCGAAACACCGTTGAATAGCGCTCAATTGCCTCACCCATACAACTCGCACGTGCCTGCTTGTAGGCCAGACCTTTTCCAGCGGAATCGATTTCAAGTGGTGTATCGAGCGCCTTGCATGCCGTGGACCTTGGAACAATCGCCCTACCGTGAAACACGTACTTGTAGGGTTCGGTTTTTACTTCCTTTATGCTTTTTATTATTCCAGTTATGGGACTGAAAACGGTCTGCATCTCTTCGAGTACGGCATCTTCAGTCAGTGATCGAGTACCACCGCTGGCAGATAAGGTGCGTCGAGTGCGGCCCGTTCCGAAGCCTTCGACCATACCGTTCGAAGATCTCGCGATTGGGCGGCCCGGAAAGCGCAGGCTCGTAAGAGAGTGTATTGTCCTTGTCGATGTTTGCGAATTTACAGCGTGGAGCGACGACAGTTCATGTGAATCGTTTTGATTGAGGTTTCTTATCACGCGAACAACGCATTCCAAGAGTTGGATCTGGCTGCCCGGATCAAGAAATGGATTTTCGATAATTGACTTCGGTTTTGCATACGCCCACGCCTCTATTGGGTGTGTCTCGCTGACGCGCGTATGTAAAGCTTCCCAAGTATCAGAATCGGGGTTTATCAACGGCCCGTACCAAATGATCGGCCCCGCGAATCGAAACGGGATCCATGAAACACCCGTTGTTGTCGCCTCTTGTTCGAGTTGGCGCATGCGCGGTGCGATATAACTCCTTGCAAAACACAGCATAACCGTTTTACTGTGTCGTACAGTATTTGTGCTTTTAAACTGAGCGTAGTGTCCTAGCAGTTCTCGAATCATGCATCCGATGCTATGCGGCCATTCACCACGAACAAGAAAGGTGTAGGAGTTGTCTAAAATGTTTTGATCTCTCTTTCCCCATTCACACTCCCCTTCGGCCGACGGTCGAACGAGTATTCTTAGCCTAGCGAGTATATCGACTACATAAAACACTTGCGCAATACGACTAGAAAAGAATCGTCCTGCCAATTCTCCGACTCGTACTGGAGATGCTGCTGACTTACACACAGCAAAAAACAGCTCGCCGTTAAATAGATGTTCCGACTCTCCGTCAAACACTGCGCATCGTTCCGACGAAAGCAGGACGACAGTCACCCCGGGTTTAAGCCGGAGCACGTCATCGAGAGTCGTGAACTGATTATTTAAATCTTGGATGGCATCCATTCACCAACTCCATTCTTAAACCAATATGATGAGCTAGCTTTGAGTTTCAACCGACACATAGCCTCCAGGAAATTGGTCATTTCGAGGAATAAGTCTCTTTGGTGGATAGTTCGCAAGCGCGAGTATTTTCTTTGAGTCAAGCAAGACAAGCTGCCTCGCCTTAAACCATGCCACTACCTGTTGTGTTGCCGATTCCGTCACTCCATATTTTTGTACCTCGGGTCGAAGGTGAAGGGTGGAGATTAGGGTCGGCTCGCGACAAGCGCGATATAAGTCACGGTATAATCCCGTAAGGACATGATATTTCCGTGTACCATCTCGCGTATCAAGGACCACGTCTCTGTCCAAGCCTGGTCTAATTTGGAAATGCCTCCGTCCTGAACCAAAGGCATCACCGAATATGTCTCTCCATTCACGGACCTTTGATTTCAATCTTTCAATCGTACTCGATGACGCGAAACTAGAGCCAAAGTTACTAGAAGATTGGAAGAAGTAAGCGAGATTTTTTATTTCGCTGATTTCGAGGGGGTAAACGAACGAATAGGACCAGTAGGGTTTCAGTGATAGACCGAATCTACACTGCTGCTCATAGTACGGGCTAAACCTATCGTATCGGACACGCGATACCCCCGTGGGCGGCTGCAGATGAGTTATCGACGGTATCAGTTCACAGATTTCGTCAAACCAAACATCGCTTTCGCCGGGTGCGCCCACTAACATGTTCCAGCTAACGTGAATACCTTCTTCTAAGCAAAATTTCAATAACGCCAGATTAGTTAGGCAATTTGTTCCTTTGTCAAGAAGTTCGCACATCGACGTGCTAAGCGATTCAACTCCTGGTTGTATCCAACGGATACCATTCTCTGCCATCTCCTCAACCTGGTTCTTTTTCAGGTTTGCCTTAGTCTCTACGAAAAATCTGACATCTATTCCCTCATCATTGAAACGATTAAAAACGGATCGGATGTAGCGAAGATCTAAAATGTTGTCGGTCAGTGCGATGTCTGCTATGGAATAGCGCTCGCGGATTGCTTTAAGATAACGATATGCGTTGTCTGCGCTCTTAGATCGGAAGGCAATTGAATTATCATTCAGGCCGCAGAAAGTGCAATGTTTAACAGCTCCATACCAGCATCCGCGTGAGGTTTCGGCAGTCACTCCGGGACAAATGGCCGATTGCATCGAATATCTCGAGAGAGCTTCAAAGTAATCTGCGAAGCACGGGACAGGAATTGTATCAACATTCTCGATTACAGCGAGTGGGTAACACCGGGATGCAATTGCTAGTTTCGCAGACCTGCGCGTTAAAACACCTACTTGGTGATCCGCGCAGCGAGCGTCTCCGGCCAAAATTTGGTTGCAAATAGTGGGTAACGTCTCGTTTGCTTCCCCCGAAATGACGTAGTCGATCCAAGGAAAACTTGCAGCGGTCTGCGCTCCCATTGCGCTGTCGCAATTTGCCCCGCCTAACATCGTGATGATGTCGGGTCTAATGCGCTTCACTTCTCTTAAAAGCGCTAAACTCGCGCAGTGTTGCTCAAAAGTCGAGGTGCAGCCGACTATCCGTGGCGACATCTCACAGATTACCGCAGCAGACCTTTTTATGAACTCTGTCGCAAGAGTACGGATTTTTCGAAGTTCGATTGCCAATGATTTTGGATCATTGCACAAAAAATAGGTTGAAAAGACAAATTGATGCCCGTAGGATGGCGTACACACCTGCCGAGCATATTCATACTCGTCCGCATTAAAATCTGGGAAGGCTGCTTTTGAAAACGTAAATTCACCGACCAATTCCGCAGGATTAGTGTACTGTCCCAGCGCGCAATAGCGTTGCAAACCTATTAATTCGGCGAATTCAAAAGTCAGGTACTTACAAACAGTATCAATGCCTGCATCTAGCAGGTTTTGCTTCAGTTGAGAAATTCCGATCGACGGCCGCTCCAACGCAGCATAAGGCGCGGCTATTAAAATCACCTCGGGCACGTTGCCTCCTTGCTGCGGCGTCTAGCGGAATGTCTAGAGGCGGCTGACGTTGGCAAGCGGATTCAAAATTTAAACGTCGTTACTGAGCGTAGGCGACGTGGGAGCTATTCGCAAGCCGAAATGTGACAGCCAGCCTCCAGAGCGTTTCGCTAGTAGCACTCACTCTCATTTTAGTTTCACAAAGTACGATATTTGGCGCCCCGCTCAAAATTGACGAACCATATTAAGAGTTTGTCGTCGGTGCGCTCGATCACATATCTCGCGAAAGTGGTAACTTCGATCTGGCTGTCCTCGCTCGTGTCATCCGAGTGCGCTTGTGGCTGCAAGGAATATCAAACGCGTATTAAGCGACTTTGCGACCGATGGGAACTAGTAAGCGCTCTACGCTCTGAGGGGCGCGCGACTAATTAAATGATGCCGAGTTCTCGACACTCCGATCATATGTAGCGATTCCACGACGTTTTGGGGTAGTGGAAGGCAGTCTAGGCAACCTTCTTGTAACTTCCTTCTCGTGGCAAGGAGAGCGTAGAGGGACCGATGTCAGAGCAAAGCGGCCTTTCAAGTGACCGCCGCTTTGGTCGATCCAGTGGCTGCAACTGGCCGGGTCTTGCCTGTTGGGTATCCGCAGGACACCACCCGTCCGAGTCAGCCCCGTTTCGCAAAATCACGCCCTCCGCTAAGAGCCAATTATCTCGGCGGAGCGGCAACCTCGTGTCGACAGCGACCCGCATTTGTAAGGTCGCTGGACGCGGGTTGTCGCGGCATGGCAAAACGCCTATAATGAGTGGGCATTTTGCCGATATGGAGCATCGATGGAA
>NZ_FCOG02000367.1 GCF_001544975.2 Caballeronia arationis | reverse complement strand
CTGGATGGAGCAGGAGCAGGAGCGCGGCATCACCATCACGTCGGCAGCGACCACAGCTTTCTGGAAAGGCATGGCCGGCGACCGCGCCGAGCACCGCATCAACATCATCGACACCCCGGGCCACGTCGACTTCACGATTGAAGTCGAACGCTCGATGCGCGTGCTCGACGGTGCGTGCATGGTCTACTGCGCCGTGGGCGGCGTGCAGCCGCAGTCCGAAACCGTTTGGCGCCAGGCCAACAAGTACGGCGTGCCCCGTCTCGCGTTCATCAACAAGATGGACCGGACCGGCGCGAACTTCTTCAAGGTTTACGACCAGTTGAAGGCTCGCCTGAAGGCGAACCCGGTTCCGGTCGTGGTGCCGATCGGCGCCGAAGACACGTTTACCGGCGTGGTCGACCTTATCAAGATGAAGGCGATCATTTGGGACGAAGCGTCGCAAGGCACGAAATTCTCGTACGAAGAAATCCCGGCGAACCTCGTCGACACGTGCAATGAATGGCGCGAGAAGATGATCGAAGCCGCGGCCGAGTCGACCGAGGACATGATGAACAAGTACCTCGAGACGGGCGAACTGACCGAGGCGGAAATCGTCAAGGGTCTGCGCGACCGTACGATCGCTTGCGAAATCCAGCCGATGCTGTGCGGTACGGCGTTCAAGAACAAGGGCGTGCAGCGTATGCTCGACGCGGTTCTGGACTTCCTGCCGTCGCCGGTCGACATTCCGCCGGTCACTGGCGAACTCGAAAGCGGTGAGAAGGCCGAGCGTCGCGCGGCCGACGACGAGAAGTTCTCGTCGCTGGCATTCAAGATCATGACCGACCCCTTCGTCGGCCAGCTGATCTTCTTCCGTGTGTATTCGGGCACGACGAAGTCGGGCGACACGCTCCTGAACGCGACCAAGGACAAGAAGGAACGTCTCGGTCGTATTCTGCTGATGCACGCGAACCAGCGCGAAGAAATCAAGGAAGTGCACGCTGGCGACATCGCGGCTGCAGTTGGCCTGAAGGACGCGACCACGGGCGATACGCTGTGCGATCCGGCACACCCGATCGTGCTCGAACGCATGATCTTCCCGGAACCGGTGATCTCGCAGGCTGTTGAGCCGAAGACGAAGCCGGACCAGGAAAAGATGGGTCTCGCACTGAACCGTCTGGCTCAGGAAGATCCGTCGTTCCGGGTTCAGACCGACGAAGAATCGGGTCAGACCATCATTTCGGGCATGGGCGAGCTCCACCTGGAAATTCTGGTCGACCGGATGAAGCGTGAGTTCGGCGTTGAAGCCACCGTCGGCAAGCCGCAGGTTGCGTATCGCGAAACGATTCGCAGCAAGGCTGAAGACGTCGACGGCAAGTTCGTCAAGCAGTCGGGTGGTCGCGGCCAGTACGGTCACGCGGTCATCACGCTCGAGCCGAACGAGCAAGGCAAGGGTTATGAGTTCCTCGACGAGATCAAGGGCGGCGTGATCCCGCGTGAATACATCCCGGCGGTTGACAAGGGTATCCAGGAAACGCTGAAGGCTGGCGTGCTGGCGGGCTTCCCGGTCGTCGACGTGAAGGTTCACCTGACGTTCGGTTCGTACCACGACGTCGACTCGAACGAAAACGCGTTCCGCATGGCTGGTTCGATGGCGTTCAAGGAAGCAATGCGCCGTGCAAGCCCGGTGATTCTCGAACCTATGATGGCTGTCGAAGTCGAAACGCCGGAAGACTACATGGGCAACGTGATGGGCGACCTGTCGAGCCGTCGCGGGATCGTGCAGGGCATGGAAGACATGATTGGCGGCGGCAAGATCGTCCGCGCTGAAGTACCGCTGTCGGAAATGTTCGGCTATTCGACGTCGCTGCGTTCGGCGACGCAAGGCCGCGCTACGTACACGATGGAATTCAAGCACTACTCCGAGGCTCCGCGTAACGTTGCTGAAGCGATCATCAACGCGAAATCCAAGTAATTCGGCAAGCCGAAAGTCTTTAACCGATCAACATTTTTGAAAGAAGGCAATCATGGCAAAAGGTAAATTCGAGCGGACCAAGCCGCACGTGAACGTTGGAACGATTGGTCACGTTGACCACGGCAAGACCACGCTGACGGCAGCGATCACGACGGTGCTGACCAAGAAGTTCGGCGGCGAAGCGAAGGCGTATGACCAGATCGACGCGGCACCGGAAGAAAAGGCGCGTGGCATCACGATCAACACCGCGCACGTCGAGTACGAAACGGC
>NZ_FCOG02000336.1 GCF_001544975.2 Caballeronia arationis | reverse complement strand
AAATGACTGATCACCTTCCTCCGGATTCACTGATCACGTTAAACCGGAATCGGTGATCACGTTCGCCGAAATACGCATTGATAGCCGCTTTCAAAGCCGTCCAGTCTGCTCCATTCTGTTCTGCATAAGCGAGCGCAAATCGCTCGATGGCCTTGTCGAACGCACTCGACTTTCCGCAATATCCGCTGAGCAACGCGGGGTCGCCCGCTTTCGCCATCGCCTGGGCGAGCGCATGTGCGCAGGAGACCGCATATTCGCCCAGATCATTAACATCGAAGGTGGTGAAGTCGAACGCGCCCTTCATGTCGCGCAATTGCCGCACGTAGAAGTCGTTACCCGTGTGGCACATCTTCGACCATCCGAGAAAAATGTCGCTAGCCGATTGCAGCAGACGCTGCCCGTTCACCGCACGCTGGCCGTGGTTGGGAAAATGGCTTGGCGGCAGGTAACCCTCCAGCACGGATGCCCGCGCCTCCTTGAGCTGAAGGAACAGTGGACACTGTCCGTCGGCCATGAAAAGCGCTTCGTAGCAGCGTGCCCCCACCGACCCGATACCCACCACGCGAATCGCCGCATCCACCAGTTCGTAGCGATCGAACAGTGCGCGCCTGTCATCGGGAAGCGTCAGGCGGTAGTCGGCGAAGAAGCGGCGGACCAGTCCGTCGTACTGTTTGCGATCGTGGGGACTCTCCAACGGCACGTGATAAACGAGCGGCGGCACGTCCTTGATGCGCAGCTTGCCGCTGACCAGTTCGGTTTGGTGCGTCATCAGGGAACGCGACGACTGCAGTCTCGCCTTCTCGATCACGGCCAGTTCTTTCCTTCTTTCCTCCAGCGAGTCGGCAATGGCCAGCATGCCCGCCGCCTTGAACTGGTAGTACCAGACGTCGAGTGTATCCATCCGACTGAACTCCGCGATCCGTTGCCGGAAGGTCTCGCAGAGCCGGCGCACCACACTGCATTGGTCACGCTTCGTAAATCCGCGTTCACGCGCGACAATCAAAAACGATGTAGCCAGCCTGCGCACATCCCAATCAAAGGGGCCGGGCAGCGTTTCGTCGAAGTCGTTGGGTCCGAAAAGAATGCGCCGCTCCGGGCTCGCGACCATGCGCCCGTAGCGAATCGGTATCAGTTCCGTCACCCGGCCCGCGTTGGACGCGTCGAGCAGCGCGATGGGGTCGCGCTTGTCGGCTTGTCGATGGTGTAGTTCGCCAGTTTCGCGCGCGGCACCTTGCTGCGCGCCGCTTTGCCCCGCTCGATGCGCGACGCCAACGAGCCTCGCCCCCCAAATAGCGTGGACGGGTCTCTTTGCGCTGCCCTTGTCCTTGGATCAGCGAGTTCTGTAGCAGGGTCGTTGCGTTTCGCGCTACCGGATACAGGCACGTATCACTCCCCTTCTCAGTTCATCGTGAAAGCGGCTTGGTTTCATTCTGGTTTGGCGTTTGGCGAACTCGCGGGTGCAGGTGGCGAGAGCTCGCCGAGAGCGTCAATCGCAGCATCTACCGTCACGAAGATCTCGCGATGGACGCCTTGCGCATGCAGCGCCTTATAACCTTCGATCTCACGCCGCACACCGGTCGGAAGTGCGACGGCCGCAACACCCACGCCCCGCTGGTCGAGCTCCCTCCCCAACTGGATCAAGGTCTTTGCCGCCGTGTAGTCGATATTGCTGATCTCTGTCGCGTCGATTACCACCCAGCGCAACGGCAAACTGGCCTCGTTGACAAGCTTCAGCACTTCTTCCGTGAAGCGGCCGGTGTTCGCATAGAACAGGTCCGCTTCGAACCGATAGACAACGATGCCGGGCGCCGCGAGCAAATTCGGCTCGACAGGATGCGAGACCCAACGGTCAGCGGGGCTGCGCGTCAATACACGCGTGCGCAGCCGGTAGCTATGCGCGCATGCGCGATCAGCGACAGCACGACGGCAGCGAGAATGCCATGCATCACATCGACAAACACGACCACGCCCGCCGCGAGCAACGCGACGACGAATTCGTCCTTCTGCATGCGATAGAGTTCGACCATGCCCTTCACGTCGATCAACTTCACGCCGATCATGAAGACGATGGCCGACAGCACGGCGGCAGGCAGAAGACTGAGCGGCCTTGTGAGGAACAGCAGCACCATCAGCACGATGACGGCCGTCGTCAGATGGGCAACCTGGGTGCGACCACCCGCATCGTCGACCATCTCGGTCTTGGTCGGACTGCCGTTCACGACGAAGGTGCCCGTGAACGCAGCCGCTGCGTTCGCGGTCGCGAGACCGATGATGTCGGCATTGTCGTCGCCCTTCTCGTTGTAGCGGGTGGAGTACGCGCGCGCCGTGGCCGCGCTTCGCGCGATGATGACGATGAAGCACGAGGCAGACGTCGCCAGCACCTGGTTGATCTCGTTCATATGCAACGGCGGCAGATATAACGACGGAAGCCCACCGGGCACTTCACCTGTTACCGCAATGCCATGCTCGGCGAATTTGAACACCGCGCTCCGACGATGGCACCGATCACGGCGATCAGCGCACCCGGCAAGCGCGGAGCCAGACGCTTGCAACCGACGATCACTCCAAGAACAACGAAGGAAAGCACGGTGGTCAGGTAATTCGTCGGTCTTGCAGAATCGCGCGAAGCCAAGCGCAGCGTGCGGATAGGTGCAGATAAGCAGTTGCGAAACTCCCAGTT
>NZ_FCOG02000208.1 GCF_001544975.2 Caballeronia arationis | reverse complement strand
ATGAGCGGACTGGCCCAGCGCGTCGCGTCAACCTTGTGGGTCTCCTTTGCGATGCCCGACACCTGATCCCGCGACCCCGCACCAGTCGTCCACGCCACATGCCGCAACGGTATCGCCTGGCGCACGTTGCGTTGCATGCGTCTCCCGAAGTGCTCCATGAAGCCGGGCGCCAGTTGCGGCTCGCCACCGACGCTGCGGATTCGATCGAGCAACTGATCGAGCGCCGCGACCGGATCGTCCTGCACAAGATACGTTTCCATATCCAGCAAGCCTTGCCCCGAGTAACGGAAGCCACGCGGCAGCCGGTGGCCGTCGCGCGAATAGATGCGCTTCACGAGAACCGCGTTGAGCACCATCGCTTCGTTGAAGCCACAGGCAAAGGACAAACGAATGCGCCGGCCATCGTGCGACACCTTGACCGACTTGTCGCCGGTCACCGCACGCGTGATGAACGGCACGCTGTCATCGAGCTTCTGCAGTCGCAGCCGCGCCTCACCAAAGGAGCGATCTTCGAAGTGCAGCCCGAGATCCGGGCCGGGCTTCGCCAGATCGTCGACGAGCGCACGCACGAAGTCCGAGGGACGATCGCGGTAGCGGTCGAACACCACAACCGCCGTTCGCACGTTCGCGCCCTCGAGCTTGAACGCGTCCGCCGGCAATTCGAACAGGCCCGCCGCGCGCCGCTTCAGACGGTCGCCCTGCTCGCCCGCAATCATCGACTCAGCAGTCGAGATCGGCAGCAGCGCGACGACAATGTTCGCCGCCTCCAGAGCCTGATGCACCGCGTAGTCGTGGCTCAACGCGCTGGTGTGCGCGCCGTACCGGCCCCACGTCGTGCATTCGAGCGTCTGCAGATGCGGTGATTCGAGGTGGGTCGAGAACGGCGGATTGATGAGTGCGATATCGAAGCGCGTCGGATGAATGTCCTCCATGCCGGCTTGCCGGAACTCGCAATGAAACCCCGCGTCCTCAAACACATTCTGACACTGCTGGATGACATCGGCGTGGACATCGACACCGTACAAGGCATGGCGTTCCGGGTCCGCGTACTGAAGCAGCCGACCGGAGCCGACCGAGTTATCCAGGACGCGGATACGCCGATTCACCTTCCAGCCGCTCACGAAGCTCCACATGAATGCCGCGATCGCATCCGGCGTGAAGAACTGGCCGAGGTGCAGCCGACGCGCGGCGGCCAGCTCGCCCTGATGGGCAATCGACGGCGCCTGCGATCCCAAACTTCTGATCGCACGCAACGGCTCGTACCAATCTGGCTCAAGCGAAAACAGATCTCTCTGCATGAATTGCCTCTAGAAATAAAAAGACCCGCCGGAGCGGGTCGAAACGATGGGAAGGTGGATGCGTCAGTACCGGTCGCGCGAGGCGAGGTATTCCGCACCAAACTCACTAATGAAGAGGGACAGCGCGTCGCCCACGTCGTGAGCGAACTTGAACTGCCACTTGTCGTTGAACATCACGATCTCCAGCCCCGTGAACGATAGTTTTTCGCGGGTGGAAAACGTCAGCCGGTGAACGCTGAAATTGCGCAGTTGCATCGCCAGCGCGCCGAACTGATGCTTCTTCGCGAAGGTCGCCAGGCCGTCGAAGGTTGAGACCACTGCTTGCAGAGACGAGTAATAAACCTCGCGTTGACCCTTTGAATGGAAGGACGATTGAGAGGTAACGCGCTTTTCCAATATGACCGCGCTGCTGGTGCGCTTGATCTCGGTATCGGGCTTGAGCCAAAAGCCGTTGATGATGGCCTTGGCTGCCTGCTCGAACGCGACGCGCTCACCAGCTTCACCGCCGAACGTTCGCTCGAGGTGTTGCCAGAAGCCATCCAAGTCAGGGACGTTGCCCTTCCTCAGAGCTTGCCCAACATCAACGCCACTTCGATCGAGTTCGTGATTCTGATCGATCTCAATTCTGCCGCCGGCGGGCGCGAACTTGCGACTTGCCTCCATCACAAGCCGCGAGAGCAGCCTGAGACAGAACGTTTCCAGCTCGCGCTCGACTTTGTATTCGCTTCGGGCTTCCATCGCCGAATACTCGGTCAGTCCGTCCGAAAAGACGTCGCGCTCCGCTTGAACGACAGCGCCGTAGGCTGCTGCTGCCGCGGTTTGTGCCGTCTTGAATTGCTCGATCAACTGTGTGTACATGCGATTGCTCCAAAAGGTGAGCAGGCGCACGCCCGCCAATGGGACATGCCCCTGCGGGTTGAGATAGGAAAATTGATTGCGCGGTGAGCTCGTGGAGCGCCGCAACGTCGATGCGCGAGATGCGCGGGTGATCGACAAACGATACCTGCTGGAGACTGCTCATACAGGCAGAAAGACGACCATTTGATGGTGCCTCTCGCCAAACGCTTCCGAAAGATATCCCCAGTTTCTCTGGATAAGCCTGGGGATACCTATTTCGGCTGCAATCACCGGTCGGGAGTGCGGTCCTGGCGCTGGTGCCGACCAACGCTATCCGGATAGCAGCCGTTTCGGGAAATGACGCACAAAAACATTTAGCTTTCGCCCGCGTGCATTACGCCGCGCTTTCGGCTCGGCGATCAAACAGTCGGTACGGCCGGCGAATGACGCCTCATTCGGGGCGTCTTTCGGACACCGTTGCTCGCGGCGTCCGACGAAAATTGGGCACCGAATCTGCAATGCATAAAAAACAATCACCGACGTTATGAAGCTCAGTCACATCATCACCGTCGCCATACTGTGCGCATCCGCTGTTAGCTCAGTGGCAGGGGTCGGCTTGGTCGCTCGCCAATTCACGATTGAGCGCACCGCCGTGCAGGTCGTCGTCAACACGGCGGTCGTTGAACGCATGCAGGGTGTTTCCGACGCAGTCGAATATCTGTCAGCGACGGACCAACATTCGTTGCTTGAGAAATATGGCTTTTCCGATCGCGATGCATTCGACGAGGCGTTGCGAGATAGGCGTCGGGAACTTGGCGAGGCGCAGCAAGTGCGGGCGGACACGCTCAGGGCAAACGACAAGCGTTTGGCGGGCTTGCTGGCTGCGTGTGCCTTTGCAGGCATCGCAGCGCTAATGGGAGCAATCGCCACCTACGACATAGCGGCCACTCGGAAGCAGCGGGTGGCGGCCGTCACACCTTAAGGCGATTCGGCCGCTTCTTCGCAATGATGAACTTGATTGTTGTCAGCTTCGATGATTTCACTCAAGACCCGGCGGGCGCGCGCGCTGACTCGACACCGTGCGCTGGCTTCCCGGACAGCTGGCTCGACGCGTTGGTCGGAACAGGTCAAGTTTTCTCGCGCGATTACGCGGCGCCCGGTGCGGTGTCGACCGTTGGACTCCATTTCCCGAGCAGCGACCATGCCGAGCAGTTTTGCCTGTGCGTTCGCAAAGCGGCGAGCCTGCTAGGCACGCGCGCTCACGTTCACAAGGTTCCGATTGAGCAAGCGCATTCGACGTTGCGCGAGGTGAAGGGGTATGACGCTCGTTTCGTTTGACGGCATAACCGTAGCGCTCACTGAGGTTCAAGACAACCCCGCAAAGTATGCGCGAGCGCTCGAGCGAGCCAAGAAGGTCCCGGGGCACGCCGTTTGCCGCTGCCTGCCCGAATCGCCGAGGGCGCCCTTACGTCTAGTCATCCGGCGTTACGGGGCACTTTTCCATCTCGCGAGGTGGCCTGACGATGGTCACCGGCACAACGCCAAGACTTGCTCGTTCTATCGCGCGGTGTCCCAGCCAGACAGAAGCAGCAGTGACACGCTGGCCGCGATTCGCACCATTGCTGGTGGGCTGGACGTCAAGCTGAGCACTTCGCTGTCGGTCCGCACCGTTGGTCAATCGACGCGGCAGTCATCTGACCAGACCTCGAGCGGCACTTCGCGCCGCCCTGCCCCGCTGCTCGGCTTCCTGCAACGAGTATGGGAGGATGCAGGACTGAACGAGTGGGCGGGCGCGCCCTCGCGTGGGTGGGGCGCCTGCAATGCGCAACTTCTCTCCGTGCTCGGGGACGGAAAGCTTAACGGCAAATCCATGCAAGATGTGCTTCACGTCATGCGCCGATACGACGATGCTGACAGTTCGTCTGTGCTCGCCGAGTTCCAGTCATTCCTGGATCGAATAGTCACAACCCCGGCCCGGTCCAACCGCGGTCTTCTCATTGCCGAACTTCGCAGCGTCGAACCATCGAGATACGGATTCGTCGTCAGACTGCGCCAGACTAGGGAGACGTTCTTTGCGTCGAAAGCGGTGATTGACTCTGCCGCTGATTCGTTCCGGTCGGCGTGGGCCATGATCGGCGACGCTTGCGCTCGGGTGGTGACACTGGCCGTTATCGAGCGGACAAAAGAGGGCAACCTCCGGATCGTCGACTGCGCGCTGCAACTGTGCAACAGCACCTTCCTACCCTGCGACTCGAGCTTCGAGGTTGCAATGGCGAACCGGCTTGTGGCGCAACGCCGTCGGTTCGTAAAGCCCATGCGGCTCGAACGGGGAGATGCGATGCTGCCCGACTTCAGGCTGACCGATACGACCGTGCCCACAGCGATAGAGGTATACGGCATGCAAGGCAACGCGCAATACATGGCAAGGAAAGCCGAAAAACAGGCGTTGTACGCGCGCGAACGGACGCCATGCGTCGAATGGGTGCCCCCCGACGATCTGGCTTCAGTTCGACTTCCCGACGGAGCTTGACACGGCGCTTTGCCGCGATAGCGTGAGCGCATCTATAACCGCCGAAGGCCTCATGGACTCGAACTCTTTTTTCCTCAAGCGCGCTGTCGCGCGTGATTCCGACTGGCAGGTGAGCTATCCGGCACTGTCGATGGCGAGCTCCATCGACGCGGTCGACGAGCGGCGAAAACAGATCGTCGTCGCGGCCGCGGACGAGACAAACTTGCGCATGGTCTTCTTCAGCTCGCTCGGTGCAATCCTGGATTTCCAGGCTTCTTGGACGGAAATCGACGCGGGCGCGCGTGGCTGGCTCGCATTCACGATTCGTTGGAACCGATGGTGGTTGCCGAGCCTCAAGGACGCTCAGTGGATTGAACACAATGCTTTCGCGCCGACCGACCTTCGTTTCGCCAATCGGGACGTCGAAGGCGGGCCAACTGACACGACGTCGTTCCGCCGGTATCTGGACGCGGTCGAGCTTCAATACCGACGCGACGAAACAGTCTCGCGCGTTTTGTTCCCCGACGGCTTGTACCGCGGGGATTCAGCGACGCACCTTCACGTTGACGGCCAGCATCCTTCACTGCCCGAATGAGTCGCGTCATCCCCTTCAGGCGCGTACCGGTCATCATCGAGAAGCGCGCGTTGCCCTCGGGTGTTTGCGCTCATCGCCGCATCCGGCTCGAACCTCACGGCGGCGTCGTGACTTGCGTCGATTGCAATGCAACGCTCGCGCCCTTCTGGGCGCTGTCCATGCTGTCCGAGCAGTACAGCCTTGCTATGTCTCAGATCGAGCGACTGACCACCCGGCTATCCCTCGCCGACGCTCGAGTGCTTGAACTGTCTGCCGAACTTGACGCATTCGCTCGGAAAGAAAGCCCTTCAAATCCGTCGTCTACCGAGCCTTGACGGGATGCCGAAAGATGGTGCAATAGCCTCATCGGCAACCTTATTGAATGCATCATGAAACAGACGTTTTCGTGCGGTCACACCGGCAAAGGGAAGTATTGCCACGCATGCGCAGCCGCGGAAAAGCAAAAAGCAGAACAGCGCCTTGCCCTCGAGCAAAAGCGCGCGGCAAAGCAGTCACACGCCGACGATCCCATCGACCTGTCCATCGTCCGGCACTTGGCCGCAGTCCAACGAGAAGCCAGGGAGCTGCTCGGGAAAGTCAGTAACGGCGTGCACCCGTTGTCGCTCGACGGCAAATACCTGAGATCGACAGCCGGCAAAGTACTATCAGTCCCCGTCGGCCGCTCGTATCGGCTCCTTTTCGACGCGCCGTCGCTTACGCCCTTACGTCTCGTCAGTCACGAGCAGTACAACGCAATCGCGGCAAATCGCGTAGCGGCTTAGACTGTAAGCTTTTGTTAAGGTCAGCGTTTCCCACTAATTCGGCGAGAACGGCCGTAGCTATAATGCTTCACGCCCACATTTATTCGCCGGCCCTCGGCGAGCGCCCCGGACCACGCTGCCATGACTGACGAGTTGTTCCCCTGCGACCATTGCGGTGGAAAATGGGCCTTCGGCTATTCTCACCGGCTACTTAAACGCCCGTCCGCACCCGCTATCGATTACCTAGCCGCGGACGCGAGCGTCGCGCCGGACATGAACGATCTCGAGGCGCGCTCGCTGTATGCGATCCCGCAGGAAAAAGTCTGCTGCGTTTTCTGCGAAGAGTGTGGAATGCAGACACCCTGGATCGCGATCGGGAACGACCGGCACGCCGCTCTTGAACAGGCCGGCACCATCTGGAACGCCCGCACGAGGCGGCCGGCCGCGAAAGAGGGCGACCTGTTGAAACTGATAAGGAAAGAGCTCAGCGCCGTCGACGCTCCTTTCCTAATTGACCTGCTGGCCAGAACCGAAGGTGACTGGGAGAAGCGCGGCCCCGTTTTCGCCATGCTCGCCAGGAAGATCGTCGACAGCAAGATCACCCTCAGTGATTTTTGGCCCGTTGACACCGTCCTCAACGATGCAGCCCGCTATCGAAAACTCCAGCAGTTGGCCAAACGCATTTACATCGACGGTATCGCTTCGATCCAGTTTCCGCGCATCCCGGCCACAGGCGGTGACGAAGGAAACTTCGAGAACAGCATCAACCTGGCTGTCGACGATCTGCCAGATCGAAACCGTTGGTGACTTGACTCCGCGACGCGCCGGTCATACTGAAGGTAATTCGGTCGTCCGGCCGGAATCAACAACGGAAAGATAATGTCGCCCATCCAATACTTTGTTGCAGCTTACCGCTTTCGCGCCAAGCTGGCCCCGCAAATCGCGACCGTCGTCGCGCTCGGAGCGATCCTCACATATCACGCACTCACGAGCCCACAACTTAACTGGCTCTTGGGATAAGCGGCCTTGGCAACGCTATCCGGATAGCGTCCACCCCGTAACTCGCGCGGTCCTAGTCCGTTGTTTTTTAAGGGTATGGTGTCTGTTACAAAATGTGCCACATAGTTACCCCCCCCTTTTGTGGCACACTTTTTATCCCTTCTAGGGCGCGACAGGCAGTCTACTTGCACCGTCCTGCTCGCGTAGTGCGGTTTCGTGGGGCATCCCGCTAGCCCCCGGCTTGTCCGCTGCTAGAGTCCGGTACACCTTCTGCCTCGAGATGCCCAGTGACTTGGCCGCGGCAGAAATATTTCCTTCTGCTGCAGCGATAGCATCGCGAACCTGATCGGCGGAGACCTTCGGTGACGTGAGTTGCCTCTGGACGAAATAGCTCGACAGGTAAGCACCGGCCTTTTGCGCTTTACTGTGGCCGGCCGCCTCTACCACGGCTTGCATCGCTT
>NZ_FCOG02000207.1 GCF_001544975.2 Caballeronia arationis | reverse complement strand
CTTTGCAGCGCAGCTTCCGCACCGCTGAGAAGGCCGTTAACACCTGGTGCGATCAGGTCAAAATCGCCGCGTAGAAACTTGACTCGACTGCTACAAGATCAATTCAGTCAAGGAATCTAGCTGGTCCGCTCCCAACACACTTACCGCGAAAACCCGCCCGCTGTGCAGGATCGGATACGAAGCATTTTCCGGATTGACGCTAAGCGCGACGAGGAGAGGACGAAAGGACACGTGTACGAGTGAACTCGCTGTGAATGCATTCCGGAGATCGCCGTGAGCGACGCCAATCACATAGACGCCAGTCGTCAAATGCCGGAAGAGGTCTGCCATGCGCTCAGCCATATTTTTTCCTCGAATGCTTCGCCCGGCAATCTTGTAGATTGGTTCGCCCGAGTGTCCGGCGCCCATCGTGAAAATTCTTCTCTTCATTAATCGGTTCTTGCCATTTCGCCGTTTCACTCGTCTCGGCGAGCCTCAAATTGCGAAAAGACTTAGACTTGCACTGCGTAGATGTAAGCACGCTGGTCGAAGGACTACTTTGCGATACGGAATCACCGAATTGTTCAGCACGCAGCGAGCGCAGCCTTGAATCCATCCTCCGTAAGCGGCTTGAGAAATGCTGCATCAAATGCTCCGAGGGTTCTTGCACGTGCCGCTCATCACCTGTGACCGCCACAACACATGCAAGTTTGCTCGGTCCCGCCGCCCGCAGACGTTTACAAACGCCGCGACCATCCGCATCCGGCAAGCCAATGTCCAGAAAGATGGTGTCGTATCGGTTCTCTCGCGTCAGCAACATCGCCTGATGCCCGTCATATGCGACAGCCGCGAGGTGCCCCAGAGACCTGGCGAGATCTCGGAACGTCTCGCAGAGACGCGTATCGTTTTCTACAAAGAGCACGCGCATAGTTGGTCACCAAGGCAATATCCATCATGCGGCAGGCAGGTCGGCTCGAAGGCTCGTGAGGTCGAACTCTTCTGAGGCCACCGTCCTTCACGCAAGATGCAGATCAATGTCAGGCAGTATGCGACCGTTTTGATCTTCATTCAGTCGACGACAATTCCACTCGCAGCCCGGCCGCAAGGTAGCGCTCCAGGAACTGATGAAGGTCGGCAGGCGTCGGACACGTTCCTCATCCATGGCCATGATTCAGCGACGCGAGGGCATCCACAAATCCGGCGGATGCAACACTTCAATGCCCTCACTTCCCTCCATCACGACCAGGCGTCCCATCGACAGCTGAAATTCTGCCGAAACCTCGCGAGAGGCAAATCGCACGAAAACAATCACGGATTGCGTGTTCATCAATCCCTCGCTGCGATGAGCGTCATACTGCATTGCAACACAAAATATTTAGCATCTACTGGCCTCTTGCAAAGAGTAAGCAGCGCACGATCGCGTAGTAAACGGTCGACTTGACCCTACTGAGTCTCAAGCTGTTTCTCGCGTCGATGAAATATCGGAAGAAACAACAGAGGCTTTGACAGCCTCTCCGTGGCGCGGATCGGCGGGCGTGGAAATGAGGCGCGTGAGCGCTTCGGGCGGTTCGACCGCGAGCACCCTGCGGGCTACGGCCAGGCCGATGGCTAGGGTGGACGACGCGGCGGCGCAATCACGCTTGATTCGCACCAGCTGAGACCTGGGTTTAGCCGGCGGCGTGTTGTTGAGCGCTCCGGTCTCAGAAGCGTCTGCGACGATCGCGAAAGAAATCGACGCTCTGACTGAAAGTGCTCGGCGAGGCAACGGCGCAGGGAATCTCCGGCAAGGCGGTGACACCGTTTGTGCTGGCCCGCATCCACGAACTGACGCGCCGACGCAGCCTGGCGACCAACATGGCGCTCGTGAAACACAATGCCGAGGTCGGTGCTAGGTTAGCGTTGGTCGATTATCGTCGGACGGGAGCGAATGTGATCCGGCAGTTTGAAAGCGACGCTTTCGAGGTACAAATTATGCTAGAGAACGTTGCAAATGGCTGCACGGTGAAAAGAACCTCACCACCTCCGCCCTAGCCTTGGCGGTTACGTCGGAGCGTCGTACGCCCTGCCTCGCTCTATCAACTTTGCGGTGTTCAACATGAGTCGTATTCTACCGAAGCGTCCGCAGCTGGTCGTATATCCGCGAGGAGTAATGCCGCCAACCCCTGGCGCTACAGAAGCCGACTTTCATATTTACGCGTCATACCGCGGAAGCAAGACGACGGGCTTTCTTGGTACGTTGAAGGTCGTGAGGGCGACTGATGGGCGGCTGCTCTATCCGTTCGATGGAGCCAGCGAGATGGGCCCATTTCAGACCAAGGAAGAAGCCATCGCCGCGGCGCGACGATGTGGCGGCGAAATCGTATCGGCCGATTTGGCCCGGCCAGAGCTCTGAGGACACCTTCTGCCGCGAAAAATGCGTGTTCCGCTGCCGAGTTAAGAGCTCTCGGATCGCCATTGAGCCATTGGATGATCGACCAGGCCCAGAGGTTGAGAGGTCATCAATTCCGAACGCAATAGCAATTGAAGAAATCCCTAGAGGTTTCGTCGAGACCTTTAATGTTTACAGTGCGACATGAACTGTAGTCGCGCTTCTATAGATTACGGTACTGTCGTGCGCGAATGTAGCTCCCCTAGCGACGACAACAGAGCCTGGGTGCGCATCTATCTTCTTTCAATGGAACTTTAATCGCGACGAGAAAGCGACACTATGCGCAGCTTCTTCGTTTGATTGACGAGGAGAGTCGAGGCATCAGTTTTAGCGAGCTCGAATGAGTTGATCTGATTCCGTTGCGAAAGTGGCCGTCGATCGAGAAGGATGACCTCGGCGTATTTCGCGTACGCTTGCGAGGGCGGAGGAGGGACAGGGTAGAAAGCTGTGTTGCGAAGGCACAATGTGAATCCTGTGAAGCAGATCAACGTCCACTGTTATTGTCTTTACTTCAAGGAGGTCCATTGAACGGGCATACGTTAGAGCAGCGAATCCGCATGCGGGCCTATGAGCTTTGGCAACAGGACGGAAGCATGGAAGGATGTGCCGACGAATACTGGCAACAGGCGCGTGAGATGGTTGAACGCGAGCTTCGTGATGAGCAGGCGAAGGCACTGCCGAGCAGTTGAGACTGTCACGTCGAGCTTTGCGGTAGGGAGCCCAGTTCCTGGCGGAGCGCTCCACGCACCTCATGGGGCCGGGATGACGGGCCAGAATCAAAAGTTGTCGCGAATCCTCAGGGATTCAGTCGTGGCTGGGGGCGAAGTCCGCAGTGCTGTCAGGGCTAGTCGTCCTTTCGAATGCGGGAGTATTCGTGATTCAACACTACAGATGGGAGCATCGGAGAAGTCAACAATTCCGTTGGCTGGACACACAACCGATGAACGATGGGTCCATCGCAAGCTGTGAGATCGAACAAAGTACCGGTTTGCCGCGCGCGTTGTCGAAGGCGTGCCGGCATAGCAAATGAATTCGCGGCCCTGCTTACTCTTGTACGCGGCTATCGCGTCGCTGACAGAAAAGGCGTCATTGTCGCTGACCAGAACGGCGCAGCATCTCCTTTTTGAGAATTCGCGGGCGTGGACACGCGCCAATCGAAGAGACAACCAGCACCCGCCCCGAGAGCAGGTATTCCGACTGTGCGGGAAAGCGCCGTCTGTCGGAAACGGATTTTCATTCGCCTGAACACACGCCTTAGGCGTTCCGCAAGGCGGTCGGCACGAGTCACGAGAACCGTGGCAGCATTGACGCCGCGCGTTACGGATGCGAAGTTTTCGATGACATCACTGTAGTCGCGGGCGTACGACTGCGAATGAAGTCGCGACACAGGTTGAGAAAATCCTGTGAGACACTGGCACTACAACTGGACGCAGCTGATGACACTCAATGGTCGTGACGTTTTCCTTGACCGGTAGCGAGTGCGAGTGCGAGTCCCGCTGTCATCGCGACGAGCGCGGCGCTCCACGGCCTTTGACGCACCATAAGATTTGTCTGATCCAGGGCGCGGCCCGCGCCTTGGAGCGCCTGCGCCGCAGTCCGCGCGACACGCGCCTCGGTAGCGACGAGCCTTTCTGTGAGGTCCAACGACGGTGCGCGAGTTGATGCCGCCTCGTGTTTGACAAGCGCGGCGGAGGCCGAGGGTAGTTCACGCGCTTGCGACGAGAGCGAAGGTGTCGCGTCGTCCTGCGTGCGTTCGCTATCATCGCGCGCCCGCGCCGCGGAGAATTCAGCGCCCAACAATAGAACGGCGGCCGCAAAATACAGCCACATCAGCAACACAGCGAGGGAGCCCGCCGCGCCAAAAGCGTTTGCCGTCCCCGCGTGCGTCAGGTAAAGCGCGAAGAGCTTTTTTCCAACCGAAAACAGCACGGCTGCGATGACCCCGCCGACAAGCGCATCCCGCCACGCTACGTGACCGTCTGGCAGGAACTTCAGCAACGCGCCAAATGCCACCGATAGAATGACGAGCCCCGCAACGAATTGAACGATATCGCCGACGATGACGAGCGGCGACGTGCCCCATAGCCACTTGCCGGCCGCCTGAATTGCGGTGTCGAGGACGAGTGAAACAATCAGCAGGAATGCTACACCCAGCACCAGTCCGAGCGATATCAGCCGTACCCGCACCAGCGTCGCGACGCTCGATTTCGGCTTACCCGTCGCAGGCCAGATAATGTTGAGTGCCGTATTGAGCGACGAGAACGTCGCGGAGGCGCCTACGACGAGAAGGACGAACGAAATGATGGCCGCGACTCCCGTCCCGCTGCTGCGATGAGCATTTTCGACAATGCTTTGTACGCTCGCTGCCGCCTGATCACCGAGCATACCGTTGACTTGCCCAAAAAGCTGTCCGCGCGCTGCCTCCGGACCGAACACCCAACCCGCTACGGCAATGACCATCACTAGCGTTGGTGCGAGGGAAAAGGCGGAGTAGAACGCGATGCTCGCGGCCATCGCGGCACAGCGATCTTCACTGAAGCGCTTAAATGCGCGCAGTGCCCAAGCGGCGTCTTTCTTGACGACGGCTTGCACATGTGGTGATGACAGGGTGTTCATGGCGGTGCTCGCTGGATCGGTTGAGTCGAAAGTGGTCTAACTCCTGCGCAACAGCAGCGCTCATGCCAGCGCCTTTTGAATTGCTTGAATGCCGTCGCAGCGGGGCGCCGGTCGCACTCGGCGGCGCCCCGCTGCGACTCCCTGGGCGCTAAGGCTCGATTCTCAAGCTTCAGAGTTTCAACACAACTTTAATGCAGCCGTCCTCCTTGTCGCGAAACGTCTTATACATGCCCGGGCCTTCTTCGAGGGGGACGGTATGCGTAATGACGAAGGACGGATCAATCTGGCCTTCCTGGATGCGCTTGAGCAAGTCGTCCGTCCAACGGTTGACATTCGTCTGGCCCATCTTCCAGGTGAGGCCCTTGTTCATTGAAGCGCCGAACGGAATCTTGTCGATTAGGCCGCCGTAGACGCCCGGAACGGAGAGCGTGCCTGCAGGCCGGCAGACGTAGATCATCTCGCGGAGCACATGAGGACGGTCGGTTTCAAGCATCACCGCCTGTTTGACGCGGTCGTACATCGCGTCGAAGGAACGGGTCGCGTGCGATTCCATGCCGACCGCATCAATACACTTTTCCGGACCCTTGCCGCCGGTCAGCTCTTTCAGTCGGTCAAGCACGCTCTCATCGTCGAAGTTAATGGTGATCGCGCCGGCCGCGTTCGCCATCGCAAGCCGTTCGGGCACGCGATCGATCACGACCACTTGCTTCGCGCCGAGCAGGATCGCGCTGCGGATCGCCATCTGCCCGACCGGGCCCGCACCCCAGATAGCGACCGTATCGGTCGGCTCGATGTCGCAGTTGACCGCGGCCTGCCAGCCGGTTGGAAAGATGTCGCCGAGGAAGAGCACCTGTTCGTCGGTCAGGCCGTCCGGAATCTTGATGTGCGTCGTGTCGGCGAAGGGGACGCGTACGAACTCAGCCTGCCCGCCGGCATAGCCGCCCGTCAGATGCGAGTAGCCAAAGAGACCGGCCGTGGTGTGGCCGAACACTTTGTCAGCCATTTCCTTGTTGGGATTGCTGCGCTCGCAGACGGAGAAATTGCCGCGCTTGCACTGGGCGCATTCGCCGCAGAAAATCGTGAACGGCACGACCACGCGGTCGCCGACTTTGAGCGCCTTGTTCTCGGTCCCCACCTCGACGACTTCCCCCATGAACTCGTGGCCCATGATGTCGCCGCTTTTCATGGTCGGCATGAAACCGTCAAACAGGTGCAGGTCCGAGCCGCAGATCGCGCATGTCGAGACCTTGACAATCGCGTCGCGGCCGTGTTCGATCTTCGGGTCCGGAACCGTGTCGCAACGAATGTCGTGCTTGCCGTGCCAACGTAGTGCTCTCATGACCGTCTCCTCGTGAAGTTGTCCATCGATGTTTATGGCTCGGCGGATGTCGAGACCGGGATCGACGGAGCTAACTTTGGTCAAGCAACAGGTGTTCCGCGCATCGCAAGGGAACGCGGCGAGCCGCCTCGGTTAAAAGAGAGTTTGCGGCTGCGTAGATCCTTCAACTTGCGCCGAAGGGGGCGATGAGCGCATCGTGAGGACGCACTCCAAGAGCCGACTCCGCTACTTCGAAGTATCGCTCCGGGTTAACTCTGTGCCAAAATGGCAATCACCTTTTTCGAAAGCTGCAGGACAATTTCCTCTCGAAAAAAAAGAGATCGGTTCCAACCTTTGTATGGAATAGCAAACCTTTTGAGCCTTCAGAAAGAGCGTCTTCGAAGTTGCTGTCTTGCAGTACGGTAACCGCATCTGCATAGCATTTCCGCTTAGATAAATCACAGCTAGATCACACAGTCTCCGCGCTGTAAAGCGCGGAGACTGTCACTTGCCCTCATTTGCCCTACATCACCTGACCCGCCCCAAGATCGGCACCTGTCGTACGATCTGAACTGGCATCCGATGCGGTGCGCGAAGCCATTGCTTGCAGGACCTGCACGTCCGCATCAGTCACTCCGACTGTCGCCAAACCATCTCCGCCATCGACCGCGGGTTGCGGATCTTCGACGAACACCCAATCCGCACCTTCATTCCACGGACCGCGCGCGTCATTACCCGACGACATGTTGTACTCAAGAGTGCCGAGTTCGGCACAGTCTTGGGGTTATGTGGCCAGTCGGAACATCTCGAAGGTGTCAGGGTCCTGCCTTTCGGCGATGAATTTCGCGAAGAAATTGGTTTTGGCGCTATTCACGAGAAATTCGGGCAGGCATTGTCGTAGTGCACTGGCGACAACCAACTCCGATGGAGGGATGCCGGGACGGATGGTGCGCAGCCAGGATCCAAAGGAACTCCAGACGAGTGAAGGGAATACCGCTGCCAGGTACTGAAGCAGTCCCTGGCAGACGATGCCAGCCTGAATGAAGACGTGATAGGCGTGGGTCTTGCGCTTGACGGCGTCGCGGTACTCGGGCGACTCGCGATGAAGGTATTGATCGCCGTT
>NZ_FCOG02000437.1 GCF_001544975.2 Caballeronia arationis | reverse complement strand
TAGGGCACCGCCGAACGAAAGAGGCGGCAACAGACAAACCGAACCTACTGCTACCGCGCCACATCTCGACTCTACCGTACACGGAAGTCCAGCATCGGATTGGTTCGACCAGTTTCTGACATCGGCGATCTCGCACAGGGTCGTAGCCGTGTCACGAATTCAGCGAAATCTTCCGCAACCTTCGGCGTTCAACGCCGTTGCGCAATTGGCCTGCGACAAACGCGCTGACGATCAGAAACAAATAGAAGGCCACGAGATCGTGACGCCAGACATCCAGGGCGAGTCGATGCGCAATCAATATTGGATCGGGGCCCGCAAGTACAACGCTCTTCGCCTCGACAGCTCGCATCATCCGGATAAAGCCTGCCGCGGACAGCAATGGCAATAGGGTGACCAAAGCCAACAGTGCGGGCTTCACGGGGCGCGCCCACGGGAAGTGATGCAATCGAAACCATAGCCCGAGACATCCGTGTATCCATCCGGGCGCGATCAGCGCAAGCTGCAAACCCTGCGTACCACTCGTTAGCAGGAGGACCACGACACGCTCATAGTCAGGCTCGAAGCCATAGAGCGAGGACGCGAGCCGGGTCGTCACTGCATGGCGGATAAGCAGGAGCGGCAGGCTGAGTCCTGCCCACAGGCGGACCCACTCAGCTACCGGTAACGCCCAGTGACGGCGCGCGTATATCGTGCGCACGGCCAGCGCAAAATGCAGCGTAGCCGCACCGTACAACCCAATCGTTCCCGGTGTGCTGCGCCAGAGCCGTAGCGCTAAAACAAGGCCGCGTCCAGCAAGTTCGAGTGACCAGATCCCGAGCGCGTGATTGATCAGATGGAGAAAGAGATAGATCAGCAACACCGCGCCAGACCCAAGTTGCAACCGACGCGGGACGGCTTGAATCTGCGCCGTCATACCAGCATCCGGCGAGCGTAGTGCGACGCGCGACGAGCAAACGCCGCCCGGCCGCTAGATTTTCGCGCACCTCCAATAAAACTGCGGCGTAACCGTCCCGACAGATCAGCCGCCGGCGACTGCATCGGCGCAGATCCGCGCTGACTCGCCGCGTCCTGACGTACCGCTTCTGCGAATCGCTGCAATGCCGATACCGAACCGCATACGCTCTGGTATTCCTCGCGGCCGATCCTGCCGTCGAGGATGACGGCAAATCCCGATGCATGGGCCATGTCGACGATGTTCATTTGATCACCCGTTTCGAGTCTGTCCTACCTGCAAGACCGTGGGGATGGGTCGGTTATTCCCTGAATCGAACGGATGCATGTGAGCGCAGTCGAACGCGCCTGATACCGGCGGCTCATGTCGGCACTTGACGACTACGTGACGGACACCAACCCCGTGCGCGTAGTCGATGTTTTTGTAGAAGAGCTTGATCTTCATAA
>NZ_FCOG02000206.1 GCF_001544975.2 Caballeronia arationis | reverse complement strand
GAACGACAACGGAACTTGACCAGTGACGCATTAAAACCCGCTTGTCAAAATGGGGAGGTCCTTATAGGCGGTTCAGGCGAGATCGGGCGGGTACAACTGGCTGATACACGACGTGCAAAGTCCAGGGCCATTTCGCGAGCTAATTCGCTATTCATGCGACTCCGGAATCATCGGCCCGATGGTGTCGGCGAAACTGGCTGATGACTTCGCTTGGTTCGACGAACGTGCTCGGGCGCTCGGAGATAACGGCTTCTATGCATGGTTCACCGTCATGCGAGAGATGTTCGAGTTCGCCGGAAGGGACGGCGCCGTCTGGTACGTTGAAGAACGGCATCTGCGCGAGAAGCTTTCCAGGTTCACACACCAGGATGGCATCGCCGCGTTGCTACATCGGCTGACAGCTTGGGCGTGAGAAGCTTCAGAACCGACTAGGGTGCGGGGGCCGGAACGGGCGCAGTCGGCCGGCGCGCTCGTTCTCGGCGCGAACATTTCAGACTCAGATTGAGGGAAATGGCGCAGCGGCGGCGGGGCGCTGGATCGCGAACGGCGGTTCTGTCTTCCAAGATAAGTCCTCAAAAGTAAGGCTTCGCTTCGGCGAACAACCAGCGCTTTTGGAAGAGGGGCGAACGATTTCATTGGGGCGGATACGACTACAAATACCAATCGTCTTACCGACAAAATGACGAGTTCATTTCTCTGTCTTCGGACAGGACTATGGCGCGACCACTCGGAAATCATGCTCGAGAGGAGAAGTGTGCGCGCAGAAATCGATTGTCTGCCATGCGCGTGCGGTTCCGAGTTGCGACCGGCAATGCAATCAGCGGGCGAACAATGGCGATATGGCCTGGCCGCGGTTCAAAATCGCCAGTATCGACATCGTGCGTGGGACGCTGTGCACATGAAGCGAGAACGACTTGGCCGGAATTGGCGGCTTCTTGGGCAAGATTGGTTGCACCGGCATCGCCGCTTGTTCCTATGCGTATCCCGCCTGCCTCTTTTGCGGTCGGACTGGCACTATTGGCATGATCAAGGCCACACATTCTGAGACCCAGAAAGCCTTGCCTACCCCCGCCTCGTCCTGATGTGGCCCAGCAATGCTCGTCTCGCACTATCTTCCAGCCCGAACGGGTTACGCTGACGGATACTTTGCGGTCTCTCCGTTTCGCGCAGCAAAACGCGGATTGACGACCGTTTCGACTGCCTGCAAAAGTAGCGACGACGCGGAAGAGGGCTATCGCGACAGTAGACTCTGAGAGTTGGGAGAATCATTCAAGAACCGACCGACCGTCGGGCCGCGACCGGAAGCGGTCAAATTCTAAGACGACCAAGATAAAAGAAGTAATCGCTGTCTTCGGACTAGCGCGAAGTGAGAGAGGCGGACGCACACCGGACACCAACGATTGCGACGTCGGGTGCTTGCGACCGCCGGGGAGAGAGCTCAGTAGGTTGCTCTGCTCCGAATGTTGTCTTACAATTTTTGGAAAAATACGACAGCTGTAGGGTACGGGCAAGCAAAACGCGACACGCGTGGATTCCGGATTGCTCGCGTTAAACGGGGCTCATGCGGCCCGCAAGGCGCAAAAGCGACACGAGTAGGGTTTGTTTCGCGACACGGGTTGAGTAATTCGACACAATTATTTTTATTGAACCGGGACAACCGATGATTCATTGGGACCGAGCCGACATAGCGCGAGCCTTCGAAGCGTATTGAACACGTGAAGCCCTGAGTGGCTTGCTTGCTATTGCAAGCTATCGTCGTCGCCAGGTCAGATAGATGCTCGAAACGATGAACGCAGTGACGAAGTACGCAACAACAAGCACGGCTGTTCTTACGCCGACAAACTCCGTTGCGACGACCAGCGCAATGCCGACGTGTCGGGTTGCGCAGGCGATCGCCAGCGCCGTCCGGTCACCCGGGTTGGGACCGCCCAGAAGCTGACCGATGAGCATCGCAAACACCATCAGTCCCACGAGCGCGAGCACACCTTGCCAAGTGAGCCCCACCACGTGCTGCCTATGTATGACCAGCAGGATGATGCCGGACGCCGCCAGGACAACGCCAGCAATCATGATAAGCCGGTCCGACAACCGTTCCGACCAGGCCGGGAGAATGAGGCGAAGCGCCATGCCGATCATAATCGGCAGCAGAATGGTTTTAGCAATGTCTGTCACGACAGTGCGTTCGGATAGCTCGACCGTAACGTCAAAGTAGGCGCCCAAAAACGCCGCCCACAGGGGCACGGCGACAATGGCGACGAGCGAGGATGTGATCAGCAAGCTAAAGATGTACTGCTGGCTATTCAGTTTCTTGAGCCTTCTGGGAAGCAACGGGGCTCCCGCGGAAACAGCGAGCACCAGCATCGCAGCTTTGACCCCTCGCTCAATGGGCATGATTTGCACGAGGCCGAACGCGAGCAGGGGAACCAGCAGATACATTGCTGCAAGGGAACGTACCAATAGCGCGGGGCGCCGCCATAGATAGGTCAGTTCGGAAGGCGAAGTCCCGGCTCCGACGCAAGCGATCAGGACGACAATGGAGACCTTCAGCAGGATCATCAGGGCTTCAGTCACGACACTGGCACCTTTCGAAGCGGTACAGCCACCATGTGATCCGGAATGCGATCCATCCGATACGGCATTGAACCACGATCTCGCCTGGCAGGGCCACCGCTGCGCCCGGCGTCGTGATTACGCTCAGAGCAACCTTATGATGATGCTTAGAAAGAGAAAGCTGCCCGAAAAGGCCATAACCAACGCAACTAAAAAAGCGGGCCGCCACAGGCTGACTGGCTGATAGTCACGCAGACTGACGATCATCCGCCAGTACTCGATCGTTCCCAGCACCATCGAAACCGTGCCCAGTCCTGTGAGAAAAAGGCCGATGCTTCGAGGACTGTGCGGATGGGCAAGATGAACGCCCGCTTCCCTAAATCCATCCAGCACCTTGTAGATTGTGAAGCCGAAGCTGATCATCGAAAGCGCAGTGCGGGTCCACGCCATCAAGGTACGGTCCGCTGCCATCAGCGTGCGTGTCGTCGCGAGATCAGTTCGCTCTTCGGCCAGTTGATTCGATGAGCGCGCTTCCACGTTAGCCACACCGTTCTCCGGATGGTTGGTCGGCCCGGGTTGCAACAGCAAATTCCCGGTATTGTCACAAACGGAAATCAAGGCGCCCACACGCGTCAACGTTAATCTAGTTCATGGAACGCACGATTGCGAGAATCTCCCGCTTCGAAAGGCGTGGCTCATGCGTGCGTAGTCAGTCAGATGAAACGCTCGCATTATCACGCGCCGAGCCCATCCGAACAGGATTCGATCGCGGCCACAGTGATGTATTTGCTTCCATAACGATAACGATGACGACGGCGATGCCAGATTTTCGATGCCTCGCACCCTTGAATGGTGTGGACGAGCCTCGTTATCTGCTCTTGAATCGGAAATCACGAAATTGCGTTTGCTTTCCAGAGGCTGGGTGCCTTAAATACCAATCACGTTTGTGTCTGCGACCGTTCCCTTGGGATACGTACCTTCTGACACGTTGAGGCGCCTGGCCGGCGTCGTCGGGCAATCTTTTGGCAACTCTGATAATCAAAAGGGAACACGGCCATGGAAGCCACGCTGCTGCCTCGCGCTTCAACATCGAGTATTGACGAAGCGAAAACGGCCGAAAGCCGGCCATCGGATGCGCCACCATGCTTCCATCTGCTGGCCAAGCCAAGTGGCTCGACCTGCAACATCGACTGCAAATACTGCTTTTTCCTGTCGAAAGAGGCGTTGTATCCAAATGAAAAGCATCGGATGTCGCAGGCGACGCTGGAAACCTACATTCGCCAGCTGCTGGAGTCGCATCGCACGCCAGAGGTCACCGTAGCGTGGCAAGGCGGGGAACCCACGCTGATGAAGGTCGAATTCTTCAGGAACGCGGTCGAACTAGTCGAAAAGTACCGCAGGCCGGGACAGTCTGTGAAACACACGTTTCAGACCAACGGCATTCTTCTCGACGATGAATGGTGTGAGTTCTTCAAGGAGTATCACTTTCTCGTGGGGCTAAGTGTCGATGGTCCGCGTGAACTTCACGACACCTTTCGCGTCGATCGTCGTGCGCAGGGTACCTTCGATCTGGTCATGGGCGGGTGGAATCAACTACGCAAGCATGGCGTTGAGTTCAACATCCTGTGCACGGTCAACTCCGCCAACCAGCATCACGGCCGCTCGATTTATCGCTTCTTCCGCGATGAACTCGGCGCAAGGTGGATCCAGTTTATCCCGATCATCGAGCGCGCAACGGAACAGACGATCCAACTGGCGAATCGGGGCTGGAGCGAACGGGCGGGCCACAAGCGCGTTCTGTATACACAGACCGGCAATCTTGTCACCGAACGTTCAGTCGGCGCGAAGCAATATGGTCTCTTCCTGATGGATGTCTTCGAGGAGTGGGTGCGCCGCGACGTCGGTCGCGTCTTCGTGCAATTGTTCGACGTGACGCTAGAGGCCTTCTTCGGTCGCCATCTGTTGTGCATCCACGCTCCGACCTGTGGCCTCGGCCCCGCGCTCGAGTACAACGGCGATCTATATTCATGCGATCACTTTGTCGAACCCGGATATCGATTAGGCAATATTCACGAAACGCACATGCTCGAGCTCATGGCATCGCCCGAACAGCGCAAGTTTGGACTGGACAAGCGCGACTCGCTCACGGCCCAGTGCAGGAATTGCGAAGTGAGGACGTTGTGTAACGGCGGATGTCCGAAGGACCGCTTCGCGCTTTCACGGGACGGCGAGGCAGGGCAAAACTATTTGTGCTCCGGTCTCGAGTTGTTCTTCACGCAATCGCGGCACGCGATGGAGACGATGGCGAAACTCCTTCGCGATGGCCGGCCGCCGTCTGAGGTGATGGCGATGACCGCAATCGAAGATAAACGGCGCGGCCCTTATGCACCCTGTCCGTGTGGCAGTGGCAGGAAATTCAAATTCTGCCACGGCAATAATGCACCGCGTCGTTCGTTTGACCCGGGGATCAGTGAGGAGCGGCGCACCTCATGATGGGGAAGGTGGCGCCCAAAAGCGTCGGTGGTCGTGACATCCTCACGGAGCAGGGACCAGCGAGCGACATGCTGGCTCACTTAGGTGATTGACGCAGCCTCTTCGCCCGGCTTGCCCAAAGCAGACCGGGCGTCATCTGAAAGGAGTGGAAACAATCATGGCGACAAAGCAACCGAATATCCTGATTCTTTGGGGCGATGATATCGGATGGTGGAACATCAGCTTCAACAGCCGTGGGCAGATGGGTTATCGCACGCCCAATATTGATCGCATTGCAAACGAGGGTGTGGCATTTACAGATTACTACGCACAGCAGAGTTGTACGGCTGGACGCGCAGCATTCATTACTGGGCAGAATCCGATCCGAACGGGACTGACCAAGGTCGGTATGCCGGGCGCCGACGTCGGGCTGTCGGCCGAAGACCCCACCATCGCGGAGATGCTCAAGCCTCTGGGCTATGTCACCGGGCAGTTCGGCAAGAACCATCTGGGCGACAAGGATGAGTTCCTGCCTACCATGCATGGATTTGACGAGTTCTTTGGCAACCTGTATCACCTGAATGCGGAAGAAGAGCCTGAGGATCCCGATTATCCGAAGGATCCTGCGTTCAGGAAACGTTTCGGTCCGAGAGGTGTGCTTCACTGCTGGTCTGATGGCAAGGGCGGTCAGCGGATCGAGGACACCGGTGCGCTTACAAAAAAACGCATGGAGACGATTGACGAAGAAACGACCGGACTGGCTTGCACATTCATCGACAAGGCTCATAACAATGGTAAGCCGTTCTTCGTCTGGTACAACACGACGGCGATGCATTTCCGGACTCACTGCGCAGAAAAGCACAAGGGCAAAAGCGGACAGGGCGAATATAACGACGTCATGGTCGCGCACGACGAGAACATCGGCAAGATGCTGGCGAAGCTGGAAGAATTGGGAATTGCCGACGATACCATCGTCATGTACTCGACGGATAACGGCCCTCACTTCAATAGCTGGCCAGACGCTGGCATCACCCCATTCCGGTCTGAAAAGAATACAAATTGGGAAGGAGGCTGGCGCGTTCCGGCGTTCGTCCGGTGGCCGGGGAAAATACCTGCTGGCACCGTTCTTAACGGGATAGTCACACACCAGGACTGGATGACGACCTTACTCGCGGCGGCTGGCGAGCCGGAGGTCAAGGAAAAGCTGCTTAAGGGACACAAAGCTGGCGAGAAAACGTACAAGGTTCACCTGGACGGTTTCAACATGCTTCCCTATCTGACCGGGGAAGTGAAAGAAAGCCCGCGCGAATCGTTTTTCTATATCAGCGACGATGGCGACGTGATGGCGATCCGTGTGCGTGACTGGAAAATGGTCTTGCTGGAGCAGCGCGCCAAGCAGTTGGCGTGCTGGGCGGAGCCCTTTGTCCGGCTGCGGATTCCAAAGATGTTCCATCTTCGGCGGGACCCGTTCGAGCGCGCGGACGAGAACTCAAACACATACTACGACTGGATGATCTCCCATGCTTATCTGCTATACGCGATGCAAGCGGTGGTAGCGTCGCAGATCGAGAACTTCAAGGCGTTTCCGCCGCGGCAAAAGCCGGCGTCGTTTAATCTCGACGCCGTGCTGCGGCAACTGGACGATGCGGGTGGCGGTGCCCATCATTGATGGGCCACGCATCGAAAGAAAATTAACCCGGCGACCAGCCCGGATGGCTGAGGGTTACGTATGCCTCTACGAAGCCGTTCGGAAGCAGTCGCCTGGGAAACGCTGCTTTCCGATCCCCAGCATGAACTTGCGTCGCGCCAATTCGGCCGGTTGAGCTGGCCACGTTGATAAATACGTCTACGGGCCTCGTCCATCCATCAGCGAGGCCTCCAGAGTTGGTGCCGCCGGTCAGGCCTGCGCCTGAAAAACCAGATTGAACGGCGTCTGCGTTGCGCGCCTGAATCGGGTGAAGCCACCCGCGGTCACTACTTCCCTGAGCCGTGCTTCGCCGGCTTGCGCACCCAATGCCCTTCCGCCCTCTTGCGACAACGATGCTCCCGTGCAGATCATCGTGGACGCCGAGTAAAACACGCGCCCGACAGGATTCAGATTGTCTTCCAGCCGGTCGTGCGCGAACGACTCGACGATCATCCACGAGCCATCGGCTTTTAGTGAGTGCAATACGTGTGCGGCAGCGCCCGTCGGGTCACCCATGTCATGAAGGCAATCGAAGAACGCGACGAGGTCGTAGCCGGTTCCGGGGTATTGCTGTGCGCTGGCCACTTCGAACGTGACGCGATCGCCGACGTCCGCTTCATGGGCCAACTCTCGCGCTCTCTGGATGGACGGCTCATGATAGTCAAAGCCGACGAATGTCGCATCTGGATAGGCCTGCGCCAGCAGAATCGTGGATGCGCCGTGGCCGCAGCCGACGTCGGCGACTTTCGCGCCGTGTCCCTTGAGAAGCGCTTCGACACCGTCGAGCGCGGGAATCCA
>NZ_FCOG02000592.1 GCF_001544975.2 Caballeronia arationis | reverse complement strand
TATGAAGGCGTGCCGCTCGTGATGATAGAAGCGGTGCTCGCTCAAAGGCCGATAGTTGCTTCGCGGGTTTCCGGACTTGACTCATATCTCCCGGAATCCATGCTCTTTCCCGCCGACGATCAAGACGCTTTCGTAAAGTGCATTTTCGCAGCTCGCGGCATTCAGCTCGGTACGCTTTCGCAGGATTTCAAGCAGCGCTTCTCGCGCGAAGTATTCAACGCTAAAGCACAAGACATGCTGCGGCGCCATACTTAAAAAAAGCGATTGCTCGCAGCGGTCGATTTCGAACAGTAGCTTTCACGTGGTTGCCCAACAGCGCAGTCGGGAAAGAAATCGGAGGCCAACTGGTGCCCCATCGGCTCGAATAGTGCAACGGATTTGCAACTGACTACACTAGGAGATCCGTGATGCACTTATCTGAGGACGGCCTCAAAGTGAAGTGCAACACCAAGCTCATTAATTCCACGATTCCGGGTGAAGCCATGAAGGGTGCCAGCAAGTTGCTTATGAAGTTCAGCAAGCGGCTTTCGTCTGAAAGCCACGTCTTGCAAGCGGTTGAACGCTCAGATGCCG
>NZ_FCOG02000204.1 GCF_001544975.2 Caballeronia arationis | reverse complement strand
GCAGGCGTCACTTCATCCTCAAGGTGTCGGCGGACTGCGGTTAGCTCCGCGTGGTCGGTCAGTGGAAGGCTTGAGCCATTCTCGAGTTCGCGAACGAGCACCGTCATCGCAGGCAGCGCGCTGTCTTCAGGGTATTCGCTGGCGAGCTGCGTAAGTGAGGCGCGCGCCCCCCCCGCATGGCGACGCTGCAATTGCTCCACGACGTCGTTGCGCAGTACCACGTCGCGGCTGTCGGCAAATATATCGAGCTGTTGCATGCTTTGCTGCATCGTCGTCGCACTCAGGAATGTCGTCGATGAAGAGCGATCAGGCTAATTCATTTCCATGCGCCGGGAAAGCAGTTGCCGTTCCGTTTCGACGGTCATTCCATGGATCACCGTGCGCCAGGTGCGCCTCACAATAAGTGCGCTACCGACGCGCATCGAGCATCGTGCCGCGACAGCGGCGAGCGCCGCACCGACATGCGTAAAGGCGCTTGAGCGCCGCCGTTCGGCGCCCTTCGACGTCGAGCGCGTAGTCGATGAAGACCTCTGCGCCCTCTTCAATCTTGCGTGTCGCCCGGATGAAGATCCGGTCGCCCTCCTGTTCGGCTTCACAGTTAGGCGCGCAACTGTGATTAATCCAGCGCGCGGAGTTGCCGCCTTGTGCGCCATCGATCATGCGCCCGTCGTCGAGCCCGAAGAAGAAGGTGTGTCCGTCTTCCGCGGTGGACCGCTCATACCGGCGCTGTGCCTCTTTCGCCGAGATGATCTCGCCTTTGTACTCGAGGATTGCATCACCGACGGAGATAGTCGCCGCGGCGAACACACCACGACCATGAATGGGCGAGTGACGGACGGCTATGCGACGCATGATTGACACTCTCGCATGGGAATGAACGAAAAAATCTGTGTTGGTGTGACGACAGGCGATAATCGCATCATCGCATGTCAGCCTGTCTAGAAATGTCCGCTCTGCCTCGTCGCACGAAACTCAAACGCAAGCCAGCGCGCGGCACCCTGGTGCGTTATGAAGGCCGAATCGCGGAAGTTCTGGGCGAAGCCCGCGGGCAACGCGTCATTCACCCGGACGGACAGGAGCGCCGCACCGCGGTGAATGGGTGAACCTCATACCGCTCGAGACTCAGCTTTTCTGACTAGGTCGGGACCCGTCGAACGAGTGATGCGACAGCAAACCACCCGCCTGCGGCCGTCGCGCGCCACCCGATCGTTGCTGCGCTCACGCCTGATTGACGGCGTCTTTAAGCCTTTCCCGGCGGTGAACTTTACCGTCTTGGCCGCGGCGATATCAATGGCCTCACCGGTCTGCGGATTGCGCCCGGTCCGCGCGGCGCGTTCGCCGGTCCCGAACGATCCAAAGCCGATCAGCTGAACGGTGTCGCCTGCAGCCACCGTTTTCGAAATCGTCTCAAACACCGCATTGATCGCCTCTTCGGCGGCGGTCTTGCTCGTCCCCGACTGCGACGCAACCGCGTCAATCAGTTCCTGCTTGTTCATTGGCGTCTCTCCCTCTCTATTGAAAACGAACGCGATCTTACCGAACCGCTACGACGACGCGGAACCGCGGCTGCTATGAGGCAGATCGACCGCATCCAGGTCGAACAGATCCGAGGTCGTGCTGTGTGTGGACAGCAGCTCGGGCAAATCGCCCTTTCGAACCTTGGCCAGGGTGTCCGGCGACAGCCAGATTTCTTCCATCGCGTCGAGGCCTCCCTCGATCATCCGCTGCAAGAAGAAGGATTGCTTGCGCCCCGTGGCCTCGGCCAGCACGCGCAACCGCTGTTCGATGACGGGGTCGATGCGCACCGCCACGACCCGCAACTTGTTCTCTGCTGATCTTCTCATCCGTTTGCTCCTTTAGACCGTCGGCGCGACAGACGCACCGGCCGGCCGTGAACTGCTCGCCACTCTCTGGCGCCTACGCGGTCATTATCTACGTGCGAGCTTTCGCTCTCGACGTTTTGCCAACGGCTGCCTTTCGGGCCGCTCGCCTGACGGGCGGACCGGAGTCTGCGGCGGGCATGCGCCGCGTCGGGGAGCGCGTCGTCCCGCGCAGCGTCTTCAACTGCTCCTGAAGTGACTCGTGTGCCGCTTCAATCGCGGCGAGCTTGCCTTGCAGCACGCCGGCCTGATGGCGGGCATCGCCCTGCTGCGCCTGCAGCGCCTCGACAGTGCGACGATGCTCAGCCTCTCGCTTATCGGCGCATTTGCCTGCCTCGGCCAATTCCTTCTGAGCCTTGGTCACCGCGCTGTGTTCCCGATCGATCTCCAATAGCGCGCGCTTTTCCGTTGCGCGTAAGCGCTCCTCCGCACGACCCGCCGTCTCCCGGAGTTTTTCCAGATCACGCGAGAAGGTGTGGCGCACCGTCTCGAGTTCTCGCTCGCGCACGAGCGCCTCTTCACCGAGACGCTTGATCTCCGCCTCAAGCGCTTTACGCGTCGCGGCCTCTTCAGCCTGCTGCCGCTCCAGCTCCCGGATCTCGACCTGGGCCGCCAGCAACGCCGCGGTGCGCTGCTCGAGCGCCGTCTCGGTCCGACCCAACTCCTCGCGCGCCGCGGCCACTTTCTGTTCCGCCTTGGCGCGCTGCGCTTCGACCTCGTCGCGCAGCGCAGTCAGTTCAGCCTGCGCGGAGGTCGTCGCCCGCGTCCACAGGGCCCCGATCAGCTCGCCCGCGGCGTCGCTCAGATCCGTCGGCAGATCCGGATGCTCGATACGGGGTAGTCGTACCTTTCGTGCAAATTCTGGCGGTTTGTTTTCGAAAATTCCTTTCTGATCAATGGCTTGCAAGATTCAGCTTCGACGAGATATCAGAGCCCGGCAGAGCCTTACTGGATAAGGGTTTGCGCTAACTCACGCCAGAATTTGCACGAAAGGTACGAACACCCCAATGGGTGAGCCTCACGGCGTGACTCAGCGTAGGCCGAACGAAGCGGCTGCCCCCCGGCCAACATTTCTCCGACGCACGCGGTGAGGGGTTCGCCGCTCACGCAGATCGCGACCTCGAACGGGCGGGGCCTGTTGACCACCCTTCGATGATTGCCTGCCAGTCCCAGTGCACCTATTCGCGGTTTGGCCAGCAGTTGTCGGCCGCGCACGCCTCGGAACTCAATGATCGGGCCCGGACTGCGCCTTCATCCTCCAATTCCTGTAACGCGCCCGGCGACTGAGAGTACGTGCGTTCTCGTGCGCGCGCCGTCAACCCTCGTTCAGTTCCGGCGCCCGGGTCGGCCCGGAGCGCACGCTGCGGGATTTTGAGCGCCTTCCGCCACGGCAACTCTCTAGATTTCCGCAAATGAAGGGGTGGATAGCTCTATCTACCCCTTCATCTTCATGTCCGAACGGGTACATGTCGGCCGCTCCCCGTCCGGGAGCAGCGTCGGGCGCTCGCCTTGGGCAAAAACTTCGCGCCCCATGCGGGACAAGTCGTATTAGCACGCGTGCGCCTAATGCTGCTTGGCTCGGAACCGCAGAAAGCGTCGTGGCGGCGTTGACCGGCAGCAAAGGTTAAAGCTCCGCGCGCCGCGCCCGCGACTTGGCCGTTGTTGACAGAGCGCGGAACTCCGGAATTCTTATCAGGTATTCGTTTAATGGGGAAGGCTCACGCGGCCAAGCCCCTTCAGGCGGACAACGCGATCCGCAGGTCCCAATTCTCACTTTTACAATGCGCCGCCCCTTCTATTGGCGCCGAGAAACCGGCCGCGGGGAAGATCGACGTCTCGAATGCTGGCAATTGCCATGTGCCCCGACCGGTCCGGATAACAAGGGACGGAATTCTTTACGCAAAGAGCGCGCAACTGCTGCGCTTCCAATGGCGAGGAACTGGCACGTCCGATCAGGTACAGGCGATGCTGCTTGTCGAGCACATTTCACTGCCGGAACTCACCGATATGCGACTCAAACTGAAACCCCTGAATCAACAAGTGATCGTGATCACCGGCGCGACGAGCGGCATCGGTCTGGCGACCGCTCGTCTCGCCGCTCGGAAGGGCGCGAGCCTGATGTTGATCGCCCGGGACGAACGCGCGCTCAAGAAGGTCGCGAATGAGCTGTCAGCGCGCGGCACGTTCGTCGCGTACGCCGGCGCCGACGTCGGTGATGAGGTAGCGCTTAAACGCGCCGCCGACGCGGCCGTCGCGCACTTCGGCGGGTTCGATACGTGGGTCAACAACGCGGGCGGCTCGGTCTACGGGTTCAGCGAGGAGGTGCCGCTCGAAGATCAGCGCAAGCTCTTCGAGACGAACTTTTGGGGCGTCGTGCACGGCTCACTGATCGCCGTACGACACTTGAAAAAACGTGGCGGCGGCGCGCTGATCAATCTAGGAAGCGAACTGTCCGATGTCGCGGTGCCGCTGCAAGGCTCGTATGTCGCGTCGAAACATGCAGTAAAGGGCTATACCGACACTCTTCGCCTCGAACTGATCAATGAAGGCGCGCCGGTCTCGGTAACGCTCATTAAACCCGCCGGCATCGATACGCTCTTTGTCCAGCACGCGCGCAACCATCTCGACGTCGAGCCGAAGCTGCCGCCGCCGGTCTACGCGCCGGACATCGTCGCAAAGGCGATCCTGCATGCGGCGACGCGTCCCGAACGCGAAATCTACGTCGGTGGGGCCTCGCGCGGCACGGTAGCGTTTGGACGCGCGGCGCCGGACCTTTTTGACCGCTTCATGGGCAAGCTCGGCGTGGCGGCGCAGGTGACGAAGGAGCCGAAACGCAACGGCGACGCGCTTTACAAAGGCACAGGAAGCCTGCTCGAACGCTCGGGCAAAAATGGTCCGGTACTAGAATCAAGTCTTTACACGAGAGCAAGGCTGAATCAGCGCGCGACGGCCGGAGTGATGCTCGCGGGCGCGGCCGCGCTGCTAATCGCATCGATGGCCAAGCGGTATGTCAACCAGAGGTGCGTGTAGGTCGCGTCGACCAGGTCTTGTTTGTTTATCAAACCCCGTTCCTCTCTGTTGCAAACCAACGCGATCTTGCCCGAACCGCTAAGAATCCCAACGCTACTCCTTCTACGGTGCCGGATCACTGGCACCGTGTTCGAACTGATCCGAGGTCGTGCGGTGCTCATCCTGGAGATCTAGCAAAGCACCACTTCGAATTCCCCTCTTCTGGACGCTCGCAAGTCAGCTCGGGCTCACCAAGACGCCAAGGTTACGTTCGGCTCTTCGTCCCCGCCGTTTTCCCAGCGGTCACCTTGCGCGCTGCGACCACCTCGGCGCGACCCGCTTCGACGTCGTCACGAAGCGACGGAGCGAAAGGTCGTCGCCGCGCGCGAGGAACTCGGTCGGATCGAGACGGCGCTCGAACAACGCACCGCGGCGTTGCTAGCAGCGTAGGTAGAAATTCGGGAGTTGGTCGATGCGCACCCGACTCTTCTGTCGTAGCTCCGCCGGGACTCGCTTAGCACCGACGCCGACGTACTCATGGGTGCCGCGCCGAACCAGGTTGTGGAGGCGATTGGTGGGACGCCGAAGCGGAAAAAAACAGCGCGCAGACTTCGCGATAGAGTGCGGGCGATCCAGGGAGCCCATACGCCACGATTTTCAGTCTTCTGGAAACCAGCGGATGCCTTTTGGGGACAATCCAACGTCACGTTAATCACAGGCTTATGCACCATTTCTGTGGATAACTCGAGCCAGCTGCCTCGCGGATGCGGTTGTCTCATGCCTTTAAATCCCTTCGATGGATAGCGTCATCGCCTCTTCGAAGGTCCAGGGGCATTCGTCCGGCAGCGGAGAAACTTCGATAGCTGCCAGCCGGCGCGCGTCGGGAAAGGCCAAGCTCATGATCTGGGGCAAGCGCTCGCCTAGGCTCGGGCTGCATCCGAGCACGACCTCGATCATGGTGCGTTCCTCGACGATGGCGGCATAGGCGCTCGGAAAGCGGCGCTCGGGCAGATAGAACCACTTCAGCAGGTATTCGAGCAGCCGCTGCGTGTGCGAGCACAGCCTCGCCCGCTCCGTGCGGCCCATGCTCTCGATTTCCTCGGCGAGGTTCTCGATATCAGCCTCGTCAAGCTTGCCCTCGCGCAGCAGCTTGCCCTGCTCCCCTGCTCCTCAGTCCAGAGAACCAAGTCCTGTTCGAAAATTTCGCTGGTCTTGCTCATCTGAGCCTCCGGCTGATTCCGCTCCCGAATTTTCACGCGGAAAGACCGCCGGCAAGGCACTTTGATCATCTGAGGCTCATCTTCGGAGATTCGCGCGCGAGCCTGTAACCTAGATTTGGGGGCCCTCGCGTGAGCGCAACACGAGTTTCAGTACACTGTTGGACGACGTCACGCCGAGGGTATCGTCGTCACCGGTGAGCGTCACCCCGAGCGGCATACTCAGGCGCCCTGGCAAACAGCCCAGCCGGATGCCCTGTTGCTGTGCGACGCCTGCTACCGTAGTGACCACTCCCGCCGCCGTGATCTTGCGAATGGTGCCATTGCCAAAATCCGCCACATACAGATTGCCAACGTGGTCCGCCGCGATGTCATGCGGCGCATAGAACTGGGCGGCCGCCCCGCTGCCGTCAGCACTGCCGCTCACGCCGGCGGTGCCGGCCAGCGTGGTGACGAAGCCCGACGGGGTGATCTTCCGAATGGTATGGTTGCCCGAATCCGCCACATACACATTGCCCGCGTGGTCTGCCGCTATGCCGACCGGATAACTGAACCGCGCGGCAGCACCGCTTCCGTCGGCACTACCGTCGACGCCGGGGGTGCCGGCCAGCGTTGTAACCATGCCCGCCGCCGTGATCTTGCGGATCGTATGGCTGCTTTTGTCCGCCACATACAGATTACCGGCACGGTCCGCAGCGATGCCGCTCGGAGTATGGAACGTCGCGGCCGCCCCGCTACCGTCGGCGATTCCAGTCACGCCGGCGGTCCCGGCCGTCGTGGTAACGACGCCCGCCGGGGTAATCTTCCGGATGGTTTGGTTGCCCGAGTCCGCCACATATATATTGCCCGCGCGGCCCGCCGCTATGCCGAACGGAAAACTAAACCGCGCGGCAGCACCGCTTCCGTCGGCAGCACCCGAGACGCCGGGGGTGCCGGCCAACGTGGTGACCACGCCGGCCGCCGTGATTTTGCGGATCGACGAGTTGTTCGTATCCGCTACATACAAGTTCCCCGCGCGGTCTGCCGCAATGCCTGCCGGAAAATTGAACTCGGCGGCGGCCCCGCTGCCGTCGGCGTGACCGGTCACGACCGGGTCGCCCGCCAGCGTAGTGACCGCGCCCGCTGCCGTGATCTTGCGGATCGTGAAGTTGCTGGTATCCGCCACATACACGTGCCCCGCATAATCCGCCGCGATGCCGATTGGATAATTGAACCGCGCGGCCGCCCCGTTGCCGTCGGCGTGACCAACCACGCCCGGTCTGCCCGCCAGCGTGGTGACCGCGCCCGCCGCTGTGATCTTGCGGACGGTGTAGTTGTTCGTATCCGCCACATGTACGTTGCCCGCATCGTCCGCCGCGATGCCTGTCGGACCATCGAATTGCGCGGCAGCCCCGCTGCCGTCGCCTCTCCCGGCTACACCGGCGG
>NZ_FCOG02000363.1 GCF_001544975.2 Caballeronia arationis | reverse complement strand
TACCGAGAACTGGATCGGCGCTCACGAACGCCAAGATGAGACCGTGAGAAAGGCGCAAGAACTCGGCACTCTCGAGGACGTTAAGGAAGCTCTGCATAACCCTTCGTTCATACACGGTAAGTAGTACTATCACATAAGCGACGACTTGGAGATGTCACGATGACGCAGCTTAATCTCGGCTTGAACCTGTCAACCAAGCGCACGCGCAAGCGGGAGTTTCTGGACGACATGAGACGAGTGGTGCCGTGGTCGAGGCTGATTGCGTTGATCGAGCCGCATTATCCGAAGGGGAAAACTGGACGTCCGCCATTTCCGGTGGCAACAATGCTGCACATTCATTTCATCCAGCAGTGGTTTGGTCTTTCGGATCCGGCAATGGAAGAAGCCCTCTACGACGTCCCGCTGTATCGCGAGTTCGTGGGCCTTGATGGTGGGATGACCCGTCTCCCCGACGAAACGACGATCTTGCGGTTTCGGCACCTACTTGAAATACATGGTATCGCTGCGCAGATCCTGGCGGTGGTCAACGAAATATTGAGCAACAAGGGACTGATGCTTAAAGCGGGTTCAGCTGTCGACGCCACGTTGATCGCGGCGCCCAGCTCGACCAAGAACGGCTCGGGCACACGCGACCCTGAGATGCAGTCGACCCAGAAAGGCCGAAATTGGTATTTCGGCATGAAAGCGCATGTGCGACCTGAAAGTCGCTTGAATTTCTGTCTAACTCAACGAGCTGTGCGTTGTGATTAAACCGGTTGTTCCATCAACCGTTCCCTACCCAGACATGCGGAGCCGGTAACAGCTCGGTGTGAAGCTCTGGGGACAATGTAACCGCCGATCTATTTCGGTACGCCGACCCGCGAGGGAAAGCGGAATCTGCCCGCACAAGGGTGGTGAGGGACTAGGGACGGGTGGCAACGACCAACATTGTGAACCTCTGTAAACGTCGTCATCATTGTACAAGCCAAATGTGCTGACAGGCTTGAGCCAAAATGGCGCGCGGCAAGGTATGGCCTCTGTGTGCTGGGCCATCGTGGACAGAACGCCGCCGGCGGATAGGAGGGGTCCGCCCCACTCTGAAATTCATGCGGAACAGGGTAAGTCCATAGCGCTGCCGGCAACGGCAGGCGAACCGCAAGGAACGCTGTTAGTGCTGCGGATAGAGGATTGCGGAAAAAGCGAACGCCCGGCTGTAATGGTCGAGATACGGGCTGAAACATCGTCCGACGCGAAAGCGGGCAGACTTCCGCGTGGTCATTCATGGCGAGAGAACTTGATTAATCGTTACACGAGGGAAAGCAGATGACGGCAACCGGAGGCGTTGCGCAAGCAGAGGCCATCGGGGCTGGTGCGCCCTCGCGCCCCACCCACATGTGGCTTCAGGCCGATTGGCCTCGCATCAAGGATGAGGTGAAGCGACTCCAGGCGCGTATCGCCAAGGCAACCAAGGAAGGCAGATGGGGCAAGGTCAGTGCCTTGCAGCGTCTGCTGACGCGCTCGTACAGCGGCAAAATGCTAGCCGTGAAACGAGTGACTGAGAATCGTGGCAAGAGAACGCCGGGTATCGATGGCAAGCTCTGGTCGAATCCGGCGGCCAGATGGAACGGGATGGAAGCAATGCAACATCACGGTTACCGTGCGTTGCCGCTTCGGCGCATCTACATCCCCAAGAGCAATGGCAAGAAGCGTCCGCTCGGAATTCCCCGCATGCTATGCAGAGCAATGCAGGCACTATGGAAGCTCGCGTTGGAGCCCATTGCGGAGACCTTGGCGGATCCAAACTCGTACGGGTTTCGGCCCGAACGTTCGACTGCCGATGCTATCGAATGCTGCTTTACCACTCTAGCCAAGCGCAAGTCGCCGGAGTGGATTCTGGAAGGAGACATTCGAGGTTGCTTCGATAATTTTAGCCACGACTGGACTTCAACACATTCCGATGGATAAGGTTGTCCTGCGACGATGGCTGAAAGCCGGATTTATCGACGAAGGAACCCTGTTCGCGACCGAGGCGGGGACACCCCAAGGGGGCATTATCTCACCCGTTTGACGCTGGACGGACTGGAGGCGGCAGTAGATGCAAGCGTGGGACCGACGGAACGCGCGCGCCGAAAGTTCAAGATCAACGTCAACCGGTATGCGGACGACTTCGTTGTGACCGGGGTGTCTAACACTACAGCCGTAGTTATTTTTTCCTATACTACGTTAGTATAACTACTTTGTATAGGACTATGAAAGAGATTGCTAAAGCATGGGAACGTGAACTGGATGAATTGCATGAGAGACTGG
>NZ_FCOG02000203.1 GCF_001544975.2 Caballeronia arationis | reverse complement strand
CCGGCTGTCCAGCTTCGCGCGAAACACCTGTCCGGCTTCAAGCGAAACGCGTGTCCAGCTTCCGCGAAATACGCACTCAGAGGCCCGTCGGCGGACACCATGTTCGGGATTACGAGTAGCCGGCGTGGTTTCTCGCGCAAGTGCCATACACTTCCAGGAACGCAATCTCCTACCTCTGGTCTGCAACGCCATGTCGAGCTACTTCCATTACGACCTGCAATCCCTTCGCATCTTTATCGTGGTCGCTGAGGTGGGTAGCCTCACGAAGGCGTCAGAACGCACAAACATTACGCTAGGAGCAGTGAGCAAACGGATTGCCGACCTCGAACGAAGTACGGGTTGCGCGCTCCTTTTGAGGCAGCCTCGTGGCGTTGAACTAACTGCTGCAGGTAAAGGGCTGCTGGCACACGCTCGGCAGGTTGTCGAACGCGTAAATCGTATGGCAAATGAGATGAGCGACTACGCCACTGGCGTCCGTGGTCACGTCCGAATGTGGGCGAACACGTCGGCGGTTGTCCAGTTCCTCCCGCGGGACGTTCGGACGTTCCTGACCGACAACCCGAGCGTAAAAATTTCCCTCGAGGAGCGACTCAGCGGAGACATCGTCGCTGCGGTCAGAAGCGGCGATGCCGACATTGGTATCTTTGCAGACAACGTTCCAGCTCCCGACATCGAGAAAGCCGTCTATCGGCGCGACAAGCTCGTCTTGTTGGTACCTAACGACCATCCGCTCGCAGCTCACGAGGGCATAAGTTTCGTTGACACGCTCAATTTCGAATATGTCGGACTCAACGAAGGCAGTTCTCTGCTTGCGCGTTTGCTTGCTGCCGCGTTCTCTGCCGAGCGAACGCTCAAAGTCCGCATTCAGGTGAGCAGCTTCGACGGCATCTGCCGAATGATAGAACAAGGGTTGGGTATAGGCGTGCTGCCTGAAGCGGCTGTCCGGAACGAGATTCTTGCTGCTGGTCTGCACCAGGTGCGTCTTTTCGACGAATGGGCGGATAGAACACTATTTATTGGCACCCGCTCCCTAGATGCTCTATCTCCAGAGGCATCGCGCCTCTTCAAATTCATGACGGACCGAAACGACCCATAAGGTATTCCCTTTCCAGAATGGAAAGGGTGCTTGAAAATTCGTCCATTTTCACACCACGCGCTTTGTCCCAGACTGAAGTCATCGGTTAAACGACGCTTCACAGGAGACAACCGTGACAAAGAAGCCGCTCGAAGGCATTCGCGTGCTGGAGATGGGACAGCTCATCGCTGGCCCTTTCGCAGGAAAGATGCTCGCTGAATTTGGCGCACACGTGACAAAGATTGAGCCCCCAGGCACCGGCGACCCGCTCCGGAAATGGCGGCTGCTGCATGAAGGCACCTCGGTCTGGTGGGCCGCTCAATCGCGCAATAAAGAGTCTCTCACGCTGGACCTTCGCTCCCCGGAAGGACAGGACGTAGCGCGCAAGCTAATCGTCGAAAGCGACGTGCTCATCGAAAACTTCCGCCCCGGCACCTTGGAAGGTTGGGGTATGAGCTGGGATGAACTGCACACGCTGAACCCGCGCTTGGTCATGCTGCGTGTCTCTGGCTACGGTCAAACCGGCCCCTATCGCGACCGTCCAGGGTTCGGCGTTGTCGCCGAAGCAATGGGTGGCCTGCGCCATCTAAGCGGCGAGCCCGGTCGCACCCCCGTTCGCGTTGGCATATCCATCGGCGATTCGCTTTCCGCTTTGCATGGAGTTATCGGCGTTCTTCTGGCCTTGCGTCACCGCGACCAGAACGGCGGCGAAGGCCAGATGATTGACGTAGCACTCTATGAATCCGTCTTCAACATGATGGAGAGCCTCTTGCCGGAGTTCTCCGCATTTGGAGCGGTTCGCCAACCGGCGGGCAGCAGCCTGCCTGGTATAGCCCCCTCTAACGCCTACCGCTGCGCGGACGGGAAATACGCTCTTATCGCCGGCAACGGCGACAGCATCTTTCGCCGGCTCATGGAACTGATTGGCCGCGTCGACCTTGCCGATGACCCGGCTCTCGCTCAAAACGATGGACGCGTAAAGCAAGTAGAGCGAATCGACGTCGCAATTGGTGAATGGGCCAGCCGACAGCCGCTCGATAACGTGCTTGCCGCACTCAACGAAGCGCGCATACCGGCAGGAAAAATCTACGACGTCGCCGACATTGCGAGCGACCCGCACTACCAGGCCCGCGACATGATTCTCGATGCCCAACTGCCGGACGGTACTCCAGTGCAGGTGCCCGGAATTGTTCCCAAACTCAGCGCTACGCCCGGGACGGTTGACTCTTTCGCACCTACTCTCGGCCAGCACACTGACGCCGTGCTGGAACGAGTTGGCATAGACCATGCAACGCGCGACGCCTGGCGCACGCGCGGCATCATTTGATTTACGAGGAACGCTGCCATGAAAGGTAAACGCCTGTTCATCCAAGAAGTCGCCACTCGCGACGGTTTCCAGAATGAAGCTCAGTTCGTCGGCACCGATGCAAAGATTGCCCTCGTCGACCGGTTAAGCGCTTGTGGTTACGCCAAAATTGAAGTGACATCGTTCACATCGCCAAAGGCCATCCCAGCACTTCATGACGCAGAAGCCGTCATGCACGGCATACAGCGATATGACGGAGTGGTGTACACGGTTTTGGTTCCGAACATCCGCGGCGCGGAACGCGCGCTTTCTTGTGGCGTCGACGAAGTCAACCTCGTCATGTCGGTGAGCGAGAGCCACAATCGAACCAACCTTCGCATGGGTCGCGAAGACTCATTCGCCCAACTGCGGGATGTCATCAGCGTCGTAAAGCAAACAAGAGTCGCCATCAACGTCTCTCTCTCGACCGCAATGGGCTGCCCGATGGAGGGCGATATCAAGCAGGAAGAGGTCCTCCGTTGGATGGAACGCTTCGCTGAACTCGGCGCGCATGGCGTGACCCTTTGCGACACGACCGGCATGGCCTATCCGTCCCAGGTTCAACGACTGTGCGCCAGCGCGCTCGAAAAATTCCCTGAACTAGAAGTAACTCTGCACTTCCACAACACCCGCGGAATGGCTCTAGCCAACACCCTTGCAGCACTCGATGCAGGCGTTGACCGTTTCGACTCGTCACTTGGTGGCCTCGGCGGCTGTCCATATGCACCAGGAGCAACAGGCAACGTTTGCACTGAAGAACTCGTTCACATGCTCGAGCTCGACGGTTACGACACTGGCGTCAACCTGTCTGAGCTTCTCACGGCCTCCGCCACGCTTCCTGCACTCGTTGGACACGATGTTCCTAGTCAACTGCTGAAAGCCGGCCGACGACTCGATTTGCATTCGATGCCCTGCTTGACCAAAGACGGTCTGCCGGAGCAGCGAGCATTCGCGGCCAGAGCCTGAGATGCCATTCATTAACCATTTGGACCATCTCGTTCTTACGTGCGTTGACCTTGCGGCAACTAAGCACTTTTACACCGAAGTAATGCAGATGCAGTTACAAACATTCGGTGAAGGTCGCATCGCCTTCAAATTCGGGAATCAAAAAATCAACGTGCACGTAAGAGGCGCCGAGCACGAACCCAAAGCGCATCTGCCGGTGTCTGGCGCGCTCGACTTGTGCTTTATCGCTGCCGTCCCTCTTGAGGAAGTTATTGCACACCTCGGCCGGTGTGGATGGCCAATCCTCGAAGGCCCTGTCGAGCGGACAGGCGCAGTTCAGAAGATTCGTTCCGTCTACGTTCGCGACCCGGACCTGAATCTAATTGAAATATCAGAGGTTATCTAAAAGCACAGTGAGACCGGCCTGAAACTGCGCCATATGTGTGATTGCAGGACCGGTTCTTAACCGGTGAACGGCAGATAAGCCGACCCATATATCCGCAGAAAACTTGCAGGAGACATTCATGAGCATCGTCACGGAAGCTTCCATCGAGCCACAAGCAAAACCTCGCTCCAAGAAGCGTTGGTTTCAGCATCTGTACATTCAAGTTCTGATTGCTGTCGTCCTAGGGATTCTCCTGGGACACTTTTATCCATCGCTTGGGGAAGCGATGAAGCCTTTGGGAGACAATTTCCTGAAGCTCATCAAACTGATGATTGCCCCGCTCATCTTCTGTACGGTGGTCCACGGCATCGCCAGCATGAACGACATCAAATCGGTCGGGCGTGTCGGAATTAAATCACTTATATACTTCGAGTTGATGACCACGCTCGCGCTCGCCATCGGCTTGATTGCGGTCAACATTTTAAAACCTGGCGGCGGCATGCATATCGACCCGAAGACACTCGATGTGTCGGCGATTGCTGCTTACACGAAAGCCGCGCATGACCAGAGCGTTGTTGGCTTTCTCTCGCACATCATCCCGTCGACAGTCTTCGGCGCATTCGCTGAAGGAGACATTCTTCAGGTCTTGTTCGTGTCAATCATCTTTGCATTTGCACTGCAAATGCTAGGCGAACGCGGAAAGCCATTGCTTAACGTTATCGACGCTGGCGCTAACACATTCTTTAACATGGTTCGAATCGTGATGTATGTTTCGCCTCTTGGAGCGTTCGGCGCGATTGCATTCACTATCGGCAAGTACGGCGTTGTCTCACTGGGCTCGTACGGGCAACTTCTCCTGACCTATTATCTGACCGGCTTCTTCTTTGTTTTCGTAATTCTTGGCGCGGTATGCCGGCTCGCAGGTTTCAGCCTGATAGCTTTCCTTCGCTACATCAGGGAGGAGCTGCTTCTGGTCTTGGGCACGTCGTCATCGGAATCTGCTCTGCCGCGCCTGATGGCAAAGCTTGAGCGCCTTGGCTGCGAGAAGTCTGTCGTTGGTCTGGTCGTGCCCGCGGGATATTCGTTCAATCTGGATGGCAGTTGCATCAATATGACAGTGCTTGCCATCTTCATCGCACAGGCTACGGACAGTATGCTCAGCCTCGGTCATCAACTTACTCTTATGCTTGTTCTGCTGCTTACGTCGAAGGGCGCGGCAAGCGTCTCCGGCGGCGCCTTCATTGTTCTGGCCGCAACGCTGAGCTCCGTTCCCGGCATCCCTGTCGCAGGCCTGGTTTTGGTGCTCGGTGTTTATCGATTCATTTCGGAGGGTGGTGCGCTTATCAACGTTATTGGCAACGGGATTGCGACGATTGTGGTCGCAAAATGGGAGAAGGCTCTCAACCGCGAGACTTTCAAAGCCCAACTCGCTCGCGGGCCTCAGGAGGACTGAGGCCAACAGACAGGACCATCGTCGCCAAGCTGTCGGGCCACCGAGACGCTTACGAAGGTTACAAACCAAGAAATCACCCCTGCAGTTTGCGGCGTCCTCTTTGTGGTCTGTCAGCAATCATTCTTGCCCACAGCAGCGCCATACATGCTGTTAATTTTAATGGGCTTCCGATTTTCTTGATATGCGAACGTTCCCGCCCGAATCAGCTTGATACGGCATGGGCGGGTTCCACAACCTCAAACTATCCTGAACAGAAATGCTCCCTTCCTCCCCTCTTCGAATCGTATTCCTCGACCGCTCGACCATTCCTCCGACCACCAAACTGAAAGAGCTTCCGTTCAGTCACGAGCTCGCGCTGTACGACTCGACGAAGCCTGATGAGGTAATCGACCGAATTCGAGATGCCGATGTCGTGATTACCAACAAGGTCAAACTGACGGGCGACGTTATTGCCCAAGCAAAGAAGCTCAAGCTCATCGCCATCGCTGCCACCGGCGCTGATAACGTAGACACAGCGGCGTGCAATGAAAAGGGAATTGCGATTTGCAACGTGAGAAACTACGCAGTTCACACGGTACCCGAGCACACGTTCGCATTGGTATTTGCTCTGCGGCGAAGCCTCACGGCATACCGCTCGGCGGTGCAAGCCGGTCGCTGGGAGGAGTCCGGACAGTTCTGCTTTTTCGACTATCCTATCAAGGACCTGGCCGGTTCCACGCTCGGCATCATTGGCGACGGTGCATTAGGAAAGGCGACGGCAGACATCGGTAGAGCACTGGGGCTGAAGGTTCTATTCTCAGCTTTCAAGGGGCGCGACGACATGGGTATGCTTTACACCCCTTTCGAAAGGGTCCTTGAACAGTCTGACATCATTACACTTCATTGCCCATTGAACGAACAGACTCGAGACCTTATCAGCGACGCCGAGTTCGCTAGGATGAAGAAACGTCCACTGATTATCAACACAGCCGGTGGTGGGCTCGTGAACGAGGCTGCTCTGGTTCGAGCCCTCAAGAACAATCTGATTTCGGGCGCCGGATTTGACGTTGTCACCAGAGAGCCGTTGCCGGAAGACAATCCGCTAAATGAGATTCTGAATCACCCAGCTTTTATTCTGACGCCTCACGTCGCATGGGCAAGCGAGGAAGCCATACAAGCCCTTGCGGACCAGCTCTTGGATAACATTTCAGCCTACGTGGCGGGCGAGCCGCGAAACATCGTGAATTCACCTACGCATAATGAGCACACGAGCGCGCATAACGCCGCCTCGCAACGAGGAGTTCGATGAGGCGATTGTGGTCTTCGGTAGACCCGCCAGGGTCGGGAAACAGTGAGTCGCTCGGCGGCTCGGCCGGCTCGACTTTGGAAGCCGTCAGTCGAACGGCAAGCACAGCAGCTGGCAGTTCGGTGCGTCCGAGCCGCTCCTTGAGCAGACGCACGAGGTGCTCTTCATGCCAGGTCGGCTCGGCAAGAGCGATTTCAAGAATGGTGGGCTCGACGGCTTGTCGGCCGCGTTCGTGCTCAAGGGATATGGTGGCGTGAGTCAGCGCAAGCTACTGCGCGCTCAACCAGCCACAAAGCTGCACGATGAGCCGTCGTGCGGAGAAAAGCACGGCTTCGGCGTGTTCGACACGGTCAGGCAGTTCAGTTCGGGCGCTGAAGGTTGGCGGAACCTCGAGCCACTGATGGAGCTCGGGCGAGAGACCATAGGCACGGTCGAGAGAATCAAGCAAATCCACACCGCACCTCTTCTTTAGCCCTGCGCGCAGAAGGCGTCGGATGTCACTCAGGGCGCGGCAACCGAAACCTTGAAACCAATCCGCAAACGCACGGACCTCTTGCACGACCATGAAAGGAAGCGCATCGAGATTTCGTTCGAGCGAACGCATCTTGAGCACACGGCACCGGCCTCGCTTTGCCAGCAGCCACGCACCTTGCCCAGTTGGTGCGACGCTCATACGGGCCGTCGCGCCTAAAGCACTCCGCTATACGGCGGATGGATTCGCTACCTCTCGACGATAACGCCGGGCACCTGCCCGGCTCAGCCCGGGCACTACGCCGGCGGCAATTACTCGACCTTCTGCTATCAGACGCTGCGAACGACGTCGAAGTCGTCTCGCGAGAACTTGGCCTGCGCGACCAGATGCGCGAGCGACTGCGCACCGCGCTCGACAGGATTGCCTGCGCCCAAAGCGTCCTGGAATCAATCGGGGCAGATGGCGCAGAGGCAGGAATGAACGGCTCAGCGGCGGATTTGCGGATGCGGGAAAGTCACCAACTTGCCAGATTCCATGTATTGTCGACTTGGACCGTGGGTGAGGTACGAAAACGCGAGGGCGCGGCCGCTAGCCGTGTAGCGGTGCGGATTTCGGCGATGGTGATCAGCCGTTTCGGTGAACGTGATCAGTATGGAAGTTGGTGTTGCGCGGTCAGAGAT
>NZ_FCOG02000486.1 GCF_001544975.2 Caballeronia arationis | reverse complement strand
CGCCTCGCCGCTCCACTATCAGCATGATCCGGTGCAGACGATCAAGACCAGCGTGCATGGCGCTACCGAAGTGAAGGTCCGAGGCAACGCCCACTACGAAGCGACGATTACACGAATTCCTAATCGCGGCAAAGTTAGCGCTGATCAATAGCCTCGGCTTCTGTACGCCTACCGCGTCGCCCCCTTCATAACAGTAGTTTGCGCGGTTTTACGTCCTGAGACGGCGTACAGGTCGTCGTTTTCGCCTTGTTCTACCCGCGAACCCTTTGTTTTCGGGCCTCGTGCCGTTGCGTATTCGTGTTCGCATTGATAGGCTACCGGCTGCTCGAGGAATTGCACCTTTGCGTATGTCGATGACTATTCAAAGGCAAGATCTCGGGCCAATCTTTGGTCATAGACGAGGAACACATGGCAAAAGCAAGTGCAACAAACACAGTAAAGGCACCTAAAACGGCTACTACCCCTGTTGCGAAGAAGGCGAAGGCGCCTCAGGTTAAGAAGGCCGCGGCACCTGCCACGAAGAAAACGGTGGCTGCTGCTGCGCTGTTGAAACCCATCAAGGGCTCGTTCACGAAGGCATCGCTCACCGTACATCTCGCCGAGCGTGCTGGCGTTGAACCTAAGGCCGCGAAGGCGTTGATGGCGGCACTCGAAGAAACGGTGCTCGCATCAGTCCACAAGAAAGGCGCCAAGGAGTTCACGCTGCCGGGTCTTTTGAAGGTGGTGGCGCAAGACATACCCGCCAAGAAAAAACGCTTCGGGAAGGACCCGTTTACCGGCGAGGACAAGTGGTTCGCCGCGAAACCGGCATCCGTGCGTCTGAAAGTGCGTCCTCTGAAGAAACTGAAGGACGCCGCGCTGTAAATCGAGCGCTATAGTAAGAAACGCCCCTCAGGACCGAAGTCTGAGGGGCGTTTTGCTATCTTCGAACGCGCAACGAGCTCGGCGCTGCCCCGTTACATCATTGTATTGCCGTCCGCGGTAATCTTGAATCCCGTAATAAGGTGGCCCTGGACATACTTGCTACTCTTGTTAACTCGAGAGTGCCGAGTTCTTGCGCCTTTCTCACGGTCTCATCTTGGCGTTCGTGAGCGCCGATCCAGTTCTCGGTAA
>NZ_FCOG02000273.1 GCF_001544975.2 Caballeronia arationis | reverse complement strand
CAGCGACACCGGGCAGGTGACGATCGCCTACTCGACGCGCGTGGCGCCGGCGGGCTCGAACACGCTCGTGCTGGTGCCGTCGTCGCCGGATAACGCCGACACGCCGACCGCGCGCGTCGCGCTCGCGAAGGGCGTCGTGCAGGCGGGGTCGGTCACGTGGGAATGCTTCGCGGGCGGCAAGGCGGCCTCGTCGCTGCCGGCGCCGGGTGCGGGGCCGAACCCCGCAGAAGCGCCGACGTTGCCGTCGAATCTCGCCCCGCCGGAGTGCCGCGCCTGACGGTGGACTTACGCGAAGCGGCGAGCGCCGGACAGCACTTACGCGCGGTCCGGCGCTCGCGCATGGGTTCGCGGCGGTGGGGGCAATGGCGGCCGCACAACAAACCACGGCGATTCCGGCCGAATTCGCTGCATTTCGGTTCACTCGCCGGACAGCCCGGGTAATTTTTTGTATAGTGCGCCGGTCGCCGACGTTCCCAACCCCCCAATGCCTTCACAATTCGCGCGCTTTCTCTGCCTTTCCGTGCTGTTTCTTGCGTTGACGATCCCTTACGCCGTCGTCAACCACACGTACCCGATCCCGACTTTCTACGCCGAATACAGCGCGCTCGCCCTGTATCTCGCGCTTGGTGCGACGGTCGCGCTGGTCGCGCGCACAACCGAGCCGCAAGCATCGTTCGCGATGCCGATGATCGCGCTGATGCCGCTCGCCTTCGGCGTCCTGCTGATCGCGCAGACGGTGCTGCTGCCAGTCGCGCAGCCATCGCTCAACTGGCTCGGCGGCGGCTATCTGCTGGCGGCGTTCGTGACGGTGCACACGGGCTTCGGTATCGTGCGCGCGGGTCTCGTCGACAAGGCTTGGCGCTGGGGTGCCGCGGCGCTGATCGTCGGCGGGCTTTTCGCCGTGTTTTGCCAGATCGTGCAACTGCTGCACATGGAGGCGAAGTTCACGCCGTTCATCGTCGCATACAACGTGATGACCGAGCGCCGTCCGTTCGGCAACATGGCGCAGGCGAACCACCTCGCGACCTACATCGCCTTCGCGATGGCAGGCACGCTCTACTTCGTGCAGACGCGGCGCCTGCCGGCGATCCTGTGGTTCGTGCTGTCGACGATCTTTTCGGTCGGGCTCGCGCTGACCGTCTCGCGCGGCCCGTGGCTGCAGATGGCGGTGATCGTCGTCGCGGGATTCTGGATGGCGTTCGTGCTCGGGCGTCCCTCGTCGGCGGAAGGTTTCGACGGGCCGGGAAAACGCGATCTGCGCGCGTGGCTGATGCCGGTCGTGCTGGCAGTGCTGTTCTTTGCAGTGAACATCGCGATCCGCTGGGCGAATCTGCGTTTCAACCTCGACCTCGCGCAGTCGGCGGCCGAGCGCATGCAGGACGCGAACCAGATCGCACCGCGTCTCGCGCTCTGGAAATACGGCTGGACGATGTTCGCGACGCACCCGCTGCTCGGCGTCGGCTGGGGCGAGTTTCCGCGTTATCAGTTCGATTTCGTGCGCGAACTCGGCGGCGTCGAGATCGCGAACAATTCGCACGACATCTTTATCGACTTGCTCGCGAAGACGGGCGCACTCGGCCTCGGTATTCTGCTGCTCGGCGTCGTGACGTGGTTCGTGCGGGTCGTGCGCGCGCCGCAGACACCCGCGCGCATCTTCGGGATCACGCTGCTCGGCGTGCTGCTGATGCATGCGCTTGTCGAATATCCGCAGCAGTACATGTTTTTCCTGCTGCCGGCGATGCTCGTGATGGGCCTGCTCGAAACGCGCGCCTTGCGCCTGGTCGCGCGGCCGGTGTCCTACGGGCTTTACACGGTGCTCGTGCTGGGCGGGCTGGCGGCGTTGTATCCGATGATGCGCGACTACAACCGCGCGGAGGTGCTGTACTACGGGTCGCGGCCGGCCGAGCAATATGCGAACGATCCGTCGTTTCTGTTCCGCGCGTGGGGCGAGTACGGAGCGGCGACGCTCTTGCCGATGAACGGCCAGAATCTCGCCGAGAAGCTCTCGATGCACCAGCAGGCGCTCGCGCTGCTGCCGGGCGAGACGGTGCTGCGGCGTTACGCGGTGTTGCAGGCGCTGGCGGGGCAGCGCGAAGCGGCGCTCGATACGGTCGCGCGCCTGAAGATTTTCGCCACGCAGTTGCACGACTGGCCGACGCAGTTGACAGCGGTGTACAAGTTGCTCGACGAGCAGGGCAAGCCGATGGCGGGGTTCAAGGCGGAACTGGTGAAGCTGTATGGGACGCCGTCGGCGGAGCAGGTTCAGTCCGACGAGGACGACGACGGGGACGAGTGAGGCCGGGTTTCAGGCGGGCGCCACCCAGTCGCCCGACTTCCCGCCGTGCTTCTCCAGCACCTTCACGTTATTGATCGTCATCCCGCGATCCACCGCCTTGCACATGTCATAGACGGTCAGCAGCCCGACCTGCACCGCCGTCAGCGCTTCCATCTCCACGCCGGTGCGCCCGACCGTCTCTACGCGCACTTCGCAATGCACGCCGGGCAGCGCTTCATCGACGACAAAATCCACCGCGACGCGCGTCAGCGCCAGCGGATGACACAGCGGAATCAGATCCGACGTGCGCTTTGCGCCCTGGATCGCGGCGATCCGCGCGACGCCCAGCACGTCGCCCTTCTTGGCCCGGCCTTCGCGGATCAGCGCGAGCGTGCTATCGAGCATCGCAATCGATCCGCGCGCGATCGCGATGCGTCGCGTCTCGCCCTTGTCGCCGACATCGACCATGTGCGCTTCGCCAGCGGCATCGAAATGAGTGAGTCCGGACATAAGCTCTCCTGTCGGCCAGAGGGGGCGCGTCGATCCCATGCGCTTACTCTGGTCACATGCAAAATGGTTGCTTCAAGCGGGCGCCTATCATACCAGCGGCGATTCCACGCGCGCCCCGCATGGCGCAGCGCAACCCGCCCCCGAAACGGCCCTAACACTTGATACGATAGGCTCGTTTTCGTCTTTCAGCCGCGCCGGCCGCGAGTCCGGCGAACGCATCGCGCCACGTACTCCATGCGTCCGAATCGATTTCTGATCGCCGTGTTGTGCCTGAGTCTCGCCGTGCCGCCCGCGACACTGGCGCAGACCGGGGCGAGCGCGTCGTCTGCATCGTCCGCGTCGTCCGCACGCGTCCAGTCCGGGACACTCGCCGCAGCCGCGCTGCGCGCCACGGTGCCCGACGCCGCCAGCAGCACCGCGACCAGCACGCAGGGCAACGTGGCCGAAGGCGTCTTCGGCGTCTATGGCGGCGCGGAAAGCCGCTTCGCCAACCGTCCCGGCGAAATGACCGGCGTGAACGGCCTGCGCGCGCCGCTTTCGGCCGTCCAGTTGCCCGATCTCGGTGACGGCTCCGGCGGCACGCTCACGCCGCAAGCCGAGCGGCGGCTCGGCGAGCGTCTGATGCGCGACCTGCGCAACGACCCCGACTATCTCGACGACTGGCTCGCGCGCGACTACCTGAATTCGGTGTCGTCGAAGCTCTCGACGGCGGCGGTGTCGCAGTATCTCGGCGGCTATCTCCCGGACTTCGATCTCTTCGCCGTGCGCGATGCGCAGATCAACGCGTTTTCGATGCCCGGCGGTTTCATCGGCGTGAACACAGGGCTGATCGCCGCGACGCAGACGGAATCGGAACTCGCGTCGGTCGTCGGGCACGAAATGGGGCACGTGCTGCAGCGGCACATCGCGCGCATGCTCGGCACGCGAGAGCGCAGCAGCTACGCCGCGCTCGCCGCGATGCTGGCGGGCCTGCTCGCGGGCCTGGCCGCGAAAAGCGGCGATCTCGGCATGGGCATCGCGATGGGCGGTCAGGCGTTCGCCGTCGACAACCAACTGCGCTTCTCGCGTGCGGCCGAGCACGAGGCGGACCGGGTCGGTTTCCAGATGCTGAGCGCGGCCGGCTACGACCCCTATGCGATGACGGCCTTCTTCGACCGCCTCGACCGCTCGACGATGGGCGACAACGGCGTGCCGCCCTACGCGCGTACCCATCCGCTGACGGGCGAGCGCATCGCCGACATGGAAGACCGCGCGCGGCGCGTGCCTTACCGGCAGCCGCGGCAGTCGTCGGAATACGCGTTCGTGAGGGCGCGCTCGCGCGTGCTGCAGGTGCATTCGCCGAGCGATTACCGCGACATCGCGAGCCGACTGAAAACCGAGATCGAAGACCAGACGGCGCTCAACGCGGCGTCGAACTGGTACGGCATCGCGCTCGCACAGACGCAGATGGGCGATTACGGCGCGGCGGCCGACGCGCTTGCGAAGGCGCGGCGGATCTTCGAAGGGGACGAGGCGGATGCGGCGGTTGCGTCGGCGGCGGCGGTGGGTTCGCGCACCG
>NZ_FCOG02000163.1 GCF_001544975.2 Caballeronia arationis | reverse complement strand
GCCGAAAAGACGGACCGCGCGTGGCGCAAGAAGATCGAAGGCTGGACCGCCGACTGGTGGAAGACGCTGGAAAAGCGTGCGCTCGAACCGGCGAAGGGCGGTGTCAATCCGCAGCGCAGCGTGTGGGAACTGTCGCGGCGAATCCCCGCCGATGCGATCGTCACGAGCGATTCGGGCTCGTGCGCGAACTGGTTCGCGCGTGACCTGAAAGTGCAGCGCGGCATGAAATGTTCGCTCTCCGGCGGACTCGCTTCGATGGGCGCGGCCGTGCCTTACGCGATCGCCGCGAAGTTCGCGTTTCCGGATCGTCCGGTCATTGCGCTCGTCGGCGACGGCGCCATGCAGATGAGCGACATGGCGGAACTGATCACCGTGTCGAAGTACTGGAAGCAATGGGCGAACCCGCGCTGGATCTGCATGGTGTTGAGCAATCAGGACCTGAATCAGGTCACCTGGGAGCAGCGCGTGATGGAAGGCGACCCGAAGTTCGAGGCGTCGCAGGACATTCCGTCGGTGGCTTATCACAAGTTCGCCGAACTGATCGGCCTTGTGGGCATCTACGTCGACGATGCCGAGCGCATGGGCGCCGCGTGGGACGAAGCGCTTGCCGCGGATCGTCCCGTTGTTATCGAAGTGAAAGCCGATCCGAACGTCCCGCCGCTGCCGCCGCACATCACGATGGCACAGGCGAAGGCGTTCGCGACCACGCTGATGAAGGGCGATCCGGACCAGAGCCACATGCTGCTCGATACGGCAAAGCAGGTCCTGAGCGCTGTCTTGCCGGGCCGCAAGGACGAAAAGTAAGTCCGCGGCATATTCGCCCGGGATGTCCCGTCCAGCCGCATGAACCGGCTTATCAAGCCGCCAGCACAAGCTCCGAGGCCGTCAGCAGTACAGGGATCGATTTGGAAGTCGGCGTCCCGGCGCCATCGGCGACGGATTCTAGCGGCACTAGCGGATTCGTCTCCGGATAGTAAGCGCCAAGGCATCCGCGCGGAATGTCGTACTCGACGAGCAGGAACCCGTCCACGCGCCGCGCGACCCCATCGTCCCAGACGCTCGTGATGTCCACCCGCTCGCCCGGCTCGAACCCCAGCATGTCGATATCCTCGCGATTCACGAACAGCACGCGCCGCTGCCCGTACACCCCACGATACCGGTCGTCGAGGCCATAGATGGTCGTGTTGTACTGGTCGTGCGAGCGCGTCGTCATCAACGTCATCAGGCGTTCGCCATGCCGCTGGCGGGCGCGGTGAATCGGCGTATCGACGGCGATTGCGTGCACGAGGAACTGCCCCTTGCCGCTCTGCGTCTTCCAGATGCGCTCGCGCGACGCCACGCCCAGATGAAAGCCGCCCGGGTGAGCGAGCCGCTCGTTGTAGTTCTCGAAGCCGTCGATCACCTTCGCGACGCCGTCGCGGATCAGCGCGTAATCGTTCGCATGCGCGAGCCAGTCGACCTTGCCGCTGCCGAGCGTGGCCTCTGCCATGCGAGCGACGATCGCAATCTCCGACAACAGATTCGGCGACGCCGGCTTGTTCATGCCGTACGAAATATGCACCATGCTCATCGAATCCTCGACGCTCACGCCCTGCGCGACGCCGTTCTGCATGTCGATCTCGGTGCGGCCGAGCGTCGGCAGGATCAGTGCGTCGCGGCCGTGCACGAGGTGGCTGCGGTTCAGCTTCGTCGTGATGTGCACGGTCAGGTCGCACGCGCGCATCGCCTGCCACGTGCGCGGCGTGTCGGGCGTCGCGATCGAGAAATTCCCGCCGAGGCCGATGAACACCTTCACGCGGCCATCGAGCATCGCCTGGATCGTGTTCACGACGTCGAGCCCGTGTTCACGCGGAGGCTCGAAATCGTAAGCCGCGCCGAGGCGGTCGAGGAACTCCTGCGTCGGCTGCTCCTCGATGCCCACCGTGCGGTCGCCCTGAACGTTCGAGTGGCCGCGCACCGGGCACAGTCCCGCGCCGCGCCGGCCGATATTGCCGCGCATCATCATCAGGTTCGACAGGATCTGCACCGTCGGCACGGAATTCTTGTGCTGGGTGAGGCCCATGCCCCACGTCGAGATGACGGCGCGTCCCTTCGCGTAGATGTCGGCGAGTTGCAGCACGTCGTCCATCGGCACGCCCGACTCCGCGACGATCGCGTCCCAGCTTTCGGCACGCAGGTCGGCGGCGAAGTCCTCGAAGCCGACCGTGTGCGCGTCGATGAACTCGACGTCGAGTACGCGCTCGCCGCCGGTTGCAAGCGCCGCGTCGTCCAGTTCGAGCACGCGCTTCGCGACGCCCTTGATCAGCGCGAAGTCCCCGCCGAGCTTTGGCCGGATGAAGACGGAACTGATCTTCGTGCTGCCCATAGTGAGCATTTCGACGGGATGCTGCGGGCTCGCGAAGCGCTCGAGCCCGCGCTCCTTCAGCGGATTGATCGAGACGATCGTGGCGCCGCGCTTCGCGCACTCGCGCAGTTCGCCGAGCATGCGCGGATGGTTGGTCGCGGGATTCTGGCCGAAGAGGAGCAGGGTGTCGGCGTGCTCGAAGTCGTCGAGCGTCACCGTCCCCTTGCCGATGCCGACCGTATGCGGCAGGCCGCGGCTCGTCGCTTCGTGGCACATGTTCGAGCAGTCGGGGAAATTGTTGGTGCCGTACATGCGCACGAACAGCTGGTACAGGAACGCGGCCTCGTTGCTCGCGCGGCCCGAGGTGTAGAACGCGGCGCGGTCCGGGTCGTCGAGCGCGTTCAGGTGGCGGGCGATCAGCGCGAAGGCGTCGTCCCAGGCGATCGGCACGTAGCGGTCGAGCGCGGCATCGTAGACGAGCGGATCGGTCAGGCGGCCATGCTGCTCCAGTTCGAAATCCGATTGCGCCATCAACTCCGCGACCGTGTGCTGCGCGAAGAACGCCGGCGTCACGCGCTTGCTGGTCGCTTCGGCGGCGACGGCCTTCACGCCGTTCTCGCAGAATTCGAAGGTCGACGCGTGTTCGCGATCCGGCCATGCGCAACCCGGGCAGTCGAAGCCGTTCGGCTGGTTCTGCGAAAGCAGCGTGCGGTAGTTGCCGCCCGTCACCTTTTCCTTGATCAGGTTGATCGCGACGTATTTAAGCGCGCCCCAGCCCGCGGCGGGGTGCGTATAGGGTTCGATGCGGGCTTCGGATTTTTTCATGACTGGGCTGGTCGATTCAGGCGGTTTTGCCGATGGACTCAAGCGTACTGTGTTCCGAAAACGCGGCGGCGCACAGAAAACAGCAAAATCAAGGGATACAGTTGCGGCGATTTGTCATAGACTTCCTCAACCCGACTCGAAAGCCGACTCTTGAAGCTCTACGAAAAACTCGCCGACGAAATCGAGCAAGCCGTGCGGCGCGGCGTGTTCGCGCCCGGCGAGCGGATCGCGTCGGTGCGGCACGCGAGCCAGCAGCACGGCGTCAGCATCAAGACCGTGCTGCACGCCTATGCGCTGCTGGAAAGCCGCGGTGTGGTCGAGACGCGGCCGCAGTCGGGCTACTTCGTGCGGGAGGCGGCGCCGGCGCAGTCCGCGTCGAAAAAAGCGCCGGTGAGCGCCGTGGCGTCGGAAGTCGACGTGAGCCGGCTCGTGCTTTCGACGCTGCGCAGCATCCGCGCGAACGACGCCGTGCCGCTCGGCTCGCCGTACCCCGACCCGACGCTATTCCCCTGGCGCCGCATCAACCAGTACGCGAACGCGATCGCGCGGCGCCACGCGAGCTGGAACCTGATTGACGACCTGCCGCCCGGCAATCCCGAACTGATCCGCCAGATCGCGCGCCGCTACGCGGAGAACGGCGTCCCGGTCGATCCCGACGAGATCATCATCACGGTCGGCGCGACCGAGGCGATCAACCTGAGCCTGCAGGCGGTCGCGAAGCCGGGCGACACGGTGGCCGTCGAATCGCCGACCTACTACGCGATGCTCCACGCGATCGAGCGGCTCGGCATGCGCGCGATCGAAGTGCCGACCCATCCGGCCGACGGCATCGACCTCGACGTACTCGCGCAGATCGTCGGGAAGCAGCAGATCGCGGCGTGCATGGTGATGCCGAATTTCCAGAATCCGCTCGGCTTCCAGATGCCGGATGCGAAGAAGGAGCAACTCGTCGCGCTGCTGGCCGCGCACGAGATTCCCGTGATCGAAAACGACGTCTATCAGGAGCTGTATTTCGGCGAGACGCGTCCCTCGACGCTCAAGAATTTCGATACCAAAGGGCTCGTGCTGCACTGCGCGTCGTTTTCGAAGAGCCTCACTGCGTCGTACCGGATCGGCTGGGCGATGCCCGGACGCTTTCGCGCGCAGGTCGAGAAGCTCAAGTTCCTCAACACGCTCACGACGCCTTCGGTGCCGCAGGTCGCCGTCGCGGACTACCTGCGGCAGGATGGCTACGATCGCCATCTGCGGCAGGTGAGAAAGGCGTACCGGCAGCAGGCGCGCATCATGAGCGCGATGGTGCAGCGCTTCTTTCCGGCGGGCACGCGGGTGTCGTCGCCGCAGGGCGGGTACGTGCTGTGGGTGGAACTGCCGCTGCGCGTCGATTCGATGCAGCTTTACCAGGCCGCGCTCGCGCACGGCATCACGATCGGTCCCGGCTACATGTTTTCGACAAAGAACGACTTTCGCCATTTCATCCGGCTGAACTACAGCTATCCGTGGACGCCGCAGACGGAAGGCGCGTTGCGCACGCTCGGGGAACTCGCGGCAAAAATGGCGTGAAAGCTTTGCATGGGACGAGAGCGAGGCGCAAAAGCGCCGGCTCTCGCCAACAGGAGACTCCAGTGAACGAAACAAACGGTGCAATCGATCCGGCGCTCGCCGCCGTGCTCGCGCAACTGTGGCGCGCGGAAGAAGAGACGCCGGGCGCCGCGTGGTCGCTCGCGAAGCTCTCGAAGCAGTCCGGCCTGCCGATGAGCGCGCTGCGGCGTCAGTTGACCGCGCTCTCGGACGGCGGGATCGTCGAGACGACCTTCGACGAGACGGGCACGGGCACGGCGCGCCTCTCCGATACCGGCAAGATTCTCTGCGGCCAGCTGTTCGGCGGGCCGCTGCATTGACCCGCCGCCGAAGCTGAACTCGTGGAAATTCACATCACGCTGGAAGGGCGGCGCGACCTCACCGGCCAGATCTATCGCCAGTTGCGCGCGGGCATCGTCGAAGGGCGGCTCGCCGCGAACGCGCGCCTGCCGTCCACGCGCGACCTCGCCGCGCAACTCAACGTGTCGAGAAAGACGACGCTCGATGTCTTCGAGCGCCTGATTGCGGAAGGCTTCCTGCGCACGCGCGCCGGCGACGGCACCTTCGTCGCGGAAGGCCTTGCGCGGCTGCCGGCGGCGCCGCTCGAGCCGTCGTCGGCGAGCGCGCGGGCGGCGGGCATCTGGGGTGCGATGCCGGCCGGCATGTCGATCCCGATGCCGCCCGCCGACGCCCGCCTCGACTTCGACTTCAAGGGCGGCGTGACCGACAAGCGCCTCTTTCCGTGGGACGTCTGGCGCCGCTGCATCAATCAGGCGCTCCGGACGCAGCAGCGCGCGGGCGGCGGCGTCGCGACCTATCGCGATCCGGGTGGCGAGCAGGAACTGCGGCTCGGGGTTTCGCGCTATCTTGCGTTCAGCCGCGCGGTGGTGTGCAACTGGCAGGACGTGGTCGTGACGCAGGGCGCGCAGCAGGCGCTCGATCTCGTCGCGCGCGTCGTGATCCAGCCGGGCGACGTCGTCGCGGTGGAGGAGCCGGGCTATCCGCCGGCGCGCGCGCTCTTCGCCGCGCTCGGCGCGAAACTCGCGCATGTGCCGGTGGATCGCGAGGGTTTGGTCGTCGACCGCCTGCCGAAGCACGCTCGGCTCGTCTACGTGACGCCTTCGCACCAGTTCCCGCTCGGCATGCCGATGAGCCTCGCGCGGCGCGTCGAACTGCTGGAGTGGGCGAAGCGTCATGGCGCGGTGATCGTCGAAGACGACTACGACGGCGAATTCCGCTTCGAGGGACGGCCCGTGGAGTCGCTGAAGAGCCTCGACCGCGCCGGGCTCGTGGCGTATGTCGGCACGTTTTCGAAGACGCTCTTTCCGGATTTGCGGATCGGCTACGTGGTGCCGCCCGCGTCGCTGCGCGAGCCGCTCTGGACGGCCAAGCGGGCCGGCGACTGGCACAGCTGCATGCTCACGCAGACGGCGCTCGGCACCTTCATGCTGAACGGCGAATTCGCGAAGCATCTGCGGCGCATGCACAAGGCTTACGCCGAGCGGCGCGCAACGCTGATCGACCTCTTGACGGGCGAACTCGGCGAAGCGTTCGAACCGATGCCCGCGACGGCCGGCATTCACCTCGTCGCGCGACTCGCGCGCGGGTGGGACGAAGACGAAGTGGTGAAGGCCGCGCTCGATGCGTCGATCGGCGTGTACGGGATCGGTCCGTTCTACGCGGGCGAGCGGCGCGAGCAGGGCGTGCTGATTGGCTATGGCGGCGCGAGCGTCGAATCGATCGACGGCGGCTTTCGCCGCCTCGCCACGCTGATGCCGGGACTCAGGCGCTGAGCCCAAAGCCCCGGCCGGCAGCGACGTCACTCGCAGAGCATCAGCACTTTTTCCTGCGCGGTGCAGGCAGGCTTCTTCGCTGCCTGCGCAGCCGGCTCGCGACGCGTCGCGGTGCGCTCCGGTTTGGGCGGCGCATCGGCGGCGGCCGTTCTTCGCGCGATGCACGCGCGCAAGTGCTTCTCGATCGGCGGATAGTATTTCCAGCCGCGGCTGAGCGGCGGCAGTTCGAGGTGAACCTGTTTCCACTTCGGGTGACCGTTCGCCTGAAGATTGTCGAAGTTCGCGCACAGCGAATCGGCGAACTTCGTCAGCGTGCCGACCGTGCCCTTCAGGCCGTAGTCGTAGGTCACGAGAAAGGCCTTGACGGTGAGCGTCGGCGTCTCTTCCTGGATCCAGTTCGGATAGCTCGACGTGCGGATCGTCGCGGGGAAGTAGGTCTGCTTGGCGCGCGCGGTTTCGGGCGCGCTGGGGTCGAGGCGCAGCAGCTTGATCTGTTGCAGCAGTTCGGGATTCATGTCCTGGAAGAGCTTGGCGGGCTGGCCGGCGACGATGATCGCCACGTCGATCTTGCGCACGATCAGCTTTGCGAGCGCGTCCTCGTTGCTGTAGTGCTGCGCGTTCTGGTCGGGGATCGGCTCGCCGAACATGAGCCGGTAGAGCGTCGCCGACGACTGCGCCGTGCCGCTGCCGATCAGCCCGACACTGATGCTCTTGTCCTTGATCTCGTGGATGTATTTGAGCGGCGAGTCCGAGCGCACGACGAAATAGATCTCCTCGTCATAGAGCGGCATGATGAGCCTGAGCGGCTGGATGATCTTGCCAGCATCGGCGTTGCCCGAGGTCGCCATGTCCACATACGCCTGATACACGTCCGACTGCACCAGCGCGAACTTCACGTTCGGCTCGTAGCGCATGCGCTGGACGTTCTCCGCCGACCCCTTCGACGCCAGCACTTCGAGGTCGATGCCGGCCGGATCGGCGACGATCTTCGAGAGATCCTGCCCGATCTGGATATAGGTGCCGCGCTCGGGGCCGGTCACGATCTTGTACGGGACATCGGCGGCGAGCGCTCTGGTCGCGACACCGTAAAGCCCGCACAGGACAAGGAAGGCGAGTCCCCAGCGCATGAATTTCGACGAGTGCATGTTTTACCCTTTGTATCGGAGTTGGACGGGTGCTGCGAAACTCGGGCGACCTCGCGCGCCGCCGGCAGGGCGGCGCGCGAGCTGTCTTCTTGCCGGACCGACGCCGCCAGCGGGCCGCGCGTCCGGCGATCAACGACCGTTTGCTGAACTCAGCGCGATGGTTTGGGCATCGAGTCGCCGCCGCTCCAGCCGAACTGCTTGATCGCGCGTTCGAGTTCGTCGGCGTTTTCGCCATCGGGAAGGGGCGCGCGAGGGGCGGGCCGGGTCTCCGTCGCGCCCGTGCTCCCCGGGGTGTTGCCCGTGACGGCGGCCGTGCGGGTGGCCGTCGCGGGTATCGGAGCCGGGGCGGGCGCTGTCGTTGTCATGGTGTTCGCCGGCGCGTTCGTCGTCACGGCTGCGGCGGTCGACGGAATCACCGTTGCGACTCTCGCGGCAGGCGCCGGTGCCGGCGCAGCATACGTGGGCGCCGTGCTCGTCGTTGTCGAGGTCGTTGTCGTTGTCGCGGCCGTCGTCGGGGCGGTGCTATGCGTCGTCGCGGTCGTGGCGGCGGTCGTGGCGGGCGTGGCATGCTCCGCAGCCGCGGGCGCCATCGTCGTCACGGTGGTCGCCGTGCCGCGTGCGGCCGATGGCGGCGCTGCTGTCACCGGCGCCGCGCCTCGCGTGGCAGCCGTCGTCGACGTGGCGGGCGTTGTCGGCAGGAGCGGCGGCGAAATGGCCGGCGCCGGGATCACGGTCACATCGGCCATCGCCGACGAAGGTGCGCTGCGCCCGTAACTGGCCGAGCGCCGGCTCTCGCGCGCGGGCGGCGGCGTGGTTGTCGCGTGGGTCTCGGTGGAGGTGGCGGGTGTCTCCGCCGGCGGCGCTGCGGGTGTGCGCGCAGCGGCGACAGCCTGTTTCTGTGTTGCGGGCGGCGGCGTCTGCGTCTGCGCCGGTGCCGGTGCGACGGCAGGCGCCGGCTTCGCTGCGGCGACATTGGCGGGCGGCGTCGCAGGCTGCACGGCGGCGGTGGCCGGGGGAACGGTCGCGGCGGTTGCGGCGGGCGGCACGGCGCCTGCGCCGTCCGGCGCCGCTTTCTTCTTCGCGGCGATCGGCGGCGTGCCCGCGAGCCAGCCCGCGTGCGTGATGACGCGTTCGAGCATCGCCTGCGATTCGGTATTGCTGCCGTCGAGCGCGAGCGCCTCGCCCGCGTTCTGCTGCACGCATGCCCAGGCCGACGTCTTCTCGCATGCCCGCGCGAGTTGCAGCGCGGCGTCGCGTTCCAGTTCGCGCTGCGCAAGGTCGTCTTTCAGACGCTGCACGTCGGGCCTCGTTTGCTGCGCTGGCGCAATGCTCTTCAGCCGGTTGCGCGCGGCCGTCAGATCGTGCTGCTCCATCGCGCGGCGCGCGGCCAGCACGGTATCGCCGATGGACATCGGCCGGTCGTCGGCGGAAGGACGTTTTTCGGTTGCCGCCGACACCGCCGGTGCAGTCGGCGTCGCGGGCAGGGCGCTGCCTTGCGCGCGGCCGCCGGGCCTCGCGTCGATCGCGCCGGAAGCGCTGTGCTGGGTGGTCGGCGGCGCGTCTTCGTCGTCGGCGCTGCCGTCGTGCAGCATGTACGCCGTGCCGCCCGCGAGCAGCGCCAGCGCGCACACGCTGGCGATCACCGTCTTGCGGCGGTTCCATCCTTCGGAGTCGGGGAGAACGTCCGGATCTGCTTCGAGTGAGAGCGGCGGCGCGGCCTTGGCGGCGGTACCGGAAGCGGCGACCGAAGGGGGAGGCGAGGCAGGCGCTATGGGTTCGGGCGTACGTGCGACCGATGGCGGCACGGCGCCGGCCACGGGAGCCGCCGCCGCGAGCGCCGGGCCTGCGGCCGCTCCCGCTGCGGCCGCGCCTGCCGGCTTGAACATGCCGCCGCGTTCGTTTTCCCGTTCCGCGCCGCGCGTCTTGGCGTGCCCTTCGCCGAATGCGGCGGCTCGGTCGGCACCGCAGTTCGGGCAGCTGTCCGCGCTCTTGCGCAGCGTGCTGCCGCAGCGCTGGCAAACCACGGAGAACATCGATGCAGGAAAGGTCAGACGGGTAGTCATGCTGAAGCCCTCGAAGGACATGTGCGTGTTTCCATGCCGCCATGCGTGCGGACTTCGCGCGCAACGTCGCGAGGTCTCGCGAGCAGCAATCCTTCGTTCTCCCTATGCGGGGAATGCTCAGATATAGGGAAGCGACAGGTCAAATATGTGTCAACTCGTAAAGCGCGTCAATCGCCTTTCGCCCCTACAAAAAGGCCGGCGCGGGTTAAGGAACTACATCAAATCAGACTCTTGACACCGCATTCGAAACCGGTGTCCGGCCGTGCGCGGCGCGTGAAACGATTGCTGCCGATGCATCGAAAACCGGGTCGCTTGCTTCGGATGCGCAGTTTCTGACATATTGAGCGTCCACGGGCGGCTTTGAACCGCCAATTTCCAGCTAAAAAAAGACAAGGCCACATTGCCAGGCAAAGCCAACCCAGACGACTCTCCATGCCCAAGCAGTTCGAGCGCGTAACCCATCTGTTCGTGTCGCCCCGCTGGGTGCTGACAGGCGGCACGCTGCTGTTGATCGCGATGTTTTCCATCTGCGGGGCGATCCTGTGGGACGCCCGCCAGGACGCGTTCGACCGCGCGCAGGACGGCGCGCGCAACACGATCCTCGTCATCGAGCGCGACATCGCCCGCAACATCCAGTTGTATGACCTTTCGCTGCAGGCGGTGGTCGACGGCGTGCACGACCCGCGGCTCGCCTCCTTGCCGCCGGACATTCGGCGCGGCTATCTGTTCGACCGCGCGGCGGACGCCGAATATCTCGGCGCCGTGTTCGTGTTCGATGCGCGCGGCGACGTCGTGATGGATTCGCGCCTGAACGACCCCGCGCCGGCCAACTTCGCGGATCGCGACTACTTCCAGGTTCATCTCAACACGCGCAACGCCGGGCTCTATGTCAGCCATCCGTATCGCTCGCGCATGCGCAAGCTCGATCCGAGCGTCGCGCTCTCGCGGCGCATCGACAATCCGGACGGCTCGTTCGGCGGGATCGTGGTGATGGCCTTGCAGCTGGAATACTTCCATCGCCTGATGTCGGGCCTCGCGCTCGGGCCGCACGGCACGATGGCGCTGATCCGCGAGGACGGCACCCTCCTGATGCGCTCGCCGTACAACGAGCAGATGATCGGCCGCGACCTGCGCGGCACCGGGCCCTTCACGAAGATGTCGCAGGCGGCGGAAGGGCAGTTTCCGGACGTCGCGTCGATCGACGGCGTGAAGCGCATCTATTCGTACCGGCATCTGCCGGGCTTGCCGCTGATCGTCGAAATCGCGACGGCCGAGACCGACATCTATGCGAACTGGCGCACGCGCGCATGGCACATCGGCATCGTGATGGGCGCCTTCGGGCTCGCGTTCGCGGTGCTGAACCTGATGTTCGCGTATTCGCTGCGCCAGCGCGCGCGAGCCGAGTCGGCGCTGATGATGCTCGCGCGTCTCGACAGCCTGACCGGCCTCTCCAACCGCCGCACGCTCGACGAACTGCTCGAACGCGAATGGCGCCGCGCCAACCGCAGCGGCCAGCCGCTCTCCATCCTGTTCGTCGATATCGACCGCTTCAAGAGCTACAACGATACCTACGGTCATCAGGCCGGCGACGATGTGCTGTCGGCCGTGGCGAAGTGCATCGCGGGCCGGCTCTCGCGTGCGGGCGACGTGGCCGCGCGCTATGGCGGTGAAGAGTTTGTGGTGGTGCTGCCGCACACCGCCCGCGAAGGCGCGCTCCAGCACGCGGAGACGATGCGTCAGGCGGTGGCGGCGCTCGGCATCGCGCATGCGGGAAGCGAATTGCACAAGGTCACGGTGAGCATAGGCGTGGCGACGTGGCAGCCGGAGGGGCACGCGGAGCAGTCGCGGGGACACGCGCCGGGCCAGCCCGGAAGGACGCTCGCCGCCGTGCTGCGCGCCGCCGACGAGGCGCTTTATCGCGCGAAGCAGACGGGCCGCAATCGCGTGTTCGGCGTTCAGGTGGCGTGACAGCCCGCCGGATTCCCAAGGCCGGACGACTTCGATATTCGCCCGGGAAAAATCCGCGCGCGAAGCGGGCCGCTTTCGGACGCTTTCTCAATTGAGATAGCGCCGCCGGTTTGTTACGATGCTCGACGATATCCGCGACGGGGGCCGCGGCGATCAGGAGCCAGCCTGCGGTTCACTCCGCCCGGGCCCGGCGATCGAAAACGACTATAAATTCCAGGGCACGCGTCCCCTGCGCAGACTGTCGCGCCGCGCCCGCGAAGAACCTCAGGATTACCCACAATTGTAAAGATAGTCCTATTCGTTTTGCCGGAAGAGCCGATACATCTTAGTGACTTCGTG
>NZ_FCOG02000494.1 GCF_001544975.2 Caballeronia arationis | reverse complement strand
AGGCCGCCGGATGCCATTTCGAAGTCCGCGGTGTTGGTGTTCGCCGGGTTCTTGCCAATGCCGTACGAGGCGGATATCGAGAACCCGCTGATCGTGTACATCGCACCGAAATAGTAGAAGCGATTGTTGGCCAGACCCGTCGCAGGCACAGCCGGCGCTGCCGGATAGGTCAGCGGAAACGGATTGGTGTCATGCCCGTTGTAGTACACGGCGGCGAGATTCAAACCGTAGTTCGAATACTTGAGCACCGCCGACTCGCGCGTGCCGCCCTGGAACTGGCCGGCAACACCGCCCGGCGCGTATTCAAGCGCGAGCGAGGCGCCATAGAATTTCGGCGAATTGTAGACCAGCGCATTACTGTCATACAGGGCGCCGATCGGGGCGTTCGTGCTGGTGCCGGGCCAGCCGGCCGCCTGATTCACGCCCAGCCACGCAGTCAGGATACTGCCGAAATACTGTGCGCCGCGGACATCGGTTTCCGACATCGCGTAGATCATCGGGATGATCTGCCGGCCGGCGTCGATCGAGCCAAACGGGCCAGACGCGCCGATCGTAGCGAACTGATTGAAGATCGCGGTCGTACCCGGCGTGTCGGCCAGTCCAAACTTGCCGTTCGTGGTGTTGAACGCGCCCTGCAGCTTGAAGTTGATCTTGTAGCCGCCGCCGATATCTTCGCTTCCCTTCAGGCCCCAGTAGCTGGAATAGATGCCGCCATCCTTGAGTTGATAGACGTGCCCCAGGTTTGGCGCGTGAGGCTGGAACGTCGCCGCCGAGGTGCTTTGATACAGCAGTCCGGTGTCGACTACGCCGTAGAGCGTAACCGCCGATTGGGCATGGGCGGCGGTGGCGAACATGGCCAGTGCCGCAGCACTGCTCAACTTTAACTTCAACCTTGATTTCATTTTTTCTCCTCCGGTCTTGGTGCCTCCGGGTGAACCCGGCGGCTTATTGATTGTTGCTTGTATGGAAATGCGTTTCTCTTGCGTGGGCGCGCCAGGTTTCCAGCTAGTAATCGCCGTACTGCTCCTGC
>NZ_FCOG02000202.1 GCF_001544975.2 Caballeronia arationis | reverse complement strand
GAAATTGCGTTTCGGGGCTACTCTGCGTGGCCTCATTAGGCCGACCATCCCCGGCTCGATTACGCCGATCCGTGACAACGGCAATTAGGCAGTGGAAATAGTCGCCCGCAAATAGGGCTAGCGCGAGGCCTAGCGACGCATCATTCAGAAGACGGCGCTTTCCGATGATCGATTTCGGCCATGCCATAAGCGAATGCATAGCGCACAGCGCCTAACGAGCTCGCGAATGATCCCAGCACCCCACTGCGGTGTTGAACGCCGCTCGGATCGCGGACAATTAGCGTCGCCGAATACATCTCGCGGTCTGTTACCGCGATCGCGCTAAGCAAATGTCCCTTGTACGTGACATCGTTCATATGAAGCATTGTCGTTCACCCTCAGGTTCTGTGGCTGCCAGTCAGTGCTCTTTGGCACCTCGGTACGCCGTAGGATGTTTATCCATATGGCAGGTAAGAATAACCGCTCAATTTTGTCCGAAGTGCATTTTTAACTTTGTTACAGTTATTCGTAAATCGCATAAATTAGACAAAACTGCACAAAGTTACCACTATGTGATGGCGAGGTTTGCACCGATCGCAGAGACAGATGCTTTGATGCTTTTCTGTCTGCTGCGCGTCATGCAGCAGGCTGACACCGTCGCAAGAAGATGGCGATGCCCGAGTGCGGTACCAGCTTCGACCCTGTAACATGCGGTTCGGAGTCCAAATTAATGTATTTTGTCGCGGTATCGTTTTGGGGTTAAAATTTGGTTATTGGCGATTACAAGAGAGGGGGCGCCGCGTGGCTGAAGAATTTGCGGCTGACGACGAAGCGGACGCGTTCTCCGATGCGAAGGTCGCGCGGATCGTGCTCGCGCTCGATCGGGCCATCACACAGCGCCGCCGTGCAGGCGCAATGAGCCACATTGTGGAAGGGCGACCGGTGCCGCTATCGGTCAAGCCGACTCGCATTGAGCTGGCGATATTGACCGCGCTAGCGCAGATCTATGGATCGGCGGTAGTGAACCATCCCGATTTCACGTCAGTGGTCGACAACATCGCGGAATGCGGTGCTGTGGTGCTGGTGCAGCGGGTGCTGTGGGGTGAGCGGCCTGATGACGTAAGGCTCGCCGCGCGCTTGCTTGATGCGCGCATCCCGTTCGAGATCCTGTGCGGTACCTGGCCCGAGGTGTTCTTGGCGCAGGCGCAGGCGGGGTTGCAAGAGTTCAGGCCGAAGCCGCCGATGGGATTGGACGGCGAGCAGGGCTCCGATGACTGAGCGCCAGCGCTTCTCGAACGAGGCCCGCCCGAAAATGCTCACTATCGGACGCGGCTATTCGACCAACGATTTCACGGCCCTGAGCGCGCATGTGCAGCGCATCCCGCCGGCCGTATGGTCCGCACCGACTACGGTAGGCCGCGACTCCCAGCTTCTTCAAACCGACGGCCGAGCAGTAAGCCCGTAGTGGCAACACAAAGCGGCGTACGACCTGAAAGCGAACGCTTACGCCGGCGCCGGCAAGACATCGAAGCTCCGACTGGTCGCCCATCAACTCGCTGGGTCAACGAGAACTCCCGACGCCGCGCACCTTGGCCCAACAGCATGTACACCATTCATGAGCCGAAGCGTCTCAGTTGGGCCCGCGACGACCGCACATATCAAAAGTCTGTGTCCGTCCGCTGGGCGAAGGCCGATACGATCATTCTCTCCAGTCGCTCAACGGCCGTCGTCACCACACCGAGCCGCACTTCCCTCAACTGACGGTCGTGCTCATTGATTACAGAGGGCAGCGGTTCGAGCAGTGTGTCCGGCACATTCCAGTCGCCGGTCGCCGCTCCGCGATCCAAAAGCGCGAGTACTCCACGTTCGACTTCCTTAACGAATGACAAATCGAGCAGCCCGTGCCCTGCTTCTGTTATGAAACCGGTAAGCAGCACTGCTTGTGCAACTGTCTTGACTCCCTCGGTGTTGCTCGCTGGCCGCGCATGGCCTCAAATGCAAGGCGCGATTGTAGACACATTGCATCCGAATCCCGCCGAGGCATCGGCAGGAACTGCATTTTAGAGTTCGTGCGTGGACGTTTTGCCGGCTTACGTTTTTTCGTGGTCGGCATGACGGTATCAGAGATCAACTAGGGGAGGTTATCAAGCTGTAAACGCACGGGAGTGCTATTTAAGTACTACCGGCTTCGAGTCGTCCGAATTGGCTGGGGTGGATGGGCTTAATGTGTTCTGATACAGCGCCCAAGCTACCGCAGGCACTGCCGTGTTGGCTTTGGCTAGCCATGCTGCCCGTTCCAATTCCGTTAGCGAACTCCACCACGCCCATACCGCGCGCTTCGTCTTCGGTCGGTACCTGGCCGCCATTCGCCGCCTCCTTTTTCCTAAACTGGATGCCGTCACTGCGGATCACGAAGGTGAAGCGCACGGCCTGGTCCGCCCCAAAAAGAAGCCCGCCGAGGCGGGCAAGGAGTATGCACGTCCCCCGCTCAGAGAAGACGCATGCATAGCGTAGCGCTAAATCGAGACGGACGAAAGAGGGCCCGCGCAGCGGCGGGACAAGATCATGTTCCACAACGCGTCCCCGAGACCAGAGGACGCATCTCCGACGCAGCAAAAAGAAAGCCCGCCGACAGGGGGCGGGCGAACCATCGCGCTGACTCGCGAGGGGACCAATCTATGTTGTAGCAGGGCCGCCGCGCAATGCAAGGCGTATCGACCTATCTTATATGCACAAGTCCGATGCACACAGGCCAATCGCGGGGCTATGCACAACCGCTAACTACTTAACCACTGAAGGGAGAACCTGAGGGGGCTCCCGAGATCCGAAAGATCGGGACCGGCCGATTAGCATCGGAGCCCAACGCTAGAGTTTTAACATTCCGCGTTCTATGCTTTTCCAATCGATGAGAGCAGTATCGCGAGCAACTCCCCGGTGCACTATTGGGCTCAAGCGCGAATGATTCCGCCCTTGGTTGTGGCAATGGTATGAGCACAGTAGCCCGCCCCGCGGGCAGTCTTCTCCTCACATTATTTCTACAAGTGGAGCTCGGTCATGTCAATCAAACATCGGTTTGCCGCGGAAATGCTTGGTACCTTTTGGCTGGTGCTCGGCGGCTGCGGAAGCGCTGTACTGGCTGCCAAATTTCCCGGAACCGGGATAGGCTTTGCCGGTGTGTCGCTTGCCTTTGGCTTAACCGTTTTGACCATGGCCTACGCCATCGGCCACATCTCAGGAGCGCATCTGAATCCCGCGGTCAGTGTCGGACTTACGGTAGCCGGTCGGCTTCCCCTTCGTGACTTGGGCCCATATATCATCGCGCAGGTGTTGGGAGGAATCATTGGAGCAATCGTGCTCTACGTCATCGCGAACGGAGCGCCTGGATACGATGTTACGGCGAGCGGTTTCGCGACAAACGGTTACGGCGTGCATTCGCCGGGACATTACTCTTTGCTGGCAGCCCTCGTATGTGAAGTGGTGATGACGTTCTTCTTTGTATTCGTTATTCTCGGCGCCACAGATGGTCGTGCCATTTCTGGATTTGCTCCGCTCAGTATTGGCCTGTGCCTCACACTCATTCACCTGATCTCCATTCCGGTGACGAATACCTCGGTGAATCCAGCACGTTCAACAGGGCCCGCATTAATCGTTGGCTGGGGGGCGCTGTCCCAGTTGTGGCTTTTCTGGGTCGCGCCACTGATCGGTGCATCCATTGCGGGCTTTCTTTATCCGAAGCTTTTCCCCGAAACCCATGTCGCAGTCGCCCCCGGACCGCTGGCCATCGACGCTCCGTAGCGGCAAGAGGGCGATATCTCAACGGGCAGATACGTGCTCGCGTCGCTGATCGGTCGCCTTGGCACGCGTCACGGTCTCACGATTTCTGTCATCGCAGCCAACGCGGCTTAGTGCTCCACAGTAAGACTGAATGCGCCGAAATTCGCGGACAGCGCAAGTTACGATGAAATTCGATCCCCCATATTCTCAAGTTTACTGTAATCAGGCGATGAGCGAATCCGGTGGACATTCGGCGGCGGTGTCGGGTAGGCAGCGCGTCGCACGCGGTCATCCTGATGGCAACGCATCGTGCAAACGCAACACTCGCCGATTTTCTAAGGCAATACTCTTTTCAGACGACCTTGCGAGACGGGCCTCTGAAAGGCGATGCGAGAGAGGTGCCAACTTATACTTCAGTTCAACGAGCCAGCCGCCACGGGAGAAGGGCACGCGCGCCAAGGTGGCGAGCATCAGGTGTGTCGCGTCGATCAGCGGAGCGGAGTTCACTCGCGTGGCAGCCTGGCGCTGACGTAAGCGAGCCTCGCCCGGCCGAAGGCTTCCTTTCCAATCGTATTTCCGTCGCAGCCGAGCGCAGAAATGCTCGAAATCATCCATCGCGGTGTGCCCGTGATCGCTTGACTCTACGGCCGAGCTTCTAGGACGTTCGCCAGCATCTGATCAGCCTTTGCGTACACATTAGTCCCGTCTCCATTGCCTAGGGAAAGGCACGATGGCCTCTAGGAGCGATCGTTCTTCCGTACAGTCCGAGCTAGTCCATTATTGGTCTCCGTGACATTGGACCTAAGTCCTATGCCCGCTAGCCTGCGTTAGGCCTATTCTTCTCTGCACGTAGTTTTCGGAGATTGGGGAGATTGTCATGACAACGTCAACGGCCTGAGTAGGCAGGGCGGCCCCATTCGGCTGACTTGCACCGTACCTTCGATTTTGGGCCAGTTTCGTACGACCTTTCAGAGCAAAAAGGCTTACCGCTGCGACGCAAAGATTGAATCGCCTGCGCGCTTGGATGCGCGAAATCCAACTGGAGGTAAAAAATGAGACCGTTACTGCTTTTCGTCGTAACCGTTGCTGTTTCAGCCTGTGCCAGTCAACCGATGCCGCCGAGCGCGCAACCGGTCGGAGAAAGCCAGCAACCGGCCTCCACAGTCGCGCAATGCATCGCTCAGAAATGGGCAAACCAGTCGCAACAGCAAGTCATGTCGCAGGTCGTTTTGGCGAACAACCAGGCGATGGACGTCTATGTTCCGGGTCAGCAGCCTCCGAATGGCGCAGCCGCTCTCGTGCGCCCGTCGTGGACGGGTAATAGCAAAACATGGGTCGGTTTGCGAGCGGGCAGCGGGGGCGGCAACCCCAGCGGCGATATTGGCGGCTGCCTTTAGGCAACGCATCATTCTGCGTTACTTCGTTGTTTCGGTAGATGCGGGCAACCAATGCCGGTGAGTCAGGCGCAAATCTGCCGAACTTCAATTGAGGAGAGTCTCATGCATCGCCGTACCTTCTTCTTTTCGTTGACCGCCATCGCCCTGGCAAGCTCGCTGGCCGCTTGCGGGTCGACCTCGAATCCGACGGAAGCGGCGAACAAGCGCCAGGAAATCGATGCCGGCGTCGATGGCGCCCTCAACAAGCTGTACAGTGCGACGCCAGGCGCGCGGGAACAGGGCAGCAAGGCCAAGGGCATCCTTGTCTTTCCGTCGGTGATCGCGGCAGGCCTCGTAGTCGGCGGCGAATATGGGGAAGGCGCTCTGCGCGCAGGAGGTACGTCCATCGGCTATTACAAGACCAGTACCGCCTCGTTCGGCTTGCAGATCGGCGCCCAGTCCAAGGTCGTGGTCCTGATGTTCATGACCCAGGACGCGCTCGATAAATTCAGAACGAGCGACAAGGGCTGGACAGCCGGCGTGGATGGCTCGGTGGCGGTGGCGAAGTCGGGCGCCAACGGTGCGCTCGACACCGCGACGACGAATGCGCCCATCGTCGGTTTCGTACTGACGAACTCCGGCCTGATGGCCAATCTTAGCTTCGAAGGCACCAAGGTTAGCAAGCTCGGCATTTGACACCGGGGCCGCAGAGCATACCCCGGGCGTCGCGAGCACGCGCGAGTTCTACGACTCTGGCGATAGACCGTGCGTCGAGCTTGCGCGCTAGTCGCGCGTGGCTCTGGAGCCCGCTGAAGGAGTGGCGGCTTCGTCGGAGAGCTTGGGGCTTAGTTGCGGGACGGTAGTCTTGCCTTCGCTCGAGCCAGGAGATGAGGACGGCACGACCACCGCCGGCGTGGTCGGCGCTAGCGCGGCACCGACAAGGAATCCAGTGGACGTTAGGAAAATCGCGGCGGACAACACAAAGGCCATTTAGTGCGCCTCTTCGGTGCCGGTGACTTGGGCGACGACCGGCCCGTTCGTTTTCTGACTTCTACATCGTAGATCAAAATCGACTGCGGCACCGTCTTCTACGACGAACACCAACGTGGCGGCAGAGGGTGCCGGGACGGTGTTGGCCGGCTTCGGCACTCAGAGAGAGCCTGAATAGATTTGGCCTCGGGGACCTCGAATTCCGCGTCATCTCGTCATCTCGTGGGAAGCAGCATCGAGATCCGACGGCGCGGATTCCCACGCACTTCGAGGTTAGCGAGAGGTCGCCATCTCAAAATGAATGTGGTGCGCCGGATTCGGGATCCACTCTGGTTGAGGTGAGGTCCGGCGGTCGATCTCTGCCATTCCGTAAGAAAGGGCGAAGCGCTGGGCCTCAAGCGGGCAAGGAAAGTCGCCGAGCACGCCAGTAGCGCGCCGAACGCCGTCGGGCGCGCCGATGATTAGCATCGCTGCAAACATGTTGTCGTCTTGGGCGATGACCGGAATTAATGAGTAACCCTTGTATGTGAGTTCGGTCACTGGGGCGATGATCATCTCTCAGACTGCCCAGCGGTATTGCCACTGACGACATGCATTTATTATCGAAAAAAATAACCTACATGTAAAGTCTTATTGCAGACATAATTACCTGGTGTCGGGTGGCCACAACGCTTGGTGAGCGTCTCCTCCGAAAGTTATTAGAACAAAGGTACCGCCGTACCTCCGGGGGCTCCGCAGAACAAGGGGTTCTCCGGATAGGGCGCAGCTGTGGAAAACGGGTCCAGTGGGTCTTCTTTGAAACATCCAGGTGAGATTGTCCTCGGGCGATCGGCAGAGACATTCAGGTTTCTAGCAGCAGACTAAAGAAATCGGAAGGGATGCCGTTGTAAACAATTTAGACGGTCACCATTCCCCCCGGCGTCAGAATAGTTGTCGTGTTATCTGATTCTTATAGACATGGTCCGGGGGCGGTAAAATCGGAATGGATGAAGCCCTACTCAGCAGAAAGAAAAGAATCGCTGGTGCGCCGTATGATGCCGCCAGAAAATGCGCTGGTTTCGGCGCTGGCCAGAGAAACGGGGATTACAGAACAGACGTTGTACATGTGGCGCCGACAGGCCAAGGGCCGAGGAGTCGCAGTGCCGGGTGACGGGAAGAATCCCGAAAGTTGGTCTTCGGAAGACAAGTTTGCGGTGGTGCTGGAAACCGCGCCGCTCAATGCATCGGAGTTGGCCGAGTATTGCCGCCGCAAAGGTCTTTATCCCGAACAGATCGCGGCGTGGCGGGCTGCTTGCCAGGCGGCCAACGCGAATGCTGCCGAGCAGGCGCGCGAGCAGCGCCATCAGTCGAAAGACGACAAGAAACGCATCCAGCAACTTGAGAAGGAATTGCAGCGCAAGGAGAAGGCGCTGGCGGAAGCGGCTGCGTTGCTGATTCTGAGAAAAAAATCTATGAATTAATAAGGACCTCCGAGCCGGCGGGGCTATCGCGACGCTATGTCACGATAGTCTTCCCACCACCAGGCGAAGGAGAGCGACATGGACAGGATTGCCCGTATCGGTGTTGATCTGG
>NZ_FCOG02000201.1 GCF_001544975.2 Caballeronia arationis | reverse complement strand
GTGCGTCTCGAACCGGAAGCAGAAGCGCAACTTCCCGCTGAAAAACCTTGACGGACCACCTCAGGGCCTGAAGGCACTGACCTATCGGTCTACAGTCAGAACGAACTCGACGCCATCGCCGACAGCCTGAACATCCGGCCTCGCGCCACTCACTCGTTCCATTCTCCATTCGAGGTCTTCGCCGCCACGCTCGCTTCAGCGAGCCATCCTCATGGTTCTAAACATTAGACTCCCCGTTGCACCTCAGCTTGAAACCGCCGCTTCTGGACTGTTCTCGGTCGGTCCGTCCTTTGGTGACCGGTCCGATCGCGTGACGTTTTCCCCGGACGCCGCGAGGTACCGGGCGCAACTTACTCAAACGTGGACCCAGAATGGGCGCGCAACTGCGCATCTAGTTCGTCACGCGCCCTCTTCTGTCTGCAAGCTCCGACTCATGTCGTGTCCTCTCGTCGCGTCTTTGCGCCGAGTACGCATAGTCGGTCGGGCGCTGAATTAGCGCTCGAATGTAGGCAAATACGTTAGTCAACTTGGCAGAAGCTAAGTGCTTCGCAGTATCCGCTTTTTTCGCCTATTAATTAAGCCTTCCTAATTACCTGTCGAGATCCCAATAAGCTGCGCAGTCCAGCAATGTGCTCCCGGATCTGAGCGGTAACCGGCGGCCGATCTCTGCCGCGCTCCGGTTCGGCCGCGAATCGACGCGTCTGACCGAACGGCTGCAGATCGGCTTCGGTGGCCACACGGATTTGCCCGCGTGCTCGAGCCGTAGCGAAGGCCTCCTTCCATCCTGCCGCCTGGCGACCGATGCCCTCGTCGAGGGTGTAGACGACCATATTCTCGCCGTCGTGATCGATCACGTACTTGCGCTGGCCGGTGGCATCGACGAACGTCTGTCCGGCGCTCTGGCGGGCAAGATGCTCAGCTTCCAGCGTCCGGGTCAGTCGCGAGAGTTCTTCGGCCTTGGCATCGATCTGTTGGCGGAGCTGTTGGGTAAAGTCCACCGTGCCGCGTAGAAGGCTGCGCAAGTAGTTGATCGGTGCCTTGGCGAGCTTGAGGTGGTCCCACGTAGCCTCGACAACATCGGAGAGACGCTTGCCGTGCTCCCGTGCTTCGCGCATGAGTTTGAAAATCAAGAAATCAAAAAAACCCAGGGACCGCAGGCGTTGGAGGTCCTCAGGCACTTGGCCCGGTTGTCTCTTTTGAAAAACAACAGGGCTTAGATCCTTATATATTCCACCGTCTGCCAACTTGGCAGACGGATGCTCAACGGAAGATTGCGCGGGCGCAGGAAAGGCCGTCTGGAGTTCTTCGGTGAGACCGAGAAGGGCCGCCGCGCGCTCAGTGAGATGGATGTATGCACGGCCGAAGAGACCGGCTTCGACGTAGCGCGACTGGGCACGACGATCGATCAGTCCGGCGGACTCGAGGTCATCGAGGCTCCGATAGAAGGTGCGCATGGACTGCAGCGCGCGACCCGTGAGGAGCTCGCGGCGGGCGAAGATGGCGGCGAATGGCTTGGCAGCGTCGACGGTACGGGCGAGGGCCGAGAGAACCGCGCGAGCACGCGGAGGGATCTCTTCGATATGGGCGGCCCGGAATGCAGCACGGAAGATGACCCAAGGTAGGTTGGTTGAGTCACAGCGAAAAGCGATGAGGGCGGCCGAATCTTCGGGGTGTGTTTCACCCTCGCCAGCAACGTAACGTTGCGCGATAGACATGTCGAGCGGTCCATTTCTCAAAATGGTGGATTACGCTTGACTGCCGATCTCGTTCCGTTACACTCCGAGTTGCTAGGTGCTCGTTCCGGATTGGCGTCCGGGAGTGCCAACGGGTGAGGCGGCTTAGCCAAGCCCATTTCAAAGGCCTCCGGTTGCCGCCGGAGGCCTTTGTCTTTCTAGGCGTGTTAGGTCATCTTTGTGCTTGCCTTTCGCAGTTCTTGGCTTGCCGACCAAGAGCTCAATTGCTAAGTGGTTGATTTCATTGACCCGCCAACTTGGCGGATCAACGCCCTTTCAGTTCTGCTTCGATAAAGTCGTGAATGCGCTGCGCCCACGCGTCAGCGTCTTCACCGCCCTTTTCAGGGAAATTCACGCCTACTACGCCGTTTCGCGAGGTGATCTGACAGACCGGCAATTGGCCGCGTTTGATTACTAGCGCCGGCTTTCTTTCTGACTTCTCTTTCTTTACGGCGACGTGCGCCACTGCTTGCGCCTGGGTGAAAGTCTCGCTCTCGACAAGTTTGCCGACTGCCTCGATAACGAGTGCTTCACGACCTTCTCGCGCTGCCTTGACCAGTTGCTCGACCGCTGCGCTCCCAAGCCGCTCCGGTCGTTGCGCCAGCGTTTCTTTCGCTGCCTCGGGGAGAAGATCAAACTTCATGATCCGACGCACATGTGTGTCGCTGATCCCGGCCGTCTTCGCTAGCTCTTCCTTGTTGATTCCGGTCTGTTCTTGGAGCGTCTTGAATCCCCAATACTTCTCGAAATCGGACAGGGCAGGGGAGAGCAGGTTTGAGAAGAGGGCGGCGTGCTCGATCATCGACTCGTCGATGTCGAGAACCATCGCATCAATCTCTTCGCGGCCTAGTTCCCGATAGATGGCTGCCCGGTTGTTGCCAGCGACAATATCGAATTCGCCGTCGAGGCGACGCGTTACCGTGATGGGCTGGGCGAGGGGGTAGCGTTGGAGATTCGCTTTGAGTTCCGCATATTCTTCAGTCGTGAGTTTGCGTCGTCGTCCTTCCACCTCGTGGAGCTTGGCGACCGGGAGACGGGACGGGGCTCTCTCTTCAAGCACCTTCTTGAGCTGTTCAATTTCTTGTTGCTGGCTATGCACTCGACCTTGCAGGCCGATCAACTGACCTGGTGCGGTGCGCGGGGCAACGGGCGGGAGAGGGCTGGCGGGTGCGTCGTCCTCGTCGAGATTGATGGAGCGAGCCTTGTCGCGTTGCCTAGATGCTGTTGACATGAACTTCACTCCTTTTCCCAGAGGTAGCAAGCCTTGCTGTCGACGAGATCGACCACCTGATCGTAGGCCTCCCGGATACGGCGAAAGAGCGTGGCGTTGCCGTCGTAGCTCGGGAAGTCATACACCGTCGAGAAGTCATTGGTGGTCGTCCGAGCAATCTCGGTGTCTGGGATCTCCACCGGCAGCACGCGGTCGCCATAAGTGCTGATGACCCAGTCTCGAACCACCGAGGCGTTCGAGTTCGACTTGTCCTTCATCCGGGCGACGAGGATGTCGATGAACTCGAAATGCTTAGCGTCTTGAGCGGACTCGCCAAACTGTCGCATGCCCGAAACCATGTCCGAGAACAGTGACCAGAACTGAACCATCGATGCGAAGGAAAGCGTGTCCGGCATCACAGGAACAATCACGCCGTCTGCCGCGAAGAGCGCATTAATCGTCAGATAGCTGAGCGTCGGCGCGGTGTCGATGATGATGTAGTCGTACTCTTTCTTCAGTCCGGAGAGCGCGTTGTTCAGAACGTTCCAGAATTTAGCGTCCGGCGACGAGTGCACCCGTGCGGGCAGCATGAACTCGGCATTGAACAGGTCGGTAGAGGACGGGATCAGGTGTAGATTGTCCCAGTAGGTCTCCTGCGGCAGACCTGACATGTCGGGTGTCTCGCCATTGACGTATGCTTCGACCACAGGAAGGATCGTCTGATCGCCAGTCACCTCCGCATGTGGATTAATGCCATACAGTGTTGTGGCACTTCCTTGCGGGTCCATGTCAATATGCAGGACCTTGCGTCCGTGCCGAAGGGAAAGGCCTTGCGCTAGAACCATTGATGTCGTGGTCTTCGTCACACCCCCCTTGAAATTGCCGATCGCAATGACCTTGCCGTCTTTGCCTTCTGGACGTGGCATTGGCTTACGTTCAGCTTTCACCCACTGCATCGTCTCGGCGAGAGTGAAGGAGCGGGCGCCACCGGGCTTGTCCTGCTTTCCACCCGGCAACTCTCCCTTCTTGATCAGGTACGAGAAGCGAGCCTTGTCGATCCCGCACAGCTCCTGTAACTTGCTGCTGGGAAAGAAGGGCGCGATCTTTCTCGGCCATGGCTGCAGCATCTGAGTGCGGATGCGTTCGAGCATTCGAGCGCTACGTCCGGCGAGGTTCACGAGGTCATCGGGCGACACCTCAATCGGAGGGGTCGCAAGTTTGATGTCCATGTGGTTGCCCATTTGGGTTTTCTTCCTGTTTTGGTAGTTTCCCCTCGAAACCGTAGAAAAGCCGAAATCGAGGAGACTCGAACTGATCCGGAGCCTAAAGCGTAAACGGGGTTTAGCGCAAGTAAACTTTGACGCGCCAGACGTAGACGTGGCGGGCCACCTACGGTCGAATCTCGAAAAAGCTTTAACGCAAGCAGGGGTCGCAGCCGTGAAACATCGGTGATGATTTCCGCTCGTGCTGCAAACGATTTATTTTCAATGATTTAGCTGAGTTTTGATGTGGATGTTCCACGCAAAAACGTGCGCCATCCTTTGTCAGATCCCTCTCCGGTCCTGACTTCAGCCACGCGGCCGCGTGGAAACTGCAAACAAGGACGGCGCGTAACAAACAATACGGGATTCGTAATGTTTCTTACTTATTGATGCTCTTAACGGTCAGATCGCGGGCCGCCTTATGGCACTCGTGCCGGGGGTAGAGTAGGACACTGTTCATCCATACAGTACTTCACTACGCCATGTCCGCGCTGCCGAAAGACATTGAAGAAATCCACCCGTCCCTGTGGCGAGCCAACCAACTTGCCCGTCAGGTGGGGCGCACTGTCGCCACCGGCTACGACCGTCTCACGGCGAACTGCCCGGCGGCGGTTAGCCGATGGGTTCGCTTACTGAACGGCTGGTTCAACAAACGGGCATTGGAGAAATCCGGTTGCTGGAGCCTGCGCTGAAGGCGGCATCGAAGCGACCGGTCGTGTTCATTAAGCCGCCGCATTTTCCGAACGCGCTGGGACTTTCCTATTTCGGCGTTCCGCTCGAGAAGATCATGCTGCTCAGGTCTGGCAGCACTGCGGATACGCTCTGCACCGCGGAGCAGGTTTTTGAAAACGAACACCTGCGGTGCCGTCCTACTCTGGCAGGAGCACATCCGTGCCGAGTCGCTGCGCCGTCTAACTCTGTGTGCGCAGTCATCCGAGTCATTGCTGTTTGTCGTGCGACCGCTTGCGGCCCAACAAGACGCATCCCCGCGTCGCTGCGACTTGCGATCCGTCCGGCGACCAACGGCGTGCAGGTCAGCATTGTTAAACGGAAACGTCCGATCGGTGTTGATCCGTTCGATGTGGTCCTAGAGCTGTCGCCGATCCTGCTCAGTCCGCATGGGCGCTCAACCAAACCGTCCCGCGTTCTCGCACCGACCGCAATGCAGTCATTGCTTGCTTCGACGGCGAGCTCGTGACATGGCGCGAAAACTTCAGCGCTTTGAGCCTGTCGGCTTAGAGGAGGGCAGGGCGTTCTGGAGAAAGTATCGTGGAAATCCGGACATCGAACGCGTGCTACCCGAACTCGCACACGGGCACCAGGTGTTCGACGAGTTGGAAATGTACTTCGGTCGGTACGGAAAGTCTGGGAAGCCGAGAAGCTCGGACAGTTGTTCGCGCTCTAGAAAATCCTGCTGGTGTTAATGCAAGAGAAAATGAGGCAGGGCGCGCTCGCAGATCTTCCACCGCCATTACGAATGTCGCGCTCACGGTCTGCCAGCATGTCGAACACGTAGAGGCGGGCATGGTGCTCGCGCATGGCTGCACGAACATGCGCCGGCACCGATGTGCGCGTACGCTGTTGGAGGCGATCAAAGGCAGAGCGACCGTCGGGATGATCCACTGTGAGTTCGGCATCCCAGATGAAATCGTCCGGCGTGCTCCAGACCGCCTCTACGATGTCGGGGAAAGAAGTTCATCTGCAACGTCGCTAAAGGCATTCCGCTTGCCACCTGCTCGGACCCTCGAGAGGCCGAGCGTTAGCGTTCTGGTTTGTACGGCCGTTGCACGGCCCGAGTAGAGGCCATGCAACAGCAACGTTTCTACCTGTAAGGGACTTGCTTGGCCCAAGAGAAGGCCAAGCGTTGACCGGCGATTAACGGCGCTCGACGCCCCTGCCACTTTGAGGCGAGTAGCTCGCCTTGTAGCCCCGGAATGTGTAGCTGCGGGTGGCTCAACCGACCGTGACCGCTTGGGTCGTTCCGCCGGGTTAACCATGATCCATCCTGAGGCCTTGCAGACGGGAGAGGACAGCATTCGTGCGATTGTGAATTCTGAGTTCTTTCCCTCGAACGTTTCGAACGTCAACATGGTATCGAGGCGATCAAGCGTCAGATCCGCCGGGATCAAATGTGGACCGTTCTCGCCGTATGGTTTCTTAACGACATCTGCAAGCGTCCGGCGGCCGCACGGCCAGTTAGGCGTCAGACTACCGAAGTGAGATTCAACCATCTTCGAACGCGAGGCCCCGGCCGCAGCCGCCTCGTCGGGCGTCATTTCGGTCTCGTAGCCGTACATCATCGTCAGGTTGCCCTGGAAGTCCAAGTCGACGATGAGCGTCTTCAGGCCGCGGAGGGAAAAGCGGCAGGCGAGGTTGCCAGCGATGGTTGTTTTTCCGACGCCGCCTTTAGGGGCGTAGACGGTTGCAACGACCTGCTTTCCAGTGCCTCCCTTTGCCCCAGACTTCCTAGTCGTGCGGTGCCGCGCCTCCATGAAATGCGGTGGGATTTCGGGCTTCATTCGCCCAACAAGATGATGGCAGGCCAACGATAATCGGGCGAAAAAGGAGAGGTAAAGATGTCCACCCTTGCTGGTATGCCTATATCGCGCGATCCTCTGGCGCTCGCAAATCTTTACAACGCTGGTCTGGGCCGGAATTGGAAAAATCAAAGAGAAGCAGTCGCTGCAATGGCCCGGTTCACGCCAAAGGTCACTCGCGAGGCTCTCAACCGAGCGGTCGCGGTGGCAAAGCTCCCCGCAGAAGTGATTTCGCTTTTCGACGTAGCGGGGATCTGGCCTGAGACGGCGAGGTCTCTCGTTGAACTGCTTCGAAAGTACGGACCGACAAAGCTTCAGGACCGAGCGACGGCAGTCGATCGGACCGGAAAAAGTTGGAACGAAATAGTTGATCTTCTCGATGGACGGGAACCCGTCCCGCCGAAACGGCCGGCCAAGATCCCACCGTTGGCACTGGCTGCTGAATACCAGCGGGGTCTTGCGAAAGGACGGTGGACGTCACTCAGGGCAGCGTTGGATGCTCGCAAAGATTGGAAGGCTTTTCGCCTTTCACAAGCAATAGCAATATCGAACCTGCCACCTGAGGTATTAGAGCTTTTTGAATCTCGGCCTCTAACTTACAGACTTGGCGTAACGCTGGTTCAACTCCAGAAAGCGATAGGGACAGAGGAGCTTGCCGCGCGTGCTACCGAAATGTTGGGAGTGCCTCGCCGCCGCTCGACCGATCAAATCGTCGCCGCTTTGTTGAAAGTCAGGCTCAAAGGAGAAGGAAACGTACGGGTCCGTCGCGAAGGATCTGATATTGTATTCGAGTTCAAAGTTCCACTCAGCGAACCGGACCAGTTGGTTTTCACGGCCGAAGAAATGGCTGCTCTTATAGAGATGTCTATTATGACGTTGAAGGTCAAGAAGCCAGACGCAAAACGCAAAACTAAGAAGAAGCCTGTCTAACACTACAGCCGTAGTTATTTTTTCCTATACTACGTTAGTACAACTACTTTGTATAGGACTATGAAAGAGAT
>NZ_FCOG02000089.1 GCF_001544975.2 Caballeronia arationis | reverse complement strand
CAGAAAACGAAAGAGGAATAAAACTCGACCTCGTCCTGCTTCACACGGTGGGGGATTTTAGGCGACCACAACTGGGGGAGTTTCAACTGACCGTCCGGGTCGAGGGCAAGTTCACGACACGCAACCTGGAGCCGCTGCACGAGGTCGGAGGTGCGCGCAAGAAGGCCTTTGGCGGCCGCTGACGCAAAGCCCATCGACGCGCCCGCGATACATGCAGCGCAGGCCTGCAACAAGAAAGCTCTTCTGTCGGTCATGGTCGTCTGCAGCTACGGCCTTCCGGCCGGTGACATCAACGTCCCGCGCGAACGGCAAGGGGTTCGGCTCGTTCGTTCGCTTGCCGTATCGCCTCGCCGTCGTCCAGATGTTCGCACACGACGTCCACGACCGATTCGGGCTGGGTTCCGACGAAGTAGTGCTGCCCCTCGGACAATACTGCCAACGTCGTCCGATCCGACAAGGCGGACCACGCGCGAAAACGGAACGCATACCCGCGCGTCAGCGGATCGTCTCGGCTGACGATGCAGAGTATCGGCGCGGCGATCTTCTCGTCTACCCGACGTCTCTCATGTTCAAAAGTCAGCTGGGCATCCCTGCGGAAATTGCCCATCATGAACGAGATGACATCCGGGTCCATCTCGTCGGTCGGACCGCCCCAGCTTTGAATCAGCGCTTGCAGCTTTCTGTCGCTGGTAAAGCTAAAGGGTGCGGGCATCGGCAGCCGGCGCAGAATCCGTGGGAGCGGAAACGCCGCCGCAACGGTAAGAAGGGCGACCTTCTTCCCCCGCCGTTCGATCTGGCGTACCAGTTCAACAGCCAGGAAACTGCCCACGCAATGGCCATACACCGCGATCTCACCGGTGTTCGTTGCGATAAGCTCGTCGGCGCAGTCTTGCGCCATCTGTTCCACCGATACATAGTCTTGCGGGTTACTGCCAAGCTCATTGCCCGGTAGCGCGATAGCGCGCACTGAGAGCGTCGGGTCACGCGAGCATAGTGCATCGGCGAAGGGCTGAAACACGGTTGCGGAAGCGCCGGCATACGGCGCGCATACGACTGTCAGACGTGTTGGCGCGGCACCGCGCGCGATCAACGGTATCAGTGTGTCAGTTGCCTGGGCTGCGCTCATATCGCGAGCAAGCAAGGCTGCGACGCCCGCGACCGTTGGCTGGCGATAAAAATCGATCTGCGCGACTTTTTTATCGAACACGCTGGCAACACGTGACAACGATGTGATTACCTTCAGCGAATGCCCGCCGAGCGCGAAGAAATCATCGTGACGTCCCACTCGCTCCACACCCAGAAGCTCCTGCCAGATCCGCGCGATCGTGATTTCCGCCTCTCCTTGCGGTCCCTCGTATTCCCTCGTCACCACCGAGGACTGATCGGGCGCCGGCAGCGCACGCCGGTCCAGTTTGCCGTTCTGCGTTAGCGGCAACGCCTCCATTTGCACGAAGGCGCTCGGCACCATGTAGTCGGCCAACACCAATAACATCTGCTCACGCAAATTCGCCGCCGTAAGCTCGGATCCGTCATGGCCCACCACGTACCCGACCAATTGCTTGTCATCCGAACTGTCTTGCCGAACGACCACCACGGCCTCGCGTACTCCCTTGCACCCCAGCAGCTTCGCTTCGATCTCGCCAAGCTCGATCCGGAAACCCCGGATCTTCACCTGATGGTCGTTACGGCCCAGGTATTCAAGCGTGCCATCGGCCAGCCAGCGGGCCAGGTCACCCGTCTTGTACATCCGCGCTTGCGAATCGCTGCTGAACGGATCCTTCACGAACCGCTGTGCTGTGAGGTCTGCACGGTTCAGGTAGCCGCGCGCCACCCCGGCGCCTCCCACGAATATCTCGCCGGTCACGCCCACAGGCACCGGCTGGCCTTGGTCGTCCAGCACGTACACACGCAGGTCCGGAATCCGCACGCCGATGGCGCTATGGCCCGAGCGCTTCGCATCCTCGGCACGCAGCGCACGGTAGGTGACATGCACCGTGGTCTCTGTGATCCCGTACATGTTCACCAGTTGCGTAGCCGCATTCTGCTCGCGTGCGTACCACGGCCGCAGGATCGCCGGTTCCAAGGCTTCGCCGCCAAAGACGACTTGCCGCAGTTGATGGGACAGAGCACTTTCGCCTTGCGCGGCGATCAACTGGCGGAACGCGCTCGGTGTCTGGTTCAGGATCGTCACGCCTTCCTCGCATAGCAAGCGGTAGAAGTCCTGCGGCGAGCGGCTCACTCGCTTGGGTACCACCACGAGCCGGCCGCCGTGCAGCAGCGCGCCCCAAATCTCCCACACCGAGAAGTCGAACGCGAACGAGTGGAACAGCGTCCAGACGTCCTTCGCTCCGAACTCGAACCACTGGGCCGCGGTGGCGAACAGCCGCGCCAGGTTGCGGTGCTCGATCATTACCCCTTTGGGTTGGCCCGTCGAGCCCGAGGTGTAGATCACGTACGCCAGGCGCTGCGGGTTGAGATCTGCTACCACCGGGTTGTGCGTCGGTTGCGCTTCGAACGCTTGAGCGTTCAGTTCGATCAGCGGGGCCGACAGTTCGCCCAGCACTTCACGCGTGCTTGCCTGCGCGAGCACCACCGCCGGCGTGCTGTCGCCCAGCATGTAGGCCAGCCGCTCGACAGGATAGCCGGGATCCAGCGGTACATACCCTGCGCCTGCCTTCAGGATCCCCAGCACCCCGATCACCATCTCGATGCCGCGTTCCACGCAGATCGCCACCCGGTCATCGGGCCGGACGCCCTCGTCGATCAGGCGATGTGCCAGCTGGTTTGCGCGGGCGTTGAGTTCTCCGTAGGTCACGCGCTCGGCTTCGAATACCACCGCCACGGCCTCCGGTGACTTCGAGACCTGCCCCTCGAACATCGCCATCACCGTGGTCTCCGGCACTTCCACCGCGGTGTCGTTCCACTTCACCAGCAATTGCTCGCGCTCGGCAAGCGGCAGCATATCGAGCGCGCGTACGGGCAAAGAAGGGCTTTGCGACAACGCCTGAGCCAAGGCGTCCAGCGTACAGTTCATGTAGCCGGCTACCCGCGAAGTATCAATCCGCGTGTCGGCCTGCACGACAAGTTCGAAATCGTCGCCAAGGTCATTTATCGAGAGCGAGAGCGGATAGTTGGTGCGTTCATCGCCGCGCAACAGCATCACCGCTCTCTCGCCGGTGTGCGCGTCGTCCCCCATGTCGGACGCCCGGCCGTGCCGGTAGTTCAGCAGCGCGCTGAACAACGGCAACGGCGCAGCCACACCGCTGCAGCGCTGCGCCAGCGCCAACGAGGCGTGCTCATGGTGCAGCAGCGTCGACAGCGACGCATGAGTTTGCCGCACGCCATCGTTGACGCTCACATCATGCAGGTTTACCCGGATCGGCAGCGTGTTGATGAACATACCGAGCACGCGGTCCGCACCCTCGCCACCCTGCATGCGGCCGAGCAGCACCGTGCCGAACACCACGTCCTCACGGCCCGACACGCGCCCCAGCACGTGCGCCCACGCGAGGTGGAACAGGCTCGCTACGCTCACGCCCAGCTTGCGCGCCTCCTCGCGCAGTTGCCGGCTCAGTCCGGCCGCGAGCACTGTTCTGAACTCCGCGATATCCGCGCCGTCGGAATGCACGTCGCTCAGGCCATATGGCAGCGTGGGCTCGTCCACATCGGCAAGCGCTTCGCGGAAGTACGCCTCGTGTTCGCCCTGGCTGATGCCCCGCCGCGCCTGCGCGACGAAGTTGCGGTACGGGAGCGGCGCGGGGAGGCGTTCGGCCTCGCCACGAAGAATCGTTTCGATCTCCTCCAGCATCAGCTCGAGCGCCGTATAGTCCATCACCATGTGGTGGCCCAGAAGCTGCAGCAGCCAGCGGCCGTTGGCCGGGTCGCGAGCCGCAAAAAGCCGCATCATCGGCGCCTGTCGCACGTCCAGCCGGTGGTGCCGTGAGTCGAACCTCTGGGACAACTGCGCCTCGATCTCGCCATCCTGCGGCGAAAGCGAGACTTCCTCCACAATCACGCGCGCCTCGCGCCACACCACTTGCACCGGCTCGGGCAGCCCTTCCCAGAGCACCGCCGTGCGCAGGATGTCGTGGCGTTCGATCGTCCGCTGCAACGCCTGCACAAAGCTCGCGAGCTGCACGCGCTCGGGCATGGCCAGCATCATGCTCTGCAGATACGGATCACCTTCGCCGCCCGATATATGGTGAAACAGCATCCCCTCGTGGAGGGGTGCAAGCGGATAAATGTCCTGCACGTTGCGCGCACCGCCCTCGACCTGCGCCACGACCGCCTCGATCTGCTGCTCGTTCAGCGTCACGAGCGGCAGCATCTCCGGCGTGATGACCTCGCACCCGGCGGGAATGCGGTTCGGCGGCACCGCCACCGTGTTGCGCACGCTTTCCCCCGCAGCCGCCATTGCAGCTACGCTCGGCTGACTGAACAACACCCGCACATCGGACTGCACGCCCGCCTGACGCATCCGTTCGATCAGCGTCACCGCCAGCAACGAATGACCGCCCAGCTCGAAGAAGTTGTCGTGCCGGCCCACGCGCACGCGTCCCAGCACGTCGGCCCAGAGCGCCGCGATCAGCGTTTCCGTGTCGCCCACCGGCGCCTCGTAGCCACGGCGGGCAAACGCGCCGTCGTCGGGCGCCGGCAATGCGCGCCGGTCCAGCTTGCCGTTCGGCGTGAGCGGCAGCGCCTCCAGCATCACGTACGCCGCCGGCACCATGTACTCTGGCAACGTCCGCACCAGATGCGCCCGTAAATGCTGGTTCTGCGGCGCTTCCTTCCCTTCGTTCAGCGTGTAATACGCCACGAGTTGTCTGTCGGCGCCGCTGGTCTCGCGTGCCAGCACCACTGCCTCGCGGATTGCTTCATGCGCCGCGAGCCGCGCCTCGATTTCGCCGAGCTCGATGCGAAAGCCCCGGATCTTGACTTGGTTGTCGTTGCGGCCAAGGAACTCCAGGTTGCCGTCGGATAGCCAGCGGGCGAGGTCGCCTGTGCGATACATGAGCGCGCCGGGCAACTTGCTGAAGCTATCCTCGACGAAGCGTCCGGCGGTCAACTCCGGTCGATTCAGGTACCCGCGCGCGACGCCGGCACCGCCGATGTGCAGTTCCCCGACGGAACCGGGGGGCACGAGCTGGCCGTACGCATCGAGCAGGTAAATCTGCGTGCTGGCGAGCGGTCGACCGATCGGCACATTTTTACCGTCAAATCCGTCTGGCCTGCACCACGCCGTTGCGCAGACAGTGGTCTCGGTTGGGCCGTAGGCATTGAAGACTTTGATGTCGGATTGCGCAGTGCGCATCAGCGACGCACCCGGCGACTCTCCGCCCAGAACAAGTACCTGAAGCCTGGGGAGCAGAGCCAGTGAATTCTGTCCCTGCAGCAGCGCCGGTGGCAGTTGTGCATGGGTGATGGCGTGCCGGCGCATGAATTCGATCAGCGAAGTCGCCGCGAGGCAGTCGTCACGGGCCGGAAGATGAAGCGCGGCGCCCGCACCCAGGGTCATGAACACGTCCGCCACGCTTACGTCGAAACCGGTCGAAACGAACTGGACAACGCGGCTCTCCGGACGAACACCATAGAGCCCGATCTGCGCTTCGGCGAGATTGACGATATTGCGATGTTCAACCATTACGCCCTTGGGCGTGCCAGTGGATCCGGATGTGTAGATCACATAGGCGAGGTTGCGGGGACCGAGCCCCGGAACCTGTGGGTCGTGATCGGTCTGGGTGTCATCGAACGCCTCGGGTTCGAGCACCGGCAGAGCACCCGTGTCACCTAGAGCCTCGCGCCCGGCGGTATCGGCGATGAGCAGCACCGGAGCCGAGTCACGGAGCATGTGGGCCAGCCGCTCGCCGGGATACGCCGGATCGAGCGGCACATAGGCGGCGCCCGCCTTAAGAATGGCCAGCAGCGCGACCACCAAGTCCGGGCGACGCTCCATGCACAACGCCACGCGCGCTTCGGGACCGACGCCCAGAGCGATCAACTGATGAGCTAGCCGGTTGGCCCGTACATTGAGCTGCGCATAGGTGAGCGACTCGTCTTTGAAGACGAGCGCGGTCGCATCGGGCGTGCACGCGACCTGTCGCTCGACCAGTTGATGGATGCAGCGCTCCTGGGGGACGGGGGCAGTCGTGTCATTCCATTTCTCGAGCAGCATGCGCTCACCGGGCAGCAGCAGTGGGAGCGCATGCAAAGGGGCGTCAGGCTGTGCGATTGCGTGCTCCAGAAACTGCGTGAACCGCCGCAAATGCGTCCGAACTGCTTCGGAGCTATACAGTGCCGCGCTGGCATCGAACACCAGTCTCAACCCCGCTTCCTCCCCCTCGTCGTGCACGTGCAACGTGAGGTCATCCGGGGTGACTGAAAAGGTACGAGTTGAAGCGATCCGACAGTCCGTGAAGGCGATTGCACTGTTGAAGCCGGGCATGATATTCACAATCGGCCCGAACAGTCGCTGACCTATTTCGAGTCGTTCCAGATCTCGCCGGATATCCTTGATCCGATAGCGTTGATGACGCAAAACGCGCAGGCTCTGGACGGAAACCTGCTTGGCCAAGTCAATCATGCTTGACTGTGGATCGACAGGCACCCGAAGCGGCAGGACATTGGACATCATGCCTGGCACCTTCTTGGCCGTTCGTCCGACCCGGGCGGTGACGGGAATTCCCAGGACTACTTCTTCAGGTTGACCACTGACGCGCGCCAGATAAGCGGCCATCACAGCGGTGATGAACTGCGACCACGAGGTGCCATTTTGTTGGGCGACCTGGCGCAGTGACGCTACGGTTTCTGGCAACAGGCTAGCCTTCGCTTCAACTGTCGTAGCCTCAGGTGACGGGTTCTCCACGTCCCCGGCGAGGATGGGGGGTTCAGAGCAATCCGCCAGATACTCGCGCCAGAACTGCTGGTCCTTTTGAAAGGCACTGGACTCGCGATAAGCCTCATCATCCGCGACTGAATCGGTTAATCGGCTCCAGCTGGACTGAGCAGGTTGGGATCCGCCTTTCAACGCCGAATAGACTTCCGCAAGCCGCTCGATGAAGAGAAGAAAGGAATAGCCGTCAAACACGAGGTGATGAAAGCACAGAAATAAAAAGAATCGGTCAAAAGCAGTCCGCAGCAGTGCTATGTTGAACAATGGCCACTGATTCAGGTCAATCGCGGTGGAGCGTTTATCCTCTACGTAGTCCTCTACCGCTTTTAGCGGATCCGCGGCGTCGCTGACATCGAACACTGGAAGCTTGAAATCGACCGTCCCCAGTATCTGATGCGGCAACCCATCCGTGCCGTGCAGCCGAATCTGTACTGAGTCAGCCTCCGCGATGGTCTGCCGCAAAGCCGACTCCAATACGTCAATATCAAGTGGCCCCGAAATTTCGGTGAGGTGGGCCAGGTTGAATCGGGGATCCTGCAGATCGACTTGCTGTCGAAAGAAGATGCCTAATTGGGCGGGTGTAAGAGGGAGACTGAGCATGGATTTACTCAATAAATGATATCGACCAAAGAACCTGAAGCGTTGTCTTTTTATTAAGCGCTCTGTGCGATCGTTGTTCAGGCGATGAATGAACATGGTCAAACCGGTACGCAGCGACGCAGGCCAATGAAAGCCAGGACCGAACGAACTCGTGTAGATGAACTCAGGTTACGCGTTGAAAATTAGGATCCGGTTAGCGTGAGGGACGCCCGGCAAGTCAGACCGTATCGACCCTGACTGAATCCTTTATAGACGAGACCGTAGCTTGTATGAAACTCTCGATCGCCAAGCTGTCGCCGTACGATCCAATTTCGGCTCGTCAACCGCGAGCGGCAGCGTCCCTAACAGGCCCGTTGGCGTGTAGTGGGACGCAACTTCGCGCGTCAAGTTCAGGTTCGGCGGCAGCCACGCCATCAACAGGGTCGATTCGCTGAGCGCGGCCGCGAATTACTTCGCGCCGTTGATCCTGGCCGACTCAGTGAGCGGCGGAATCACGTGGCATGCGTTGAAGAAGTGGGGACGTGTCGGCCGTTACGAATACGACTGGTTCGTTCCGGTACTCGCCCCCGAAACCGACGATGGCTTGTGCTCAAGAATCAACACAGATCTCAACCGACCAATTTCAATGTGGGGTCGGGCAAACGCATGACGAGGGCAGGATGACACGCCGCCCCAAGCGAGAATGACTTCGTTTTTTTTAAGGTTGTGTCACTGCGATTTGCCCGTCGATCCGAAACCGGTCGAGGAACTGAAACCGCGCCGTACCCTCTTCCGCGCCAGCCTGAATCACGGCGCCGATCCGCATCGTCTGGCTTCCCGCGCCGGCATAGCGCGGCCACTGCGGCAGGCCGGGCCCGTTGGGATCGCCGGCACGGGCGAAGTTCGCCCAGTAAGTCTGCATCGCGTCCGATACGGCGAGGTCCTGACTGCCCGCGCTCACACCGCTCTTCGCCGGCAGGTTGCCGAAGACGTATTGCACGTCGGTCGCGTGCGTCGCGACGGCGTTATACGGCGACGTCTGCTCGAAGTGATAGACGTACACCGGCCCGTGCCCGGTCTTCTGCTGTTGCGTCACCCATCCCCAGGTCTGGTACTTGATCACCTGGTCGCCAATCAGCGCGGGCGCCGAACGCGCCGCCTCCTCGGGTGAGCCGGCCGGATACGCCTGCAGGAACAACGGAAGATTCGCCGCCCCGAACTCTTGCGTGGCCGCATCGGTAAAAGCCTGCACGGTCTGGTGCGGCAACGCGCGGCCGAAGAACGCGAGGCCTTCATCCGAATTCCAGCCAGCGAGCAGCGGGACGTCGTTCTGGCGCCCATGCATGAACCGGACGTAGGGATTCTCGGGCAACACGTAGCCGTCGACGACCGGCGAATAATTCGTGAGTCCCGGGTCGGTCGCGAAGGTCCAGTTGGTCGCGGTCTCCAGTTGCAATGCCGGAACCTCGCGCAGCTTGTCGATGGTCGTAGCGTTGAACTGGTTGCCGAGCGCGACGCCCATCGCCTGAGCGTCGGCATAGGGCTTCATCCCGCCGTGCTCGCTCTCCCAGAACGCACCGCTTTCGCCGATGGCCTTCTGAAACAGACCCGTCGCCAGGGGCGACGCCATCAGCAGTCCGATCGCGTGCGCTCCCGCCGATTCGCCGAACACGGTCACGTTAGCCGGATCGCCGCCGAATGACGCGATGTTGGCCTTCACCCACCTGAGCGCCGCGATCTGGTCCTGGATGCCATACATGCCAGACTTGTGGCCACCGGACTCGGCGTCGAGATCGGGCCGCGAGAGATGCCCGAACACGCCGAGCCGATAGTTCAGCGTCACCACGACCACGCCCTTCTTCGCAAGCGACGTGCCATCGAGCGCGTTGTCTGAGCCGGTACCGAACTGGAAGCCTCCGCCGTGAATCCAGACCATGACCGGAAGCCTCGCGCCGCGCGTCCTGGCGCCGCTCCACACGTTCAGGAACAGGCAGTCTTCGCTGACATTGGCGGTCGCGATGGGGCCGCCGAACGCCGCAGCCGCCCAGCATTTCGCGCCGAAACTCGTCGCATCGCGTGTGCCGCTCCATGAGGCGGCGGGCTGCGGCTCCTTCCATCGCAGATTGCCCACCGGCGCAGCCGCATACGGAATGCCCTTGAAGCTCACGATGCCCGACGCATCGGCGGGATTGCCGCTCAGGCTGCCCGACGCGACGCTCACGTGATTGTCGAGCGGTTGCGACGAGGTATCCGGCGTGGAGTCGTTCCCTCCACAGCCGCTCGCCATGCCGGCAGCGATCAACAGTGCGCCTGCGGTGCGAATTCTGTGATTCGACGATGAGTTCATTTGTCTCCTCCTTGTTGGTATCTTCAAACGGTCAGAACGCGTGCCGGATGCCCGCCATCACGCCGAGCTGGCCGACGCCCGCGTTAGGCGTCGTTCCGGGTCCGCCCTGGCTCAGCGTGTAGCGCGCCTTCGCACTGTTGAACACGTAGCCGCTTTGCAAATACACGCCCGTGCGCTTCGAAAGCAGATATGTGCCGCGCAATGCGGTGATCGTCGCGCGCGTGTCCTGGTCCGTGTCGATCGTGCGGTACACGCCACCATCGACTACCACCGTTGGCGTCACGTAGTACGTGCCCGTGAGATAGAAGATGTTCGTGCGCACATCGGCGAGCGTCGGCGACACCGTCTCCACGCGACGTCCGAGCCAGCCGCCGCCGACCTTCAACTGGCCGAACTTGAAGTAGCCGTTCAGTTGCGTGCGCGCGTCCTTGTCGCCGCTGTTGGTCAGCGGGATCGGCGCGATGCCGTTGAAGATATTGGCGGCGGCGCCCGGCCCGCCGCGTTGCTCGTCGTACGATGCCGCGATGCCGAACGCGCTCGCGTCATAGCGCAAGAGCGCCGACCACTGACGGCACGCGTTCGAGTCTCCCGGGATCGAACCGGCGCAAGTGCCTTGCCCGGGCGAGTTGTCGGTGCCGGCGGAATCGCGACCGAACGAATAGGTGCCGCCGACCGTGACGCCGCTGAACGTGCCCTTGTACGCGACGGTGTTGTCGCTGCGGGCGTTGGGAATGTAGGCGTCGATCGAACCGACGCCGCCGTAGATGTCCGGCCCGAGTTGATCGGCATCGACGATGGCCCAGTACGACATCGTGTACTGACGCCCGAAGGTCAGATTGCCGTAGCGGCTCGACACGCCCACCCACGCCTGACGCCCGAACAGACGGCCGCCTTGATTGATGTCGCCGGAACGCGTATTGAAGCCGTTTTCGAGCGTGAAGATCGCCGCATAGCCGCCGCCGAGATCCTCTGTGCCGCGCAGCCCCCAGCGCGACGGCACCGAACCGGTAATGCCCGGCATGCGGATGACCTTGTCGTCCGTCGGACCCGCATGGGTCACGAGCTCGATGCCGGTATCGAGAATCCCGTACAGCGTGACGCTGCTTTGCGCTTGAGCGGCGCCGCTGAACGCGAGCACGGCCGCTGCCGCCATCATCTTGTGTTTCATGTCTCCAATCCCATTGTCTAGTTATGTTTTACGGCCGGTCTTCGGTTGTCACGCCTCCGTGTTGTGAACGAAGTTGTCCGGGACCGGCGGTCCCCACAGATACAGCGAGTCTTCCGGCGCGAAATCGCCCGCCGGCCAGGGGTAGCCCGCCGAGACGAAGTCGATGTCAGCCGAGTACTCGCAGAACGAGCCCCATGGGTCTTCGACGTAGTGGAAGTAGTTCGAACCCAGCACGTGGCGGCCTGTGCCCCAGCCCTTGCTGAAACCGGCCGCGGCCATCTGAGCCGCGCCCTCGCCCACGCGATTGATGTCGTCGACATCCCACGCGGCGTGATGCCAGCCGCGAGCGCCGCTCTTGGCGAACGCGACGAGGTGATGGTCGCTGCCGTGCGGCGCGTGCGTGAATGCGATGAGGTCGCGCGATTTGTCGGAGAGGCGAAGGCCCAGCGCCTCCCCGTAGAAATCGAGTGCGCGCAGCACGTCGGGCGAGAACAGCAGCACATGCGAAAGCCTGCGCGGCCTCACCTGCTTCACTTCGGATCGGGTGCGGTTACCCCGCTTGTTGGCTGCCGTTCCTTCGACCGCGAGCGGCGTCTTCGACGACGGACTCGTCTTCGCTCCCGCCTTGACCTGAATCAGGTTGCCGTCGGGATCGTGAAACCAGAAGCCCGCGTTGTCGCCGACGAGATGCCCCGCGACGAACGTCGCGCCCGCCGATCTCACCTGCGAGCGAATTGCAGCGAGATCGTCTGCGAAGCAATTGAAGCTCAGATAAGCAAGCGACTTGCTCGCCGCCGGCAGGATGCGCGCCCAGCGCCAGCCATCGGTGGCACGCAGCTCAAGCTCGCTCGCATGCGCGCCCGCGCGCGCGACGTCGAGTCCAAAGGCGGCGAAGAAGCGCTCAGCATCGGCGAGCGAGGGCACGTTGAGCGCGAAGTGATCGATAGAATGAACGCTCGCGCGCGGCGATGTCGTGCTGGAACCTGTCATGACTGCCTCCATGCTTTCGTAAGCGCCGGCGTCATCGGCGCGGCCGCTCGTCGGCGATGACATTGCGCAGCGTGCCCATTCCTTCGACACTCACTTCGCACACGTCGCCCTGCTTCATCAGCAGCCTCGGGGTGCGCGCCCAGCCGATGCCCGATGGCGTGCCCGACACGATCACATCACCAGGCTCCAGCGTGATCGCCTCGCTGATGATGCTGATGAGCGACGCGACATCGAAGACCATCTCGTCGGTATTCGCGGACTGCACCACTTCGCCGTTGACGCGCGTTTCCAGCAGCAGGCCTTTGACGCCTGCCGGAAGCTCGTCTGGCGTGATGAGGTCCGGGCCGAATGCGCCGGTCGCATCGAAGTTCTTGCCGACCGTCCATTGCGGCGTCTTGAACTGGTACTCGCGCACGGAGCCGTCGTTGAAGAGCGAATAGCCAGCCACATGCGAGAGCGCATCTTCCTTCGCGATATGACGCCCGCCCTTGCCGATCACGACCGCGATCTCGCCTTCGAAGTCGAGACCTTCGGAGTCGGTCACGCTCGGGCGGATCATCGGTTGATCGTGGGCGACGAGACTCGTATTCACGCGGAGGAACAGCGTCGGGTAAGCGGGCTGCTCGAAGTTGCTTTCCTTCGTGTGGTCGGCGAAGTTCAGGCCCACGCAAAGGATCTTCGGCGGACGCTGCAACGGCGGCAGCAACTGAAGATCCGTCATCGGCAACTTCTCCTCGCTCGCGTGGCTGCGCGCCCATTGAACGAGATCGACGCCGCGCGCCAGTACGGATTCGATCGGCTCCGTGCCGAGCACGCGCACATCGTTTCCATCGCGCACGCCGAGCGTTGCGCGTCCTTCCTTCATGAAATTCACGAACCGCATGTCCTTGTCCTTTTAAAAAGATTGATATGTCTGCCGCAGGGCATCACGCCTGCGACGCGCTCCGTCCGCGATACACCCAGCCGTTCGCGAGCATCGCGAGGCCTGCAACGACGACCGGTGCCGCGAACATCACGAACGCCGCCGTCACCGAGTGAAATGCCACGAGCAGCAGGCCGCCCGTCATCGATCCGATGATCGAGCCGATGCGTCCCACGCCGAGCGCCCAGCTCACGCCGGTGGCACGCGCTGCCGTCGTATAGAAGCCGGCGACCAGCACGTTCGCGCCGGTCTGGGCACCCGAAAGCCCGAGCCCCGCCATGAAGACGGTCAGGTAGACCCAGACCGGCTCGTTGATGGAGAAGCCGATGAACGCGATGGAGATCGCCGCGATCGCATACGACCCGGCCAGCACGAAGAACGGATTCATGCGGTCCATCAGGCGCGCGTTGACGAGGGAGCCGATCGTGCCGCCGAGCGGCAGCATCGCGCCGACGCGTGCCGCATGCGACGCGTCGATGCCCGCGCCGGTGATGACGGTCGGCAGCCAGCTACTGATCTGGTAATAGACCCAGAGCGTGCAGAAGAACGCGAGCCAGAGCAGCAGCGTGCCGGTCCGATAGCGAGCGCTGAAGAGCGTGCCGACCGCGCTTTCACGGACAGCGCCGCGCTTTGCGTCTTCGGGCACGACGGCGTCGAACGGGGTGTTCGCGTCACCCGTCAGGCGCTCGATCACGCGGCGCGCCTCCTTCGCATAGCGAGGCTTGCCGGCCATGAAGCGAAGCGATTCGGGCAGCCAGAGCCAGATCACCGGCGCGAGCAGCAGCGGAAACAGGCCGCCGAAGACGAACACGCCCTGCCATCCGAAGGTCGGGATCAACAGCGACGCGACTGCACCGCCGCCCGCGAGCCCGAGCGTGAAGCCGCAGAACATCAGCGTGACGAGGATCGCGCGACTGCGGGGCGGGCTGAACTCGGACGAAAGCGTGATCGAGTTGGGCATCGCGCCGCCGAGGCCCGCACCCGTGAGAAAGCGCAGCACGATGAGCCACCCGGCCGAGGGCGTGTAGGCGCAAGCGAGGCTGCCGACGCCGAACAGCACGAGCGAGATCGTGATGACGCGCTTGCGGCCGATGCGATCCGCGAGCGGTCCGAAAAGAAAGCTGCCGACGGTCAGGCCGAACAAGCCCGCGCCGAAGATCGGGCCGAGTTGCGCGGGCGCGAGCGACCACGCCGATTTCAGCAGCGGCGCGACATAGCCGACCGAGGCGACATCGAAACCGTCCGCCGCAACGACGAGGAAGCAAAGGACCAGTGTGAGCACTTGCAGCGGCGAGGTCTTCGAATCGTCGACGATGCGCTGCGGTGCAACGGCTTGAACGTGCATGGTGTTGTCTCCAGTGGATGCGTTCGCTTTGGGCGCGAAACTATTTCGGTATGGCTAGTGCTCGGTCAGCGCAGTCGTGACTTCCTCGTGCCGATACCCGGTTGTTCGCAGTACCGCCGCCTCGAATCCGGCGTCGAGCGCGTTGCCGCGCCAGGCGACGTGCTGGTCCGGGCGAATCAGCACGAAGGCGGCCTTGTAGGCTTGCGCGACAGCGGGTTCATCGATGCGTACGACAGCGAGTTGAGGAAGCGCGCGCGCGGCACGCTGGAGTATTTGATCGTCGATACGCACGTCGGAGGCCTTCGTGCAGAGCAAGGTGAAGCCCTGGCCGAAACGGTCGTAGAGCGAGCGGCCGTCGGCAAGCCACACGTGCGGCGCACGATGTCCGGCTCTCGCGGTCGGAAGATAGAGGTTGGCGGAATCGGGCGGCGGCGAGCCGGCTTCCGCTTCGACGAGCGGCGATGCTTCGTACCGCGTGCCGAGGTGAACGCCCGGGATCACGAATTCGGCGGTGGCATGAAAGGCGAGGTAGTCGCCGACCGCGGCACGCGCCGCATCGCCCGCCGCACCCGGCTCGTAGGCGGCGACCGGAAGCTGGACATGGCCGATGCTGTCGGCGAAGCCCCGGGCAAACGCCGTGTTGCGCAACGCGGCCGGCCGTCGCTCCGCTTCGTAGCTCGCACCGAGCGCTTCGCCCGCGACGTCCTTGACCATCGCTTCGAGCTTCCACGCGAGGTTCGCCGCATCGTCGATACCGGTGTTGTAGCCGAGGCCGCCTGTCGGCGTGAAAAGATGCGCGGCATCGCCGGCGAGGAAGACGCGTCCCGCCGAGAACCGGTCGGCGACCAGCGCGAAGCCCGCGGTCCAAGTCGAACTGCTCTTGACCTCGAAGGGAATGTCGGCGCCGATCGCCTCGGCGATGCGCCGCCGCACGCTGTCTGCGTCGGGCGCTTCGCCATCGCGCATCTGCACGTTCATGATGAAGTGGCCCGCGCCGTCGACCGCGATGATCAGCGCTCGTTGCGTCGGGCTGAAAGTCCAGTATTGCCATGCGGGACGCCGACCGCTCACACGATAGATATCCGGCGCGTAGAAATAGACGGCGTCCATCTGCCCGCCCATGAATTCGCGCTTCTCGCCGGCCACCCCGTCGAGGCGAATGCCAAGCGACTTGCGCACGAAACTGCGCGGACCGTCGCAGCCGATCAGATAGCGCGCGGTAACGGTGCGGGTCTGCGCGGCGCGTGTCGCGGTCGCATCGAGTTCGACGGTCGCGCTGACCGACTCGTCACCTTGCGAAACTTCGACGACACGCGACGCGAAGTGAACCTGGCATGCGGCGTTGCCTTGCGCCGCGTCGAGCAGCACCGGCTCGACGTACAGCTGCGAGCATCGATGCGGCGGCTCTGGCGTCGGCCACGTGAACGCGTGGCCCTTGGCCCATTCGATCGCATCGCGCGACGTTGGCTGATCGAGCCGCGCGAGTTCGTGACCGGCGATCGACGTGAAGTACGCGACGTCTGGCGCATAGTCCGGCGGCAAGCCAAGCGCGCGGATCTTCGACGCTATGCCGATGCGTCGAAAGTGCTCCATGGTCCGCGCGCTGTTGGCGTTGGCGGCCGGATGCCGGCTCGTCCCGCTTTTCGCATCGAACAGCTCGACGCTGACTCCGCGTTGTCCAAGCTCGGCGGCAAGGAACAGCCCAACCGGACCTCCGCCTACGATGATTACGTCGCAATCCAGCACTGCCGTCTCCTGTTTGTTTTTGAATCTGGATGCGAAGTTAAACGCGTTGCCTCTATAAATCTATACAATGGATTTCATATCCATAATGAATCGAGTTCATACATGGCGACGCCCGATCTGAACTTCATGTACGTCCTTCAGGCGCTCGACGAGGAGCGGAGCGTGTCCCGCGCTGCCGACCGTCTTGGACTGACTCAACCCGCCGTCAGTCATGCCCTAGGGAAACTCCGTACGCTGTTTCAGGACGATTTGTTCGTTCGCGCGGGTTCGGTGATGGCGCCGACGCCCGTGGGCGAGCGCCTCGTTGAAGGCGTCGCGCATGTGCTGGCGGCGGTGCAGGAGCAAATCTGGAGCGCAAAGGCCTTCGACGCGTCAAGCACCACGCGGGCCTTCTCCGTGTGCCTGAGCGACATGGGCGTGATAGTGTTGCTGCCGCGACTGCTCGCAACGCTGCGCAAGCGCGCGCCGAACGCGACGCTTAAGCCGATACAACTGCCGTCGCTGGAACTTGCGAGCGCGCTGCAGGACGGTGCGCTGGATCTCGCGATCGGCTATCTGGGCAAGATGGGAGAGAACCTGCATCAGCAACCGCTCTTTCGGCGGTCGCTTGTCGGCATCGTGAAGGGAGGCGCGACGCGCAAGAAAGTGCGGATGACGCTCGATGAGTTCGTCGAGCGCAAGCACGTCGTCGCGGGCACGCTCGCGCTCACGAACCAGTTGCTCGAGAAAGAGTTGCGCCGTCATGGCGCGAAGCTGAAAGTCGGCATCGACGTGCCGTATCTTCTGGCGGTTCCGAGCCTCGTCGCCACGTCCGATTTCATCGCAGCCGTGCCCGATGAACTCGCCGACCTGTTCTCGCGGCTTGCGGATGTCGATGTGTTTCCGTTGCCGATCCAGCTTCCCGATCTGACCGTTCAGCAGTTCTGGCACGCACGGCATCACAACGATGCAGGACACAGGTGGTTCAGAGGGCTTGTCGCTGAAACGCTTGCGCAAAGTTCGGCACGGATGCCGGTCGCAAAGGAAGCGCAGTCAGCGCCCGGAGTTGGCTGAACTTGCGCCGTCCACAGTCGTACTTGATCCGAACGCGGAACTGGGCTCGATTGCAGCGCATGCCCTGCTCAGTTTGCCGCATCGGCATCCGAGTGCTGATGCCGGCCAGGCTGAGGTTTTTTATGAGGGGCGCGCAACGCACGGGTTTTTACGGCATCGTATGCGACATTTAAAATGGACTGATGCCTGACATGCCCCCGTCGACTGCAAGGTCGGTGCCGGTCATATACCGCGATGCATCCGATGCAAGAAAAAGGATCGCCGCAGCAATTTCGGCTGGCTCGGCCGGCCGCTTCATCGGAATCACATTCGACCATTGCAACAACTGCGCTTCGGACATTCCCAAGGTATCGAAGATCGGCGTATTCGCAACTCCCGGTGAAATGCTGTTGACGCGTATGTCGAGATCGACGAATTCCGCTGCAAAGCTCTTTGCGAGCGAAACCACAGCTGCCTTCGACGCACAATATGCGGAGAAATTCTTCGTGCCTTGATTGGCCGCAAGCGACGCAACGAGGATTATCGATGCAGGTCGGGCGAGAAACGGCAGCGCTTCGCGCACAGTCGAGTACACTCCGCCGACATTGATGTTGAGAACTTCGGAAAACTGCTCCACCGACGTCTCGCGCACCGGCGTTTGCCGGGAAATACCAGCGTTGGCGACCACCACGCTGACATTGCATTGGAAATGGCCAACTGCGGTCTGATACAGCCGTTGCATGTCGTCCGTGCTTGCGGCGTTCGCAACGACAGGCAACGCATTCTCGCCGAGCTTCTCCGCGGCCCGTTGCAGTTTTTCCGCGTTACGTCCACTGATCACCACGCGCGCGCCTTCGGATACGAATCGTTCGGCGACTGCGAAGCCTATGCCACTGCCGCCGCCTGTCACTACTGCCAGAGCATGCTTCAACAGCATCGTCTCATCCCCGCACGTTGACGACTAATGCGCGGCCTGCTCGGATCGCGCGCGTCGTATGGCCTGTACCCTGCAGATCACCCGCGACGAAAACCGCGCCTGCTGCAAACCGTTGCGCGGCGTCACCCCCCTGCACGGTGATTTCAAGCTCCCCTTCGAGCACGACTACATATTGCCTGGATGGCGGATTATGCCAACCGAGGAAATAGTCACTCTCGAACTCGTGCACGAGCACGCTTTCGCATGGCTGCGGCGACGATAACGACACGGCAACGCCATTGAACGACACGGGACTAACTTCAAACGCGTGAATGGTCCTGAATTCAGAGTGTCCGGCGAGGCTGGTGTATATCTCGATGCATTCCATCGTTACTCCTTTTGCCGCTCAACGGAGAGTCCGATCTATTCAGCAATGCGCAGACAATTTCCCAATACGATCAATAACTCGGCGCTCGATTCAGCGTTCGTGATAGATCGCAAGCCAGACAGTTTGCTCTTCGGCATGCGTCCACGCGACGCGATGCCGGCAATGCGGCCCGATAAGCACGTAGTCGCCGGGACGCATCTCGTGCAGTGTCGACTCTTCTTCGAACTCGAGCGCGGCCGCGCCCGACAGCAGTACAACCCATTCGGCGCGCGAGTCGTCGTACCAGAACCCTTCGGGACTCGCGTGCCCCATCGACACGATCCGCTCCACGTTCAGGCGCTGCCCCGTGATGAGCATGTCGATCCGCTCTTCGCCGCCGGGCTTCGCTTCGAAGCTGAACAATCAACCGTCACTTCATAAGCGCAGGAACGTCTGGCCGCGTCGGGAGCAGTTCGCTGGTCGCCGGTTATGTGCGGATTGCAACCTGTTGCGTCGCGTACGGCGCGCATCGTCATGATGTCGATGAACACAAGCAAACTGCGCATACGCGAAGGCCAGCGAACGAAATCCGATCGGCACACGGCTCACAGAATATCGTAGCACGCGATGGCGCCGGCGCAACTTTCCGATATTGCACAAGACTTCGTAGAGCCGACTGCCCGATGTCGGAAGCAAACGAACCATTGCAGTGACCGCGCTTTGAATCAACCTCGATCGCGATAAGTGGCCCCGAAAAAATGCACCTCCAGCTTGCGTGCGGTACATTGATTTCCTGGCGCGTATCCAATCGCCAATCGGAGAGAACCCCGCATGCGCTCCTCGGCCCCACACCATCGTAGCGTTGCGCCGGTTCGTGTGGCCCAGTGTCTCATCGTTCTTTTCGCCGTAGGAAGCGCGGCATCGGTTATTGCGCAGTCCAGCCGGGACATGATCGGCGCCGCGCGTCTCGGTTCAGGCTATTCGCAGATTCTCAGCTTGACCGCGACCCCAGACATCAGTTCCGCCCACCTCGACGTCTCAGATGGTGCCGTTCCGCAATCGTTCACCGTCACCCGGATCCCTTACGAGGGCAGTTTGCTCACGTTTTCGGATCGAAACAGTATTGGCTGGCGCGTTTCCGGCGGTTACTTTCGCGAAAAGGACGAGTTCCCGGTCAGCGGGCCGAACGGCGCGGCGGGCAGCATCGCAAGCAAGTGGTCGGCCTTCAGCGCGACGGGCGGCCTGTTCTTGAAAAGCAAACTGGGCTATGGATTCACATTCGAGCCAGGCCTGGATCTTAGCGTGGCCAGGTTGCTCAATGACGCTTTGTATGCGGGCGCGGCGACTAGCCTGAAACCTGTCACAGATGGGCCGCTATTCAACTGGCACGAAAATGCATGGCTGATCACGCCGAACGCCGCGCTCGAATGGACGACGAGCATGGCACCAGCGCAGACGCTGACCATTCGCGGGCATATTGCGTGGTCGTGGGTCTCCAGCTTTGACGAGTCTGATCCGCTACTGCGATTCAGGGAAACGGCCGGTTCATGGTCGATCCGGTCGGCTTACTCGGCGCCGACTGGTGCTCAGCTATTTGCGCGTTCGTTGAACTACGTTGTCAATGCGGGCTACGGCGGATTTTTCGGGCCCAATCGCGGTGCCCTCGGGTTTTCAACGTTGGCGAACATCGGGGGCGGATTCGAACTTCCCCTTTCGAGAGAAAACACACAGTCGAAACGTCTACGGGCGGGAGCAGCGTATCTATTCGGCCCCCACGTCAACGGGTGGACAGTCAGCGTGGGCCTAAGGTATTGATCGGTCGAGCGTGCTCCATTGTGGCCACCCTCAAGGACGAATTGAAGACACGGGTGCTGAACCTTAAGCCGTCGTGCAGGCCAACCTCACACCTCGCTACGCTTCAACAAATAATCCAGCCCGCCCACCCGATACCACCGATACCCATAAGGCTCCAGCACGACCGCATGACGCCCCGACGCATCGGCGTGGCTGTGTTCGTCGGAGAGCAAATTCACCAGCGTACCGTTGTCCTCGGCCACCGGCCCGACGCGGAACTTCACCGTACAGGCCGCCGCGCTGAAGTTGTGCAGGCAGACGACCGAATTGTTGCGCCAGTCGTAGCGCAGTGCGAGCACGTCCTCGCGCGAGGCGCGCAGTATCGCGAAGTCGCCCCAGCCGATCTCGGGCACTTCCTTGCGCATGCGGATCATCCGCTCCATCCAGTTGAGCAGCGAGTTCGGATCGCGCCGCTGGGCCGCCACGTTCACGCGCTCGAACCCATAAGGACCGCCCGATATTACGCGCGATACCGGCCGCCCGTGCTTCGTGAATCCGCCGTGCGGCTCGGTCGACCATTGCATCGGCGTGCGCGCGCATTCGCGTTCGGGCAGACGCAGGTCGTCTCCCATGCCGATTTCGTCGCCGTAGCGTACGACGGGTGTTCCCGGCAGCGTCAGCATCAGGCTGTAGCCGAGTTCCAGTCGATGCCGGTCGCCGTCGAGCATCGGCGCGAGGCGTCGCCTGATGCCGCGCTCGTAGAGTTGCATGCCGGGCTCGGGGCCGAACGCGGCAAAGACGGTCTCGCGCTGCTGAGGCGAGAGGCGCCCGAGATCCAGTTCGTCGTGATTGCGCAGGAACACGCCCCACTGGGCCGTGGCCGCGCGCGATCGGGTCGCGAGCAGCGCCTTCTTGAGCGGACCGGCATCGGCGCTCGCGAGTGCATAGAAGGTCGTCTGGTTGACCTGGAAGTTGAACATCATCTGCAGCCGCTCGCCCGCGTCGCCGAAATACTGCATGTCGGTGTTGGGCAGCACGTTCGCCTCGGCGAGGATGATCGCGTCGCCCTCGCGCCATTGCAGGAACTCGCGGAACGTGCGCAGCATGTCGTACTGCTCGACGGGCTGCTTCACCTGCGGCCCCTTGGTCGCGATGACGAACGGCACCGCGTCCATGCGAAACCCCGACACGCCGAGCTGGATCCAGAAGCCCATGATCTTGAGCAACTCGGCCTGCACGTATGGGTTTGCGGTGTTCAGATCGGGCTGGAAATCATAGAAGCGGTGGAAGTACCACAGCCGCGCTTCCTTGTCGTAGGTCCACGTGGACTTCTGCACGCCCGGGAACACAACGCCGTCCTCGGCGTTCGCGGGCTTTTTCTTCGACCACACGTACCAGTCCCGGTATTTCGACTGCGGATCGCGTCGCGCCTCCCGGAACCACGGATGCTGGTCCGACGTGTGATTCACGACGAGATCGATCATCACGCGCAGGCCGCGCTGGCGGCAGGCGTGGGTGAACTCCGTGAAGTCGCCGAGCGTGCCGTAGCGCGGATCGACGTTGTAGTAGTCGGAGATGTCGTAGCCGTTGTCGCGGCAGGGCGACGGCTGGAACGGCATGAGCCAGATCGTCGTGATGCCGAGGCCCTGCAGGTAGTCGAGCCGTCGAACGAGGCCCTGGAAATCGCCGGTGCCGTCGCCGTTCGCATCCATGAACGTGCCGACGGAGAGGCAATAGACGATCGCGTTCTTGTACCAGAGGTCGTTGACCATGCGCTGTTGACGAAGCCCGGTTTGCGATGCGATGGGCGGCCGCGCCGGCACGCCGCGCGGCGCGGGGACCGATCAAGTAGCCGCCCGACTCCGCGTTCGACAATCGATATGAAGCGGAAGACGGCACGCTCGTCACGCCGGACCGGCGGCGCCCTCTCGTCGCGCAGACACTCGTCAAGCCTGTGCGATCAATTACCGATCGATGGAATATTGCCCGAAGAATCGCACGATCTCCGTGGTCGCGTGTGGACCGCGAGCATCGGTGTGGGTACCGGCGGCGCTGCCTCCCGACCATGCATGACCGAGCCCGTGGACGATCCACTGCTCGCCGCTGGGAATCCCATCGCGATCGTGAAACACATGGCGCGTGTAGCCGTGGCCATTCTCTTCGTTCCCGATGTGCGTCAACCCGGCTGGCTGCCTGTCGTCGAGCACGCCGGACAGCAGTCGGCTCATGGAAACGATCTGATCGCTGTTACGCGGGTGCACGGTGTCATCTGCATCGCCATGAAAGACGATCAGTGGCACTGCGCGCGCCCGGATGCCATCGGAAGATAGTCCGGGCAGGTCGCCCTTCCCCATGCCGTCGTTCATTGCGCAAAGCGCCGACAGCGGCTCGTCGGCCACACCGAACGCGACGCCCGAATGAATCGCGGCCGCCGCGTAGAGGTCGGGATGCGTCACGGCGAGATTGACGGCCATCGCACCGCCCGCGGACAGACCCGCGACATAGACGCGAGCGTCATCGACGTTGCATATCGCCGTGACCTCGCGCGTCAGGGCGGCAATCATCGCAGTTTCGCCCGATTCCCGCTCCCGGTCTGCAGGCCAGAACCAGTTCCAGCACTTGAACGGATTGGCGCCCTCCGACTGTTCCGGATAAACGACGATATAGCCCTGCGCTTCGGCGGTAGCGTTCATCTCCGTGCCTGCGGCGAAGTCGTCCGGGTCCTGCTGCGCGCCGTGGAGCATGACGATCATCGGCATCGGTTCGCCGTTGTAGCTGCTCGGCACATAGAGCTTGAAGTAAAGCGTACCTTCGCCGTGCTCGAAGCGACTGCTCGACCAATTAGGTTTGCCCGCTTCCGGAATCAGCCGCCCGACGGATGATGCAGCCGTGTCCGACTGCGGGCTTGCCGTAGTACGGCGAAGCGCAGCGTCAGTCTTGCTTGCTGTTTCCGGCGCGGCGCTTGCACCCGCCGTCTGCGGATCGATGAAAAACTGGGCAGCGAGCCCTACCGGTCCGAGTGCGATCAGCGACCAGAGTGTGTCGCGAGTCGAGGCAAACGCGTCGAAGGGGTCCATGGGTTTTCCTTAGTCGTGTCGAGCACAATAAAAAGCCCGCCTGAAGCGGGCTTCGAACAACAGTGATGCACCAGGCCAAACGTTCAGGATCAACGCTTCGAGCTGGCTTTGGCAGGACGTAGTGCGGCTTCGGATGCCTCGGCGCTTTCGTCGATCAAAGCTTGACCGGCCTCTTCGCTCGCGTCGAGGACAACCTCGGCCGGCTCGATGGCGACATCCGCCGATGCCGAAGTGATATTCGACAGAAGCGCGATGGGCCCCTGGGGCATCGATTCAAATACACCCTTTATGCCAAAGCCGTATTTTTCGTACTGGCCGCGCGCTTCATTCAGGATATCGGCTTCGGTGGCACGGACAATCTTGAAATAATGCCGGGTATAGGCCGCGGTTTTTTCCGGAATCTCTGCAAGCAACGTCGATTGCCAGCTCAGAAAATCGCCGGGTTTCGCTTTCGAACCCGCCTTCAGAACGGAAGTACTTTCCTCAAACACTGTCTTGACTGTCTGCACGTTCAATTCGGCGAGTTGTTGGAAACCGCTCGCCAAACGCTTCGTCACGTTCACAAAACTGTGGAAGTTTGCTGTGGCAACCGAAGATGCCTGCTGGGGGGAATAAGGAAACATTGACCGCTCCAAAAAAGGATTCGCTGTGGCCCGGTAAATTCCGTGCCTGAAATTTGCTGCGCTGCACCAATGAGCCCATCATACGGGAGTCTCGTCGGGCGTCAAGTACGCATTTCGGCGAACCCGGCCAGGGCGGCGCTCAAATTGCGACTGCCAATCAGGCACTACGGGCAAAAGAAGTCGAAGAACGCTTCGATCTGCAAAATTGGCGCGGCGCGATCGGAGCAGCGCGCCGTGGACGCCTGGATTGGGTTGACAGCCGTCATGGACCGTCGTTATTGGTTAGCGGTTGCTCGCCTGCACCCGCCACGCCAGTAAGCGCGATGCGAGGCGAGCTGCCTGTTGCTTCCAGTACTCGCCATTGCCGGCCTGGCTGTTGTCGCTACTCCCGCAGCAGGAAGTCGCGCACGAGGGGAGCCACTTCGCTCGTCCGCGTGACGAGAAAGAGGTGACCGTCCTCGACAACGTGAAGCGTCGCCTGACGGATACGGGAAGCGAGAATCTTCGCGTTGACGAGCGGCACGATGGGGTCGTCGTCACCGTGCATGACGAGCGTTGGCTGGCGCAGGCA
>NZ_FCOG02000148.1 GCF_001544975.2 Caballeronia arationis | reverse complement strand
TTCGTCGTCAGATGCAGCGTGTTGACGAGGTCAGCCTTGTGCGGCTTGATGAACACGTGGTTCATCTTGTCGTCGTCGACCTCCCACTGGACGCTGTCGCCCATCGCCGGGTCGGCGATCAGCTTCTCGCCCTTCTCCAGCACGATCGTCGTTAGCTTGAGCGGCGCGGTCAGAACGCGGTAGATCTGGTCGCGGCTGTATGGAAACACGCCGATGCGCGCGTCGCCCGGCATCGTCAGCGGGGCCGCCCCGCCGTTAAACGGATTGATCGGGCTCATGGGGTCGCCAGCGACCATCGCGGCATTAAACGCCGAGTCGCTCGCGGCTTTCTTGGCCACAGCCGGTTGAGCAAGCAACGCTGCGCACGCAGCGAGAATGCACATGCCGATGACCGGCCGTTTATTGAAAATGGTTGCGGTCATGCTTATGCGGTCCGCTCAAGGCGGAAAAACGGAATGAAGATGCCGAAGGGGTTCGTCGTCAGCGCCTGCTCAGCAGTGGGTGCGACGATTTGATAGCGCAGCGTGAGCGCGTACGACTTCACGTCCGGCTTGCCCGTGGCGCCAGCCTGCGAGGTGCTCGTCGTGAATTCGACGAGTACAGTCGAGTCTTCTAGCAACGCGATGTTGCGCACGTCGACTTCGCGGATCAGTTTGGGGTTGGCCGTGATCTGCTGGAACGGTGTGTCGGCCTTGAGCCAGTCGCGGAACTGACCGGCTGCCGCGCCTATCATTTGCGCTTTCACCGAGTTGATGTTCGCGGTCATGCGCGAAGTCTCGAGGCGGTCCGACAACACCGGTTCAATCGTGAACCAACGAACGGCCATGTCTTTGACCGTCGTTCTCACCGCTTGCGAGTCGGGCTTATAGGCGACAAGCTCGGTCACGATGGGATGACCGCCGGTGTCGGCAGACACGCCCACGACGCGAGTGACCGAAGGCGGTGGTTGCCGCGTCCACACGGCGCCGGCCGCGATGACAGCCAGGCCGAACGAAATCAGCATCCAGCGATTAGCTTCGAGCTTGAGCCTTGTGCTCGTCTCGAAAATCACCTTGCTTGGATCTTCTTCGGCGTATGAGCCGGGGGCCGTGGACAGCGCGGCCCGACGCTTGTTCTTAAAAAGACGCATGGCAACCCTTTGGAATGGTCACCATTGAAACAGCGCGAGCGTCCTTTTCTAGCCCGAAAGACGATGAGTTTTGTGCGCCATTGCACTGCGGGCTTCTGTCGGCACGACCCCATCGCCACCCCTTGCGGCAACGCTATCCGGATAGCGGCCGTTTCGGGGAATGACGCGTAAAAATGTATAGCTTTTTCTCAATTCAGGTGTCGTGAAACGTGCGATGACAACGCCGACACGTAATCTGCACGAAAGCAAACCTGCCGTTTAAGAGGCTGGTGACTAAACGGCAGGTTTTGTAACAACGGCTTTCCCTTTTGAATTCAGTCACCTAACTCCATCAGCAATCAAACAACAACGCTATCCGGATAGCGCTCTTCCGTCACCAAGCAGTCATCACCTCGACCTCGACAGCACCGGGCGTATGACTACTGTCTTCCACGTAGTGGTTGACGCAACGACTGCAGTATTGTCCTCGCGCGTACGGAATCTTGACCGCGATGTTGAGCGCTGTGGCGCCGTTGAAGAGTAGCTAGCCGCAGGCGGTGCAGAGCGGTCGTATGTCAATATTTGTAGTCTTAAAGCCAAAAGCCAGATTGGCATCCGCCGTCGGCTACCCAGGCTTTGTCGCATCTGCTTGCTTTTGGGCCGTTTTTTCATGCCGAACTGTTCATTTCGCCGACTGCCGGTCCTGCCTTCCGCGACCAGCCTTCAACGGTGCCAGGCGAAGGTCTACACCTATGGGTGTAGACCTAACGAACAAACGTAGTCCTACACCCCGACAAACGTGGACCTGAGCGGCCCTACAACCGTAGTCCTGAACTCCTGAAACTACATCTGTCGTGCGTTTGTCACGTATAAACGTAGTCCTCCCATCTTGATTTCGCTGCCAAATCAAGTGCTTACCCGGCGTAAACGATTAGATTAGATTTTCTCTACTTAAAGATTCGAATCCTCTGAAAGTTTTCCACATCAGAAATCTCTCAGTTGCCCCGGGGACTGTGCATGCAGGTGTTTGCAGAGAATGGTTCCACCACAACGCCTGTACCACTGCCTGAGGCCCACGTTAGTAGGGAGCATGCACAGTTGCTTTCTGTTGAGTTGTGGAAAGGACTACGGTTATGGGGATCTTTCTTGCCAATCGCCCTATAAAGGTAGTCTTGACGCGTGGGTTCCCAGATAAACGTAGGCTTCATGCCCTCACAATCACAATTCGGCCCGATTAGCCGTGCTTCCTACAAGGGCCGCGTTGCCTGTACTTACGCATCACCCGAAGAAACTGAAAACACGCCCTACAACCGTAGTCCTTACCCGGTCTGCCCTCCCCGTCGTAGCGGGCGCTTCGCGTGATCCCTATTGGGCGGACGTTGCCTGCGCCCAACAATATTGACGACAAGTCCAGGACTACGTTTCTGAGGTGGCAGCGATTGCGAACCGGGCAAAACTGCAAGCTTCGACCGGGGGTTGCGCCAGGCCAATCAGTCCAAGACGCGCCAGGGAACTACGTCTATAGGGGGGAAAAAATAGGGCCGCTTGCATCTGTCTCTTCAAAGACTACGGATAACTCTTTGACATGGGGCTTAAAGCCAAGCATATTACCGCCCATATGGGCGTCGGAGTGCGTATGAACGGAAAGAGCAAAAGAAGCAGTCGTGCGCGAGTGATTGAAGGCGTGGAGCAGCTTGGCGTGGCTGCCCCGTCGCAGGAGATTGTCGAAGCAATCGACTGGAACGAAGGGGACGGGGCTTCCCTTGCGCAGATCGGGGGCGATGTCGCCGATGTGCTCACCGCTGAGGACGAGGCTAAGCTTTTAGAGCGTCTATCTTCGGGAGATATGACGCGCTTTTATCTTAGTAACGAGTCAGAAGGTCGCCGCAATTTCCAACAAAGCCTCGACCTGTTCCGGGTAGGAACTCCGATTGTCCAGATCAAGGAGGAACTCCTATTAAAAAAGGTCAGCCAACGGGTCCGCTTCGTTAATCCATTGAAGTTACTTCAGAGTAAGTTGCACAACGCTTTGATTTTCGTCGCCCGCCCGACGATGACGACACAGCAGGTTTTTTCGGTGTCATTGGATTACCTGTCGTGGCTGGTCGATCACAACGTGAACGACTACTCCTACCTGAAAGAGTCACTGACTGAAATGCAGCAGTCGCTCATGCAAATACCAGACGGTGACCGCTGGTTTTCCACTCAGATGGTGCAGGACGTTTTGATCGAAGGGACAACACTGCACTACAAGATTCCGGCATTTCTCCTGAAGCTATATGCTGCTCCCGATCGGTACCACCACGTTTCGATGCGGATGAATGCAAAGTTCAAGAGCAAGTACTCCTTAAGCCTGTACGAGATCCTCCGTGAAAATCTCTGGCGGGGGGAAACCGGATATATGACTCTCAGCGAGTTTCGCGAACGTATGGGCGTTGCTGATGATGAGTACCTCGAATTCAAGCGGCTTAGTATGCGAGTCATCCAACCTGCGCTGGCGGAGCTCGAATTATTGGGAGACATCTTCGCATCAGTGAGATATGGCCGCGAAAAGCGCTTCATCACGTCGTTGAATTTCGTCATAGTACAAAATCCAAAGAGTCAATTGGCGCTCGAAGGCGCGTATCTTGACCCGGGAAAATACAAAGAACTTCGGGAAGAGTTTGGGCTGAACCAGAAGCAAGTCAAAGAGATCGCGGAGTCTTTTCCAATTGAACGCATTGAAGCCATTGCCGATGTCCTGCTCTTTCGCTATGTACTAAATAAGCAGAAAGCTCCGGTCAAGAATTGGCAATCGCTGTTTAAGAGTGCGTTGCGGGACACAGAAGACCGTTACTTACTGACGAACAGCGAGAAGGCGGAGCTAGCAGTCTTCCGGGAGCGTCGCCAGCAGGCGGCTCAATTGGAGGATGCTCAGCGTCGCGAGGAAGCAATCGAGCGGAAGCGAAGCGAAGTGCGAAAGAGTCAAACAAATCAGATGGACGAGTATTGGACCTCGCTCCAGCAAAAAGAAAAACAAGCGCTATGGGATCTGTTCTTAGGGTCCCCGGAAGGCAAGCATTTCCGTCAGGCAAGGAAGATAACACCTGGCAGCGCGCCGGATGTTACCCACCCGCTCGCTCGTGCGAGCTTTGTGGACTTTCTGAAACGTACCGATCGCGTTTGACATATACCTATAATTTCACAGATGCGTCGTATTCGGAGTGTTATGCGCGATCTACCGGGCAGTGCAAGGATCAAAACATTTCGATTCGGCATCAACACGACGTATCACTATCGGGTTGTGAAACGAGGTCGGAATGCGCACTACGGCTTTCGTGACTCTTTGGGAAAATAATCGTTGGCCCCTTGCCCGTGTTCACCCCGGTTCGACCAGATCGGGTAATCGATCGGGCATCAAAGCAGTACCTTCAAATTAGGTGCTACCACGTGGTAGACGAATCATCGCGGTGCTGGCGGTTGATTGTAGACGACTAGGCTGCACTACCACGTGGTAGCGAATCATCGCGTTGCTGGCGGTTAAAAGTGGATGACAAGGTTGCACTACCACGTGGTAGACGAAGCATCGGCTGGCGTTGATAGTAGACGACAAGGCTGCACTACCACGTGGTAGGCGAACCATCGCTTTACTCGCGGTTGATAGTGGACGACAAGGTTGCAGTACCACATGGTAGACGAATCATCGCGTGCTGGCGTTGATCGTAGACGACGAGGCTGCACTACCACGTGGTAGATGGCACGAGGCGACTGGCACGTCGTAGATGGGAACGGCGGAACGGCGCGGTGCTGTCGTAATGATTGATGAAGACCACTCCGCCTACCACGTGGTCGGCGGCATTACCGTGTGGCAAATTAGAGCGGCAGTTCCAACGCAGTGCAGTGCCGAGATGTGGGATGGTCCGCGCTACCACGTGGTAGACGGCATTGCCGACGGTACCACTGGACAGATGTGACGAACCAGAGATGCGTGAGAGCGACTCGTTTAGGTCGGAGCGCTCTGACACGCGGCAGATCTCTGCCGTCCTGCCTCCCGCATGTCAAGAGCACCAACGTCGACATTGTCGCCTGAACTCAAGGCCGAACTAACGTTGCCAACATAAGCCCCAACCAGGCGAGTGATTCAATCGATCAATTTGCGACCTCGATCGTCTTTAACTATTGCGTACTCGCAGTTAAAGTGACTTCTAGATTTCTCGTCAGCCGCCAACTAGAATGGCTCGGTCGGCTATATACGTGGGTTTGGCACTCGGATAAATGCTGCTGTCTAGGAGGACCAGATGGGTTTAGTGATCGCAATCGCAAATCAAAAGGGAGGGGTGGGTAAGACTACGACCACCATGAACCTCGCGGGCGCCTTTAGTTCGGCGGGCTACAAGGTATTCGTGGCTGACGCCGACGGGCAGCAGTCATGCATGAGTTGGGCGGCCACTGCAGATCCGAGTACTCCGTTGCCCTTCAGAGTTGGTGCAGTACGGAAGCTTGAGAAAAATATTGGGAACGAGATCGGGCGGCTTGCGGACGATTACGACATCGTTATCGTTGATTGCCCACCCAACATTGATGATTTGACAACGGGGCGTGTCCTTGCAGTCGCTGACGCGACCATTGTGCCAACAAACGCCTCCCCCTTGGACTTGTGGAGCAGCGAAGGCATGATGGCGCTAATCGAACGAACGCGTGTACACAATACTCAGGGTAAATTCGCAATAGTCGTAAGTAAGTCAAATTCTAAAACATTGCTACATCGCCAGATGAGCGATGTCCTAAAAGAGAGCAACGTGTCTCTGTTGAGGACTAACGTCCGTCACCGCGAAGTCTATCCTCAGGCTGCGGCTCTCGGGCGTACGGTGTTCGATGTTCGCGGGGTGCGCGGCGTGAAACCGGCGCGAGAGGAAATCAACTCGCTCTACGAAGAGATCGTTGAATTGCTGAACGCGGAAGATAACGCTGAGGTAATGGCTAATGGCTAAACAGCTGAATCTAACGAGTCGTGTGCGTGCCGGAATGGCGGTAGAGAGAGAATCCGCTGAGGCGCGGCTTGCGAAGAATGACGTCGCCGAAACCGCACGGCGGGAGGCTGTCAACGTGATCGGAAAAGCGTCCGAAGCGATCGTCCGACCAACGGGCCGGTTCAAAATCAAAATCTCTGAGGCGGTATCGAACCCATACAACCCGCGCTCTTTTTATAACGCCGAGACAATCGAAGGTTTGGCACGGAGCTTCGAGCAAGAGGGCCAATTAGAACCGATCAAGGTCACGCGACTACCGGAGTTTCCGGGGAAATTTGTGATCATCGACGGTGAACGGCGACTCAGGGCGGGAAAGTCACGGGGGGACGAATTCATTGATGCAGAGCTTTGCGAGGAAACCTTAGAGAAGCAGACTCTCTATCTTCGCGCATATCGAGCTAATAAGGAACGCGACGAGCAAACAGTTTTCGACGACGCGGTTGCATGGAAGCGTCTGCTAGACGAAGGCATATATCGTGAATATTCGGAATTGGCCGCCGCAGTCGGAGAGGCTCCGTCACACGTAAATAAAGTCATCCTACTGAACAGTCTGCCGACGTCATTCTTGACGCAGATGGCGCGTTTCCCGAAGTCTGTCGGCTTGGCACATGCTTACAACCTCAAACTCATCCTCGAGCGAGCAGGACAGCAGGTAGCGGAGCATTGGCTGCACGAAATCCTTGAAGGCAGAGCAAGTGTGAGGCGACTTGAGCAAGTCGCGGCTGCTGATGCGCCAACGAAGCGCGGGGGCCCACGACGCACCCACTACCAATCCCGTGTCCAGTTCAAACGAGTCGACGGAGTCGCCTTAGGGGAGATGAAGCTTTTTGGAGATGGTCGCACGGAGCTCAGTCTCGTCGGCGTCCAAGGCGAGGCCCAGCAGCGGCTCGCCGAGCGAATGAAAGAACTCATCGAAGTCTGGAGCCAAGAGTTAGAGGGCTGAGCCGACCTGCGAGCGACTATTCGTTCAGCATGTTTCCGTGATCTACGTCAGATTTCGGAGGGCTGGACGCCGGCCGGCCATCGAGCCGCGTTGCGGAGCCTACAAAAAGACGCTCGACGCGAATAAAGAAAAGCGGTGCAAAACTGCCTTCTTTAATAACGGAAGCCTGTCGCCCAGTCGATAATTCGGTCAAAGTATCAGTAGGGAAGAAATGACAGACAAACCGGATGCCCCAATATCGCGCGATCCCCTCGCTCTTGCTGCGCTCTACCGCTCGGGCCTCGGCGGTGCCTGGAATACACAAAAACAGGCGGTCGCAGCGCTGGCGCCGGTTCGACCCAAAGTAACAGCTGAAATCCTCATTAGAGCAGTAGGTGTCTCGAAGCTTCCTGAACCGGTACTTTCGCTCTTCAATGTTGCTGGGATTCTCAATCAAACGGCAAGGGAGCTTTGTCGGCTTGCCCGCAAGCACGGCACGGACGCCCTCTCGGAACGGGCGCTACATATCGATCCCCGAGGAAAAACTTGGCGTCAAATCGTCGAAATGCTGGACGGTATGGAGCCTTCTTCGCCTGTACGTGCGCCGAAAGCTTTTCCGCCTCTAGTGCTAGCTTCTGAATACAAGCGAGGACTTGCCGAAGGGCGTTGGACCTCGACAAGGTCGGCTGAAGCAATCACCGGCTGGGGTAGAGCCCGTGTGCTAAAAGCTGTCGCGATCTCGGACTTGCCTCCTCAGGTACTCGAACTCTTCGAACTGACGCCGATTACGTTCGATCTTGGGGATATCTTAGTCAGGATCCAGAAAGCAATCGGCACGCGCGAGCTGGCGACGCGCGCGGAGAAAATGCTGCTGACTCCGCGACGCCGCACGACAGACGAGATCGTGGCGACGCTGCTGCAGGTGCGCCCCGAACAGGGTGTTGAACTCGTCGTTCGGCGTGAGCCAACGGCTATGGTCTTTGAATTCAGGGTGGGGCTGGCGGAAACGGAAGAACTGATGGTGGGGACTGACGAGTTGGCGGCACTAGTGCAGGTGTCGGTGATGAATATGAGGTTCAAACGACATGTCGGTTCAGTCTCGGTCCGCAAAAAGCGATGACAGAAAGTCGATATACTGAATCTGACGCTGCCGCCCGCAAATCCGGGCGGGCCAATGACCCCGGAAACAACTGTGGTTAAATCACTGTATATATACACAGCAAGTCACCCCTCGCTATGTCTCTTCCGAGCTTCCTGCCCGTCAGCTACCACGAACTCAGGCTGCTTTGGAGTCGCTATAGAGGGCGCGATGCGGATGTCCAACGGCTGGTATTAGAGAGCAGCGCTTCGCGGAGTCCTCGACGAGGCATTTCACCTTCAGCAGCTCGTCGCGCTAGAGAAACTCCGCCTCTTGCTAAACAATGAACGGACGCGCTAGCGGAAAGCAGTGGCAATCGAGTGGGAGTTTCACCGGTGAAACTGCGGAAAGTAGGTGGGAACGCTTCGGCGGCAATCTAGCGCGTCCGCTCATCATGCGGTCCCGTCGAAAAGGGAGGGCGGGCGGTTAGGGTTATCCCGAATAAAGCAACGATTTATTGGGCAATCGCTCATTAATCTTAAGCAGACGCTTACCTATACTGAAGTCACTGAAACGCAAACAGGGCTGTTTGCGAAAACAAGACTCTGGAGGTAAGCATCATGAAACTCGCAACTATCATCATCGCCGCTGCACTCGCCATCCCGGCAGCTTCTTCGTTCGCTCAGAGCCAACCTACTCGCGCCCAAGTTAAGGCTGAACTGGTCCAGCTCCGAGATGCTGGATACAACCCGAGCATGGATCGCACGACGTACCCGGCGCAGATCGAAGCTGCCGAAGCCAAGGTCGCGGCACAAAGCGGCCCGAACAGCTACGGTGGCGTCGCCGATACTGCATCGGCATCGGGCGGCCCGGCTCGCACCGGCAATAGCATTGCTCCTGTCTATTTCGGTCACTAATCAACCGATCGAGCCAAGAAGCTCGCGCTAAGTACTAGAGAACTGGCCGCTGCCGGGAAACCGCAGACGGCCAGTTCGCTTATTAGGACCTCCGCCACCGGCAGGCCGATGGCTTGCCCAGCACTTAGTTCGTCCTGGGCTTTTTTCGTTCTGGGGCTATGGGAAAAGGATAGCGGCGATGTCCCGGGCGCTATGCAGGACGTGAATGACGTCGATGCGCTCGGGGTGCCCGGTGACACGGTAGAAAATTTGGTAGCCGCCGTGAACACGATGTCGCACGCCGCGGCCTTCGTAGCGAGGCACGAGCGGGTAGGCGAGGGGCATGTCTGCGAGGCTCATGCACTTGTCACGCAGCTCGCGAACGAAGCTCAAGGCACGGCGTGGATTGTCGCGGGCGATGTAGTCGCCGATGGCCTCAAGCTCGGCCTCGGCGCCAGGCAGGATGCGAACAATCATGCCTTGCCGTTCACCATCGCCTGATACTTGGCTTCCAGCCGGTCGCACACTTCTTCCGCGGGTTTTCCTCGACCCGCATCTGAATCGGCGATGCCTCGCTCGATCACGGCATCAAGCGCGGCCAGCTGCGTCTCGCGATCCTGAATCAGTCGCACGCCTTCGCGGAGCACCTCGCTTTTCGAGCCATAGCGTCCTGACTCGACCAGCTTCGTAATGTACCCCTCGAGCTGCTGTCCAAGGTCTGCGCTAATCATGGTTCTTCCCCTCCGAGTAAGTACCCAATAGTGCAACGCTTATCAACTATTATCAAGCGCGGGCGCAAGAGTGCCACAACATTGCTCGGCGCACAAATCACACAAATACTCCTTCTCGAGCTTCGTCGCGTTGCTGTTGCGTCGCTCGCTGCCAGAGGGGCTTGTGATCTTTGCCGCCTTCCGTCTTGTTGATGATGTGACCACAGTGGTAGTGGATTGCGTGCTTGAGCTGTTCGATCATTAGGTCGCGCCACCGTCGCAGGATGCTTGTCCGCCGATTTATCGGCAAACGGAGGCTGCGACTTTAGTTGACGACTGGACGAATACTGCGCTCAGGGGTAATACGAACGCCCAAGTGACTTCCCTGACTGGTACAGGCCGGGACCGCTGCGGATGCGGGCGTTTGTCCCAGTGAGGATAGATACCCTTCCGGGCCGGGGGCGAAGGTCTCGTTTCCGAACAGAAGTCTACTTCTGGCTAACCAGCGACCTTCCGCCTTTGCAAAGATGCACACCATCTGCCGCTGGAACGGCAGAGAGTGGGACGTCGTGGCGATGACGGATAGCGACCGCTCGCGACACCTCCCTTCAGCGTTTGCCCCCGTTGTTCCCCCTACTGGTCAAGCGCTCGCTGCTTCCAGGCAGCGGTGGGCGATAGGGGAAGTCAAAAACTGGGTCAATGCGTCTCTCCAATCTTTGATGGCTCACTTCGAGCACCGGCATTGTGTTCAATTCTCGAAGCGTAGGCAAGGGCCAACAAGCGACCCGACCCTAAAGTCTGCGCAGGTGATGCCGTAATGATGAGTCGGCCGCGGATTTGCAATGCCCCGGCCCACCGGGTTATGTAGCTGTCTAAGGGGAGTGTATGCAACGTCTTATAGCTGGCCTTCTCGCCGCAGTCGCACTTGGTGGCTGCGGCTCAACCATGACGCAATTGCGAGATGCGGACAAAGTCCCGGCCGAGCGTCTGTTTTCTGCGGCCAACACAACACCGGGCGAGGGAAAACAGAAAATCACCGTGGTCCGCAACGGTGGAACGATGATCGGTTCGGGGATGCATGTGCTTCTCAACGTGGACGGTGCGAAGACCGCGGAATTAGGTACTAACGACGCGGTCGAGATCTACTTGGCAAAAGGAGAGCACCTGCTAATGATCGAACCGAAATACATGTCCACTTCGTCGTCGCAGCTCAGTGCGGCCCTCGTTGTCCCTACTAAGTTTCCGGTCTATCGGATTGATATCAACGTAAGCGGCCCGCGGTTTCAACCGTCTATCGACTGAGCCACCGACCGCCAACAAGTGCCGCGTGAGCGACTTCTTTCCAACTAGCCAAATGAACGATGCAACTGAACACTGACATTTCCGATCCGCGGACCATGGAATGCGACGAGTGGGCGAGCAAAGAAAAGCAACGGATTCAGGCCCAGCAACGGAACGCCGGCGTCTGGCTCATAACCATCCGGTTGAGGCAAGAACTTCGTGACCGAGGCGCCAAGCTCGTCGGCAAAATTTGGATGCCGTCGGGCGCATACCTTGACCCGCATCCGGCGTGGCACTATCACTGCGCCGTTCTCTTCGAAGGAATCGTCCGCGACGAACTACATCCGAACGGGTTACCGCTTGAGGCGTACAAACGCATCTTTCCGTTCTCGGACGACCTCGAATTTGTTCCCGAGGACGGGGTATTCATTTGACGGAGCCGCACACGGAGCCGCACGTCTGAGCATGGTAGCTATTGCGTCTTGCTCGCAGCCATCGATCTGGCGTCTCTGTCCGGGCTTTCAACTTTCGCTCAGTGGGTCGACTTTCGGACGACGGTAGAACGAGGCGGCTTCTCGAAGCATCCGTTGCTTCTCCGCTTGGACATAAATCGACGTCGTCTGCAGCGATGCATGTCCGAGGATCTTTTGCACGACGTCGAGCGGCACGTCCTCTGCCGCGGCGTGCGTGCCGAAGGTATGACGGAACGAGTGCGTCGATGTACCGGCCAGCAACTTCATTTCGTCCGTCGTCAGGTCTGGCATTCCCTTGATGAGACGCTTCATGACCCATTCCATCATGAAGTTGATGGTGTCGACGTGGTAGGCGAGCCGGGCGCCGTCCGCATGTTTCGCTTGGGCCTCTTTTCCCGGCGGAATGAAGATTGGTGCGAGCAAGGGTCCCGCCGTCGCGCCACGGAAGTCCTCGCCGCGGTCTCTCCAATGTGCCGCCAACGCCTCGATCGCGGCCGGGCTGACCGGGACGGTGCGCTGCTTGTTGCGCTTGCCGACGATCGTCAATTGCCACACCAAGTCTTCACCGTCGCCATGCTCCGTGGGCGATATGCCTTCTCTACGGGCGGACGCGAGCTCGTCGCGCCGAAGTCCGGAGTCCGCAGCTAGAAGGATCGCGACTCGTGCTGATCGCCAGTAGGCAGCCGCTTGGGGCTTGCACTGGCTATCGATATGGCCGCGAATCCGCGCCCACAGGTCGGCGGGAAGGGCGCGCTCGACTTTCAGGAGGTTTTCGCGTTCAACGATGACCGGGTCGGACACGGCGGTCCACGGGTTGCCAGCCAGATAGCGGACGTCGACCAGCCATGCAAACGCCGCACGCAGCGCGCGGACCGCATACCGCTGACTCTCGGGACTCAGCTCGCTCGCTGCAAATGGCCTCCAGCGCCCGCTCGCGCGAGACTGGCGCGGACCGACGAAAGCCGGCGAGGGCGCTTTGAGGAAATCCCGGTAGGCCTCGCAATCGTCAGCCAGCAGGGAACTGAGCGCTTTGCGCCTGACGGTCACGGTCCACAAAAGGAACCGTTCCAACTCTTTCGTGTACGCGCGCAGTGTCTTCGGCTGCTCGCGGTAGCGGTGCAGGTAAGCGCGGACCGCCTCGAGGTCGTTGTGCGCCACGATGTAGGGGAAGCTGGCGTGGCGGTTCAGGCCGCCGGCGCCGGAGAGTTCGCTCGGCAGCCGCACGCGCTCCAGCGGCGCCAGGATGCCCGAATCCGTATCGATCGTTACGAGTTCGCTTTCCGGGGCCGAAAACGGATCGTCGATTGAGACGTCGGCGCCGACGCGCGCACCGATCGCATCCTCGTTCTGACGCAGCCACGACACGACCCGCTGCGCGCGGCCTGGCCCAATACGCGGAACCGCCCGCCACCAACTCCCGCCGCGTCGGTTGCAGAAGTCCACCAGTTCGGCCAGCGTGCCAATGCCCGCGTCTTTCAGCCGTCGGGCGACCAGCGGCCGGAACCACATGCCAACCCCGTGCGTCGGCTCGGGCTTCGCGACGGCCAAGAGCGCCGCCTGCTCGACCATCTTGAGCGTCACGGCGGTCAGGCGCGCGCTGCCGTGCGCTTTGGCCGACGACTTCAGGTGGTCGGCCAAAACCGTCGAGCCATGCTCGAGCGCCAGTTCAACCAACTCCGCCTGCATGCGCCTCAGAAACGACTCGACCCAGCCCGGCGTCGCTTCGTTGCCGTCTTCGTCCTCAGAAAAATACAGCCGCGCGATCGTCGACGGGGGGATGCGCTGCACGTAAGCCCGTAGCGCCGCGAAGTGATTGCGCGTGTACGACGCCCGGCTTTTGGAGACGGTCTGTGGTTTGTTGGCCATCTGAGTCTTTTCGTTGTCTGGAGGCCCGTCTGGACGGGACGTAGATGCCCTACCCCCCTATTTTACCCATTAAAACCATGCCTGATAATACGAATTATCAGGCATGGAGCGTCGCGAAAGGTCGGCGTTGGCGGCCACCGAACGTCGGAATACGCGCCGGCAAGACTACCTGACGATTCGCTGGACGCCCGTTGGACGAACTCGGGCCCGCGAAAACCTTGCGTAACACAGGCCATTTATTGGTCTACAATAATTCCTATTGAACCATCGACGGAGACTCGACAGGTGGCAGAGACTAGGACGTTGACGGCACAGGTGCCCGTCGAACTTGCTCAGGAAGTAGATGCGTTGTCTGAGCGTCTTGAGCGGCCCCGCCAGTGGATCATCAAAAAGGCGCTGGTCCAGTTCCTTACTCGCGAGGCAGAGAAGCGACGCCTGATTCAGGAAGGTCTGGATGACGTCACCGC
>NZ_FCOG02000477.1 GCF_001544975.2 Caballeronia arationis | reverse complement strand
GCGGTCAACGAGCCATCGCCGAGTTGGGACAGAAGGGCATCCATCCCGACAAAGCGGCTGAGTTGATTCTGCATGCCGTAGATGGCCCGGCTTTGCGCAACGTCGCCCTGCACAATGAGCCAATCCGTGGGGCGCATTTTCGAAAATACGGTACCGTTGGGGAAGTTGAAGATGGGCGCGTTGAGAATCACCGCCTCGAGAACCTGCGCGTCACTAGGCGAGTGGTCGAGACCCGAAGAAGTCCCAGCGACCGAAAAGAATCGATTCGGCCAAGTGGGGCCGGGCATCGACGCATACCAGTTGTCGCAAACGCCGAACTCGCGGGCGAGAAAATTCAAGACGGGCAGTTGGTCGGGCGTGAAAGCACTGAAGGCATCGGCGACCGCGTCGTCATGGTCTTCGTACGTGGCGGCAAAGCCGGTGGTCGAGGGGTCCACGGCCAGCGGGGGGTAGCCGGAGGCGCCGAGCACCAGCGTGTCGTTCCTGACAGCGTCGGCACTCGCGACGGCGAGGCCACACAATTGCACAGCGATGTCGGAAAACTCGTGCCCCGGGTCAAAGCCCAGCGCGTAGGGTGAGCCGTGGCCTAGTTGATAAGAGGCGCCAGTTCTGCCGAAATTGATAATTGGCTGAGCGGGCAATCCGATGGCGTTTGTCGCACCGCCGCCGGGCGATGTGCCAGTGAAATTCGACAGACCAAAGATGGTGTCGTAGGAGCGGTTCTCGAGCATGAGAACGAAGACGTGCCGTATTTGCGACATCGTGGCCCCTTGAAAAGGCTAACGAGGCTCCGCCTCAGACCGACGAGTGGTACGGGTGACTGCGGAGCGCTGGCGGTGTAAGGTGGCTCCGGCCGAGCCGGCTGGGACGTGCCCAGCGATGTACGAGCTCGAAGCTCAATGGGTGCAAGGACCCGTGGACGACCGGAGCCAGTGATGACGTTATCACAGAGTGTGTGCGAAGTTCTGCGGGCTCACGTCGTGCTCGAGAGCGAGTGCATCGATCGGATGTACCTGAACGTGTACGTGCCACAGTTGCAGCGCGTGGGCGGCGTAGTGTGGTACCTGCGGGGGCATCTCGGTCAGCGCTTCGCCTCGACCGCGACCGTGGCGCCCAAGACCGTGGCCTTCGTGGCAAGCATCGAGAA
>NZ_FCOG02000509.1 GCF_001544975.2 Caballeronia arationis | reverse complement strand
TCCGAGTCCGAGCAGAAATCCTTCGATGCCACCTGCCGAAAGCTCTATCGCTATCTCGATCGATCTCAAAGCGCCTAGCCGCGGCTGAATCCACCCATAGATTCCGCGGACGAGCCTATTGATTAGGGCTTTAATGCTCTGCGAAACGGCATATTAGGACCTGGACGAACGGGGCGTTGCACACTCCGGCCGTCCATCGAGCGAGCGAAAATCGAGCCCCGGGAACACTGAGCGAACGCAGCGACGTGTTCCTTCTCAGCCCTGATTTGCAACGTGGTTCTTACAGCGATCATGCTTGGTGGACAAGTCGACCGGACTCATCTTGTCGAGATCATGGGCCCCGAGGGGCCTCGCATCTTGATTCAGATCATGTCAATGCGAATCAAGTCAGTTCTGCGCCGACCGTCTGGACCTGTCTCGCGGTTACGGCGCCGTGATGGCTAAAGCGCTAACCGTCTGATCAGGTCGATCACTCGCCCGCCAAGATTGCCGCGCACATGCCTGTTGTAGCCACAGAGCCGCCGCTCAGGCGAGGTGGGAGCCTATGACTGGAAAAGGGTCCGTTAAGCGCCTCTAGCCCTCCTTCAGCACGACTCGCAATTGGAAATGTAGGAGGAATGTAAAATGCAGCCAGTCGCTTATCAAAGTACGGAGCAGGAGCCCTGCAATGATTGTTCGCATAGCGCAGTATTCAGGCAAAAGGCGCCTTTTGCTGGGTATCGCCTCTATCGCCGCCGTGCTTCTCGCGCAGCAGGCGCTGACAATGGTCGCTCATGGGCGGCTGACCTTTCTTCTCATTGGGGCCTCGCTTCCACTCGTCACATTGTTATTCGGCGCATTGTCAGGAGCCTTGCTTCTCGGGTGCGGTGTTGCATTTCGGCTCGCTATGGATGGAGCCTATTGGCAAGCTCGCGGTGAATGGACGTGAAGACCAGAC
>NZ_FCOG02000088.1 GCF_001544975.2 Caballeronia arationis | reverse complement strand
CACACACTCTGTGATAACGTCATGATTGGCTCCGGTCGTCCACGGGTCTTCGGACCCATTGAGCTTCGAGCTCGTACATCGCTGGGCACGTCCCAGCCGGCTCGACCGGAGCCACCTTACACCGCCAGCGCTCCGCAGTCACCCGTACAACTCGTCGGTCTGAGGCGGAGCCTCGTTAGTACTTTTAGTTGGACGGCAGATCCTTGCCCGAACACCCCTACTGAAAACATACAGTATCCCGGAACCGGTGGTCGGCGGCTTACTTGTAGCGTTGCTGGTTTTTGCGTTACGACGCGTCTTCCAGATCGATGTGCGTTTCGATACCACAATTCAGGTACCGTTGATGCTTACTTTTTTCGCCACGATTGGGCTTAGCGCCGATTTGGCGGGGTTGAAAGCGGGCGGCCGAGCGCTGATTGTCTTTCTCGGTGTCGTGGTTGGCCTGCTGGTGATGCAGGATGCGCTCGGTATCGGGCTCGCTTGGATCTTGGGACAAGATCGCCTTCTCGGGCTCCTCGGAGCGTCGGTGACCCTCTCCGGCGGTCATGGAACGGGCGCAGCATGGGCTAAGGTATTCGGCGAGCGTCACGGTCTCGCATCAGCGACGGAGATCGCCATCGCCTGTGCTACGTTCGGCTTGATTCTTGGGGGACTGGTCGGCGGCCCGGTCGCTCGTTTTCTGATCACACACCATGACCTTGCGCCTGCGCCGGAAGTAAAGCTTGCAGTTGCGACAGGGTTCGAACAACCAAAGGCTGTTCGGCCGATTACGGCGGGTGCCGTCATTGAAACAGTGGCGCTAATAGCCGTTTGCCTAGCTGTCGGCTCCGCACTCGCATCCCGGTTGAGCGGCACAGCGTTTGAGCTTCCTGCCTTCGTATGCGTGTTATTCGTTGGCGTGCTGCTGCGAAATGGGCTTGCCGTGCCCGGATGGTATCGAGTCTTCGAACTCGCCGTATCCCTACTCGGCAACGTGAGTCTCGGTCTATTTCTCGCAATCGCCTTGATGAGCCTGCGCCTGGGGGATCTGACCTCGCTCGCGCTGCCGCTTCTCGCCATCTTGATCGTGCAGGCGATCGCGATGGCGTTCTATGCCATGTTTGTCACCTTTCGCGTCATGGGGCGCAATTATGACGCAGCGGTCCTGGCCGCCGGGCACTGTGGGTTTGGCCTCGGAGCCACGCCCACAGCGATCGCCAACATGCAAGCCATTACGGCACAATTTGGCCCCTCGCATTTGGCCTTTTTGGTAGTACCGATGGTGGGGGCCTTTTTTATCGACATCGCGAATGCGATCGTCATTAAATTGTTTCTGCTGTTGCCAATTTACCGGTAAAGGAAGCGTTGAGCGCTCCCCGGTCGTCAAGTGCGCGATCTCCTGAATCGGCACTTGGGGCAGAACAGGGTTGCAAGGCTTTTCAGTGGACACACGACACATAGGCGCGCTGTGGATCGTGGTTGATAGTCACTCGACCGTCTCTGAGATCGACGACCTTGTGTTTGCCGTTCCCCGCGAAGGTATGCGACCAGTATTCGCTGCTGCCGCCCCAGCCATAAAGGCCGCCGGGATAACGAGCATCGTCCTTCGGCGCGACGATCGCATTTTTGCTTGCCGTGGCGCTACTGCTATCACGGTTCGCGTAGACGAACAGCGCCGTCAGCTCTTCCACCGTCGGCAACCGCATATGTCGCTTCACACAGTGGTATAACGCGTCGTGGTAGTCGTAACGTGACACCCGGGCTCCATTGAAAGCGTCCCGGGGACTCTTTTTCGCGCGCGGGATTCTTATCTCCCGCGGATCCGTGTCCCTCACGGGGCGGCTAAAACAGTTTTGCAGAGAGAAGACCGTTGTCCCGCCTCCGTGCATCGGATAGGTCCCCTCAGGCATGCATATGTCTTCCTCGGCGACTATCGGATCCACCGGTGCTGCGGCGGATGAAATACTCGGACTCAAAATCAATGCGACGGGTATTACCGCCCGGGGCAACAAAGATCTCAGCATGGCGAGGCTCATAGCAGTCCGATAACGATGTTGATGACCGGTCCATGCGACAAACCGTTCTCATTTGGCCACAACTCAAATGTTTCGCGCTCCGGCTGGAGGGCTCGAAGAAGGGCGGCCTAAAGAATAAAACAAGGCGGCCCGGGTCATTGTTTGCCACCGGCTGCCCACGCCCAATATCGCGTGACTCGAAATGTAGCCCGTTTTTACTCGTGGCCGATCAGTTCATGAAAGTCACCAGCCCGTTGCGCAAGTCGTACATTGAGCCCACGATCATAATTTTCTTTTTCTTTTCGAGATCGTCAAGGACGGTGCTATTTGCACGTATTGCATCGACGGTATGCTTGACATTCGTCCTCGCCACGGCATCTACAAATTCGTCGTTCTTGCTGGTGCGATCGCCTTGGAAGTGGGTTGCCTCGACCGATGGTTTGATCGTATCGAGCAGCCCTGTGAGATTTCCCAACTCCACACTATCGATGGCCCCTTTTATCGCGCCGCACGCAGTATGTCCCATCACCAGTACGACCTTCGCGCCAGCTACTGCGCAGGCGAACTCCATACTGCCAAGCATGTCCCGGTTGGCGATATTCCCCGCCACCCGTGCGTTGAACGTATCCCCAATGCCCATGTCCAGAATGATTTCGGCCGGTGCGCGGGAGTCGATGCAGCCCAGGACAATTGCTGCCGGATACTGGCCTGGCGCAGTAGAACGCTTCTGAGCAAGAAAATCCTGTGACTTCATCTTGCCGGACCGAAACCGCTGATTTCCTTTTTTCATCATTTCGATGACCTGCTCGGGCGTCAGTGCGTCTCGCTGAGACTCTGTCAGCGCGGCAGCCTCGACAACATTCGGTCGTAACCCGAGGCTAATTAACAATGCTGCGGCGCATGTTCCGGTTCCTTTCAGCAAGATTCGTCGCTTGTTTTGTTTTGAATGATCAGCCGCACAGCAGTCCTGTATCGATTCCATATCGGCCTCACATCGTGTGATATCGAACACCTTGCAGCGGCGCATTCAACCGCCCCAGCGGCCTGACCTTCTCGCAGGACACGGCGTTTACCCAGTATCGACGAAGATCGGTAAAAATCAATCCGCATCGACATGCGATCGAGCGATTTCTGCGGTACAAGCGTTAGTGAGTACGCAAGATGTTCAACCTCGACGTTAAGCCCAGGAGGTCAAGTGAGAATCGTTCCCGAGTCCGTGTTGCACGCTCTTTTTGATCGCGGCGGCTTGAAGGGCGTCTTCGATCACGCCAGGAATCTTGTGGTTTCCACAATCATCGTCGCGGCAGGCTTCGAGACAGTAAGACGATTCGATTCGATCGATCTCTTTGGCATGCACAACCCTCTTTTTGCCGGCTATTTTGTTGCTGGAGCGGGCTGCGTGCTTATCGCGCTCAATTTCATCGATGGACTTCGAAGACTGGCCAAACTGCAGTGGCACGTGGGTTTGCAGGCTGCACTGAGCGAAGGCTACCTATTCTTTTCGTTGCGGCTTGTTCAGCTGATCATTTTCTTCAGAACGAACACCTGCTAGTGTCCGAAGCTGCCACACGTGACCGTACTGAGACCGCGTCTCGTCATCCCGTCGGCATTCAAGAATCCGTGCACCAAAACACGTCCCGGTGGCTAACGCCGGTGCGTGAAGACCGGTTACGTAAGTATTAGGGGATGTTCCAATACAGGTTATGAAAAATCGACCTACGCTTAGGTTGTTCCTGCATAGCGGCAACCGGGTCGCAATTCGCGGCGCGAGCGCGCACAACGCTGCTGAGGATCATGCAGGCGCCTGTCGATGGTTGGTCTCTTATGCTTCTACGGCTCGCACACGGAAGTGCGGAACGTGAGGTACAACGCAGTGCGCGGGTCCATTGGATTCTAGCGCGACCTAACCTGGCAGTCGAGATGAGCATCTCGAGTTTCTGCATTGACCGGCCAATATTCGCATCGGTCATTTCGATCGTCATCACGCTCGGGGGTGCGTTGTCGATGCTCGGGCTGCCGATCGCGCAGTATCCCGACATTACGCCGCCGCAAATCACGATCTCAGCTACCTACCCGGGGGCAACCGGCGCGGTCGTCGCGAATAATGTTGGTGCGCCGATTGAGCAACAGGTAAACGGCGCGGACAACATGATCTACATGAACTCCTCGAGTTCATCAACGGGCAACTATACGCTCAACGCCTTTTTCAAGATCGGCACAGATCCAGAGCGAGCACAGGTCGACGTCCAGAATCGCGTGAACTTGGCGTTGCCGCAATTACCCCAATCGGTGCAGGCCCAGGGAATTCAGGTACAAAAGAAATCGTCGGCGTTCATGATGGTGATAGCGATATATTCGCCGACCGAGCGCTACGATTCTACCTATATCGCTAACTATGCCAACATCTATGTGCTCGACGCGCTCAAGCGCATACCTGGCGCTAATCAGTCGAGCATCTTTGGCAATCCGGACTACGCGATGCGCATCTGGCTCAAAACAGACCGCATGGCGCAACTGGGCATCACGGCATCCGACGTGCAAAGCGCCGTCGCGAATCAGAATCAGCAGTTTGCGGTAGGCAGTGTTGGCCAGTCGCCAACGGATTCGCCGGTCGAGCAGTCGTTCGCGGTGACCACCGAGGGCCGGCTGACGGACCCGAGCGAGTTCGAAAGTATCATCATCCGCGCAGCAAGCGGAGGCGCGGCAATCGTGCGCCTCAAGGACATCGGCCGCGCTGAGCTCGGACGAAAGGATTATTCAATTCGAAGCAAGTTTCAGGGCAAACCCGCAACCGTTATCGCGGTGTATCAGCAGCCGGGCGCAAACGCGCTCGACGTATCGAGTCAAGTGCGCAAGACTCTCGCCGATATGAAGGAGTCGTTTCCCGAAGGGCTTGAATATCAAATCGCGATGGATACGACCGAATTTACTCGCGCGTCGATCTCGGACGTAGTGCGCACGTTCTTTGAAGCGCTGGTACTGGTGGTAATCGTAGTGTTCGTATTCTTGCAGAGCTTGCGCGCGACGCTAATTCCGGTACTCGCGGTACCTGTGTCAATCGTCGGGACCTTCATTGGCATGCTTGCACTGGGTTTCTCGATCAACATGTTGACCCTGTTCGGCATGGTGCTCGCAATCGGAATCGTGGTGGACGACGCGATCGTCGTGATTGAGAACGTCGAGCGCAATATGAAGGTTCACAATCTCAGTCCGAGGGATGCGGCCAAGCGGGCGATGGATGAAGTATCCGGCCCGGTCGTGGCGATCACGCTTGTCCTGTGCGCGGTCTTTGTTCCTGTGGCATTTCTCGGTGGCATCACCGGTCAGTTATACAAGCAGTTCGCCATCACCATCGCTATTTCGGTGGTGCTCTCAACCGTGGTGGCGCTCACCCTCTCGCCGGCCTTGGCAGCGCTGCTGCTCAGGCCGGGAGATCATGAAAAAAAAGGTTTCTTCAAATGGTTCGGCAACACGTTCGAGCGAATGACACAGGGCTATACGAGCGCGGTCCGGCTGGCTATCAGACGTTTTGCTGTTGCGTTGTTGCTTTTTGCCGGGATGATCGCGCTCTCGTTCATCATGATGAGATCGGTGCCAACCGCTTTCCTTCCGCCGGAGGACCAAGGCTACCTGCTAGGCGCGGTCATCATGCCGGATGCGGCGAGCCTTGATCGCACCGAAGAAGTGTCAAAGAACGTTACCGACTATTTCATGAAACAACCGGCCGTGAGCAGCGTTACAGTCGTCGATGGATTCAGCCTGCTCGACAGCAAGAATAAGACTAATGCGGGGGCGTTTTTCATCGGTTTCAAGAGTTTCGACGAGCGCTACAAGTTCGCGAACATCAAGACGCAAAACGCGCGGGCGGTGCTGATCGGCGCCTACGCAAACCTCTCCTCGGTCAAGCAGGGGATTATCTTGCCGGTCAACCCGCCGTCGATTCCGGGGCTCGGTACGACCGGCGGGACCGAAATGTGGATCCAGAGCAAGGGCGACGGGACGATCTCTCAATTAGCGGGTGCGGTAAATCAATTTATGGAAAAGGCTCAACAACGTCCCGAGCTCGCGCGCGTTACTTCGACCTTCAACGCTTCGTCTCGGCAGCTGCTTGTCAGCGTCGACCGTGACAAAGCGAAGACGCTGGGTGTTCCGATCGAGGACGTATACAGCACGATGCAAACTATGTTCGGCTCTCTGTACGTCTCACAGTTCAGTCGTTCGAGCCGGCTGTGGCAGGTGATTCTGCAAGCCGAAGCGAAGTATCGAATGAACCCTCAAGATCTCGAGCAAATCTTCGTACGCAGCAGATCTGGAGACATGGTGCCGCTTAAGGCAGTCGTGACGACGAGATACGTAACCGGTCCCGATCTAGTGACCCGTTTTAACAATTTTCCGGCGGTCAAGATCACCGCGAACGCAGCACAGGGCTATAGTTCGGGGCAAGTTCTCACCGCGCTCGAGGAGGTCGCCACGGGTGTACTGCCGCCGGACTATGATCTCGGCTGGAGCGGTGAGGCCTACGAGGCGAGGCAGGCTGGCAATACTTCGGGACTTGTGTTCGTGTTCGGCCTAGTCATGGTGTTCCTGATCCTTGCCGCGCAATACGAAATGTGGAGCCTCCCGATCGGCGTTCTAATGGCCGTGCCGTTCGCCCTCTTCGGCGCGCTCCTCGCCATCTTGCTGCGCGGACTCGAAAACGACGTCTACTTTCAAATTGGACTGACCATGCTAGTCGCGCTCGCTGCGAAAAACGCGATTCTGATCTTCGAGTTTGCCGCGCTCAACCGAAAGTCAGGTATATCGATCCATGACTCGGCGGTCATCGCGGCTACCGAGCGATTACGCCCTATCGTGATGACATCCCTGTCATTTATCCTTGGCTGCGTGCCTCTTGCCCTCGCAACCGGTGCGTCGGCAAATAGCCGTCATTCGATCGGCACTGGTGTCATAGGCGGGATGCTAAGCGCTACCGTGATAGCCGTTTTTTTTATTCCAATGTTTTATTACGTGCTGGTGACGATGTCGGAAAGGCGGGGCGGCGGCAAGAAAACGCCTACCCCGACGACGGACCCGGCGGGAGCCGAGCCAGGGAGATCCAGCGGCGCCGGCTCAGGCAGTCCGACGGACAATCTGTCTACCGGACACGAGACCGGATGACATGCGCGGCACCGCTCCTCGCCTAGCCATGCGTCTGCGCGGTAAACCTCGAAGCGGACCCGGGGCATCGCTCGAAGATGTAATGAGCGTCATTTCCGCCGAGCTTCTGACTGCATCCGGCTTGGCATCGTTCGCTAACGACTGTGGGGCCCAGATCCCGGTGAGAGGCACGCGACAAACACGACGAGATGCAATCGCATGTGGCTATGAACGCCCGGCGGATAATCAGCGCCGGAACTGGACAATCGCGCGTGAATGGCTGGGATTGCGTGCGAGCCAAGACTACATTGGAGCCACTTCGAGCCAATGACGGGGCACTTGGCGGGAGAATGACTGGACGAAAAAGTCTTTTCAAACGATTCGCATGCGGCTTTGACTCGTCTAATTTCATAAGAGCCATTAAAGATCATGCAAAACGCACATGTGCTGTTGCCCGACGCGCTGGTAGTGCTGGCGATCGTGATTGCGTCCCGGCTGGGAGACTTCTGCTCCGAAGCATCCAACCGGCGTCTTACTTACTTCGCCGCACTCTTGTCGTCGACCGCGGCAGGGGTGGGGTTCGCGATCCAAGCATCCGACTCCCATCAATACTATTTCTTCTCGCGGACGATCGTCATCGATTCGTTCGCGAGCGTGATGAAGGCGGGCGTGTCACTTGGCTTCGCTGCTGCGCTCGTCTATTCGCGTAAATATCTCGAAGATCGAGAGCTATTCCGCGACCACGTGTTTCTACTGGGTATGTTCTCGCTGCTCGGCCAGTTGATCATGATTTCGGGCAACCACTTCCTGATGCTTTACCTCGGGCTCGAATTGATGTCGCTGTCACTGTACGCAATGATCGCGTTACGCCGGGACGCCCCGCAATCGAGTGAAGCCGCAATAAAGTACTACGTGCTTGGCGCATTGGCCACGGGTTTCCTGCTATACGGCATCTCGATGCTCTACGGCGCGACAGGCTCGCTTGAACTGAACGAGGTACTGAAGGCAGTCGCTTCGGGCCGCATCAACGATGCCGTGCTGCTATTTGGGGTGATTTTTATCGTCGCAGGCATTGCATTCAAGATGGGCGCGGTGCCGTTTCATATGTGGGTGCCGGACGTCTATCAGGGCGCGCCAACCGCGATGACGCTCTTCGTCGGCGGCGGTCCGAAGCTCGCGGCGTTCGCGTGGGGTCTGCGATTCCTGGTGATGGGTCTGCTGCCGCTCGCCTTCGACTGGCAAAGAATGCTTGTGATCCTGGCGGCGCTTTCGATGATCGTCGGAAACCTTACCGGTATCGTCCAGCTTAACGTTAAGCGGATGCTCGCGTACTCGGCCATTTCGAACATGGGGTTCGTGCTGCTGGGCCTGCTGGCGGGGGTTGTCGACGGCAAGGCCGGTGGCGCGGCGAGCGCGTACGGTTCGGCGATGTTCTACAGCATTGTGTATCTGGTCACGACGACGGGCGCGTTCGGCGTGATTATGCTGCTAGCCCGCCGCGACTTCGAGGCAGATACGCTCGAAGACTTCAAAGGTCTGAATCAACGCAGCCCAGTTTCCGCGTTCGTGATGATGGTAATGATGTTCTCGCTGGCTGGCATCCCGCCGACAGTCGGCTTCTACGCGAAGCTCGCGGTCCTTGAAGCCACGATGAGAGCCGGCCTTACATGGCTTGCGGTGCTGGCCGTGGTCACTTCGCTGGTCGGCGCTTTCTACTACCTGCGCATTGTCAAACTGATGTACTTCGACGCGCCGCAGGACACGACGCCGCTCGCGGCGGGAGCCTGCAACCGCGCGCTGCTATCGCTTAACGGCGTGGCCGTGCTGGTGCTAGGCATCGTTCCAGGTCCGCTTATGACGGTGTGCCTGCAGGCGATCACACAGACACTGCCGCGCTGACGTCGGCGGCAGGCTGTCTGACTCCCCGCACATGTGACTGATGGTCAAATCTGCGGCAAAGAAAACGATTGCCCCGGCAAATAGTCCCGGGGCCGCCATGCCACTTCCGTGGGACAGGTCCACGGACTCATGGGCAAGTTCAAAAGCCACAGCGGATATCAACACTCCAGAACCGGAAGCCATGATCAAGCCCAGCATCTTGTTGCTGATCCTGAACCAGAACGTCAGCACTGCGCCTAGGAACAATGAAGCGACGAATCTCTGACTGCAAATCCGTCCGTCCGAGCGGGTCAATCTCAACCCTACGTCAGCTTGCGGAAGTTTAGCGCCCGTTGCTGAGACGGAACCATCGGTGGAATTTTTAGATCGGGAATGGCCGCTAGCAGGAAAATCCAATGCTCCTTGACGACCCAACGCAGCCACTCGACGCACCTTGTCGCCGACGTCTCGAAAAAGTGAGCTTCGGTCATTCGACCTCTACGAGAAGCCTCCGTCGCTGGGCCCCCGGGCTGTCGCCACCGGTCTCCCGCAGGTCAACGCAGTTGGCAATCTCGCTGGCTTCGCGGGGACGTATCTCATCGGCGTGATTCGTGAAAGTATCGGCAGCTTCGCCATGGCGCTCACGCCAGTGCTCGCGCTACAAGTAATCGGTATCTGTTTGCTCGTCGTCTCGAACAGACGTACGATCGCAACGCGTCACGCCTGAGCGGTTCTGCTTTACAGTGACGACAGCCGGCGCGCGGCGCGCGCCCCCCGTCCGCTCGTGTAGTCACATCATGCCAAACTACTTTCAGTACGATCTACAGTCGCTGCGCCTTTTCATCGTCGTTGCTGAAGTCGGTAGCCTGACGAGAGCAGCCGATCGCACGAACATGACTCTCTCAGCGGTCAGCAAGCGGATTGCCGAGCTTGAGAGCAGCACCGGGTGCATGCTTCTTGTGCGGCAGCCGCGTGGCGTCGAGCTAACAGCTGCCGGCAAGGGTCTTCTGGCGCACGCGCGGCACGTTATCGAGCGCGTCAACCGCATGGCGACCGAGATGAGCGACTATGCGATCGGTGTGCGCGGCCATGTCCGCATGTGGGCAAATACCTCGGCAATCGTGCAGTTCCTCCCGCGTGATGTACGCGAGTTCCTTTCCCAGAATCCCAGCGTCAAGATTTCGCTCGAAGAACGCCTCAGTGGGGAGATCGTTGCGGCGGTTGCAAACGGCGACGCCGATCTCGGCGTCTTTGCTGACAATGTGGCTGCACCGGGCATAGAAAAAGCCGCGTATCACCGGGACAGACTTGTTTTGCTGGTACCGAACGACCATCCGCTCGCTTCGCTCGAACAAGTTTCTTTCGCCGATACGCTGGATTTTGAGTTTGTCGGTCTTAATGAGGGCAGTTCTCTGCTTGCGAGATTGCTCGAAGCCGCCTTCAGCGCTGAGCGCACACTCAAAGTTCGCATTCAGGTAAGCAGTTTCGATGGCATTTGCCGGATGATCGAGCAGGGCCTTGGGATTGGCGTACTACCAGAAGCTGCGGTCCGCAATGAGATCCTGGCGGCAGGCCTACGCCCGGTGCGTCTTACTGACCGCTGGGCCGACCGCACCTTGTGGATCGGCACCCGTTCGCGAAGCGCCCTATCGCCCGAGGCCGCACGATTATTCGATTTCATGTCCGGGACGAAGCACGCTTCATAGGGTTTTCCCCACGCTTTCTCGCCGGGAAAGGGTCATTGAAAATTCATTGATTATCAACAAGCTTGGTTTGTCGCACAGTGAGGCATCAACAAAACGATGCTTCACAGGAGACAACCATGACGAAGCCACTTCAGGGCATCCGCGTGCTCGAAATGGGTCAGCTCATCGCTGGGCCATTTGCAGGAAAGATGCTTGCTGAATTCGGCGCGCAGGTCACCAAAGTCGAACCCCCGGTTACGGGCGATCCCTTGCGCAAATGGCGTCTCCTTCACGAAGGGACGTCGGTATGGTGGGCAGCACAGTCGCGCAACAAAGAATCGCTGACGCTTGATCTTCGCTCCCCGGAAGGTCAGGACGTTATTCGCAAGCTCGTCGCAGACAGCGACGTGCTCATTGAGAATTTCCGGCCGGGCACGCTCGAAGGCTGGGGCCTTGGCTGGGATGAATTGCATGCGCTGAACCCTGGTCTCATCATGCTGCGCGTATCGGGCTACGGTCAGACGGGACCTTACCGTGATCGTCCAGGCTTTGGCGTCGTCGCGGAAGCAATGGGCGGCTTGCGTCATCTGAGTGGCGAGCCAGGCCGCACGCCTGTGCGGGTGGGTATTTCAATTGGCGACTCGCTTTCCGCCCTGCACGGCGTGATTGGCATTTTGCTCGCGCTGCGGCACCGTGATCAAAACGGCGGAGAAGGGCAAATGATCGACGTTGCTCTCTATGAGTCGGTTTTCAACATGATGGAAAGCCTTCTCCCGGAGTACTCGACATTCGGCACCGTACGTCAGCCGGCCGGCAGTAGTTTGCCGGGCATTGCGCCCTCGAACGCTTACCGCTGCTCCGATGGCAAATATGCGCTGATCGCCGGCAACGGTGACAGCATCTTCCGACGCCTCATGGACCTGATCGGACGCCGCGATCTTGCGGAGGATCCCGCGCTCGCCCAGAACGACGGCCGCGTGAAGAGTGTCGAGCGCATTGATGTGGCGATTGCTGAATGGACAAGCACTCAGACGCTCGAAAACGTACTCGCCGCGCTTAATGAAGCACGCATCCCCGCAGGGAAAATCTACGACGTCGCGGACATTGCCGACGACCCTCACTACCTTGCGCGCGACATGATCCTTGAGACGCAGCTGCCAGATGGAACGCCCATAAAGGTTCCGGGCGTAGTACCGAAGCTGAGCGCAACGCCCGGTACGGTCGATACGTTGGCACCGACGCTTGGCCAGCATACGGACACGGTTCTCGGGCGTATCGGGATTGACAACCAAACCCGCGACGCCTGGCGCGCACGCGGCATCATTTGAAGGAGCGTGCCATGAGCGGCAGCAAGCGTATCTATATTCAGGAAGTCGCGACTCGAGACGGCTTTCAAAATGAAGCACAATTTGTCGACACCGATGCGAAGATCGCCTTGATCGATCGTCTGAGCGCATGCGGGTACGCAAAGATCGAAGTCACCTCGTTCACCTCCCCGAAAGCCATTCCTGCGTTGCGTGATGCCGAAGCAGTGATGCACGGCATCGCCAGACACGATGGTGTCGTATATACAGTTCTCGTGCCCAACATCAACGGCGCCGAACGTGCATTGTCGTGCGGCGTGAATGAAGTCAACCTGGTGATGTCAGTGAGCGAGAGTCACAACCGCACGAATTTGCGCATGAGCCGCGAGCAGTCATTCGCGCAACTGCGCGATGTAATCAGCGTTGTAAAGCAGACTAACGTAGCGATCAATGTCTCCCTTTCTACAGCAATGGGCTGTCCGATGGAAGGTGACATCGCACAGGCAGAGGTCCTCGACTGGATGCAGCGCTTTGCTGATCTCGGTGTCCATGGCGTTACGCTTTGCGATACCACGGGCATGGCCTTTCCTTCACAAGTAGGGGCGCTGTGCGCGGCCGCGACGAAGCGCTTCTCGACGTTGGAGCTGACTTTGCATTTCCACAACACCCGCGGTATGGCGCTCGCGAATACGCTGGCAGCCCTCGATGCGGGGATCGATCGGTTTGATGCTTCACTCGGCGGCCTTGGCGGCTGCCCGTACGCACCCGGTGCGACCGGAAATGTTTGCACCGAAGAGCTGGTACATATGCTCGAACTGGATGGTTACGACACGCGCGTCGATCTAACGGCTTTGCTTTCCGCGTCGGCTTTGCTTCCGAGCCTCATTGGCCACGACGTGCCAAGCCAATTGCTGAAAGCTGGACAGCGACTTGACCTGCACGCCATTCCCTGCGCCTCAAGTGACGGCCTTCCAGAACAACGTGCCTTTGCTGAAAAAGCGTGAAATGCCGCTTATCGATCACCTTGATCATCTTGTGATGACCTGTATCGACATACGCACTACGACTCGCTTCTACGTCGAAGTCCTCCAAATGCAGGCAGAAACGTTCGGCGAAGGACGCACAGCCCTGCGCTTTGGCGACCAGAAGATTAACTTGCACCAGCAAGGCGCTGAGTTTGCTCCACGAGCGCATCTTCCGGTCCCCGGAGCGCTTGATCTTTGCTTTATGGCCGCTGTTCCGCTCGTGGATGTTATTGCTCATCTACATCTATGCAACTGGCCAATTGCTGAAGGTCCCGTTGAACGTACTGGAGCCACGCAGAAGATCCGTTCGGTCTATGTTCGTGACCCCGATTTGAACCTTATTGAAATCTCTGAACCGATCGAGTGAGTCGATGGAACACTACCCTCTTTCACGTGATTTTCAGGTGCCGCTTAACGAGTTGCGAGTTGTGGCGCGTGGCCTGACGCGGCCCGAATGCGTTCTTGCGCTTGACAACGACATCTTAATTGCAGCGCACGGCGCGGGTGGATATTCGGTGGTGTCCTCGGACGGCACCGTTTCGCATCGGCTGATCGAGTCCGAAGCTGATCCCGCCCGCAGATATGTGCCGAACGGAATCGCGCTGGCGCCGGATGGCTGCGTCCTATTCGCTGATCTTGGAAAAGCCAACGGCGGCCTATTTTCCATTGACACTCGCGGCCGGATTGAGACCGTGCTGGATGCGGTCGATGGAGTGCCACTGCCGCCTAGTAACTTCCTCACTGTTGATGAATACGGTGTGCTCTGGTTCACCGTTAGCACCCGAAAAATTCCGCGAAGCGAAGCATGGAATCATGAGGTGACCGACGGCTTCATTGGCGTGATCGATGCAGCGGGGACGGCCCGCATCGTGGCAGACGGTCTCGGATACACGAACGAGGTCGCGATTTCGCCGGATCGTCGATGGCTTTACGTCAACGAGACGTACGCTCAGCGCGTAAGCCGTTTTTCGCTTATCGGTACGCCTGCCGCCCCGAGCCTCGGGGCTCGCGAGACAGTTGCGACGCTGACCGGGGCAGATCTTCCCGACGGGCTTGCATTTGATGTGCACGGAGGGCTGTGGCTAACGTGCATAGCGAGCAACCGCGTGCTGCTCGTGCGTCCAAATGGCGACATCCAAACTATCCTCGCGGACACCGACCACGATCATGCGGCGTTGGTCGCTCGTTGCGTACAAGAGGCGACACTACAGCATGCCGACATGCAGACCGCCGGAAAGTCCACTCTCGGCAACGTATCCAGTATTGCGTTCGGCGGTCGCTCGATGTGCACCGCGTACCTCGGCTGCCTGCTGGACGACTGCATCCGGTCATTCGAGAGCCCAATTGCTGGCTTAGCCTTGCCTCACCGCACGCGCCGGATCGCGTGAGAAAACAACCATTGATCGCAAAAGCCGGAGAGCAGAGCCGATCTCACATTGATGTTTGCAGGAGACATTCATGACAGAAATTGAATCGCGGACCATGCGCAAGGTACTGCGCCGCTTTGCTCCCCTTCTAACCATCTGCTTCGTAGTTGCCTTCTTGGATCGCGTGAATGTCGGCTTCGCCGCTCTCACAATGAGCCGTGATCTCGGACTTTCCGCTTCTGCTTTTGGTCTCGCAGCGGGGCTATTCTTCGTCAGTTATTTCGTTTTCGAAGTGCCATCAAACATTTTGCTTGAGCGGGTCGGAGCGCGGCGCTGGATTGCTCGCATCATGTTCACATGGGGTTTGTGTTCGGCAGCAACGGCCTTTGTGCAAGGCGAGTGGTCGTTCTACGTTGTGCGGGTGCTGCTTGGCGCGGCAGAAGCCGGCTTCTTTCCAGGCGTTGTGTTCTTACTCACGCTGTGGGTTCCAGCGACATACCGCGCCCGCGTGATCGGCGGATTCATGGCCGCTATGCCGCTTGCGAGCGTGATTGGCTCGCCCCTGTCAGGCTATTTAATGAGCCTTCACGGATGGCTCGGTCTTGCAGGCTGGCAGATCATGTTTCTCCTCGAAGCGGTGCCCTCACTCGTGCTCGCTTTTGTGGTACTGCGCGTGTTGCGCGATTCACCGAAAGATGCCGAATGGCTTGACGATAGCGAGCGAGCCTGGCTTGAGTCAACGCTTGCCGCTGAACGCCAGAATCGCGCGACCGCTGTGGAACATGGCGTGTTCAATCTGTTAAAAAGCCCGGTGATCCTGTTCACCGCTTTAGCTTACTTCGGCGTAACAGGTTTCAACTATGGGCTGAGCTTTTTCCTGCCGCAGATCGTCCGAGCTTTTAACCTCAGCATCCAGCAAGTCGGGTTCGTTAGCGCGCTTCCCTTTATCGCTGGTGCTGTTGGGATGATCGTCGTGGGCCGTCATTCAGATCGCACTAACGAGCGACGCTTCCATCTCCTGCTTCCTCTTGCCTTGGCAGTGATCGGTCTCGCAGGATCGACGCTTGTAGCAGCCCCTGTGGGAAAGCTTGCGTTACTCTGCCTTGCTGCGTTTGGCGTTTTCTCTGCTCTGCCTGTCTTCTGGGTTCTCGCCCCGCGTCTTCTTGGACCGGCAGCAGCGGCAGCAGGTATCGCGTTGATCAATTCGCTTGGCAACCTGTCAGGATTTGTTAATCCCTATGCAGTGGGATTAATCAAAGATGCAACCGGAAGTTTCAACGGCGGCCTTCAACTCATCGCCGCGTTTGGAATGCTTGCGTTAATTATTCTTTTCTTCGTTACAACGCGCATCGCAAAAAGTGGCAGAGGTGAGCATTCCGCCTCATCGTCTGTCCGATATAAGACCGAAAGCTAGAGCAAACGCACCCTTAAGAGCAAGCCCCGCGCGTTGTAAGCACAACGGCTATTCACCATAGCCTTTCGCGCGGCATTCGGGGATTTATTGAATGCCGGTAGATCTTGTCGCTGCCAGCGCTGCGCAGCGCGGGGATGAACACATTATAAAGGCGCGAATGACGAATTAGGTTTCGACGTAAGTTGCCTAAGTAATCACCCGACGTGGCAAGCGGAGCATAAGCCGACCCACACTTAATCAAGCATTATCGAAGGAGACAGTTATGACTATTTCCACCCCTGCGTCGGCTGCGCCCGAGCCTGTGGTACAGCCACGCAAGCGCTGGTATCGCCACCTCTACGTGCAAGTTTTGATTGCTGTAATCATCGGCATTCTGCTGGGGCATTTCTATCCGTCGGTCGGCACAGCGATGAAGCCGCTCGGCGACAACTTTCTTAAGCTGATCAAGCTGATGGTTGCGCCGCTGATCTTCTGCACAGTGGTTCATGGCATCGCCAGCATGAGTGATATCAAGGCTGTCGGCCGCGTGGGCGTGAAGTCGCTGATTTATTTTGAGGTGATGACGACGTTGGCGCTCGCAATTGGGCTAATCGCGGTCAACTTGATGAAGCCTGGTACGGGGATGCACATCGATCCGAGCACTCTTGATGTCTCTTCCATTGCAGCCTACACAAAAGCCGCCCACGATCAGACCGTCACGGGATTCCTTTCGCACATCATTCCATCGACAGTCTTCGGAGCGTTCGCAGAGGGCGACATTCTCCAGGTCCTATTCATTTCGATAATCTTTGCGTTCGGTCTGCAGATGCTCGGCGAGCGGGGAAAACCGCTTCTTTCGGTGATCGATGCAGGCGCGAATACGTTCTTCAACATGGTGCGCATCGTTATGTACGTCTCGCCCATCGGTGCATTTGGGGCAATCGCGTTCACGATCGGAAAGTACGGTGTGACATCGCTTGCTTCCTACGGACAGCTTCTGTTTACTTACTACACGACGGGCGTGATTTTTGTGGTTGTCGTACTCGGCTTGGTCTGCCGGCTTGCTGGTTTCAGCCTGTTCGCCTTTCTTCGGTATATCCGGGAAGAATTGCTGATCGTTCTGGGGACCTCGTCGTCTGAGTCTGCGCTGCCCCGCCTGATGTTGAAGCTCGAACGGCTTGGATGCGAAAAGTCCGTCGTCGGCCTCGTTGTTCCGGCAGGGTACTCGTTCAATTTGGACGGGAGCTGCATCAATATGACGGTACTTGCGATGTTCATTGCGCAGGCGACGGACAGCGCCTTGAGCCTTGGACATCAAATAACTCTCTTAGTGGTGCTGCTGCTTACGTCGAAGGGTGCGGCAAGCGTCAGCGGGGGAGCCTTTATTGTGCTCGCAGCTACGCTCAGCTCCGTGCCCGGCATCCCGGTCGCAGGTCTGGTCCTCGTTCTTGGCGTGTATCGCTTTATTTCCGAGGGCGGTGCGATCATCAATGTCATTGGCAACGGAATCGCGACGATCGTGGTTGCGAAGTGGGAGAAAGCTCTCGATAAAGATGTGTTTCGTACACAGCTAGCGCAAGGACCTGGTGACGATTGAACCGCCGTGTGCCGGACTCGGTCCGGCACGCCATTACCGGACCGGTGCCCTGAACCTCGAAGGCATAGCGTCCACGCAACCTCTCCTTCTCATAGCGTAGCAAGATCGCCAATTAAACCGCTTCGTCGTCTCTATGGTCGATGCACATATCTGAACAAAACAGAATCTTGGAATCAACATGCGTCCTCAATCTGCTTCACTTAAGCTAGTCTTTCTTGACCGTTCAACTATCCCTGCCTCGACGAGACTTAAGGAACTACCATTTCCCCACGTCCTAGAGGTGTTCGAATCGACTGCTCCCGACCAATTGCTTGCCCGGATTAGCGACGCGGACATAGTTATCACGAACAAAGTGAAATTGAACGGCGAAGCACTGAAGCAAGCGAAAAAATTGAGATTGATTGCGATAGCCGCGACGGGGACCGACAACGTCGATCTTGGGGCCTGCAATGGGATGGGAATAGCGGTATCCAACGTGCGGGAATATGCGGGTCACACCGTTCCGGAACATACCTTTGCGTTGATTTTTGCACTTCGACGAAGCTTAGTTTCATACCGAACAGCCGTGCAAGCTGGACGTTGGCAGGAGTCGGGACAATTTTGCTTTTTTGATTTTCCTATTAAAGATTTGGCGGGGTCCACACTCGGCATCATTGGGGACGGGGTCCTAGGAAAAGCGACCGCAGCAATTGGAAGGTCGCTTGGACTGAATGTCTTATTTGCCGCGTTCAAAGGTCGGGATGACATGGGCATGCTCTACACCCCCTTCGAGAAGGTCCTCGAGGAATCAGACATCATCACGCTTCATTGCCCGCTCAATAGCGAGACACGGGACCTTATTAGCGATGCCGAATTCGCAAAGATGAAGCGGCAACCCCTGCTTATTAATACGGCGCGTGGCGGGCTCGTCAATGAAGCGGCACTAGTAAAAGCCCTCAAATCCAACACGATCTCTGGTGCAGGGTTCGACGTGGTTACCGAAGAACCACTTTCGGCTGGCAATCCATTGCACGAGGTGCTTGACCACCCCAGCTTCATCCTAACTCCTCATGTTGCGTGGGCGAGTGAGGAGGCTATTCAAACCTTGGCCGACCAACTCATGGATAACATTGCGGCCTTCGTACGCGGCGCGCCTTGCAATATCGTCAATAGGCCGCGCCTGCAAGCTGTGGAGAGCGTGCAAGAGAGTGGCGACCGGTGAATATCCATTTGGGCCATTCCCGCCTCACCTGGGTTCCAACAAATGACAACTCGGAAAGGACTGAATCATGACATCCAAAGAATCTGAGCGCACGATCGTGGGCTTCATTGGTCTCGGCCAGATGGGTAAGCCGATGGCCTTGCGTCTTCTTAGCGCGGACACCGAATTGCGCGTGACGTCGAAAATACAAGATGCCTACGCTGATTTAGACGCTGCCGGTGCCACGACTGTCGATTCGCTCGCCAGCCTCGCAGACGCCAAAATCGTGTTCCTGAGTCTGCCTGGCACTGCAGCCGTGCTCGACGTCCTTTTCGGCGATGGAGGCCTAGCGAGCCAACTGCGGCCCGGCTCTATCGTCGTGGATACCAGCACGATGGAGCACGGCGCGACTCTGGATATCCACTCCCGTCTGGCGTCGGCAAACATACTCTTTCTCGATGCTCCCGTTTCCGGGATGCAATCGCGCGCCGAAGACGGTTCATTGACTGTTATGTGTGGTGGTTCGCCGGAAGTTTTCGAAACAGTGCAGCCGTGGCTCGCGCGCATGGGTAACAACATCCTCTACATGGGCGAGGCTGGCAGTGGCCAGCTAACAAAGCTAGTCAATCAGTTGCTCTTCGATATCAATTGCGCGGCGCTTGCTGAAATCCTTCCCATGTCGCGACGCATGGGACTTGACCCGGAAAAGATCGCGTCTGTTATCAACAGCGGTACCGGACGAAGTTACGCATCGGAGTTCTTCCTTCCCCGAATCTTGAGCCGCCATTTCAGCGATGGCTACCCGCTCCAAGCGGCCTACAAGGACCTCGTCAGCGCGGCTGAATTGGGCGCGCGCCATTGCATCCCGATGCCCGTGCTTGCCGCAGCAACAGCAACTTACCAGATGAGCCTTTTAACAGGCAACCGAGCCACCGATAAGGGTTCGATGACTCGACTTTTTGAAGACATGCTGGGCGTGCAGTTCAGCGCCGCAGCTTCTCACACGGAGAAATAAGATGGCTGAAACACTTGGCCTTGACAATGGGCTGACCAATTACGGCGACCGCGACTTTGCTCGTTACCTGCGCCGCTCGATGGCGCACTCGATGGGCATTTCGTCAGAACTTCTCGCGCGTCCCGTGATCGGCATCGCTGCGTCCCCTAGCGACTTCAACAACTGCCATCGCTACATGCCTCAACTCGTAGAGGCTGTTTCACGAGGCGTCCTTGCTGCGGGTGGTCTGCCTCGCATGTTCCCGACCGTATCGCTGGGCGAGGTGTTCCTCAATCCGACCAGCATGGTGTACCGCAACCTGATGTCGATGGACGTAGAAGAGATGGTGCGCGCGCAGCCTATGGATGCGGTCGTGCTGATTGGCGGCTGCGACAAGACCGTTCCCGCTCAACTCATGGGCGCCGCCTCGGCTAACCGTCCTGCAATCCAACTGGTTACTGGCCCAATGTCCACGGGCCGGCACAAAGGAGAGCGCCTGGGCGCGTGTACGGACTGTCGCCGCTTCTGGGGTAAGTTTCGCGCCGGTGAGATCGAAGCGGCCGAGATTCAGATTGTAGAAACGCGTCTGGCCACTACTGCTGGTACCTGCGCCGTTATGGGCACGGCAAGTACGATGGCGTGCATCGCGGAGGCTTTAGGTATGTTGTTACCGGGAACGGCGACGATACCTGCGGTCGATTCTCAACGTTTAGTCGCTGCCGAAGAGAGCGGCAAAGCCGCAGTGCGCCTCGCGCGTTCGCCCATTCTGCCGTCTCAGATCATTACAGAGCAGTCGGTGGAAAACGCCTTCCGCGTGCTGATGGCGTTGGGTGGCTCGACTAACGCCATTATTCACCTGACAGCGGTTGCTGGCCGACTCGGCATTCGCATTAGTCCGCAACGTCTGAATGAAATTTCCGACGAAACTCCAGTTCTGGTCGACCTTAAACCGGTGGGCGAAGGCTACATGGAAGATTTTCATGCGGCCGGAGGTATGGGGGCCGTGCTCCGAGAACTGCGTCCATTGTTGAATCTCGACTGCTTGACAATTGACGGCCGCACGCTTAAAGAACGGCTGGATGAGCGAGCTGGCTGGGTTGACCGGAAGGTCATCCGCCCCTTCACTGATCCTGTGAGCGAAGTGGGCGGGCTTATTTCCCTGCACGGCAGCCTTGCACCTGACGGCGCCATCTTCAAACGCGCCGCTGCCACGCCCGCTCTTTTCGAGAAGGAAGGCCGCGCTGTGGTATTTGAAAGTCTCGAAGATCTGTCAGAGCGCGTGGATTCGCCCGACCTCGACGTCACCGCGGATGACGTCTTAGTGTTGAAGAATGCTGGGCCGCTGGCCGCCGGCATGCCGGAAGCCGGCTACTTGCCCATCCCGTCGAAGCTTGCCAAGGCTGGCGTCAAGGACATGGTGCGCATCTCAGATGCGCGCATGAGCGGAACCGCCTATGGAACCATCGTTTTGCACGTCTCTCCCGAAGCCGCCGCCGGGGGCCCACTCGAAGCGGTTCGCAACGGAGACCGAATTCGCCTCTCAGTGTCGAAAAAGACTATCGATTTGCTCGTTGAGCCGGCCGAGATCGCGCGTCGATTGGCAGAGCGTAAGCCCCGCCCACAGAAGCGCGGCGGATATCAGGAACTGTATCAACGCACGGTTACGCAAGCGCCTGAGGGGTGTGACCTCGACTTCCTCGCCCAGCCTCGTAGCTGACGCCTTTTCCTCAAAGGAGATAAATTCCTCATGAACTTCTATTCGCAATTACTCGCCCGCGCCGAGCAAGGAAATCCCATCCGCGTGGGTCTCATTGGCGCAGGAAAATTCGGTTCGATGTACCTGGCTCAGGTCCCGCGAACACCAGGCGTGCATATGGTTGGCATTGCCGATTTAGCTCCCGCAAACGCTCACGCCGCTTTGGCGCGCGTCGGCTGGGAGGCGGATCGTGCGCAAGCATCGTCGCTTGACGACGCCGTTCGCTCCGGAACGACACACGTCGGCGACGACTGGCAAGCGTTGGTGGCCCATCCAGGTGTCGATATTATCATCGAGTGCACCGGGAACCCCATCGCTGCAGTTGACCACTGCTTAGCTGCGTTTAAGCACGGCAAGCATGTAATCAACGTGACGGTAGAGGCAGATGCGTTCTGCGGCCCCTTGCTAGCACATCGCGCCCGGGAGGCCGGTGTCGTGTACTCGCTTGCTTACGGTGACCAGCCTGGTTTGGCTTGTGAGCTTGTCGACTGGGCGAAGACCTGTGGGTTTCCCATCATTGCGGCTGGGCGCGGCCATAAGTGGCTCCCTAAATTCCGGGAATCGACGCCTGACACGGTCTGGGACCATTGGGGCGTGACAGCAGAGCAGGCTCGTATCGGAGGCATGAACCCCAAGATGTTCAATGCTTTTCTCGATGGCTCAAAACCAGCTATCGAAAGCACGGCAATCGCGAATGCCACGGGACTCCAGGTGCAGGCCGAAGGCATTACCTTCGCGCCTGCTTCAGTCGAGCAGATTCCCACGGTTATGCGGCTCAAGTCCGAGGGGGGGGTACTGTCTGCTAAGGGCGTGGTCGACGTGGTGTCCTCGTTGAACACCGACGGTACGTCCGTCGGCTATGACATCCGCAAGGGCGTGTGGGTCTGTGTCGAAGCCCCTAATGACTATATCCAGCGATGCTTCAAGGAGTACCAGGTATTCACTGACCCCGACGGGCGCTGCATGGTGCAGTACAAGAAGTGGCACCTCATCGGACTTGAACTTGGAATCTCGGTAGCCAGCGTGGGATTGCGTCGAGAGCCCACCGGAGTGGCCCAGCATTTCAATGCGGATGTCGTTGCCACTGCAAAGCGAAACCTGAAGGCGGGTGAACTGCTTGATGGCGAAGGCGGTTACACGGTCTTCGGTAAGCTCTCCCCTGCCAAGGTATCCCTTGAAGTCGGTAGCTTGCCTCTTGGCCTTGCCCATCATCTGAAACTGCGTCGTGACGTTGCAAAGGACCAGTCGCTCACGTGGGACGACGTCGTCATTGACGAGGAACAACCGGCATATCGCGTACGCAAAGAGATGGAGGCGCTGTTCCCGAAGTAAATGGCTCGCGGTGCTAGAGCCGGGATCGCGACGCCGCGTCCCGGCGAAGTGCTCCGCCGCATAAAACTCTGCATTATCCGAATAATAATGCGAAGCAGGAAAATCGATTGCTGAGCGTGCGCCCAAGACTTAACCTTCCGGTGATGACAAGCGTTTGTTCCTCCGTCGGTTTCTGAAGTGATGCGGTCGTTCCAACGGCCGACGACCGTGCTCGACGAATGGCCGCTGGTGGCCGTACCCGGTCCGACGCCGAACTGGCGCGGCACGCGCCGTCGATCGGCTCACGTCGGGCAGTAGTCGCCCCTAAACCGCCAGTTGACGTACTTCAAATCGGACTTTCGAGCCCGCTGCATCGAACAGAATTGACCAAGTTACTCCATTGTTTCATCACATCACTCTGAGCCGAACATGAACGTATCCGAACGCCTTGCACAAGCGGGCCTCAAATTGCCGCCTCCAATCGACCCGCTCGGCTCCTATCGAACGGTCTCCATTTCGGGGAGTCAACTCTATGTCTCCGGTCTCGGGCACTTCGAGGATGCAAGCCAATCGTCGGAATAGTCGGCGGCGATGTGTCGCTGGAAAAGGGCCCAGCACGCAGCACGTCTGACGATGCTCATGATCCTGGCCTGCGTCGATCAGGCATGCGGGCTCGACAACGTCGAGAGATGCAGCCGACTGACGGTCTACGTGCGTGCCGCTCAGTCGTTCACCCACCATCCGCAGGTGGCCAACAGCGCCAGTGACCTCTTGCTGACATTGTTTGGGCAAGACAACCTTCCGGCTCGAAGCGCGCTGGGGGTGCATACGTTGCCGATGGGCATCCCGGTTGAAATCGACAGCATCTTCGAATTGAAGCGATGAAGATTGGCCGATTCACGCGATACCCCGCCCTGCGTGACAGTTACGACCGTCCATCCGCGTCGGCCCTGTCTAGAGATCGTGTACCGACGCGGGGTGCAAAGTTTGAGTCAGCCCTGATCGCGATTGTCGACGATCCTGGGCGTGACGTTGAACGACCACAACTGGCCCAGGTCGTGTCAATGCGCCGTGACCGGCCCGCGAAAAAGTCGACTCGTCAGGATGCCCTGTGTTGGCTTCGTAGCCCTTCGGGAGGGGTAAAGTGACACCCGAAAACCGAGCGATTTTGAGTTCGATCCGACGCGATTGTCCGCGCCTTCAATCGGTCTTTCTACTTTCCAGCGCCATGTCACGACAGGGGAGCGGACGAGGTCGATATTGCCCTCGTGCATTAGCGCAGAAGCAGAGCGGTTCGCGTCCGCCTGCAGGACAGTCGTATGGCCGTCGTGAACAAGCGTGTATTGCGTCATTGGCTTGCCACGCACGACCGGCAGGTTCTTCCAGCCTGCGGGCAGTTGTGCGCTAGGCTCGATCGTGGAAAAGGCGATTCCCGCCTTTTCGTCCTGCGCAAGAAGGGCTGCCGGCAACACAAGAAGCACGATATACACTGCGACCCACCACGGCCGGGCTGCTCGTTTCCGCGGTCGCTTGATCCAGGGAAGAGGCATGAATAGTCGCACTCGTGTTTGCCCAGCATCCAGTGTGGTCGGCTCAGCTGACACCATTTTACGTAGTTTTTACACCGCCGGTCAGGTTGATGGGGACTATGAATCTGAAGCACACCCGCCGACATCCCGGCCGGTCTGGTCGTACGGCCTCCCACCTGCGGACGGCATGTTGCTGCCGGTCACGCTCCGGCTGTCGTTGCCTGTGCCATGCGCCTTATTGCAGCCTCCCCGGACTTGGGTTCCCAGCAAGACGAAGGGCTCGGGCATGCATCGTGGAAGAAGCGCTATGGACGCGAATGCGGGCGGGCCGCCTCATGCCGAAATGTCGTCCCAC
>NZ_FCOG02000617.1 GCF_001544975.2 Caballeronia arationis | reverse complement strand
CGAATGGACTCGCTCCGACGACGCTAGTCGCCAGTGGCAAGCCACCGCCATTAAATGCAAGCGTGATAATAACAATTATCACGCTTGAAAGCTTTGTAATATAAGTCTCGGCACCGTGGAACTGACTCCGGACGCCTCCACGGCCACCCTCGAGCGCCGCGCGCATAATCCACGTGTATCCAGCATCGCCGGAGGCGACGACCATGAACGAGCCGAGAACGTCACCAGAAGAGATCCCGGGGGGCACGCGTCGGTGCATCCTGGAGGGCGGCGACACAGCAGTTTTCAACCTGCGGACTGTCGGGGGCCCGCGTCGACGCCATTGCCACGGCCGCGGATAGCAACGAGCGGATGCTCTATTACTACTTCCAAAGCAAGGGAGGCCTGTACGTCACGGTCATCGAGACGATGTATGCGGAATTCGCGCGTCATGAGGTGAGCCTTGACCTCGCGGGACTGCAGCCTGCCGCCGCGATACGAACGCTTGCGCTTTCATCTGGGATTACTTCCGGGCGAATCCGAGGTGGTTGAATCTCA
>NZ_FCOG02000209.1 GCF_001544975.2 Caballeronia arationis | reverse complement strand
TTACCGAGAACTGGATCGGCGCTCACGAACGCCAAGATGAGACCGTGAGAAAGGCGCAAGAACTCGGCACTCTCGAGTTATATGCTCACCTCCCATTTGCAAGGCAATTGTGCATGACGAGGAGGGTGGTTGCGGACTTACTTATATATCAGGACTCGATCGCGGTCGTGCCCGCCGGCCCCGATGGATTGCGCCGCAAAGGGCCTAATCTAACTAGCGGACTCGAGGTCCGAGAAATGTCTTAGGCTTGCATTTGCGCGGTCCAACCTGTCTTGCCATCGTTCAATTCACCTGTACAACCGCGGTTGAGTTAAATGCTATGGCGCCTGTGCTCGCGGATCCTCCCAGCCACTTTCCTGGGGGGCTCGGGGCTGGACGCCTGCGGGCGGCATGGTGCTGAGCCGCCGCGTCCAGTTCGCGCGGGTTGATGCCATCAATCGTCGCGGAAAGAAAATGCGTCTTGGCGAAGCCCCGGTCGTCCCACCACCCAGCAGGCCAACGTGCCACGGCGACGCAAACATGATCCCAACGGCAAACTTGCCGCGACGGACCGTGTAACGCACGAAGTCGCGCAGACCGTCCGAGGTTGTGATTGTGTCGCCGCAATCGAAGGCGGCGACGATTTGATTGCTCTGCATCGGTTGGTCGGCGACGGTCAGCGCCGCGGCAGCCAGCCTAGGTCGATCGGCCGCGCGAGGAGTCTGCGGGGTTCAGCATGATCGCCCATCGGGTCACAGCTATGCCGGCCAAATGGCAGAGCGCCGTGACCGGCGTGTAAGCCACGCCGAACACCGCGGCGGTGCCGAACATCTCTCCGGGAAGGGAACACCGATAAAGACCCGGGCCCAGGCGACCAATGCCCCGGCCAGCACCGTGAACGCCCCACCCAGCAACGCCCATGAACACCGGCGCGACCGATTTTCCCCATGCCCAGCAGAAGTAAAACGGGCGCTTCGAAAGAGCGTGAGGACACGCCGGTCCGAGAGACGTTCTCAGCCAGGAATGCGCTCAATACGATTTCGCCGACTTCAGTGATCCACGTATGTTTCCCCGCCCCGCGGGAAATCATGACTTAAGGAAATCTTAAGATGGTACGCGGGACAATTCAGGCATACAGGATCGAAGGAACAAGATGCGCCTGCTCTTGGTCGAGGGCGACGTGATGATCGCCGACACAATGCTCGAATCGATGCGTCGCGCAGGCTATGCAATCGACTGGGCCGAAGATGGCCGCACAGCCGAACTGTCACTACGCAATAGTGCCTACGATCTTGTCTTGCTTGATCTTGACCCGCCCAAGGGCGACGGTATCGATGTGCTGAGCCGTTATAGGCAAGCGGGCGGAGCGGCGGCGGTGATCATCCTAACGGCGCGCGACACGGGCGATGATCGCAGTCGCGGCCTAGATGTCGGCGCGGACGATTACCTGGTGAAGCCGTTCGAACTTGATGAGTTTGTCGCGCGCGTGCGTACGTTGCTGCGACGGCGTGCCGGGCCCACGCAGTCCGTCTTTGAACATGGCGAACTCAGGCTTGATGCTGCCGCGCAAAAGGCAACAAAGAATGGTGAAATTCTCGCACTCCTCCCGCGCGAGTTCGCGTTGTTGCAGACGCTGATTGAAGAACCGACACGCGTGTTCCTACGTGCCGACCTAGAAAAGAAGCTGTATGGCTCGTTCGACGATGAGGCGAGCACTGTCATCGAAGGCGATGTGCATGGGCTTCAGCGCAAGGTCGGCGCGGAGCAGATTGTGACGATACGCGGTGTTGGCTACCGTCTTATGAGTCTCGGATGACATAGATCCTGCGCTGGATTGGATCTTCATGAAAACTTGACTTTATTGGGAACCGGCGAGTGGCGGGATTCTCATTCTTCGATGTTAATTAACACGCCCGAGAGTTTCTCCTCTGGATCATTCAGGCTGAGCGCGACCGTGGACCAACGACCAGGCGCGACGACCTCCGAACTGGCGCGCCTGAAGGAACCGGAGCGCGAAAATCGTGAATTGCGCACCGCTAACGAGATCCTCCGCAAGGCCTCGGCATATTTCGCGCAGGCGGAGCTCGACCGCCGATCGAAGCCATGATCGCGTTCATCGACGAGCATCGCGACGTCTACGGTGTCGAGCCGATCTGCCGCCTGCTGCCGATCGCGCCGTCGACGTATTACCGGCACGCCGGGCGGCGCAGCGATCCGGAGCAATGGCCAAGGCGAGTGCGTCGCGATGCTGAACGAAGGCCCTCATTCGGGCGGTCTGGGACGAGAGCTTCGGCGTGTGTGGTGTGCGCAAGGTCTGGCGTCAGTTGCTGCGCGATGGTGTGAAGGTCGCGCGCTGCACGGTTGCGCGCCTGATGAGGATGATGGGCCTCGAAGGTGTTCGTCGTGGGCGCCGGATCAAGACGACGCAGCGCGACGATGCAGTGCCGTGCCCGCTGGACCGGGTCAAACGTCAGTTCCGGGCCGACCAGCCAAACAGCTGTGGGCCGCGGATTTATAGTCGAGCGCATCAAACTTGTAGGACACGGGCTCAGCACTCCGGGCGTCACCCCTCGTGAGAAGCAGGTTGGCGGCAAACCAGCCGTCCGGCAAACGGTGGGCGGACGGGGAAACTGAGTAACCGTTGTACTGGTGAATATGTTTATTGTTTTGCATAAGCGATAACCGGACGACGCCCGCACGATAACGATGCCGTGCAGGCGAATAAATCGAAATTGGGGCGAGACGGATCGTGTCGGAAAGACAAATTGACAAATTCAGCGAGCGCCTTCACATCGGCCGGCTTCGCGACATGAAGATCAAAACCAGCTTCATGGCATCGGGCGGCGACCTCGTGAGGCGGCATTTCTCCGGTAATGGCGACGAGCAGTGTGCGTTTGCCCGGGTTCTCTGTGCGCCTCACGTGCTGCGCCACCTCATATCCGTTTGCACCTGGCATGTCGATATCGAGCATGGCCGCGTCGGGTTGCCAGGTGGAGAACCACCGAAGCGCGGTAATCTCGTCGGTGGCGGTGCGCACCTCAAAATTGTGAGACTCGAAAAACACGGCGACTGCTGCGGTTGCATTGAGGTCGTCGTCAGCGAGCAGAAGTTTTTTGCGCATGGAAGAAGGATGCCACTGGCGGAAGTGCCGTACGGCGCGTCCGCGGCGGCGAACCCAGCCGCCCGACTTGAGTTGCCCTGACCGGTATCTGCTGGCACCATGCCCACGTTCCCACAGCAAGGCGCGAGCGTTGGTGTTTAAAGGATCATGAGCTCCGGGACGACTGCCGTGCGAGAGTCGCTTACTGATCGTTGCGCCTGGACCCGCCGGCACGCCATATGGCACCTGCCACAAAGCTCACGGCCGCCACCGCTGCCAGCGCGATGAAGGGGTTCGTGGCTGTGGTTTCGCGCACCGCGCTCGCGGCGTCGGCGCGAAGCTGCTGCGCTTTACCGGCGAACTCCCTCGCCTTGCCTGCCAGTTGCGCCGCGGAGTCGCCGACCAGCGCGCCGGCCGCGCCCTGAACTGTGAGACGGGTAAGCGGCAGCAACGATCCGGCCGAGAAAAGGGAGGAGAGAGCCATGGAGCGACTGGTCGACGTACTGGACAGCAGTGGCACTGTCATTCACACCTATCCCATCACGCTTGGGCAACCGGGAGATGAGGTGGACGACGCGGCTTACGAAGCAAAAGCGCTCGAGGCGGCCGCCCACGGCCGGCTGGTTTCCGACGCGGAACTCGGGAGCCTGTCCGCCAGAATCCACCTCGGTCGCGGCGGCCAGATGGCACCCTACGGCGATGACGTGGCAAGCAGTTCGGAAACGAAACCGGGCCTCGAACAGAGTGTTCGCGAGCGCGCCTACTTTCTATGGGAGCAGGACGGGCGGCCCGTCGGACGCGCGGAGGAATACTGGCATCGCGCGCTGAAGCAGCATCTGCGGGAGCGGGCTCACGTACTCTGGGTGCAGGATGGGCGTCCTGAAGGACGGGCCGACGAATACTGGCAGCGGATTCGCGACTTCGAGGCGCAATGATCGCCGCAAGTCCCGTGACTTGATTGGCGGCGATCACTACCCTTCACGTCAGACAGGTGCGCTTTGTCCCTCCATACGCGTTGAAGCAAAAGCGCCGCCCGACGTTAGCCAATATCGATGGTTCGGCTGGCGGATCGCAAGGCCTCGTGTTTTGGTACGGTCAAGGTGAGCACGCCCTTGTCAAACTTTGCGAGAGCATGATCGGGATCGGCGTCTTCGGGCATCGGGATCGTGCGCGTGAAAGCCCCGTATGCGCGTTCCAGCCGGTAGCAGCCGTCCTCCTCACTGTGCACATCCTGCCTTTTCTCGCCGCGCAGCACCAGCGCGCCGTCCTCGACGCTGATGGTCAGATCCTCCCGCTCCATGCCTGGTAACTCGACGGTCACGCGCAGTATCTTCCCTTCGTCGACCACGTCAATGCGCGGCTGGAAACGCGATGAACTGAAGTCGCCAAACCATCGTTCGAGCGTGCCGCGCACGGCAAACGGATCGGGAAAAAAATCCTCCAGCGCACGTAAGGAATCGCGCGAGAAAAGTCGCTGGATATCAGGCCACGCGGCACGCCACGGTTCGCTCGACCGCTGATTCTCCGGGCTGTGCGTGTCGGACCTGCTTCCTGAGCCGCGAAGGAATTTGAAAGGGCTCCACTTTTTCGGGTCGTGGTTCATCGTCTTCTCCTCGATGGTCTGACAGGAAAACCGGATATCCATCAGCGCTCAATCTGCAAGACTTCTGCTGAAGTCGCTGCACTTCGCCTCGCGAGGCGACCACCATTCTTCCACGGCGATCAGCGTCCAGGCCAAGATGACGCAGGATGGCGACCTCACGGTCGCCATCGACTTTTCTCCTACCGTCGTTGCTGATCTTCCGGGCTCAGTTCGTCTGCACCTCGATGCGTCGCGGCCTTGCTTCGTCGCGGCGCGGAATGGTCAGTTTCAGTACGCCGTCCTGCAGGTTCGCGTCGATCTTCGACGTGTCGAAGTCCGGGCTCAGCGAGAACGCCCGCGCGAACCGCGGCTCGCGGATCTCGGCGTGCTGCAGACGCAGACCGGCGGGTGTCGGCACGACCGCTTCTGCCTCGATGTACAGATTGCCGTCGTGCACCTTCACCTCGAGCTTGTCCTTCGTGACGCCCGGCAGGTCCGCCCACAGCGTGATGCCCTGGCTGTCCTCGAATACGTCAACTGCGGGTGTGAGCGTCATCCGCCGCGACGGCTGGTCAGCCTCGCGTCGTGCTGCCTGTTTCTGGTCGCGCTCAGCAACCTGTGTCCTGTCGTTCATGGCCTGCTCCTAGAATTATGGGCGTTACTGGACTGTGATGGCCCGCGGCTTCGATGCTTCGCGCTTACCGACCGTAATCGACAGGCAGCCGTTGGTGTAGCGCGCCTGCACCTTGTCGGGATCGGCGTTCTGCGGTAGTTCGATCACGCGCCGGAATGCGCCGCTGAAGCGCTCCTGCGCGTAGGTGCGAACGTCATCGCGCGTGTCACCGCTGGCGTCGGGCCGCGCAGGCTTGCGCTCGCCGGCAATCGTCAGCAACCCCTTGTCGACCGAGACGTCGAGTACACCGGCGCTCAGGCCCGGCGCGAACGCGACAATCTCAATCGAGTCGTCGGTCGCACCGATGTTCATGTACGGGAACGTAGCGCCGGAGCGGCCGGAGCGGATGCTGGACGGGAAGCCGCTGAAGAGGCTCGTCATCTCCCGTTGCAGACGGTCAAACTCGCTGAAGGGGCTGGGTCTGGAATAAAGATCACTCATGGTCGTATCCTCCCTGAATGCAGCATGGAGGCGAACGGGCTTACGCGCTCCAGTTCGCCTGCCAGCTGCTGGCAAACAAATCGAAACACGCAGCGCGCCCTGGTGCCACCGGCGCGTCTGCCTGAGCGAAATCCAAGATAGGCACTGCGCCGGAAATTTCAAGGGGGAAAATCTGAACTTGAAAACCTTATCCCAGCTCCTATTGTCGAGAGGCACGGAAACGACCACACGGAGGACACCATGGAATTCAGTTCTGACTGGCTTACGCTGGGCAGGCACCGCGTCCGGCTGCGTTCGACCCGAGGCTTTCCGACTGAAACGATGCGAAGCGTGGCGGAAGTCGTAAGGCTTGCTATCGATAACAACATGAGTGCGCGCGCGCGGCTGGTCGAGATCGTCTACCAGGAGGACCAGATCTACGATATCGCCGTGGGCACGACCGTGGTGGAAGACTGCGTCTGTGCGCCTCAACTGGAAGCGGCAATGTCAGTGGTGCTGGGCCTCCCGACGGAACAGGTGAACGTCACCGTGACGACGGTGAGTCAGGAGGAAGTCGACCTGCACTTCGGCGTCTACGAGCGCATGCTCGCCGAGAAACTGGGCGTTGTGCCGCCGATCCAGTGATTGCCCGGCTATTTCGCTGCGGCGCAACGGCGGACCTGAGTTGATTCGCCGGGTACGCCCGGGATCAGAACCAAAACGTCAGATGGGAGCAGCATCATGAAACAGCGCTCAAAGGCACTGCTCGCGTTTCTGGCTGCCAGCCCGGCGGCGGCTGCGGCGGCTGAGCCACCCTTGAAGACCTTGCCGTCGCAACAGGACATCTGGATCACGGGCACGATCCAGCGGGGCCACGGACAGTACGCGCCGGGCGACTATACGACGCTGCGGCTGGACCGTCCGTCAAACTCGCCGTGTAACGACAAGGTCGTCACCGACATTGTGCTCGGTATGGCGGGCGTACCCGAGCCTTTGCTCCGAATATTCGGTGGTGCTCGGCGACAGCACCCCGCTCGCAGTCGAGCCGTTGGACCTGCGGCTACGGCGAAAGCAGCTGGTATCTGCGCGTTGCCGATACAGGGTTAGGCATTGCGCCCGCGGACCGGGTCCGCGTATTCGACGAATTCGAACGGGCCGCGGGCGACGATATACCCGGCGTGGGCCTCGGACTGGCGATCGTCAAGGAGCTTTGCCGGGTACTCGACGGCAGGATTCGCTTTGAGACCCGCCAAGGGCTCGGCACGACCTTTGATATCCGCTTTCCCCTCCGGAATGAGGCTTCCCAGGACTCGAACCACTGAACGTGAGAGATGTCTTTAACGCCTCTTTCGAATCTCGAGTGGGTGGAGTGCCGGGTCAAGTGCGGGCGCAAGCCCGGCGAAGCGAACACTTGACGCGCGTCGGGTAGATAAGCTGAGGCAGGGCCGGTTGCGGCAGAATGAGGCGACCAGCCCTGCGAGACGAAGCGAACATGACGAATCAGCTCTTTGAAGCCGTCTTGGGAATCAATGCCCCGTGGTACGTCTCAGGATTGCCCACATCTTCGGGATCTGACGCGAAAGAATTGCTTGTAAACGCGTAGCGTCAATGTTAACTTTCGT
>NZ_FCOG02000582.1 GCF_001544975.2 Caballeronia arationis | reverse complement strand
GAGCCGGACGCGGACCAGATAGAGCTTGGCGCCCTTGCCGCTCGCTATTACGCGTCTCTACTCCGTCCCGAATCATCGCGCGTTCTTGTGGTCGACATGACCGGAAAGGGGCGCCTGCAGATTTCCATCGGTGACACTTTACCCTCGCACATTAGCCTTGCAGGATACTATTTTGCGCTAGATTTTGGTCATGAAGTCTTGGACGATGCAGGTCAGTTTCTGCCATTCAGCTACTCTCATTTTCATCAAGCGCCCGTGGAAGCGTTTGCTGGCACCACCGAGGGAACATGCATCGGGGCGGTTGACAACGACGGGCAGGTTGAACCTGTGCTGCAAGCCAATCCGGTCGATGTTGCTCCCGAAGCTTATGTCGTCACCCTTAGAAAAGTGCTTCACGAACTTTGTGCACTCGACCACGCGGCATTGCCCGTCGACAAGGTCGTGTTGCGGCAGCATCGCAAGAAATATATTCGACAACTCCTCATGCGCCCCAGCCACCGGGTAGCGACGGCGATGGCCGAATGGCCGTTCATCGATAGCTACGGCGCCCACCCGACTTACCTCGATAGGCCTCTCGTATCCTATTCGTCTCGCCTTCT
>NZ_FCOG02000197.1 GCF_001544975.2 Caballeronia arationis | reverse complement strand
GCGCCGGGGGCGCTTCCAGTCGCGCTACGCGCTCCTTCCACCGCCCCCGGCACAACCTCAGTGACATTCGACTTCTTCAGCATGTTCAACTCCGTTTCCAGACACACTTTTACCCCAAATTCGTGTCCAGCAAAATCGGAGGCGGTTCACCCTGAATAGTCCAGGATCGATTGACTGACATATTCAAGTTCGCCATCTCCGGTTCTCGACCAGATGTTCCGGCTGAGTTGATCGATCGGCAGATCAAACGGGTCGTCCTTCAATCGCGCCGTTGAGACCGCCCGCGGGGGGCGCTGGGAGACCAGTTCGGCGCAGAGCCATACCGCGCCGATTGCGACGGCGCAACGGCTGATGGAGCCGAAGGCCGACGACGGGTAGCCGGAAGCCAGCATCGCGCCAGCGATCCCGAGCGAGGCAAAGCCTGCAGCGCGATATCAACGCGGTAGACATGTCAGCCTCGAAGGCTGTCGGCGTATTGGATAGTGCTGCTCTGCATTTGCGCGCCAATGACGGGATTTTCCAGCGCAATAGTCTCTTGCGCGCAAATCGGGCGGAGAGGGTCGCTGGTTGTCTTGTTTGGTACTTGCGAGGCTCGGTCACGCATACCGTTGGAGCGCGAATCGATTGTGAATGCAATCGCGATATGTCATACCATTGCGAATGGATGACGGCTCGCGAAGGATCAAAGCTTTCTCAATGACGCAGTTTTGATGAGCATAGCCGAACTGTCAAAGGCTGCGCATCGACGCGAACAACATAGCACGGGGCCGATAGCGGCGCCGCCGGTTCGGGCTGCGGCATCTTGGAGGTGAGCGCCCATGCTCGCGAGGCGAAAAGCGAAGGCTACAACTTCATCGCGGCCAGGACCATTACATATTCATGTAATGCAGAACGCAGTTGGTCGCGCTTCCTGGCGACTATAATTTTTTTGTTGGTGCGAACGTGTGAAGGAGTATTCGGCGAGATTGCCGCGGGCCGGTTTTGCGGCCATCAAGTGTGGCTTCACTTGGCAACAGAGGGGTGCATGGAATCCGCAAGTGAACTGGTTTATGTGATCGACGATGACCGTCGGGTGCGCGAAGCACTCTGTGCGTTGCTGCGCGCAAACGGCAGAGACGCGCGTGCATTCGACTCCGGCAGAGAGTTTCTGGACACGCCCCGTCAAGATTGCGCCGCATGCCTGATCCTGGATTTGAGAATGCCAGGCATGAGCGGGCTGGAAGTCCAGGAGCTTGTCAGCAGGGACTCGCAGATCCCCGTCATTTTTATTACCGGACGGGGAGATGTGCCGTCCACCGTCCTGGCTATGAAGGGCGGGGCTGTTGACTTCCTCACCAAGCCTCTCGATGAGGATACGCTGATACGCGCGGTTGATGCGGCAATCGCCAGAGCGCACGTTCTTCGCAGGGAAGCGAAACATGCAGCTGCACTCCGGGCGCTCTACCAATCGCTGACGCCTCGTGAGCAGGAACTTTTGCCGCTACTGGCAAGCGGCCTGCTCAACAAGCAGGTGGCGGCGGTCCTTGGCATTACCGAATACACGGTGCAGGTGCATCGCGGCCACATCATGAGAAAGATGCAAGCGGATTCATTTGCCACGCTGGTCAGGCAGGCAAGCCAACTTCGGCTCGAGACTTCGTCGACGACCACGTTCGATGCCTGACGCCAAAACCAATCTCTTGCTGCACCCGGTGACCCGGAGAAAAAAATGCAGACGCCTCCGGTTCGAACCGTTGCCGTGATCGACGATGACCGGCGCGTTCTGACGTCTCTGGCAAACCTGCTGGCCTCTGGCGGGTATGGGACACGGGCCTACGAATCTGCACTGGATTTTTTTTCCGAAGGCTGGTCGGATCTGGTATGCGTGATTACGGATCTGGGAATGCGGCCAATCGATGGCATTCAGGTACTCGAGAGAACGGTCCATTCGGACGCAGCCACGCCGGTCATCATCATCACGGGAAAGCCGGGAGAGCATACGGAAGACTACTATCTGCAAAGAGGCGCACTAGGTTTCTTCAGAAAGCCTGTGGACGGGGACGCGTTGCTGGACCTGCTGGATAGCATCGCCTGACGGCTGGCGTTACAGCAAGCGGTCGGCGGATTCGGAACGCTTCCGATTGCGTTCCGTTCTTTGCCGATACATCGCGGCTTACTGCGCAGCAGGCTCAGGATTCGGTCGCATCATGCATGGGGAGGCGACAATCCTGACGTCCGATTTTAGATCGCTGTTTCTTGCGGCGATATTGCATATTCATGTGATGCGGAATGCTTGCTTCAGCGGTATCGTGATGACCCGGTACGTCTGCAAGGATTGGCGGGTTCCGTGCGCTATCGAAGGAAGTCACCCGCGGCCCGAACGTATCCGCAATGTGCGGCATTGACTCCGTCTACAGGAACGACTTTGAATCGACAAATTCCAACAGCCGAGAGCAAGTACTCAAGGCGTGCAATCGGCCTCGCCATGATTGCCGCAGTTGCGATGTCGGGGTGCGCGAACTCGCCGTCCATTGGCGTACTCGGTGCGTATTTTCCCGACTGGCTGTTCTGTATCATCGCGGGCGTAGTGCTTACAGTTGTCGTCTACCTGATCCTGCAGCGTGTCCAACGCGGCCAATGGCTAAAGCCTGCTGCAGTGGTCTGTCCCACGCTCGTTACTCTATTCTCGCTCGCTGTCTGGTTGATCCTGTTTCAACATTGAATCTCCATAAGGGCGGATGCAATGACAACGACCGCGGGTAAGGCACCGAGCAGAAAATGGCCGGCGATCGTACTGGTCGTCGTGACCGTGCTGCTGCTGATCTTCGTTATCCGCTTACTGGATCGCGCTCCGCGCACTGACGATGCCTACGCCTACGCGGATACGATCGACGTCGTTCCGGAAGTGAACGGGCGAATCGTCGAGCTCGCCGTGCACGACAACCAGGCGGTGAAGCAGGGCGATCTGCTGTTCCGGATCGATCCGCGTCCTTATCAGGACGCATTGGCGAGAGGAAACGCGTCTCTCGTGGCACTCGACCGCCAGATCGAGCTGACCCAGCGCACGGTCAACGCGCAGCAGTACAACGCGCAGTCGGTGCGCGCATCCGTCGAGCGCGCGCGCGCCGCCGCCGGTCAGGCGTCCGATACGCTGAATCGAATGAAGCCGTTGCTGTCGCAGGGCTACGTGTCGGCGGAAGACGTCGACCGTGCACGCACCGCACAACGCGCCACGCAGGCTGAACTCAGCGCCGCGCAACTACAGGCGCAGCAGGCGGCAGCAGCCGTGAGCGGCGTCGATGCACTGGTTGCGCAACGTGCAGTCGTCATGGCGGAGATTGCAATTGCCGAATTGAACCTCGAATTCGCGACCGTCCGCGCACCGTTCGAAGGACGCATCGTGTCGTTGAAGACATCGACGGGGCAGTTTGCGTCGGCGCTCAAACCTGTCTTCACGCTGATCGATACGCGCCGCTGGTACGTGGTCGCAAACTTCCGCGAGACCGAACTCAAGGGCGTCAGATCGGGCACGCCCGCGACGGTCTACCTGATGAGCGATACGAGCCAGCGTTTCGAGGGCGCGGTCGATTCGATCAGTTACGGTATAGCCTCCGATGAAAGCGGCCTGGCTCTGCCGGGCGGCTTGCCGCGCATTCAACGCACGCTCAACTGGGTGCACGTGTCGCAGCGCTTCCCGGTGAAGATTAGGGTCGACCATCCAAATCCCGAGCTGTTTCGCGTCGGCACATCGGCGGTGGCCGTGCTGCACCCCGGGCGCGGCAACGACGGCGACCGTCATTGAGGAGCGCGCATGGCCGCCGATGACTACTTGCCCGTCACGCTCTGCGATGCAGCCGGCTTCCTGAAGCGCGAGCTGGCGCCCTATCCGGGACGGCTGAACGTGATGTTGCGTTGCTTGCTGACGAGCGCCATCGTGATCGTCGTTTCGATGACGCTTGAAGTGCCGGAACTCCCGCTGTCGCTGCTGGTGGTTTTTTACGTCACGCAGTCAAATGTCGTGGTCACGCGTCTGGTCGGCATCATGTTCATGGTCGGATCGACGCTTGCCATCGGTCTGTCGATCCTGCTGCTGAAATTCACTTTCGACTCCCCGTTGCTGCGCATCGTCATCGCGAGCCTGCTGTTCTTCGGCAGCGTGTACCTGATGCGTGTGCTCAGGATCGGAGTCGTGTTCTTCATCGTCGCGATTGTTGTGATCTACGTGCAGAGCTTCGTAGACCGGACCGATCAGGCCGACCTGCTGATCCGCGCAGCGTTGTGGGTGTGGGTCGCTGTCAACTATCCGATCGCGTTGACGCTCGTGGTCAATACGCTGCTGTTGCCTGCCGAGCCGCAGTTGCAACTCAAGGCAGAGATCCATCGGCAACTGGCGGCGGTGGAAACGCGGCTGACGCAACTTATCGACGGCAGGGCGAACACCGCGCTAATCACGCAGGCCGCTGTCCAGCAAGGCGCGGTGACCTTGCAGAAGTTGCTGCGGTTCACGACGATGCGTGACGCGCACTATCGCGAGCATCAGGCGTTGCAGCTTGCATGCGTCGCGACAGTGTCGCGACTCTATCGCGGTGCGAGCGAACTACCTGCTGGCCGGCCTGACGCATCGGCCGCGCATGCCATCTTGCATGAGTTGCGCGCGAACTGCCGGGCGCTCGATCACTCGGTGATGGCCGGCGAGCCCTATCGCTACGTGGGCACGGCGGCGCCTGAAGGACGCGCTGCCGGCGATGCGATTCCCGCTGCAGCCGAAGCGCAGCGGGCGCTGCACGCATTCTCCGATGTGGTTGCGAGCGGGGCCGCGCCCGGCGAGCCAACGGCAAGCGAGCCGATGGTCGCGCCCGACGCGTGGACCAATCCCGCGTACGCGCGTTTTTCGTTGAAGACGCTGCTTGCCGTCCTGGCCTGCTATTTGTTCTACAACGCCGCGGACTGGCAGGGCGTCCACACGATCATGCTGACGTGCGTGATCGTCGCGCTGCCGAGCCTCGGCGCATCGACGCAGCGTGCGTTGCTGCGGGTGGCGGGTGCTGTCACGGGAAGTGCGCTGGCGCTTTTCATGGTGGTGTTCGTCGTTCCGCATCTCGACGACATCGTCGGGCTGCTGCTGATGATGATGCCTGTCGTCGCCATCGGGGCGTGGATCTCGTCCGGTTCGGAACGGATCGGCTACGCAGGCGTCCAACTGGTGTTCACCTTCTCACTCGCGTTGCTCGAACAGTTCGGCCCAACCACGAACCTGACCGAAATCCGCGATCGGATGGTCGGCATTCTGCTAGGCTTCGGCGTGGCGACCTTCGTGCAGATGTCGTTCTGGCGCGAGGGCGAGGGCGACCTGCTGCGGCAGAAACTCGCGACGATGCTGCGTGCCATCTCCGCGCAGTTGCGCGCATCACAGGCGGGCGTCGAGACACGAGATGAACTGTCCGCTGCGCAGCGCGAGTTGCAGGCGCGCGCTACGCTTGCCGATTGCGAGGCGACGCTGTCGCGTGTCGCACTCGAGCCCGGCTGGCAGGAAACGGAGCATGCCGAGTTGACACTGCACGCGCAGACCGTGCTCGCGCAAGGGCGCGAGATCATGCTCGCCGGCCATGCGCTGAGCAACCTGTTGTCCGTGCACGAGGCATCTTCAAGTCCACAAACGGTCGACGCAGTACGCTCGGTTCAGGAACAGGCCTCGGCCGGCCTCAACCGGTACGCGGACGATCTTGCGGCCAACCCGCCCGACGCCCGCGCGCCGCGCCGCACCGATGTCGCTGCGCAAGCGGTTCGATCGGCCCGACCGACCGATCGGCCGCTCATCTCCGCAGCGGACGAACTGTTGCGGCAGGTCGCAGGGCTGCCTGACTGGCGCGTCGATTCGCCTGTCACAGCGTCTTCTTCGCGGGCGGTGCGAACATGAATGCGCGAATCGGTCCCGGTGCGGGTCCGTGGCGTCGCTCCGCGCTGAGCGTCGCATGGTCGTTGTGCTTCGGCCTGACGGGCTGCGCCCTGATCCATCAGAACGGCACACCCTATACCGAGATCGCCCCCGCTCAGATCGATCTCGCCGATGACATCCATCTCGCGCGCGATGGCTGGCCCGCCGCGCGCTGGTGGATGCAATATCACGACACCCAATTGGATGCGCTCATTGATCAGGCGCTAAGCGGCGCGCCGACGATGGTGATCGCGCGCACTCGCGTCGCCCAGGCGAAGTCCGACGTGGAGTTGGTCAGAACCGGGTCGAGTCTCCAGGTGGCGGCGATTGCGCTAGTAGATCGCGAGCACGTTTCCGCGCACGGCTTTCTCGGCCCGTTCGCGATGAACGAGCCGGCGCTGGGGCTCACTGGCCCTTGGTATACCGAAGGCGTCGTCGGGCTGGGTGCAAGTTTGAATGTGGACTTATGGGGCAAGCAGCGCGCGCAGGTCGCTGCGTCGCTCGGTGTGAGCAATGCTCGGCTGGCGGAGTCGTCCGCGGTCGAGCTCGAACTCTCGACCGATGTCGCGCAGTTGTACTACGGCATTCAAACGACTTACCAGCTTATCGATCTGCTGAACGAATCCCATGAGGTCGCGGTGTTCGGAGTGAAGGCACACGACGCGCGCGTGGCGAGAGGTCTCGAGTCCAGGACCCGTCTCGAAGAAGCCCGCGCACAGCAACTCGGCATCGAACGCCAGATCGTTTCGGCGCAAGACCAGGTACGGCAGTTTCGCGAATCGTTGCGGGCGCTGGTCGGTGCGGGTCCCGAAGACTTGCCCGCGATTAGGCCTGTCGCCCTGCCGCGCTCGCAGGCGGCCTTGCCGGCGACGCTCTCGTATGAACTGCTTGCACGCCGTCCCGACCTGCAGGCGATGCGCTGGTATGTGCAGGCGTCGTTCGACCGGATCGACGCGGCAAAAGCGGCGTTCTATCCGAGCTTCGACATCAAGGCGTTCTTCGGCTTCAACGCATTGCATCTCGCAGACCTGTTCACGCATGCAAGTCAGCAGATCAATCTGATTCCCGGTCTGTACTTGCCGATCTTCGACGGCGGCAGGCTCAACGCGAATCTGAGCGGCGCCCGCGAGGGGAGCAATCTGTTGATTGAACAGTACAACCAGGCCGTCCTCAACGCGGTACGCGATGTGGCGCAAACGGGCAGCCGACTTCAAGCGCTCGACGAGGAGGCTGAATTACAGAAGAAACGGATCGAATCGGTTGCGTTCGCGAGAGACAGCGTCGAAGCGCATTATCAGCGGGGACTGGCGAACCGCGTCGCGGCGCTCGAAGCGCGGCAGCCCGTGATCGCCGAACAGGTCGCCCTGCTCACGCTCAACGGTCAATTGCTCAGTCAGGAGATTGCATTGACGAAGGCGCTCGGCGGCGGCTATCGCGCCGATGCGCCTGTCGAACTCAATCCGCGTTGAGCGGCGCATCGACACGATTCAGAACTGCTGCGCACGAAGCGATTCGAGCTCCGCGCGGCACGCGTCGCTGAAGTTGCCAAGGATATCGATCGAGCCATCCGCGAGCATTCCGCGTATTTCAATGAAGGTCTTGTCAGGAGCGAGATAAGTGTCCACGATCTTGCGTCCTATCACGTCGGCTTCGTCTGCGACTTCGCGCGACGACTGAATGCGCATGCGGCTGATCTTCGCGTAGAGGCTGCCGAGTGCGGAAAGATCCGGCTCGTTGTGCTGCAGCGCGTCGACATAACACCTGGTCGCTTCGTCGATGAAATCCTTATAGAGGTCCTGCCGCCGGATGCGGTCATGCGCTCGCCACTCTGCGCGAACCTGGGTGCGTTGGCTTAGCCAATTTGCAAGAACCGAAGTCAGGCCGCCAATGGCGGCACCGACAAGTGCGGCCAGTGCGGAGATGACCGATGGGTTCATGAGCATCCTCTCATTGCCAGTCACGGTCATTCATATTAACGCCCGCGCGTGCATTTTTCGCCGCTATGATCATCGACGATGCAATCCCGTCATACGGACGTCCGCTACCCATCGGCGGTGGTCACAGACAATCAAAAGAGGTTGACCGGCGGACGTCTGTCTAACGGAGCAGCTAGCCAAGGAACTCCGCGATACGCGCCCACATGCGCACCGGGTTCGAATACATCGGGAAGTGCCCGCAGTGCGGGATTTCCGCGAGTTGCACGCCGTTTCGCAACATGTGAGGCAAGTAGTCGGTCTTGCAGAATCGCGCGAAGCCAAGCGCAGCGTGCGGATAGGTGCAGATAAGCAGTTGCGAAACTCCCAGTT
>NZ_FCOG02000085.1 GCF_001544975.2 Caballeronia arationis | reverse complement strand
ATTCGCGCACGTATCGTTCGGCGAGACCCGCGCGTTCGGCGAGCTGTTCCGACGTCATCCAGCCCTGTTCGGTCATCGCCTTATACAGGCCGAGCCGGTCGCCCAGCGCGATCAGCGGCGCGGACGCTACCGCGCCGAACTCGCCGGCCATGCGCGCCATGAAGTCCTGTACCTTTTGTTCGTTGTATTGCATGTGCCACCTCCTTCACGAAGGCAGGATTGATCTGACGAAATGAGCGACCGTTCGATGCCGACAATATGCCGGCTTCGTATCGACTCGGCGCCGACTTTGCCCATGCAAAGTATAGGTAGGGAAACGGCATATCGAAGGCAAAGTGCATAGGGTCGCGACTGGTTCCATCATGTGTATATCCGCGAACGTCGCTGGCGATTGCTAAGACATCGCGTCGCCAGTCGCCCCGTCAACCACCAGGACCTCGAATGTCGAGCGCCGTCTCCGGCAGGCAGACAGCATGTAGCGTCCCCGACAAATTTCGGATATTTTTGCTCCAGCGTTTGTGCTTGTTCCCGTGCCGCAAAAGGAGTGCTTCATGCTGACGCTTTATTCTTATCCGGACCTCTTCGGCGTCGCCGATAACAATCCGTTCGGTCTGAAGGTGTTCGCGTTCATGCGGTGGGTGGGGCTTAACTTCGAGCATCGTCACGTCCTCGACACGAGCCTCGCGCCGCGTGGGCAGTTGCCGTACCTCGTCGATGGCGACGACACGATCGGCGACAGCGACAGCATCATCGCTCATCTGACGCGTCGGTACGATCTGCGCATCGACCGTGCGCTTTCGCCGGGACAATTGAATCTCGCTTTCATGGTCCGGCGAACGCTCGACGACCTGTACTGGCCGATGAGCTTTTCACGCTGGCGCGACGAGCGCTTCTGGCCGTCCTTTCGCGACGCCCTCCTCGCTGCGCACTCCGACGTGCGCGCGAGCGATCTTGAAGCCGCGCGCGAATACAACCGGTTGCGGTATCACTATCAGGGCATCGGCCGCTATGAGCCGGAGCAGATCTATGCGAGGGGTATCGACGATCTGCGCGTCGTGGCGGACCTGCTCGGCGACACCGGTTATGTTTTTGGCCCCGCTCCAGCCGCCGTTGACGCAGCAATCTATGGCTTCGTCGCCAATATCTACTTCTACGAAATCGACACGCCGTTAAAGCGGTACTTGCTCTCGCGCACGGCGCTCGTGCGTCATTGCGAGGCCATTCATCAGCGGATCGGCACGCCTGGGAGGCTATCCTCTTGAGGTGTTGCCCGGGCAGAATGGTTTTTGAAGGGTGAATGTTTACCCCAGAACGCGACGCGGCGTCCCCATCGCCCATGCACGAAGCGCCATCGACAGGACGGGTGGTATGAGCTGGACTGACCGTAGATTCATGACATTACCTTCTACGGAAACGCAGTCGTCAAAGCTTAAGACCCGGCGGCCATTGGGCTCTGCGAGGGACGTTCGCCGATCAATGGTTGCTCTGCCGGATGCTCGATTCGCCGCACGCTGACGCTCACGTCCATGCCGATGAAGTCCTGCGTGTCACCGAACCAGGAACCGGAAACGGGCGCGGCCTGTTCGGGCTTGCGCGTGAATGCCACCCGGATCAGGTCAGTACCACCGACGAGCGAATTGGTCGGGTCGTACGGCACCCAACCGGCGCCTGGCAAGAAAACGTGTAGCCATGCGTGGGTCGCGCCGGCGCCTGCAATGAGCGGCTCGTCGCGGCTTTCGATCTGTCTCACGCCCTGCTGCAGTCCCGTGTTGCGTACCGCCGGTGGTTCCGGGGTGTCAAGCTTCTGGTCGTACAGATACCCCGACACAAAACGCGCGGCCAATCCCAGTCCCCGCACCACTTCCATCATCAGCAGCGCAAAATCTCGGCAGGTGCCGCTGCGTCTGTTCAACGTCTCGCAAGGAAGCTGAGTGCCCATTGCGTCACGCGACTGGTACTGGAAGTCACTGCGGATAGCGGCGTTGATATTGGCCAGGATGTCGCGCGTGTGGGTGGTGCCGCGCCGGGGGAGAAACTGCCCCGCCCAGTCGCGTAGCGCGGGCTGATCCTCTGGATATTGCGGCGGCAGGAAGGGTGCCAGGTCGAGCCGATCCTCCTCGGTGTACTTGAAGGGGTAGTTCTCGGCTTCGGGCGCCACCGGTAACTCGAGATTCTTGACGCCGAAATGCTCGATCACGAAGCGCGCGTGGAGATCAAGCGTGTCGGCCGGCACCCGTGGTTCGACGATCGCGACTGAATTGGAAAACACGTCCTGCATCCAGTACTGTGTGCTGTGGGGCGACACTGCCAGCGTGGCCGACAACACGCGGATGTCGTGCGCGGCACGCGGCCGGAACATCACGCGGTGCGGGGAGAACTCCACAGGCTTGTTGTAGCGATAGGTTGTGACGTGCTCGACTTCGAGAAAGACGGACATGTGCGACCTCCGGGCCAGTGCTGCGCGAACTGGATATCAAGCACGGACGCTGTTGCCCGTGTCGTCGAGCGGCAGCGAGACGATGGCGCCGCCGAAACTGCCAGCTGACACGCCAATGATGCCACTGTCAGCGCCACCTTGACACCCGACGTCTCGCCTTCCGGTTCACGCAGCGGCAAAAGGTCGACAGCTGCCGGACGCAGGAGCAGCAACAGCGTAGCGCTCTGTCGGCTCATAGTCGAACCGGGATCGGGCATCTCTATCCCTTCACAAGGCTCACCGCAATGGACTGGACAACAGCCTCTGCCGGACAATGTCAGCGGACGCTTCATTGACAACTGCCATGAGGGTGGTGTCGAAGCGCAATCGAGGCGGGTAGCGTCCGCAAACCTTGATGCACAAAATCCGTGCGCGCGTTTAGCTGTTTGCCTCTGAATGGCACGCAAATCTGCGACGGAGGCGCCATTGAATCACGCCAAGGCGCGTAAAATGAAATCGCCCTTTTTGGTCTTCGTCCCCGTGCAACAGGACATCCCATGCTGCAGCCATTCGCGACATCAGATCCGTTCACGATTGGAGTCGAGCTTGAAGTTCAGATCGTCAATACCCACGACTACAATCTGACGAAGGCGACGACAGAGTTGTTGAATCGAGTGAGCGAGGAGAACTTTGCCGGGGCGATCCACCCGGAGACGACAGAGGGAATGATCGAGCTGTCGACCGGCGTTTGCAAGAATTTCGACCAAGTGAAAAGCGAATTAAAGGGCCTTCGCGATACGCTGGTCCGGGCAGCCGACTTTCTGAATGTCGGCGTTTGCGGCGGAGGTACGAATTTCTTCCAGAACTGGTACGACCAGCGTTCTGACGGGCGCGAACGCTCTGAGTACCTCATGGGGCTGTATGGGGCTCTCTATCAGCAATTCACAATCTTTGGCCAGCATGTGCATATAGGCTGCTCAGATGCCGACTCGGCGCTCGTTCTACTACATTCGCTTTCGCGTTATGTCCCACACTTCATAGCCTTGGCGGCTTCTTCCCCGTTTGTACAGGGAAGCGACACGAAGTTCCAGTGCGCCCGGCTAAATTCGGTTGCCCCATTTCCTTTGTCGGGGCAAGCGCCTTTCGAAACGAGGTGGTCCGAATTCGAACAATATTTTGATCGCATGACGAACACGGGTCTAGTCAATAGCCTGAAGGACTTCTACTGGGACATTCGTCCAAGCCCAGGGTATGGCACGATCGAAGTACGCGTTATGGATACACCGCTACGCTTTGAATGGGCCGCAGCGATTGCCGCCTATATTCAAGCGCTTGCGCGTTATCTTCTGGTTGAAAAGCCTGTGCGTCTCAGCGAGCGGGATTATGAAGTGTACCGGGCGAACCGGTTCATGGCCTGCCGCTTTGGGCTGGATGGAATATGCGTCAATCCGGAGACCGGGCATCGCGGCCCGATTCGGGACGATATTCTTGCCACGCTGGAAGCACTTGCCTCCCATGCGCAAGTCCTGGGCGCGGAGGAGGGCCTTGATATAGTCAGGGGTACCGTGACTTACGGTTTGAGCGATGCTATGTGGTTACGCCGTATCTATGGCGCGCATGGTTCATTGCACGAAGTCGTCCGTCAGCAATGTCAGGTATGGCGTGGTGCGCAGGTGCCGGAATAGCCGTTGTGTTTGTGTGACCCCGGCGATCAATGTGGACTGTGCCAAGACCGTCGACCCAGCAAATCGTCGACCGGGCGAAGTGCCACTATCGCTCCGTAACGCGACGCTTAGGATGCTCTGCGCTGACCGGCCGCAATGGATCTTTCTGCCTTCCCAGGCACTCTCCGATGACTTGATCAGGGAACGCATCATCTCTGAACGGTGAGTGCTCGTTTGAAGGTCTTTGATAGACACGGAATGTTGTTTATCTTTGACTTGAAATAGGCCGATCAAGAGAGGCAATCATGAAAGCACGCGATGTCTTGAAGCTCCTTGTCGTCGTGGGATACGTCACGCTGACGTCGAACGTATGCGCGCAAACCGGCAACGCCGTTCCAATAACGTCGAGCCCGTCTGCAAGTTCAGGCAAGGCAACGCCAGCGGATAAGAAGCTAACTCGCGATATACGGAACGCGTTATCGAAAGCGCCCAACTTCGACGTGTCGCACGTATTTGTCAAGGCGCGCGGCGGTGTCGTGACATTATCCGGCAGCGTGCCGGAGGGTCCTATGATTCAGCAGGCCGCGGAAGTGGCGAGGGGGCGTGCCAGGTGTAGCGGCGTTGAATAACTATCTGACGCTTCATACGAAAGGGTACTAGCCCTTCAAGACGGCGCTGGGATCTGCGAGGAGCGGGCGAAGATACCCGGCATCACGCGCCTGCCGGGGAACGGTTTCCCCGGCACCGACGGTTGTTGATCGCGGACGGTCAGAGTCCTTTCTGGGTCTGGCTCAGATGTCCGTTCTCGAGCTCCGCAGTTGGGTCGCGTCGCAGCCCGATCTCGACCACCCCGATCACATCGTTGTGCAGTTCACCGGTCGAAAGCGTTGGGAGAAGGTGAAGTTGCTTCTCAAGCCGTCTCGCGATACATGGCGGAGCTTACGCCCAAGCGGTTCTCATTCGCAGGGCTGGGCAATTCTGACGCGACGCGGATGCCGGCTCGCAGCCTTCGCGTCGTCGGGTTTCCGAATCCCCCAAATGCGCAACCGGAGCGTGCGCGACCCGCGCGGCTCACGGCCGGGAGGACCGCCGGCGCTCCGCTCGCGGGGCACGAAGGGGAGTGGCCCGCAATGTAGTAACGTATAAACCCACTTGTCCAAGTCTAGCCACACTGATTTCCGAGGCGCTTATGTCCGAAGACGCAGCCAGCATGACCGACGAACACATCGCTTCGATCGCGGATCGCATGATTGAAGAAGGCCGTCGAGTTTCCCCCGTGACCGTTTGGTCGGAAATCAATACCGGGTCGATCGTCGAGATCGCCGCGGCGTTGCAGCGATGGCAGGCGGCGAAGCAGCGTCCCGCGACGCTGGCGCAACCGGCGACCGAGGTGCCGGAGGACCTCGCCGGAACGCTTATGGAGGTCGCGAGGCGCCTGTGGGCCGCTTCGCGGGAAGACGCCGAGCGCGTGCTGAATCAACGCGTGGGCGCATTGAGCGATCAGCTTGGGTTGATCCTTGCCGAGCGTGACGAGGCGTTCGTCGAGTATCAGAAGACGCACGAGGAAGCTGCGGAGGGCCGCGAACATCTTGCCCGCGCGACCGAGCGCCTGCGTGCTTCCGAAGACTCAGTACAGGCGCTTGAGAACGCGCTTGCGGCGGCCAACGCGCGCGGGGACGCCGCCGAGGCACGCGCCGCGGAACTGCTCCAGCGCGCTGTCTCTGCGGAAGACGGACTGCAGGCCGCTCGGGCGTCGCTCGAGGAACAGGGCCGGGCGCAGGAGGCATTGATCTCCGAGATCTCGAACAGGAACGACGAGATAGCGCGCATCAGCGAGCAGCGCGAGGAAGCGCGGCAGGAGCTTGCCACGCTAGGCACCGCGTTTCAGGTGAAATCGGAGGAGGCCGAGCGCTGGTCTCGCGAGGCGAGCGCGGTGACGTCCCGCGCGGAAGCCGCTGAGGCGGCCGCGGCGCAGGCCGTCTCCGCGCTCGAAGCGCAACTGGACGCAGCACGCAGCGCGCTTGCGGCCGAACGTGTCGCAAGCGCCGCGCACATCGACGAAGCGGCAAAGCGTCTCGACGAACTCAGGGGCGTCACCCAGGCGCATGAGGAATTGAGTGCCGTGGTCGCGAGCAGGAACGACGAACTGGCCCGGACCGCTCAGGAGCGCGACGAAGCGCGACAGGAGCTTGTCACGCTAGGCGCCGCGTGTCAGGCGAAGTCGGAAGAGGTTGAACGATGGACCCGCGAGGCGAGCGCCGCGGCTTCGCGCGCGCAAGCCGCGGAAGCGGCGGCCGTAAAGGCGGGCGAGAGCCTCGCCGAACGCGCCGCGCTGGAAGCCGAGCGCGAGGCGGCCCATCGCGCATTGGAAACGGAACTCGTGGCATCGCGCAAGGCGCTTGCCGAAGAGCGCCAATCCATCGCCTCGCGGCTCGAAGAAGCATCGGCCGGCAGCGAGGAACTGGAGCGCGTCGCACGCGAACTCGGGCAGGCCCGCGAGCAGATCGAGGCGCTGACCGGGCAGGACGCGGCGGCCGGAGCCGAGTTGAAGCGCGTCGCGCAAGAGGCCGTCGCCGCAAGGGAACGCGCGGATGCGGCGGAGCTTCATGCCGCCGAACTGGAGCACCGCCTGGCAAAGCAGGAGCACGCCGATGCCGCGCGCAAGAGCGTGTTCAGCCGCGAGATAGAGATTCGGGCGACCGGTGGCGCGAACGCGGATGACGTTGTCGCGTTGCAACGTCAGGTGACGGCTCAGGCGAAAGCGCATGAGAAGGCCTATGGCGATCTGCGCATCAAGGCCGAACAGTGGGTGTCCCATGCGAAGGACCTCAAGCAGCGGCTCGATCTGGCCAACGAGAAGATCTTGTTCATCGACGCGCGAAGCATTGGCGAAGTCGCGCTCATGCGAAAGCTCTCTTTCGAACTGGAACGCCTGAAGCCCGATCATGAACTGGTGTTCCGGGAGGCGCAGCAGAGGCTGATCGGCGAGAAGATGGTGCAACAACTTGCCCAGAAGGGATACCAGTATGACCCGGCGACGGCGGTCATTTCGAAGATAGAGTGAGAGTGGTCGGCGTTGTGGCGAGTGGGGGAGCGACGGCTTACGGCCCGCCTCCGCATACCTCGATCCATATTCCTGCGACCACTGCAGCTTCGTCGACCGAGACTGGTTCGAGTGACGAATCGGAGTCAAGCGGCGGCGTCACAAAGGGGCGTGACGTCGAGCCGGTCAGCTTCGAAGAGCTCACCGGCACGGCCCAATCCATCGCGCACCTTTGCGGTGAGTCGAGATAGCGGATTACAACAACAACCGCGACAAACGCATGTCCGTCGCCAATGAGCGTCGCGCCGTAGGCGAGAAACGTCGCTTTCGAAGATTAATGCGGAGGCGTGAGCAGGAAGCCGATCGCGTCGCGCCACCAGCGTTCGTCGACACGGCCGTTCCAGTCGTTATGTTCAGCCGCTTTCACTACCATCAGTCGTCTCGGTTCGGCCAGCGAGTCGTAGACCGCTTCGGCAAAGCGCGGAGGGACGATGCTGTCGCGTTCGGCGACGACGACAAGAACAGGGCGGCCGAATAACGCCAGATGGGTCACGCTGTCGTATCGGTCGCGCAGCAGCCACTTCACGGGCAGCCACGGATAGTGGTAAGCGGCGACGTGCTCGAGTCGATCCCATGGCGTGATGAGCAGCAACCCAGCCGTCTTGTCGCGTTCACGCGTGGCGGCCGCGGCCACTACGCCGGACCCGAGCGATTCGCCGATGAGCAGCAGCGGTGCGCCATAGAGGCGATGCGCCAGTCCGATGGTCTGTTGTGCATCGGCGACCAGACTCTCTTCACCGAGCGTGCCGTCGCGTGGCCCGTAGCCTGGATATTCGGCGAGGATCACGCGCAGGCCGAGCCGGGTAAGCGCCGCGGCGTAGTACGAGCGATGGCCGGCGTGCCCCGCATTGCCATGAAAGACGATGGCCGTGGCGCGCGCGGATCCGGCAGGCTCCGCTACGAGGCCCCGAAACGCCTCAGGTGTCGGCCACGCACGAAGTCCGCCGGAAACGACGTCTTCGATCGCAGCCTTCTCAGGAAAATAGATAAAACGATCCTGCAAGATGGGGACTCCTGCGAACACGACCAGGCAAGCAACGGTGAGACGCAGCATCATCCCTATGAATTTCATTGCCCAGTGTAGCGTGCATTCGCCACCGCCGATGGCGAGGCGTGTCGTCGCGAGCCTCGCGTTGACGGCGTCAACGGCTCCCCGCGACTGCACAGCGAACGGTGGAGCAGCCTTGTTGCATACTTCAGTGAATCACACCACCGAGGCATCGCCATGGTTTCCGACCTTGCACACTCCTGGTTGACCTGCAGCGCGCCGGTAACTGCTGCACAGGCCGGCGGTCGCCCGCTTGTCGCGCTGGAATCGACCATCATCGCCCACGGGATGCCCTATCCGGAGAACGTTCGTACGGCGCGGGAAGTGGAGGCCTTGATCCGCGACGCGGGAGCCGAGCCCGCGACTATCGCGCTGATCGGTGGGCGAATTCACATCGGCCTTTCGGACGACGAGCTGGAACTGCTCGGCCGCTCGGACCACGTACACAAGGTCAGCCGCCGCGATCTGCGGGCCGTGCTTGCCGGTGGCGGCCTTGGCGCCACGACAGTAGCGGGCACGATGATATGTGCCGCGCTGGCCGGCATCGAGGTCTTCGTCACCGGAGGTATCGGCGGCGTGCACCGGGGCGCGCAGGAAACGTTTGACATCTCGGCCGACCTGCAGGAGCTTGCGAAGACCTCGGTGGCGGTGGTCTGCGCCGGTGCGAAGTCCATCCTGGACATCGGCCTTACACTGGAATACCTGGAAACTCACGGCGTGCCGGTGCTCAGTTGTGAGCAAGACAATTTCGCCGCGTTCTATACGCGCGACAGCGGCTTTCGTGCGGACTTCAGGCTCGACGACGCGACGGAGCAAGCCCGCTTCATCCGCACCAAGTGGGACCTGGGCCTCGTGGGCGGTGTGGTGTTGAGCACTCCGGTGCCGGAGGCGGCAGCGATGGCGGTCGAAGTGATCGACGCGCTGACTCAACAGGCGCTCGCCGACGCCACCGCGCAAGGAATCACGGGCAAGGCCGTGACACCCTTCCTGCTGGCTCGCATCACCGCGCTGACGGGTGGGCGCAGCCTGGCGACTAATATCGCGCTCGTGAAACACAATGCCGGGATCGGGGCAAGGCTCGCGCTGGCATTGGCACAGACAAAGCGCGGGACGGGTGCGATGTAGCCACCGGAAGGTCCGTTCTCGACCAATTCGCATCTCCCGCCGCTTACGCAGCTTCTGGAAATGCGTGGAATGCTTGCCTCGATCGGCATTGTCAAAGGGCAACCGTTCGAGGCAGAAGACAGGCGCCGCGTGCTGCCGGACAAGGCAGCGAAGACGGCAACGGCGCGCCAAGTCGCAGGCAACACCTACCCGGGCACCTGGGCGTTCATGATCTCGCGTCCCAGGTGGCACGCACGGCGATATGCCGCCTGCATGAAGATGGTCGCATTCCGCGACGGAGGCGCAAACTTCGAGTAGACGAAGTTTGCCGTCAAATCGATATCCTCTTGCAGTGGACGAATCGTCACCGGACTTCCTTCTGTCGAGAAGTCATCGACGATTGCGACGCCCAATCCGCCCTGAACCAGCGCGAGCGCCTGATCGGCGCGCATGACGTCGATGGTCGACGTGAGCTCGACGTCGGCGTGCTGACACGCCTGCGCGATCATGGTCCCGAATGGAATGTCGCGCTTGAAAAGAATGACGGGCTCGCCCACGAGGTCGACGAGCGACACCGAGTCCCGTACCTCCAGCGCGTGCCCTTTCGGCAACGCACACACCATGCGGCCGCGCATGAACGGAACGTTCTCCAGATGTTCGTGTTTCACCGGCATCGCTGCGACAGCCACTTCGACCGCCTTGCTCAACACTTCCATCGGCATGTCCGCCATCAGCGTGGTTTGCCAAAGCACACTCAGTCCGGGCAGCTTTTCCTTGACGTCGACGAGCGCGGGCGCCACGACCGTCATCGCGAGCGAGGCACTGCAGGACACCCGCAACAGGCTCGACGGCCCGAGCGCCAACGCGCGGGCGAAATCGTCGACGCGCATCGCAGCCTGGTAGACCTGTTCGATTTCCCTGAAGAGCGCGTGCGCCTCTGCGGTCGGAATCAGCCGGCTCTTCGATCTTTCGAACAGGCGCAGTCCGAGGGTCGTCTCGATGTGCGACACGAGCTTGCTGACCGCCGGCTGCGAAACGAAGAGAAGTTTCGCCGCTGCATTGATCGATCCGGTCAGCATGACCGCGCGGAAAACTTCCATGTGCCTGAGTTTGAAGCGCATCGCGGATGGGCCGCAGGGCCTGTTAACCCAAAGTTATACCCTACGCGAGTTTTGGCATACGACAAAGCTGACGCTTCCCCCTAGTATCGGCTCAACCGATGAGGCCCTGGCGCAAAGCCGTCCGGGCACCACAGTCCTTCGTCGCAACTCCGTGTCGGCGACTGCGTCATCCCTTAACTTCGGATCAGAACCATGAACAAACTGGACCTGCAGGACCGCGTCTGTGTCATCACCGGCGGCTCTGGCGGCATCGGGTTCGCCATCGCAGAGCGATTCGCCGCGTCGGGCGCCAAGGTCGTCCTGTGGGACATCAATATCGACGCAGCGCAGGCCGCAGCGGAAAGGTTGCGCGCGCCTCTGGCATCGAAGGTCGACGTCACGGATGCGACGAGCGTTGCGGCCGCCGCAGCCGAAGCGCATTCCAGATTCGGCTCCATCGACGTTCTCATCAATGCAGCGGGAATCAACGGGCCGATAGGTCCCGTCGAATCGTATCCGGTCGACGGCTGGCGTCGGGTCATCGAGATCAACCTGACGGGGGTCTTCATCTGCTGCCGCGAAACCGTTCCATATCTGCGCAACGCGAACCATGGACGCATCGTCAACTTGTCGTCGGTCGGCGGCAAGGAAGGCAATCCCAATCAGGGCGCCTATGGCGCATCGAAAGCAGGGGTGATCGCCCTGACCAAGTCTTTGGGCAAGGAACTGGCGGACACTGAAATCCGGGTCAACTGCGTGACGCCGGCCGCCATCGAATCGGAGATGTTGCAGAAGATGACTGCCGAGCAGCGCAGCTTCGTGCTTGCAAAGATTCCGCTCGGGCGTGCGGGACGTCCGGACGAAGTTGCGTCGATGGTTGCATGGCTATCGACCGAAGAGTGTTCGTTCTCGACGGGCGCGGCGTTCGATCTCACGGGCGGACGCGCCACGTACTGACCGATCGCCTCTGGACCGAAATACCGCAACCATCTACAGGAATATCGCAGTGATGAGACCGTTCTCTCTCTCCCATCTCACGGTGCTCGACGTCGGCCCGCCCGATCTCATCACGCTTGCGGCCGAAGCTGGCTTTCGCGCTATCGGTGTCCGTCTTTGTTCGCCTACGGCCGGGGGTATCGAGTATCCGTTGCAGCCCGGTTCATCCGCGATGCGCGAGACAAGGCAGCGCATGGCGGACCTGGACGTGCAGGTGTCGGACATCGAGGTTGTGCGGCTCGCCTCCGACACCGACGTCGATACCTACGCAGTCGCGTTCGAGGCGGGCGCGGAGCTGGGTGCAAGACGAGTCTGCGTCAATATCGACGACCCGGAACGAGCGCGCGTCATCGACCGTTTTGGCGCGCTCTGCGATCTGGCGGCGCCGTATGGCCTCGCACTCGATCTCGAGTTCATGCTCTGGAGGCCGGTCGCGCGGCTGGAAGATGCGGTTGACGTGGTGAGATCGGCGGGAAGACCGAACGGGTTCGTCCTGATCGATGCGCTACATCTGTTCCGCTCGGGCGGTGACGTAGCGGCCGTCGCCGCTCTCGACCCGAAGCTCATCGGCAGCGTTCAGCTCTGCGATGCGCCGCTTGCGTCGCCTCCGTTCTCGGGAATCATCGAGGAAGCCCGCAGCGACCGGCTGCTTCCCGGAGAAGGCGAGTTGCCTCTGCTAGACCTTCTTGCGGTGCTCCGCGACGACATACCGACAGCCGTCGAGGTGCCCATGACGCGGCGTCATCCTTCCCTCGGTCCACGGGAGCGCGCGAGCCGCGTCCACGCGGCGACGGAGGGCCTTCTTTTGAGCCGACGGCAGCGGGTCTTTTGACCGGATCACAGTGACAGCCCGCCGAGGCTGTCATGTTCAACCATCACAACAAGCACGGAGACATCATGACTGCAGACACGTTACGAGACGACGGAGCGCCCCGAAGCGCAACGAGCGGCGCCAGTGCCGAAGATTCTTCCGGTACCCGTCATTCGCGGAAGGCTGCCATTGCCGCCTGGGTGGGAAGCGCGCTCGAATACTACGACTTCTTCATCTACGGCACCGTGGCCGCGCTGGTGTTCCCGAAGCTCTTTTTTCCGCCCGGAGACCCGACCGCCGCCACGTTCGCGTCGATGGCCACGTTCGGTGTCGCGTATGCGGCGCGCCCGCTCGGCTCTTTCCTGATGGGGCACTACGGCGACCGACTCGGCCGCAAGGTCGTGATGGTCGGCACGCTGCTGTTGATGGGGGTATCGACCTTTCTTGTCGGCTGCCTTCCTACTTACCAGAGTGCAGGTCTCCTTGCACCGGCACTGCTCGTCCTGCTGCGCATTCTCCAGGGGCTTTCGGCGGCGGGAGAGCAGGCCGGGGCGAACTCGATGTCGTTCGAACACGCGCCGGCGCACCGGCGTGGCTACTACACGAGCTGGACACTGAGCGGGACGCAAGGCGGTCAGGTGCTTGCGCCGGCGGTCGTGCTGCCTCTCTTCGCATGGTTGCCCGAAGATCAACTGATGTCGTGGGGCTGGCGACTGCCGTTCTGGCTGAGTGTTGCGGTAGTCATCGTCGGCTTCGTCGTTCGGCGCAAGCTGGAGGAGACGCCGGCTTTCGCGAGCGAGGCGTCGCACGGTGAAGTGCCGAAGCTGCCCTTGAAGGTACTTTTGTCGGACTATCGTCGCGAGTTGCTGCAAGTGTTCTTCGCTGCACTCATCGCGTCCATCGGCACCACGTTTGCGGTTTTCGCTTTGTCCTTCTCCCGCATGCAGGTTCACCCGATCAGCACGTCGACGATGCTGTGGACAGCCATCATCGCCAATTTCATTGCAGTTTTCACGATTCCGGCGTGGGCTGCGTTGTCTGATCGGGTGGGCCGCAGGCCAGTGTTCATAGCCGGCAACATCGGCTGCGCAATCGCCGTCATTGCGTTTCTGTGGGCGATTACGACGGGCAGCGAGGCGCTCGTCTTCGCGGTGGGCGTGTTGCTTGGCGGCTTCGTCTTCAGCATTACCAATGCGGTGTGGCCCGCGACTTACGCCGAGCGCTTCTCGACTCAGGTCCGTCTGTCCGGAATGGCGGTTGGAACGCAATTCGGCTTTGCGGTTGCCGGGTTCGCGCCGCTCATCGAGTCAGCGCTGATCGGGAGATTCAACACGGCGAGTTGGTTCATGCCTGCAATGTTCGCGGCTGCCGTTTGTTTGATCTCCGCGATCTCAATCTTCTCGATGAAGGAAACGTATAACGTGCCGTTTGACAAGCTCGGCATCAAAAAGAGCCGCTTGTGAGGTCTCGATTTGACTGATTGAACAGTCGGGTATGCGCTTGAGCAACGCTCCCGGCTTTTAGCGCAAAGGACTGAGCGGAGCGGTTCGGCACGTTGTGCACACCGCTCCGCGAGCCGAAACTTGTTCAGGCATCGCCTCACTCGCATCGACGACCGTCGAAAATTCCAGAAGCAACATGCGGGGCACTCCTGTGCTGGCTCGCGTGCGGATCACTTGCCATCTGAACGGCACCGGTCGCATCCGATGGCGTGATCGGAAACGGCATCCTCACACGTGACATCCAACTCCATATGCGTGCCTGATCCATCGACCAGCGGGGCTACGGTCGGGGCGCCAATGTTCAGGAGATATCAGATGAAGCCGATGCTCAGTGCAGCGCTCGCCGGCGCGCTGGTGCTTGCAAGCGTGCCTTGCCACGCGCAGGGCGCCGGTCCGACGGACCCGCAGATCGCCGCCATCGTGGTGACCGCCAATCAGGTCGATATCGACGCCGGCAGGCTCGCGGCGTCGAAAACCCGGACGAAGGACGTCAAGGCCTTCGCCGACCAGATGATCGCAGACCACAGCGGCGTCAACAAGGCGGCGACCGATCTCGTACACAGACTCGGCGTGAAGCCGGAGGACAACCCGACGAGCAAAAGCCTCGAGCAGGGTGGCGAGGCGAACGTCGCGAACCTGAAAAAGATGGAAGGCAAGCGATTCGACAAGGCATACATCGACCACGAGGTGATCTACCACGTGACGGTGCTCGACGCGCTCGACAAGACGCTGATCCCGAGCGCGCAGAATGCTGAACTGAAGGCACTCCTCGTCGAGGTGCGGCCAGCCTTCGTCGCACACCTGGAGCATGCACGGCAGTTGCAGGCGTCGCTGGAGAAGAGCGGTGGCTGAGCGATCGTGGGGCGCCGCGCTCAGGTTGTGGCAAGCTGCGCTCCGTGCTCGCCTCGCGCCCGCGCGAGCATGCGCCGTATTTGCGGCATTCGCCTGCTTCACGCCTGCGAGCGCCGCAGAAGGAGGGAAGGTGGATGCCGCTCTTCGCGCGTCGCCGCAAACGCATGTCGTGGTGATCGAGCAAATGCGCTTCAATCCGCCGGATCTCGTCGTGAATCGCGGCGACCGCGTGGTGTGGGTCAACAAGGACCTGTTTCCCCACACGGCGACGGCAGCATCCACGGCGTTCGATTCCCGCAGCATCGCCCCCGATGGGTCATGGCCTTATGTCGCGAAGAGGCCGGGGCGCTATCCGTATGTGTGCATGTTGCACCCCACGATGCGTGGCACACTGACTGTTCGATAGAAGGCACGAGGAGGGTGCATGACCGCGTTGCCTCAAACCAGCAAGCCGCTGAACGCCGAGGATCAGCATGAACTGGTCCGGCGAATCGTAACCGGGGATACGAGCGCATTCGAATCGCTGATGCGGCGGCACAATCGACGCCTGTACCGTCTCGCGCGCGCCACCTTGCGCAACGATTCGGATGCGGAAGATGCGCTGCAGGCGGCCTATCTTTCAGCGTTCCGTTCGATGGAACGCTTTCGCGGCGACTCCACGCTTTTCACCTGGCTGTCGCGGCTGGTGCTCAACGAATGCTTCGCCCGGCTGCGCCGGCAAAAGCGCCGCCAGAACGTGATACCGATCGTGGACGGCATCGACGATATCGAAGAAGAACAGGGTGTCGCGTTCGATGACGACGCCCCGGACCGCTCGGCGGAACGCGCCGAGTTGCGCGCGTTGCTAGAGCGCAAGCTCGACGAACTGCCGGAAATCTTCCGGGTCGTGTTCGTGATGCGCTCGGTCGAGGAGATGACGGTCGAGGAAACCGCAGAGAGTCTCGGCATTCCAGAGGCGACGGTTCGCAGCCGCCATTTCCGGGCGAGAAGCATGTTGCGCGAGTGGCTTGCGCAGGAACTGGATCTTGCCGAGCGCGACGTCTTCGACTTCGGCGGCGTGCAGTGCGACCGCGTGGTGGCCCGTGTACTGGCGCAACTGTCGGGGACGGAGAGCGCAGGCGGTGCCCCAGAGCATGGCTAGGCCCGCTCCGCCCGTTCGCGGGGCCCGCCTCGTACGCATGCTCTCGCTGTTCGGCGTGGCTGCTTCAGCGGCATGCGCGGACACGGGTGTCGCGACGATCAAGGTCGTCTCTGCAACGTACGGCGAAAACTGCGGGGCGCGGCCGGGCAATGCGACGCGCGACCTCGCGAGCCAATGCGACAGCCGCCGCGTGTGTGCATATCGGATAGACCGGGCTGTGCTCGACGATACGGACCGCGCGTGCCCGAAGAATTTTCTGTCGGAATGGCGGTGCGGGGACGCGGAGTTTCACACTGCAGCGCTCAGTCCAGGCCTGGAAACCGGCAGCACGCTCGTACTGACGTGCGTCCCGCCGGCGGGCGCCGGGAAATGAGAAGAGCGAGAGTGCGAACTTCGTCCGCGCTCAACCCGGCACGCGCACCCATCCCTCCATCAGCACGCGGGCGCTGCGGCTCATGATGGCCTTCGTGACCGACCATTCGCCGTCGACGAGCGTGGCCTGCGCGCCCACGCGCAGCGTGCCCGATGGGTGACCGAAGCGCACGGCGTCGCGCCCTTCGCCGCCGGCAGCGAGACTCACGAGCGTTCCCGGAATCGCCGCCGCGGTGCCGATGGCGACAGCCGCCGTGCCCATCATCGCGTGATGCAGCTTGCCCATCGACAAGGCACGCACCAGGAGGTCCACGTCTTCAACGCCGACCTGCTTGCCGCTCGACGCAACATAGCCCGTGGGCTTCGCGACGAATGCGACCTTCGGCGTGTGCTGCCGGCTCGCGATCTCGTCGATGTGTCCGATCAGGCCCATGCGGACCGCGCCGTGTGCGCGGATCGTCTCGAACATCGCGAGCGCTTTCGGATCGCCGTTGATGGCGTCCTGCAACTCGGTGCCCGTGTAGCCGATGGCGTCCGCGTTCAGGAAGATCGTCGGGATGCCGGCATTGATCATCGTGGCTTTCAATGTGCCGATGCCCGGAACGTCGAGATCGTCGACGAGATTGCCCGTCGGGAACATCGCGCCGCCCGCGCCGTCTTCCTCGGCCGCCGGGTCCATGAATTCGAGTTGCACTTCGGCTGCGGGGAACGTCACGCCGTCGAGTTCGAAGTCGCCCGTTTCCTGCACGGCGCCTTTCGTGACCGGCACGTGCGCGATGATCGTCTTGCCGATATTGGCCTGCCAGATGCGCACGGTCGCCACACCGTTATCCGGCACGCGGTCGGGATCGATCAAACCGCTCGTGATCGCGAACGGTCCCACGGCGGCGGAGAGATTGCCGCAGTTGCCGCTCCAGTCGACGAACGCGCGGTCGATGGCAACCTGCCCGAACAGATAGTCGACGTCGTGATCCGGCTTGCTGCTTTTCGCGACGATCACCGTCTTGCTGGTGCTCGACGTCGCGCCGCCCATGCCGTCGATCTGCTTGCCATAGGGGTCGGGGCTGCCGATGACGCGCAACAGGAGCGCATCGCGCGCGGCGCCCGGCACCTGCGCGGCTTCGGGCAGGTCCTGCAGGCGGAAGAACACGCCTTTGCTGGTGCCGCCGCGCATGTAGGTGGCGGGAATCCTGATCTGTGGGGCGTGGGTCATGGTGATGTTGTCTGCGTTGTCTGGGGGAGGGCACGCGGCGTGCCCTCCGTTTTACGGTGCTTCAGGCGGCTGCCTGCGACGATTCGAGGAAGTCCTGCGCGAATCGCTGCAACACGCCCCCTGCCTCGTAGATCGACAGTTCTTCCGCGGTGTCGAGGCGGCACGTGACCGGCACTTCCACGCGTTCGCCGTTCTTGCGATGGATCACGAGCGTCAGGTCGGCGCGCGGCTTGCGCTCGCCGGTCACGTCGAAAGTTTCCGTGCCGTCGATGTCGAGCGTCATGCGGTTCACACCCGGCTTGAACTCCAGCGGCAGCACGCCCATCCCGACGAGGTTGGTGCGGTGAATGCGCTCGAACCCTTCGGCGACGATCGCTTCCGCGCCCGCGAGACGCACGCCCTTGGCCGCCCAGTCGCGCGACGAGCCTTGTCCGTAGTCCGCGCCCGCGATCACGATCAGCGGCTGCTTGCGCTCCATGTACGTTTCGATGGCTTCCCACATGCGCGTGACCTTGCCCTCGGGCTCGATGCGCGCAAGCGATCCCGCCTGTACCTTGCCGTCCTTGCGCACCATTTCGTTCAGGAGCGTCGGATTGGCAAAGGTGGCGCGCTGGGCGGTCAGGTGATCGCCCCGGTGCGTCGCGTACGAGTTGAAGTCCTCTTCCGGCAGGCCCATCTTCGTCAGATATTCGCCCGCAGCGCTATCGGCGAGAATTGCGTTCGACGGCGACAGGTGGTCGGTGGTGATGTTGTCGCCCAGCACGGCGAGCGGCCGCATGCCCGTGAGCGTGCGTTCGCCGGCGAGCGCGCCTTCCCAGTACGGCGGTCGGCGGATGTAGGTGCTCTGCGCTCGCCAGTCGTACAGCGGCTTGGCTCTTTCGCCCGTGTCGGCGGACACCGCGAACATCGGCTCGTAGACCTTGCGGAACTGCTCGGGCTTCACGGCCGCGGCGACCGTCACATCGATTTCTTCGTCGGACGGCCAGATGTCCTTGAGCGTCACCGGATTGCCTTGCGAATCGGTGCCGAGTACATCCTTCTCGATATCGAAACGGATCGTGCCAGCGATTGCGTAGGCGACCACCAGCGGCGGCGACGCGAGGAACGCCTGCTTCGCATATGGATGGATGCGGCCATCGAAGTTGCGATTGCCGGACAAAACGGCGGTGGCGTACAGGTCGCGCTCGACGATCTCCTTCTGGATCACGGGATCGAGCGCGCCGGACATGCCGTTGCACGACGTGCACGCATACGCGACCACGCCGAAGCCCAGTTGTTCCAGTTCCGGCAGCAGCCCGGCTTCCTCCAGATACAGCGTGACGGCCTTCGAGCCAGGCGCAAGCGAGGTCTTCGCCCACGGCTTGCGGGTGAGGCCGAGCCGGTTCGCGTTGCGGGCCAGCAGTCCCGCAGCGACCATGTTGCGCGGGTTGTTGGTATTCGTGCAGCTCGTGATCGCGGCGATGATCACCGCGCCGTCGGGCATCAGCCCCGGCTCGTTCTCGACCTTGCCGCTGATGCCGCGCGCGGCCAGTTCGGACACGGGCAGACGGCGATGCGGATTGGAAGGACCCGCCAGGGTGCGAACCACGGTCGACAGGTCGAACTTCAGTACGCGCTCGTATTCGGCGTTCCCGAGGCTGTCGCCCCAGAGGCCGGTTTCCTTCGCGTAGGTCTCCACGAGCTTCACGAGTTCGTCGTCGCGGCCCGTGAGCTTGAGATACTTGATCGTCTGCTCGTCGATGTAGAACATCGCGGCAGTCGCGCCGAACTCGGGCGCCATGTTCGCAATGGTCGCGCGGTCGCCGAGCGTGAGGTTCGCGGTGCCCGCGCCAAAGAACTCCAGATACGCGCCGACGACCTTTTCCTTGCGAAGGAACTCGGTCAGCGACAGCACGACGTCGGTCGCGGTGATGCCCGGCCCCGGCCTGCCGCTCAGTTCCACGCCGACGATATCCGGCAAGCGCATGTAGGAAGCGCGTCCGAGCATCACGCTCTCGGCCTCCAGCCCGCCCACGCCGATCGCGATCACGCCGAGCGCATCGACCATCGGCGTGTGCGAATCGGTGCCGACGAGCGTGTCCGGGAAAGCCACGCCGTCCTTCACCTGCACGACCGGGCTCATGCGTTCGAGATTGATCTGATGCAGGATGCCGTTGCCCGGCGGAATCACGTCGACGTTCCGGAACGCCTTCTTCGTCCAGTCGATGAAGTGAAAGCGGTCTTCGTTGCGACGGTCCTCGATGGCGCGGTTCTTCTCGAACGCGTCGGGATCAAAGCCGCCGCACTCGACGGCGAGCGAATGATCGACCACGAGCTGCGTCGGCACGACCGGGTTGACGAGCGCGGGGTCGCCGCCCTGGGAAGCGATCGCATCGCGCAGCCCGGCGAGATCGACGAGCGCGGTTTGCCCGAGAATGTCGTGGCACACGACGCGCGCCGGAAACCACGGGAAGTCGAGATCGCGCTTGCGCTCGATGATTTGTCGCAGCGACGCGGCAAGCGTTGCCGGCGGGCAGCGGCGCACGAGATTCTCGGCGAGCACGCGCGACGTGTACGGCAGCTTGTCGTACGCGCCGGGCTGGAGGGAATCGATCGCGGTGCGCGTGTCGAAGAAGTCCAGCTTCGTGCCGGGCAGGGGTTTGCGGTTTGCAGTATTCATACCGTGGGGGAGAAATAGTAATGATCGGGGATCGTTGCCGGGCGTCCGGTTCAATTATCCCCTTTCCCGGTCAGCGCTTGGCCAACGGCACGAAGGGCAGGTCTTCGGGGCCCGTGTAGTTTGCGCTCGGGCGAATGATCTTGTTGTCGATGCGTTGCTCGATGATGTGCGCAGCCCAACCCGAGGTGCGCGAGATCACGAAGAGCGGCGTGAACATCGCGGTGGGCACGCCCATCATGTGATAGGACACCGCGCTGAACCAGTCGAGGTTCGGGAACATCTTCTTGGCTTCCCACATGACCGACTCCAGCCGCTCGGCGATATCGAACATCTTCATGTTCGACGCTTCCTGCGACAGCTTCTTCGCGACGTCCTTGATCACGACGTTGCGCGGGTCGGAGATGGTGTACACCGGATGGCCGAAGCCGATCACGACTTCCTTGTTCTCGACGCGCTTCTTGATGTCCGCTTCGGCTTCGTCGGCGGATTGATAGCGCGACTGGATCTCGAACGCGGCTTCGTTGGCGCCGCCGTGCTTCGGGCCGCGCAGCGCACCGATCGCGCCGGTGATGGCGGAATAGATGTCCGAACCCGTGCCCGCGATCACGCGGCCGGTGAACGTCGATGCATTGAATTCGTGCTCGGCGTAGAGGTTCAGCGATATGTGCATCGCGTCGACCCACGACTTCGAAGGCGCAACGCCGTGCAGCAGATGCAGGAAGTGTCCGCCGATGGAATCGTCGTCGGTTTCGACTTCGATGCGACGGCCGTTGTGCGAAAAGTGGTACCAGTAGAGCAGCATCGAACCGAGAGAAGCCATCAGGCGGTCGGCGATATCCTTCGCGCCCGCGATGTTGTGGTCGTCCTTCTCGGGCAACACCGTGCCGAGCACCGACACGCCGGTGCGCATCACATCCATCGGATGCGCGGATGCCGGGATGGCTTCGAGCGCGAGCTTGAGATTGGCGGGCAGGCCGCGCAACGACTTGAGCTTTGTCTTGTACGCGGCGAGTTCGGCCTGCGTCGGCAGCTTTTCGTGCACCAGCAGATAGGCGATTTCTTCGAACTCGCACGCGCGCGCCAGATCGAGGATGTCATAGCCGCGGTAATGCAGGTCGTTGCCGGTACGGCCGACCGTGCACAGCGCGGTGTTGCCCGCGGTCACGCCCGAGAGGGCGACCGACTTCTTCGGTTTGAATGTGCCAGTGGCGGTCGTTTTGTTGTCTGCTTCGCTCATGGTGTAGGTCATCTCCAGTGCAAAAGTTATTTCTTGGTGGCGAACAGCGCGTCGAGCTTGTCTTCGTACGCGTGGTAGCCGAGGTACTTGTACAGGTCGGCGCGGGTCTGCATCGTCGGGACGGCGGCCTTTTGCGTGCCGTCGCGCATCGTCGTTTCGTAGAAGTTGAGCGCCGCCGCGTTCATTGCGCGATACGCGCCGCAGCAGTACAGCGCGATGTCCACATTGGCGTCGCGCAACTCGCTCGTCGTGAAGAACGGCGTCGAGCCGAATTCGGTCAGGTTCGCGAGGATCGGCACCTTGACCGCAGCCTTGAAGCGGCGATAGTCGTCGAGCGACTGCATCGCTTCGGGAAAGATCATGTCCGCGCCTGCTTCGACGTAGGCCACCGCGCGCTCGATGGCGGAATCGATGCCTTCGGACGCCGCGGCATCGGTGCGTGCCATGATGACGAACTGGTCGTCCGTGCGGGCATCGACGGCGGCCTTCACGCGATCGACCATTTCATCGATCGGCACGACTTCCTTGCCCGGCCGGTGACCGCAACGCTTCTGGCCGACCTGGTCTTCGAGATGCACGGCTGCCACGCCGGCCTTAATGAACGACCTTACCGTGCGCCCGATGTTGAAGGCGCCGCCCCAGCCCGTGTCGATGTCGACGAGCAGCGGCAGGTTCGTCGCATCCGTGATGCGGCGTGCGTCGGTCAGCACGTCGTCCATCGTGCTGATGCCGAGATCGGGGATTCCAAGCGAATTCGCCGCGACACCCCCGCCCGACAGATAGACTGCCTTGAAGCCGACCGCTTCGGCCATTTTGGCGGCGTACGCCGTGATCGCGCCGACCACCTGAAGCGGCTGCCCTTCCGACACGGCGCTGCGGAATCGCGCGCCTGCGCTCGTCGTGTTCTTGCTGGCTGAGTTCAATTGTTGTCTCCGGTAAAGATGGCCTTACATGAGCAAGAGACGGGCCAGGATGTGATATACCGATAACGCATTGATTTTTAAAGAAATTTAAAATGAGTTGTTTCGGAATTTCATTTCTCTAATGAAATCGTGAATTCAGATTGGAAACCGAGGCGCATAATTCGGCTGTGAAGTTTCCGAGTAGCCAGCCGCTCATGACACCCGAACTCTCCCCTGGCAGCGAACGCCCCCGACTCTGGGCGATGGGCATCAGCCGGCTGCGCGACCTGTTTTTCGATATTGCGAACGAGTACGGCGACCGCGCGGATTTGCGCGTCGTCCCGCGGGGTTTCGAGGACGCCGTGAAGGAGATCGCCGCCGCCGGCGATGCGCGGCCCGACGTCATCGTCGCGGGGGGCTCGAACGGGGCATATCTGAAACCGCGTGTGGCCATTCCGGTCGTGCTGATCAACCCGACCGGTTTCGACGTGATGCATGCGCTCGCCCGCGCGCGCCGTGAAGCGGCGTCTGTCGCGCTCGTCACGCATGGCGAAACGCCGGACGAGTTGCGGCGCTTCGCCGCTGCATACGGAATCGACGTCGAGTTCGCCTCGTACCAGTCCGCCGAGGACGCGGAGCTGTGCGTCCTCGATCTGCGCGACCGGGGCATCGGCGCTGTCGTCGGTCCTGGACTCGTCACCGATCTCGCCGCGCGCGCCGGGATGGAGGCGGTGTTTCTCTACTCGCGCGCCTCGGTGCGAGCCGCTTTCGATACCGCGCTCGACGTCGCCCAGGCCACCCGCGGCGAGGCGCTGCGTCGTCAGCGGCTCGACAACCTGTTGCAGCACATGCGCGACGGGGTCGTCGCGCTCGATTCGCAGGGCAAGGTGGAGGCGATCAACCGGCGCCTTGCCGCGGTCCTCGGCATCGATGCAATGGACGCCGTGGGCCGCACGCTGCTGGAACTCGCGCCCGACATCGCGGCAGCCCTGCCCGATGCCGACGGCGACGCGCTCGGCTCGGTGCGCGGGGTGAGCTATGTCGTGCATCGCGGGCCGCTCGCGACGAACGGCGCGGCCGCCGGAACGGTCCTGACGTTCCAGGAGTCGCGTGCGGTCGAGCGGCTCGACCGCACGCTGCGCTCGACGCGGCGCACTCAGCAGTTCACCGCGCGTTACCGGCTCGACGATCTGATCGGCGAAAGCGCATCGATGCAGCGGGTGCGCTCGCTCGTGCAGCGCTATGCGAAATCGACCGCTACGCTGCTGATCCGCGGCGAAAGCGGCACCGGCAAGGAGATGGTCGCGCAGAGCCTGCATCAACTGAGCGCGCGGCGCGACTTCGCATTCGTGGCGATCAATTGCGGCGCGTTCCCGGAAGCGCTGCTGGAAAGCGAACTGTTCGGATACGAGGAGGGCGCTTTCACCGGCGCGCGCAAGGGCGGCAAGGCAGGGCTCATCGAAGCGGCACATCGCGGCACGCTCTTTCTCGATGAAATCGGCGAGATGCCGCTGCCTTTGCAGAGCCGGCTGCTGCGTGTCCTGCAGGAGCGCGAGGTCGTGCGGCTCGGCTCGACCGAACCGACGCGCGTCGACATCCGCGTCGTCGCTGCGACCCATCGCGCGCTCACCGAGGGCATCGAGGCCGGCACGTTTCGCGCGGATCTTTACTATCGGCTCAACATCCTGAACATCGCGCTGCCGCCGTTGCGCGAGCGGCAAGCCGATCTGATGCCGCTCGCCGTCGAATTGCTGCTGCAGATCGCGAAACGCGAACCGCGGCTTCGGGCCCGGGTCAAGGCTGCCGAGACGGCCGAGCGCGCGCTTGGCGGAGTCGCCGGCGAACTGTCCGGCTATGCATGGCCGGGCAATGTGCGGGAATTGCAGAATGTGATCGAACGGATCGCCGTCGAATTGGCCGATGAGGAAAGTGCGGGCGTGAGCGCGCTCGCGGGCGACGATCTGCGGTTGATCGCTCCGGAACTCTTCGAGACGCGGCTATCGGAGCGGGACGAAGCGCTGACACTGCGCGAGCGCAGCCGCCATGTCGAGGCTGACGAGATCCGCGCGGCGCTGGCTTCGTGCGACGGCGACCGGGATGCGGTTTGCAAGGCGCTGGGGATCAGCAAGACGACGCTGTGGCGAAGGCTCAATGGCGGCGCGGGGCGGAAATGACGGCGCTGGTGTAGCGCTTTGTATCGATGCCGAAGGTATTTCAACCGCCCGCTAAAGATATCCCTCGTGCAGTCGTAAATAGAGCTGTCCGGCATCCGTTCGGTCCACACAGCAGACGCGCATCGCCGCCGCTGTCGTGCAATATGCGGTGCCAATCTGCAGGATCAAAATGTTCTCGACGATAAAGGGCCGCCTGGCGCTGGCCATGGCGTTTCTTAGCGCGCTTCTGATCGCGATCGGCGCGCTCGGGATCTTCGGCATGAACCGCGCGAACATGACGTCTTACGATCTGTTCACCAACGAGATGCCGAGTGCGGTGTCGGTGGGCAATGCCGAGATGTTCATGGCGCGCGAACGGCTGAGCTTCGACCGCGCTGCGCTCAATGCCGGCACGCCGGCCGCCGAGGACGCGATTGGCCGCGGCACGCTGATGCGCAAGACCTCCGACGACGCGTGGGCGACCTACATGTCGCTGCCGCAAGACTCGCAGGAAAAGCAACTGGCCGAATCGTTCAATAAGGAGCGGATTGCGCTGCAAAAGCTGCTGGACTCTGCCTACGCCGACGTTCGATCGAACGATCACGACAAGATCATCAAGGCCGCGAACGACATGCAGGTCGCGTTCAATGCGTTTGCGAAGGTCGGAGTCGAGTTGCGCAAGTTCCAGTTCGAAGCGGCCAAGGCGGCGTATGACGAAGGGCAGGCGAAATTCGAACGCTCGCGCATGATCAGCATTGCGGCGATTCTGCTCGGTGTCGTCGCCGCGGGTTACTCGTGGTTCTCGTTGCGGCAGAAGATTGCGCGACCGCTCGATGCGGCCCTCGCGCAGTTCGACGCCATCGCGGCCGGCGACCTGCGTCGCGAGGTCGCGACGAATTCGAACGACGAAATGGGCCAGTTGCTGCGGGGTCTTTCGAAGATGCAGGCTGGTCTGATCGAAACCGTGCGCACGGTTCGCTCGGGCAGCGAGTCGATCGCCTCGGCGACCAAGCAGATCGCGGCGGGGAACGTCGACCTGTCGTCGCGCACGGAGGAACAGGCCTCCGCGCTGCAGGAAACGGCGTCGAGCATGGAACAGCTCACCGGCACGGTCAAACAGAACGCCGACAACGCCCGCCAGGCGAGCACGCTCGCCGCGAACGCGTCGGAGATCGCCAACAAGGGCAG
>NZ_FCOG02000358.1 GCF_001544975.2 Caballeronia arationis | reverse complement strand
CGGAAGCCGACCAATCCTGGGTCGACATGGTCCATTACGAACCCATTCCGCTGCGTGCCGGCCGTTTCGACTTCGACATCAAGCCGCACGTCCATGACGCGCTGATCCAGGTGCTCTACGTGACCGCCGGGGGCGGCGAAACCTTCATCGACAGCAAGAGCTGGGCAGTCGAAGCGCCATGCCTGATCGTCGTGCCAGCGCGCTCGGTTCACGGCTTTCACTTTCGCAGCGACGTCGACGGTCACGTCATCACCGCCGCGCAGTCTGCGCTGGAATCGCTGGCGATGGCGGCCGCGCCGGAACTGCTGGAATTCATCCGCACACCGACAGTGCTGTCGGTCGATCCCGAGGTCGAGCGCGGCACGTCTCTAGGCATCCTGTTCGACGCGATTGGGCACGAGGCGGAGAGCCACGAGCGCTGGCAGTTCACCGCGGGCGCGGCACTGACGATTGCGCTGTTTGTCAAGATCGGGCGCCTCAGCGAGAGCGCCCGGCTTTCAGCCAGTCCTGAGCAGCGGACCATGGCCGGACGCATCGAGCGGTTCCGCGCGTTGCTCGACCGCCATTGCCGCGAGCGGCGCCCGGTCGCCAGCTATGCCGTCGAGATGGGCGTGAGCACCGGCCAGCTCTCGCGCATCTGCCGCGCGACCTTCGGGGTCTCGGCAATCGAGGCAATCGATGCGCGCTCGATCCATGAAGCCAAGCGGCTGCTCGGCTATTCGACGCTCAGTGTGAAGCAGATCGCCAGTGAACTGGGCTTTCAGGACGAGGCCTATTTCGGTCGCTTCTTCCGCAAGCAGACCGGGCTGCGGCCAACCGAATACCGTTCCGCGGCGCATGATCGATCCTTGCCCGCTGTAAAGAAGGGCGCGGGTTGACTCGACCGCGCCTCCTGTCATCCGCTTTATGCCGATAACCCACGGAACTTCACAAATAGGTGTTCCGGCCCAGAGTTGGTCAGGTTATTGCCACGCACGTACTGGATCGGTCGTGCCGGATCGAGCGCGATACCGCCAACCTTGCGGGCGAGAGCCTTCGTCGCAATCAGCGTTTCCAGCTTCGCGAGCGGAGCACCAAGGCACTTGTGCATGCCGTTGCCGAAACCCAAATGACCGTTGGAATCGCGGTCGATGTCGAACCTCTCGCCGTCGGCAAACTTCCGGTTGTCACGGTTCGCAGCCGAAAGCAGCAAGCGCACCACCGCGCCCTTGGGCAGATCGATGCCCGCAACCGTGGTCGCCTCTGTGGTGATGCGGCTCACGCGCTGGACGGTGCCGCGATAGCGCGCCACCTCTTCGACGAAACGGTCAGCGTCGGTGGGATTTTCGCGAATCCGTCCCAGCAGATCCGGCTGTTCGGTGAACATCCTAAAAGCGTTGGCGACGAGGATGGTCGTTGTGTCGTGCCCGGCGATGAAGACGAACGCGCACAACTCCTTCGCTTCCTTTTCCGTAAGCAACCCGTCCTTCCACATGCGCGCGATATGCCCGCCGATCGACTGACTGTCGGTGCGAGCGAGCCGCTCCATCGCGTGCTTCAGGTAAGCGAAGAAAGCCTGCGCGCTCTGCTCGTCGGTGCCGGTCCCCGGCGCATTGCGGGCGAGGCGCCCGAAGTAGCTGAAGGTCTCGTCCGACCAAAACTTCATCTTCTCCTCATCTTCATTCGGCACGTCGATCATCGTGGAGATGGTCGAGATGCTGAGCGGGATAGCGAAATCGTCGACGACATCGCCGCCGCCTTTGGCGATCATGGCGTCGAGCAGGTGCTCCGCCCTCTTTCCGATCTGCTCCATGAAAGGATCAAGCGCCAACGGCAAAAATGACGGCTGGACGACCTTGCGCAAGCGTGAATGGTCGGGCGCATCGAACAGCGTCAGGAACGTCAGCGGTGGCGGGCTAACGACTTCGGAGGAAAACAGCTTCGGATTGCGGATCGCCTGGTAGACATCCTCATAGCGCGACAGGAACCACACGTCCGAAGTCGCCGACTGGCAACGCAGCACCGGCGCGTGCTCGCGCATCCAGCGGTAGTGCTCGTAAGGGTCGCCTTGCGAGCCGTCATCGACCACCTTAAATGGCTCCAGCCCGTCGGGCCAGTCCAGTTGGTGTGAATAGGGCGGAAGCGTCCTGGCAGTGAATGGGCAGATCTGCGGCGCACTCTGCGGCACGGCAGGCGAGGCAGGCGAGGCTGGCGGTGCAGATGGGGCAGCGGGTGGCGCTGCGACGATGGGTGCCGTCTTGCCCGAGGATATACGCTCCAGCGCGCGGCTCATCGTGGCCTTGGAATGAAGCGCATGCAGCGCAATCACGTCCCGTGCCGCTTTCAGGTCGCCCAGCTCGAAGGCGGCAACGATGTCCCGGTGCTGCTGGACGAT
>NZ_FCOG02000345.1 GCF_001544975.2 Caballeronia arationis | reverse complement strand
GCGGACTCGAGACATAATGCTCACCTCTCTATGTTATTGAAGATCAATGGATAACTGATCCGGATTGGCTGACTGCGGACCCGTAAAAGCCTCGCGCCTCGCGATCAATGCGTCCACATCTGTCCGCATCACGATCCAGGGTGCGCCTGCACAGGCCTGTGTCGCGGGAAGCTCCCTGATACGGATCAGCCGAAGGACTGTTGCTCCGCTCACGCCAAGGACGGCGGCGACCTCTGCAGCATTCAGCTCGTTGCGCTCCTGCCGCTCTCCCTCCCGATAGGCAGGAATTGAATGGTCACGACGCAAAATGCACACACGCGCAGCCGTCCATGAGAGACCTCTCGCGGTGCGCTTCCCCAACCGGTTGATGACTGAAGCAATTGCCATATCGGGAAGCGATCTGGCCAGCGCGCGAACAATATCGACTGTTTCAGCGGAAGTCGACCAACGATGTTGCCCGGTCCGATTCGACTCAAACTCAAGCTCGGTGTGATCCCCGCCCCGCCAGTGCAGGAGCGTCCGGATGGTGCTGCCCTGTTTCGTAACGACGATTTCCTTGAGCACGGTACGCAGGATACGTTTCTTGATTTCGACGGAGCTGGCAGGATGATTCCACAAGCTCTCCAGATCCGTTCCGAGCCGCATGATCTCTTCGCGTGCGGCATGGCTTAGCGCGTCTTCAGGATGCTCACGCAGTTCATCAAGCTCGGCTTGCCGCTGTGCCTGTATCGTTAATGCCTCATTCCACCGACGCTCCAATTCCGAAGCAACCAGCCTGTTCTCCGGATCAATCGCATCATATTGCCGCCGCGCGCGAGAAGCCTCGTAGCGTGCCTGTTCGAGTGCCAGCTCCTTATGACGAATTCGCTCATCCTCGCTGATTCGTTTGTGTTCAAGAGCTTCCAGCGATGCACGAATCCCCAGAGGTTCAAGTCGGCGGAGAATTTCTTCGGATACCCGCCGATCGATGCGAAACGCACCGAACGAAATGCATTTCGGCCCACCATGATTGATCATGCTGCCACGACAGTCGTATCGGCCGACCTTACCATCGGTTCCTGAATAGGCAACGTGCAGCTTACGGCCGCAGTGACCGCAACGCAGCAGCCCTGCCAATAGGGTACTTCCGCGTTTAACAGCGCCTCGGACCATGTTGCCTTTCATGTTGGCATTGTCAGTGATCAGTTTTCGATTACTTTCGTACTCGTCCCAGCTGATGTAAGTCGCGTGATGATCGATAATCAGCACCTGCCAGTCTTCGCGGTTCACCTGCTTGCCACTATGCAGCCGCTTCCGGCCATTCTCGATACGCACGATCGTCTTCGTCTTGCCAAATGCGTAGGCCCCTCCGTACGTTGGATTCGTCAGAATGTGTAGCAACGTATTGTAGACCGGCAGTTTCCAGACGATATGGCGACCCTCTATCCCATAGTTCGCTGCGGGCAATTCGATGTGCTCCTGGCGGATCCATAGCAGAACCTGCCTGACACTACCCATCTCACGGAACTTCCGAAACACGAGATCCATTGCCTCGCGAATACGTTGATCCGGGTCCTTCTCGATGCGATCGTTGGGTGCGCGCACGTAACCAATAGGCACGCTCATAAACAGCTCTCCACGCTTTGCCTTCTGATCGAGTGCGGCCTGGGAACGCTGGCGAAATGTCGAGAGTTCCATCTCGGATAACGTGCCCTTCATGCCGAGTAACAGTCGATCGTTCGGTTCCCGCGGGTCGTAGATACCATCCTCGTCCACCAGGATCGTGCCCACGAGCCGGCAGAACTCAAGCAGCGTGTGCCAGTCCCGTCCATTGCGCGCGAGCCGCGACGCTTCAATGCAGAATACCGCGCCGATCTCACCACTGCATAGTGCCGCGAGCAGCCGCTCGAAGCCGGGTCGATGAATACCCGATCCCGATCGTCCCAGATCGTCATCAATGACGGACACGTCGGGCCAACCCAGGCTTCGCGCACGGTCTGCAAGGCTGTACTGACGTAGCCGGCTCTCTCGATTGTTCTGTACTTGGTCGAATGTAGACTGCCGGATGTAGACGCACGCCTTGCGTGCAAGATGTTCAGCGCGGATCTTGTTCATCACGCACCTCTCTTTGTACGGCGTCGATCACCGACTGGATCAGCAGCGCCAACTGTGCCACCACTTCCGCCTGCAGGTCCTCCGTCATCCGTTCGACGTTTGCGGCTTCCCTGAACAGATCCTGTTGCATCATCGTCTTTCGCATCGCCCGTTACCTTGTGAGTGGACAACACATCAGAAGATAACGCGGCGCTCACGAGACGCTGCAGTTCGTACAGCACCTCAAGCGGTAGCGCAGGCTGGGCAACGACGCGCATATTAGCGGCATCCTCCGAGGTCATCCACGGCGGAAGATGGGTGCGGGTGCCATCTGGTTGCATGATGATCAGATACGACTCACCGCGAAAGCGATTGACTCCGATCACGTTGATCCGCTCGCCCACGCGTGGATGATATGGATAACGAACGAGTACCTCATCTGCATGATCATGGGCAGTGTGTCGCTGGTTCGAG
>NZ_FCOG02000256.1 GCF_001544975.2 Caballeronia arationis | reverse complement strand
CCTCGGCTGGATTGGGACAAGGATCCTGTTTCCGGCTATGGTTGCCATACCTTCCTCCATCCACACCGGTATTGCGCGCGGATAAAACCGCTGATCCCAGCATTCTGAAGGGACTGCGCGTACTGCTTGTCGACGATTCGCTGGAAGGCCTCGAAGGGTTCCGGACTTTGCTTGAATTAGAAGGGGCGCAGGTCAGAGCGGAATCGAGACCCGAGGCAGCTCTCGAGGCCGCGAGCGAAAGCAAGTTCGATCTCATCCTGTCGGATATCGGCATGCCGACGATGAACGGCTATGAACTGATTGCGAAGTTGCGCGAACTGCCGGCGTGTAGGGCGGTTCCAGCGATCGCTTTAACAGGTTTCGGGCGCGAGCAGGACGCTGCCGAGGCACTACGTGCAGGGTTCGATGCGCATTTGGGTAAGCCCGTGTCGCTGAACGCGCTCCTCGTGGCTATCAGCGGAAACCTAGCAAAAAAGTAGCGAATATTGGAGTCGATGCATTAAGCATTTTCTAGAGTCGATGTGGCACGGAACAGCCTCGAAAGTGCCCGGCTTCAGCGCGGAGGTTCCCTTTTAAGCAGACCGCTACCGCTCAATTGCTGGTCAGAGGTGGCCCCGTTCGTTCGGACAGTTTTTTCGATTTTTAAGTGGAACGCTGGTGGTCACGCTGCCGATTCAATCGCGGGCAGCTTCGCGAAGTAAGCTTCTTCCGGGGTCTTGTCCGACAGACTTGAATGAGGCCTTTGATGGTTGTACCACGTCAGGTAATTAGCGATCGACTTCCGTGCCTGGCCGACGGACTCATAGGCTTCAAATATATCTCTTCATACTTCACGCTGCGCCACAGCCGTTCGATAAAAACGTTGTCCCGCCAGCTTCCCTTGCCATCCATCGACAGAGCGATTCCGCGCGAGAGGACCGCGTCGGTGAAGACCGTACTGGTGAATTGACTCCCCTGGACGCCCTTCTAAAGGTCAAGGGGCAATTTGAACCTGTCCGATCTGGCGGTTGCGCTGCCGGATTACGGAATAGACCTCCCGCGCAATATAGCGCTTGAGGGTAAGCGACTCGGCTGGGCGAGGTCCTCATTCGTGCGCGCGTGAGGCATGATGGTGATGGCGTGGTGGAATTCATTTAGATCACGGGGGATCGTGTCCATGATCGGCGATCGTGGACACGATCCATCCAAATCTTCCAGATCTATCCGGTTAAGGTGCAGGCGGAGTGGCCGGCTTCAGTTTGTCGGCCACGTTCCATGGCAGCAATTCGTCGATGCGTGAGATCTTGTGATCAGCGATGTGGGTCAGGACGTATTCGAGGTAGGCGCGCGGGTTTATCGCATTTAGCTTTGCCGATCATGCCGAATCCTGTGCTATGCCGAACGGCTGGGGCTGATGGCGATTTGGGCACCGCAAAAGCGACGTCGCTGCCGATCGTACATCGTGCGCGTTCGGCATAGTCGGACGCTTCACAACGCGGTTAGGAACTCAAGTAGTTTATCGCCTGCGCGGTATCGACCCAATGGGTTGCCGTTCGAGGACTTGACTTTAGCCAGTGCGGCTTCCTTGAGGGCTAAATGAGCGTGCAAATAGACCTGAGTGGTTTCGACCGATTCGTTTCCTAACCACAACGCAATGACGGAGCAGTCGACGCCGGCATGAAGTAGTTCCATTGCAGCGGTGTGCCGAAGGACGTGTGGCGTGATTCGCTTACGTGTCAAGGACGAGCAGCAGGCACTCGCGGTGGATACATACTTGCCCAGAAGATGTTGCACAGAGTCAGAGCTGAGCCGACCACCGATTATATTAGGGAACAACGCGTGCGCGCCGTTGCGCGAGGGCTCTTGCAACCAGGCTTTGAGCGTGGCGATTGTGTGCGTTGTCAATGGCGTGCATCGTTCTTTGCGCTCATGGAAATATTTGCATGATCGGCGCTATGACGATCTCGCGATTATGCACAGTTCCGCGCCACGGACACCCGTTAGCCGTGCTGCGGTTGGCCCAGCCGTGGGGCCGTGGTGTGGACTCTGCGCATAACTATAGGCTTTCAAGGAACTGCATCAGGCGATCGGGCGGTCGATACCGCGTGATTCTGCTGCGAGGCGGCTGCAACTTATTGAGCGCACGCTCCTTCATCGCGAGGTCGGCCTCGACGTACATGTGAGTAGTGGCTGGGCTTTCGTGTCCAAGCCACAGTGCAATGACACTCAGGTCAACGCCCGATTGCAGCAGATGAGTCCCAGTCGAGTGCCGGATGACATGCGGTGAGATGGGATGGCTTGATAGTTGAGGACATTGCCTGGTGGCTGTCCGCGCTGCGAGCTTGAGCCGATCCGTAACGTTGGAGCGTGTCATCGGATTCCCCGAACGATTGGGAAACAGCATCTGGTCAGGCGATGACTCGATCCGCGGCAACCAGCTTCTGATTTGGCTCGCGGTTGAGCGCCACAAAGGTACGGTGCGCTGTTTCCGGCCTTTGCCGTGGATATGAGCACAGGGCGCTTTATCCAGGACAACGTCACCCACCCGCAGACGGATCAGTTCGGAAACCCGCGCGCCAGTATTGTATAGAGTTGCAAACAGTACCCGGTCCCGCTGCCCGCACCAGGTGTTGGGGTCGGGTGCGGCGAGTAGTGCCTCGATCTCGTCACGCGATAGGTGACCGATGAGCGGTCTGTCGAAGCGTTTCATCGGGATGGCTAGAGTGCTTTGGATAACAGCCAGCGCAGAAATATCCTTGAGTGCCGCGTACTTCAGAAATGAACGAATGGCAACAAGCCGCGCATTCCGGGTGCGCGCGCAATTATGTCGATCGTCCTGAAGATGGCGAAGGAAGGCCAGCACCAGATCCACGTCGATGTCCGCTAGCGCCAGGTCGACAGGCGACTTACGGAGACGCGCCTGAGCAAACTGAAGGAATAGTCGAAATGTATCCCGATAGCTGGCTATCGTCTGCGGACTGGCTGCCCGTTGTTGCATCAGGCGCTCAATGAAGAATTCCTGTAGCAGCGCCGCGAAGTTTGACGACGAACAATACTGCCTGTGCCTAGACATGACAGACTCCTTCCGTAAAGTGCTCAAAGCGCTGGGCTGCAATCGCCATCAATTCCGGGATGCCCGTCAGATACCAGTAGGTGTCGGTCACCTTGGCGTGCCCTACGTAAGTCGTAGCATGACCATTGCGTTGTCGACGTCCACCCCTTGCTGGTACCAGAGCAACACCCGTCGACAGATAAACGAGTGCCTCAGATCGTGGATGCGTGGAGCCGGATGATCACCACGGGCGACCCATCCCAACTGTGAACGCAAGGACCCGAAGGCAGCCTCAACCGTACTGATCTTCATGCTGCTTCCGTGCACAATGAAGAAATGATCGCTCAGCGTGACGGGCCAATCGTGATCGCGTAGCTTTACGTAGCGTCCGAGTTCTCGCACGACGGTTGGATGAAGGGGAACAACGCGGGACTTACGATACTTCGTTTCCCGAATCATCAACAAACCGTGATCCAGGTCGACATCTGCGCGTCTCAGATTAAGCGCCTCAGCAATCCGCAGTCCGGTGGCTGCGATCAGCCCGAACAGGGTTGAGTAGGTGACGGGGCGCAGTTTCTCCTTCGAGGGCAAGGTTACAGCGGCGGCGAGCAGTTCCCGGATCTCCGCATCGGTATAGATGTGCGGTGTCAGACGGCGATGGCACCGGCCGAACAAGTCACGTGCAGGAACCTCGGTGGCGGGGTCAAATTGTTGGAGATACCTCGCGAACGGGCGAACGATCTCGATCCGGCGGCCCCAGGTAATGGGCGCTTGAAGTGGTCCGGACCGGGCCCAGGACACTGCCAGATTTACGGTCAACGGGCCTTGATGGCCGGTCCGGTCGGAGAAGCGGGCAAAGTCAAGCAGCCGGCGTCCCGTGCACCGCAGGTCGAAACCGAGACGACGTCTTGACGCGAGGTAGTCCTCGGCGAGCGATACCATCCTGACTTTGCGCTTCATGATGCTCTCCCCGGCCAGGGCAGCGCGACGCGGGCGAGACCGCTGATATCGATCGTGGTGTAAATCGCGGTAGTATCCAGGCAGCGGTGTCGAAGGATATCTGCGATCTCCTTCATGGGAACTCCTGCCTGGACCAATCGGCTTCCTACGCTGTGTCGCAGAACATGGGTTCCCCGCCGACACGGATCACTACCGCATCGCGCATGAGCGGCGCGGACGGTATTGCGAACGACACTCGAGCCGACGGGTTCAGTGAGTGGAGCGCGATGCCGCAGAAATACCGCGCGGCTATCCGAGACCGGGCGGCCGTCAGTCAGGTATTGAGCAATTGCGCGACCGGTCCGGGGCGGCAATGGAAGCACATCTGTTCGCCGCGCCTTGCCTGCTGATAACCGCAACGTCCCATCGTGCCAGTTTAGATCGTCAAGCTGTAGCGAAGCGACTTCGCCGGCGCGTAGTCCCAGGTCGACCATACACCGGGCCATCGCGTAGTCTCTGCGGCCGATCGCGGATTTGCGATCGAATGCGTTGAGAAACCGTTCCAGCTCCGCCTCAGATAGCGTGTGTGGTAACGATGCGAACCGCCACTGGGCGATTTGCGGAATCGCGGCAATAAGGCACCGGACGTGATCTCCGTGCATACCTCGGAAACGCAAGTAGCTCCGTAGTGCAATCCCAAGGACTTTGCCGGTGCTCGGCTTGCATCCTTCGATGTGGCTAACTACAAATCGATGAACATGTTCCGGTTTGACCTGTGCCATATTGATTCTCGATGCACCGAATCGCTCCGATAGGAACGTCCGTACGATGCGCGTGCGCAACCTTCTCGTAGATGCGGCCAGCCCGCAGACCTGGTCAAGGTGTGCGTCAAATTCCCTGAGCTCCTCCCGTATCAAACGGGGCGTGAAATCGGGCTGATGGCGTATGTCCCCGGACGGTCAGTTGAAACTCCCCCAGTTGTGGTCGCCTAAAATCCCCCACCGTGTGAAGCAGGACGAGGTCGAGT
>NZ_FCOG02000081.1 GCF_001544975.2 Caballeronia arationis | reverse complement strand
CAATTCAACGCTTAATGGAGGCTAGATAACGCCGAACCCTTGACTGCAAATTCGTCCGTCAAAGCGGGGCAATCTCATACGATGCTCGTCCGTTGCCTCTGTCCCGAAGCTGTCTGGAACCGCGCCGCTGTCGCTGACGATCTCCCGACAGATGAATATGGATAAACGGACGCACCGGCCGACCGACGACGTTCGCCAAGTGCGGAAACCTGCCAATGCGCTATTCAATTTGTGTGCGCGGCCGACACCGTATCGCCATGACATTGGGCGACTGCTTTCACTACCGCCGGGCCTGTTCGAGGCCACCTGCGCTGGCGGCAATTGTGCAGCTGGATTAAGCGACGGCCAACGATTGTGACAGGAGCGCCGCAGATATCCCAGGTCATTACCACTGACCATGATTACGAGATCGCTGTCGTCGGCAAGCACGGTCGTCCGTATGTTGCCGTGTCGATCATACATTGCGGCGTTATGCAGCGGGTTGCCGATTGCCTGCGTCAAACGTACGAGATCATCATCGGCGCGCAATCTCCTGTCCAGAAACCGCGTGCTTTCGCGGCAGCGGCCGCCGCCATTTGGGGTCATCGGCCAGCGCGTCAACATCTCGATGCCGTTGGTGCTAGTGTGCTCTGATTGACGTGTCGCATCATCAGAGTGTCAGCCATTCGATTTCGCTGACTTGGCAACCAGTCGTATCAATCGGCCGACGCTCGCAGCAACCTCGAACGGCTTGCTGGGAAGGCACGCTAAAGTTTTAGCGCGCGCAAACGCAATGCGTTTAGTATCACGGATACAGAACTGAGTGACATTGCAAAGGCGCCGACGATCGGACTGAGAAGGAGTCCAAGGGCGGGATAGAGAACGCCGGCGGCAATCGGTATGCCGATCGCGTTGTAGGCGAATGCAAATACCAGATTTTGTCGCATGTTACGCATCGTTGCCCGACTCAACACAATCGCCCGAGCAATACCAGCAAGATCGCCTTTCACCAGGGTGATTCCGGCGCTCTGGATCGCGACCTCTGTTCCCGTTCCCATCGCAATTCCGACGGCGGCTTCGGCTAGTGCCGGGGCATCGTTCACGCCATCGCCAGCCATGGCAACAGTGCACCCCTCTGCCGTGAGCCTTTTGACAATCTGGTTCTTGTCCTGCGGCAGAACGCCCGCTTCGACTTCCTTAATACCGAGCTTACGGGCGACGGCTTCTGCCGTTGTCTTGTTGTCGCCCGTCAGCATCACGATCCGTACGGCGTAGCTCCGCAGGGTATCGAGGGCTGCTTGCGTCGTCGCCTTGATCGGATCAGCAATGGCGATGACGGCGCCCGGCTTGCGGTCGATCGCGAGATACAGGGCGGTCGCCCCCTCGATACGAAGCTCGTCGGCCTTCTTCTCAAGGTCTCCGAGTGTGATGCCGAGATCGGTCATCAATTTCGCATTGCCCAGTGCGACCATCCGGTCGCCAATTTTTCCGGAAACGCCTTGGCCCGTAATGGACGCGAAGTCAGTTGCTTCCTGGATTGAAGCGTTGCAATCGCGCGCGGCGATGACGATGGCCGCGGCGAGAGGGTGTTCACTGGACCGCTCAAGACTGGCCGCCAATGACAGAATCTCAGACTCCGACAGTCCTGCCGCCGGAACGATGGTTGTTACCCTTGGTTTGCCCTCCGTGAGCGTGCCCGTCTTATCCACGACCAGGGTGTCCACCTTCTCCATCCGCTCGAGCGCCTCCGCCGACTTGATCAGGACGCCGGCACCGGCACCTTTGCCGACACCCACACCGATCGACATAGGAGTGGCCAGGCCCAGCGCACAAGGACAAGCGATGATGAGCACCGAGACCGACGCAATCAGCGCGTACGAAAGGGCGGGAGCGGGACCCCACACCGCCCACGCGACGAACGTAATGATGGCCACGCCAAGTACCGCCGGGACGAAGTAACCCGATACCATGTCGGCCATGCGCTGAATGGGAGCTCGGCTGCGCTGAGCCTCGGCGACCATTGTCACGATACGCGCGAGCATGGTGTCTGTGCCAACCTTGTCGGCACGCATGACCAGGGAGCCGGTGCCATTCACTGTGCCTCCGATGAGCTTATCCCCGGGTTGCTTGATGGCAGGCATCGATTCGCCTGTCACCATGGCTTCATCCACTGCACCTTTGCCCTCAAGCACTTCGCCATCAACCGGCACGCCGTCGCCGGGCCGTACGCGGAGATGATCGCCGACCTCGATGAGCTCTAGTGCCACTTCCTCATCCTCACCTCCAGTCCTCAAGCGGTGCGCAGTTTTCGGTGCCAATTTGAGCAGGGCGCGAATCGCACCACCGGTCTGCTCACGAGCGCGTAGTTCCAGTACCTGGCCTAGCAATACGAGAACGGTGATCACCGCAGCGGCTTCGAAGTAAACGGAGACCGTGCCGTCCATCCCGCGAAACCCGACGGGAAAGAATCCCGGCGCAAACGTCGCGAAGATGCTGTAGAGGTAAGCAGCACCCGTTCCGAGAGCGATCAGGCTGAACATGTTCAGGCTGCGATGCACCACTGACGCCCAGGCGCGTTCAAAGAATGGCCATCCCGCCCACAGGACAACCGGCGTGGACAGGGCGAATTGAACCCAGATGGAAATGCGCGGCGGGACAAGATGATGCAAAGCAAGTCCGGGAATATGCCCCCCCATTTCCAGGATGAAGACCGGCACGGCGAGAGCCAGTCCAACCCAAAACCGTCGGGTCATGTTCGCGAGTTCCAGGTTCTCGCCGGATTCCGCACTCACCTTCATCGGCTCCAGCGTCATCCCGCAGATAGGGCAATTTCCCGGCGTCTCCTGCCGTATCTGCGGGTGCATCGGACACCGGTAGATCGGAGCACCTCCTGCCCGGTCCGGCGGAGTGACGGACGTTGGGTCGCGAACCGAGATGTTATGCATGAGGGTGACCTCGGTCGTTCGGGAATGCTCAATTCATAAAGCGCGGCGGCGGGTGAAATTATGCAGTGCAGTCAGTCACCGTCAAGAAAATGGAAAGCCCATGTCCAGATCCTGCGATCAGGTCAATTACTGATGAAGCGCTTTCAGAAAAGCTATGATCGAATCAACCTCCCGACGGCTCAGACGCCCTCGCCAATGGGGCATTACCGGGTCAAGAGGAGCTCCTTCTTCATTCTTGCCATCGAGAATGGCACGGCGAAGCAGCGCGTCGCTTTTATGGTACGTCTGTTCAAGTGCCGGTGCCCGCAGGTCGGGGGAGATGAGAGTCCCCGATTTGATGCCACCTGAACCATCCGACTTGTGGCAAACGGCACAGTGATTTTCGAACAGATGCGCGCCCATCATGCCAGGACCGCCGCCCATGCCGCCCATCATGCTGGGGCCGCCTGCCACGCCAGGGCCTCCGCCCATCATGCCTGAACTCTGGCCATGATCCGTGGTTGGCTGTGCGCCTAGGTTGGCTGCAAAACCGGCCCCGATGGCAAGTACCAAGCCAAGGGCGGTCCGTCGTCTGGGTTTGTACGCCATCGTGTCCTCCCGGCTCGCATTCGCGACCTGCTCTTTCAGTTGGACTGTGGGAAGGTCTTCGCCGTTCGCGACAGAATCCGCACTTATTCTGTCGCTGCTTGCAACGGCCCTTCCGGCACTGTCGATGGATGTCGATTTCGTGCCGTAGTGATGGTGGCCTGAAATTCTCACCAGGACCGGTTCCGGACCACTCAAGATCTTCCGCTGCTCCTCATATTCGACGCGATTGATCTCGCCGCGTTCAAAACGTTCCTTGAGGATGTCGAATGGAGGTGTCCTATGGCGATTACAACCCCATACAAGGCCGGCGGCGCGCAAGATCCTTCGACGACCAAAACCGCTAGAACCACGAACGCGACCACCATCATGATTGGTCCGACAATCATCCCGCCCACCCAACCATACATCATGAAGTGCTCCCGGGGTCTAGACTGCGCAAACCAAGCGCGTCATTTAGTCCGTCGTTGCGACGATCACATTGATCAGGTTCAGGTCATCGCGTTGTCCAGCGCCAAGATAGCCCCATAATCGCGCGGTTCGTGTTGCCTTGCGACCCTTCTCGAGTAGAGGCAGCGTGGTGTCGTCCACGTGCATGCGGGGCGCCTGCAACTGATGAACCCGCAGCGGTGGCAGCAGTACTTCGAGCAACTCGGCTGCCGCGAGCTTCCATTCGCACAGCGTCGCCCGAGGCAGGTGCATGCCCCGGCGCGCGTAGCGCATCTCCTGCCGGTTTAATGGCAGATGATCGACATAGGTGTTGACCAGAATGTTTGCCAGCAGGCTCGCGCTCGCATTGCTCTTAGGCAACGGCGACGGCTGGGCGCTGGCGGTCACGATGGTCGACTCACCGTCCTTCTTCGCCGCGTACTTGAAACGAACGTGCTCGATGACGGTGAGCCTGGACGGCTCGTAGTCTAGCGTCTCGCTGCGCTCCTCGCCGATGCGCTTGAGCGTATCGAATGCGGCCTTCTGTTCGTCGCTCAGATCATATTCGATGCGCGCGCGTGGCAGGTCCTTCGGCAAAGCGGGACGGCCCTTGCGGGTGTGGGCCTCAACTGGAACCTTCGCCGGCTCGGGTGGCACCGGTAGATCTGAGGCGGCATCGAACAATTCCGCCTGGCCTGACAACCGCTCGGAACTGACGCCGAAGCGTGCGCGGTTCAACTGGACAATTTGGTGTTGCAGACTTTCCAGTTGTTCCCACAACACCCACGCGAGCCGGTTCTGTTCGAGCGCGAATGCCTGCAACGCCTCGGGCTCGATCGGCAGATCCGCGACAGTGATGGCGGCGGGCGGCATGTCGACCATGATGCCCAACTCGCGCTACGTTTACAAGACTCGTGAGCGTCGAATCTGCGCGAGGTGCAAGCTAATCAACTGACGCGCGTCACCGCGACCGCGCGGTGCGGTTCGCGCGCCGGGATCTCGATGCCTTCGAGCCACGCATTGAGCTCGGCGAGCGTGAAGCCGCGTTGTGCGAGCGACGCCGGTGATGGGAAATGTCCGTGTTCAAGCCGCTTGTACCAAAGTGCGAAGCCGGTGCGATCCCAATATAAGCACTTGACCTTCGTGCGGTCCCGACCCACGAACACGAACAAATTGCCCGAGGCCGGCTTCTGGGCCAGCAACGGTTCGACCAGATAGGACAGTGTGTCTATCGATTTGCGCATGTCGACTGGCTCACGGCAGATGTAGGCCCGAACGTCGGCCGCGATCAGCACCGTGCACCGCCCAACTGCACGAGCACGAAGCGTACGATGCGCTCGGCATGCGCGCCGGTCAGTTCGATGCGAACACCGGCAAGCGACAAGGTCACTCGATCACGTGACGACGACGTATCTGCCGTCGTTGATGGCTGCGTCATGACCGGCTCTGGCTCACCATCTGCACGGGCCACGACAAACGTCGCATCCGGGGTCACGACGAGCGGGCTCGTCCGGGCAGCTGTCTCGCCCGCGAGCTTCTTGCGCCACAGGCCGAAGGTACTGACTGCAAGCCTTGCTCACGGCAGAAACGTCGGGCGCCAAGCCCGCTTCGTTTCCACGCCATGACCATCTCGTGCCAGAATGCCTCGCCTTGCCGAGGACGTCGCGCTGTCCTCGGCCCCGCCGTCTCTTCGGTTGGGCCGTCCATCGCATTGCTCCGCCATTACGATGGCAACACCTTCGCACCGCACGCACCTGTGTTCAAGACGGGATGCGCTGACGCATACGTTACAGACAACCCTTCGCTTCCTGCGCATTCTCAATCCCGCTTCCTCACCAGTGTTCATCACGGTCCACCTGCCGCCGTTCCAGCGAACTGGAGCACCGGCAAGAAATCGGGGTTCCCGCGTCCGATAAGTTGATTGCTCGCCGGGAGATGCGACGCCAAAAGCTCATTGAGCTTGAGATAAACCGGGGGACGCGGTCCTTGTTAGCGCTTCACTGGATCAGGAGCACCATCCGAAATGTGGCGATGGTCGTCCCGTCTTGATGACGAGGTGCGACCCTTCTGAAAGCTAGAAGATGGGGCTGCATACGTTTGACACGAGATGGAAATGACGGCAAACCCGAACGCGACCGGGGAGTCGGCCCATCTCGTCGCGGTGCTGGCAAGGGCGTCGAACGCGCGCGTGACGCGGTGCGTATTCGCATAGGCTGGGCCGACTATTCGGCACCGTGCGCTGCACGAGGCCTTCGAAGACCGCCGTTTTGCCGACGCCCGGCTCGCCAATCAGCACCGGATTGTACTTACGCCTACGCGCGAGCACTTCGACCATCGTTTCGATTTCGTGCGCTCCGATGACTGGATCGCGATGCCCTTCCCGTGCGAGCGACGTGAGATCGCGGCTGAACTTGTCGAGATCCAGCGTGCGAGACGGCGGGCAGGCCGCGCGGCGGGCCGCCCGCGCCGACCGTTTGCGCGGTCTGCCGCCTGAGCCCTTGCAGATCGACGCTGAGCTTGCAGCAGTTGCCCCGCGAAGCGATGGGCGTGCCGCCCCGATTCAAGCGAGCCGCAACCGCTGTGCCAGCGCGGCGCCGCCCCATGCGGAACAACGCTTGCTTATGAAACCTTGTCGTGCCGCCTGAGGCACGATAACGCCAATTCCCCGCAATCACAGCAGCCCTGCAATGCGGCTGAGGAGTCATCGTGGACATGCCATCCTTTTCCCCTTCGATCACGACGATGATTCGCATGGATCACACTCATGTCATGGCAGCTTTTCATCGCTATCACGCGGAAACATCGTGGTGGAGAAAGCGCGCCATCGTCGAGCTCGCCTGCACGGCGCTGGAAATTCACGCGCAACTCGAAGAAGAGATCTTCTACCCCGCGCTCCGCGAAGCGATGGCCGGAGACGAACGCCTCACTAAGAGCAAGCCCGAGCACGACAAGATGCGCGAGGACATCGGGAAGCTGCGTTCGATGTGCCCAGAAGATGCCGCCTACGACGCGCGCTTCATGCAGCTCATGCGTGAGGTAATGCATCACGTCGCGGACGAGGAAACGGTGCTGCTTCCAACGGCCGAACGCTCGCTCGCTCCGCAGTTGTCGGAACTCGGCTTGCGCATGACGAAGCGCCGCATGCAGCTGGTCGCGCAACACCGACCCGGTGCCATCGCGGTCAGTACGGTGGGCACGTTTCCGCTTGCATCGGTTGCGTTGATGTCGCTCGGCGCCCTCGCGCTCTCGCATTGTCTGCGGCACGCATCCTCGCGCCGCAAATATCGCGCGTAACGCCGCTCAGGGTTCGCGCGGCGCGCCGTTCACCTCGACGATATGCAGCGGGATAGACTTCGCGCCGGGGCATCTTGTTTAGACCGCGGCGCGTCCGCCTCTTCAATTGCGGCATCTCTTGAAGCGCGCTACATCCGGACATCCGATCGCCATGGCCGCCGCACCGTTTGACCGCTCGGTCGGCACTCGGCTCCTCGCCGCGCCTCCGTATGATCAGCACAGCGTGACGCGGTCAATTTCTTCGGCGAAAGCATCACGCATTCCTGCCGGGCGTTGCCGAAATTTTTTCGCAGTGCCGCGGGCAAAACTCCCTTTTCCGCCGACAGGCCGGCGGTTGGACAATCGACATCTCGTGCGTCGGTCTTTACAGAGTGCGAGGTCCTTATGATCCCGTTATGCGGGACGGACGCGCATGAGGGCGTACCGAGCCTCAGTCGCTCCCGAATGCGATTGTCGTCAGCAGCGCCAACTCCGCCTGCCGAGAATGAAGGCCAGAATGCTGCACGACTATCGATACATCCGACTCAACCTATCGTACTCCGTGCCGACCGGGATTCGCTCCGGTTCGGTAAGGTCATTGAAACGCATATGACGGGCGATCTCGCAATGGACAAGCCAACAGCCGCCTTGTCGCTTGAGGGACGTCGCGGCCTTAGTAACACCTGAGCCGTCGACCGCCCATTGCAGCAGTCTTTTGCGCGCCGGTTGCTTACCTGTATCAGATCGCCTTCGCAGGTGTCTGGCGATGCAACCCCGGAAGTTCGATACGTACGGTCGCCCCAGAAGCGCCAGCGAAGTGACGTTTTATGACTAACCGTCCACCGTATCGCTCTGCTAAAGCGGCCGCGATGGGTAGCCCGAGGCCGAGACTATCGTCCTGACGCCCGTCTGCGGCCTGAAAAGGCTCGAAGATACGATCGCTTTGCGCCTCACGCACGCCCGGCTCATCTTCGGTGACTTCTACAACTCCAAGCTCTGAAGTGCGTGAAACCTTCACGTCCACGCGCGCGGCGGTTGCGCTCTGGCGAACCGCATAATTGATGACGTTGAAGAGCAGCCTCTGCACATCCTCCTCAACGGCTAGAACCGATACGTCTTCAATACTGTCCGCCCCAAGGTCCACATCGCGTTCGATCGCGAGAGGAAGCGCTCTCGCCACAGCGTTATAGACGGTCGGTCGCAGCGCGACTTCAGCGAGGTTCGCAGGCGGTTCTAGTCTTGCGTTCGCGAGTTCGAGAAGTTGGGCGGCGGTCGCCGCTAGCCGCCGCGCCCCCTCCTCCAATTCTTTCAGCCGCTCTTGGCGTTGGTCAACGGATACTGGGCCCAGATTGGCAACTTGCAAGCAGACCGCGGCAACGCTTGTCCGCAGAACATGAGCCGCATAGTGGGCGAACTCCCTCTGTGAGTCGCGAAGCGCCATAAGCTGCTTTTCCAACTGGCCGGTGACGGCGACGATGGGCCTTAGCTCGACAGGCATGTGTTCGAGCGGCGGCGCATCAGGGGACGAAAGATTATTGAAAGCTACGAAGTGCTGAATCCGGTCCAGAGGTCGGAGGCACAACCCGATAATGATTAGGTTCGCCAGCAAAAGCAGCAGCAGGCCGAGAACCGAGGGCGCGATCTCAAACAACGCGACGTGGTCCGGGTCCCTGATTCCTGGCACGCGGGCAGCGCCTGCCTGCTTGCTTGTGGTCTTCGCTGGATTCGTCACCCGGTCCGTTCCGTACTGAACGGCCTGCGCCCGAATTGCCGCCGCTCGAATCATCACAAAGGTTCCGGCGGCGCCGGAAAGACCGAACGCGAGCAACGCTGCCAATAACCAAAGGCAAAGCCGCCGGCGTAACGATCCCGCACCGAGCCACTTACACATGTCTGCTCCCTTGTCTTCCGCTCGAGTTAAAGCTCCTCTCGGCAAGGTGGCCGCAAATAGGGTGTACTGTATGAAACCTACAAAAGACAAATTAGGAAAGAATTAGCGGTGTGAGACCCACGCTCCCGATGCCAATCTAAGCCGACCGGCCCGGGCCCTTTCCCCAGGGCATGGTCCGATGGCCCATGTCGCCTTCGCGCTGGCCTGCGACGACACTATCTCGTTGAAGTACGAGGGAAGTTATGATTCGGTGCCGCTCATGGAACCAGAAGCGGAGTTCCGTTGAGCGGTCATGGTCCACAAACCGCCGACGCGTCGGGCAAGGAAGAGCCTGACCCACGCTGCGATGGGCGAGACGGTGGCCGCGGACCGTTGAACTCGCCGGGCAGTCCAGACTGACGAACGAGCGGCCGACAACCCGGGTCTCGTCAACGCAGGTGAGAGTCCATGCCGTGAGGCCAAGAGCGGTCAGACCAGAACTCCCAGCGCTGAAAGCGCCACGCTGCGCACGGCCGCCCTCGAACCCGTACTGCGCGCACTCGGCTACGCCAAGAACCCGTTTTGAAGGATTCGCGCTTCAGATGAATGCGCTGGGCGACTAAGCGTCGTCGCGACGCCTTGTGTCGTTTCGCGATAAGGCCGTCTTGCGTATTCGCAAGCCAACGAGTCGCAACCGAGTGCGGATGGGCGGACGGCGGTCGGTCCGGCAGAGGCCTGCCTGGGCCGCCCGCTAACGCGGCAACCTTGTGCTATCTCCGCGATCGCGCCTTTTACGAAGGGTTTCATCAGCCGAGATAGCAGATTCATTCAGGAGCCACTGCATAGCCGAGACCGATACCCCGGCGGTTCGATCATGACTCATGCGGCACTGCAAAGAACCACCGCTCACAGTTTTCAAAATGTTGCCCGCCCGTCGGAGGAACGGCGTTCGGCCGGCATGGGTAAAAACAGTGCTCCCGCGGCGAAGCCATCTAGCCCACTCTGCCGTGTTTGCCTACGTATGCGATATCGGCGTTAGCGCCAAGTTGGTTGTTCTTCCTGAGGCCCGATTAGCATGCACGCGTCGTCGCGCGACTAGGGATCGTAACGCGCCGGGATGTAAGCCTACGTTATGTAGCAGAAGCTTCACTAATCAAAGGTCGAAGTCGCATCAGATCCGGAATGCCCCTTGCTAGGAAGTATCACGGCATGCTACTTCCTGGAGATTTTCGCCATGACCAAAGACACGAAGAGCCCGTCGTATCCTTTCGCGTCGGGTGGCTGGGGATCCTTAAAATCGGTCGCTAGAATCCTGGCGCAGGAAAAGATCCCGCTGAAAGACAGCGCGATTCTGCTCAAGCAGAATAAGCCCGATGGATTTATGTGCGTGAGTTGCTCATGGGCAAAACCAGCCGATCCGCATACGTTCGAGTTTTGTGAAAGCGGTGCGAAAGCGACCGCCTGGGATACGACAGCCAAACGAATGACGCCGGAGTTCTTCGAGCTAAATACGGTCACTTCGCTCCTGAATTGGCATGATCACGATCTGGAGGAGGCTGGCCGGCTCACAGCACCCATGCGATACGACGCAGCCACGGACAAGTACGTCGAGGTAAGTTGGGACAATGCTTTGGCGGAAATTGGCCGAGAACTTAACGCACTCGATCCCGAGACGGTCGTCTTTTACACATCGGGTCGGGCGTCGCTGGAAACCGCGTACATGTATCAGCTTTTCGCCCGCATGTATGGGTGCAACAACTTGCCCGACAGTTCGAACATGTGTCACGAAAGTTCCAGCGTGGGACTCAAGGAAGCGATCGGCGTCGGCGTCGGCACCATCACGTTGGAGGACTTCGAAAGCACCGATCTGATCTTTTTCTTCGGCCAGAACGTCGGTACCAACAGCCCACGAATGCTTCATCAGCTTCAGGACGCGCGCAAACGAGGCGTTCCAATCGTAACGTTTAATCCTCTGCGGGAGCCAGGGCTTGTTTCCTTCGCGAATCCACAGTCGCCCGTGCAGATGCTCACGCCCGCGGAGACGCAAATCAGCACGCAGTATCACCAGGTTAAAACGGGAGGCGACAGCGCGGCGATGCTCGGCATCTGCAAAGCTGTGATCGAAGCGGACGATGACGCCAAGGCGCAGGGTCTGACGCGGGTCATCGACGTGGCGTTCATCGAGGAACATACGACCGGATATGAAGAGTTCGCGGCGTGCGCGCGTGCGACCGAATGGAGCGAAATCGAGCGGGTCAGCGGTCTGGGTCGCCCCGCGCTGCTCGACGCGGCGAGCGAATATATGAAGGCCAATGCTGTCATGGCTCACTACGGGATGGGCTTGACACAGCACCGGCTAGGCGTTCAAAACGTACGCATGCTCTGCAATCTGCTGTTCCTGCGCGGAAACGTCGGTAAGCCGGGGGCGGGACCCTCGCCGATTCGTGGTCACTCCAACGTGCAAGGCCAGCGCACCGTCGGGATCACGGAAAAGCCCGAGCTTGCACCTCTCGATCAGCTTGCGAAACAATTTTCGTTTGAACCGCCGAGAAAAAAGGGATTAAACACGATCGAAGCATTCGAGTCGATTGTGAAGGGAGATGTGAAAGCCGTTCTCAATTTAGGCGGCAATCTCGTACGCTCTGTGCCCGATCGTCTGCAGACGGAGCCCGCCTGGGCCCGTCTGCGTCTGACCGTGAGTGTCGCGACAAAGCTCAATCGCAGTCATCTGGTGCACGGGGAAGTGTCGTACGTACTGCCATGTCTGAGCCGAATCGAGACTCACCGTACGCCGCGAGGCGATCAAGCCGTGTCCATGGAAGACAGCACAGGCTGCATGCATGGATCACGAGGCGTCACCGAGCCTGCCAGCGAGAAGGCGCGGTCGGAGCAATACATCGTCGCCGGCATAGCCAGGGCGACACTTGGCGAACGCCCTGGTGTGCAATGGGATGCGTGGCGCGATGACCATTCACTCGTGCGCGACGAGATCGCGAAGACGTATCCCGAGATTTTTCATGACTTCAATGCGCGCATGTGGGAGCCTGGCGGCTTTCACCGCCCTCTTCCAGCGCGCCAACGACAGTGGAAGACCAAGTCAGGCAAGGCCGAATTTATCGTCCCACATTCACTCGGCGAAGACCCGGACATGCCTGAAAACGCCCCTGAAGCGCTACGCCTGATGACCCTGCGCAGCGACAGCCAGTTCAACACGACGATCTATAACATCGAGGACCGTTTCCGGGGAGTCAAAGGCACTCGCATGGTCATCTTGATGAATAAGGCGGACATAGAACGGCGACACCTTAGCGAAGGGCAAAAAATCACTTTGCAGACGATCGCCGACGATGGCATCGACAGGCGGCTGGAACGGCTCGAAGTAAAAGCCTACGACATCCCGGAAGGCTGCATTGGCGGCTATTACCCGGAATGCAACGTGCTGTTGCCGCTGTGGCACTACGCCAAGGAAAGCAAGGTGCCGGGCGCCAAGTCGATTCCCGTGCGGATAGTCGGATAAGCCTAACGTATGCAGCAGCCAGCATGCATGCGACGCGACGACGCGAGCTCGCAGGTTGCACATCCAACCTACTTGTGGATCTTCGAACGAAGACGCTCGACTTGTCGGTCGGAGACCGGAGCTGCGTGGTTACCCCACGCGCTTCGAACGAAACTGACCACCTCGGCGATTTGGCTCGTCGTCAGTTGATCATGGAAACCAGGCATCTTTTGCGGTGCGGGGCCTGTCTCGGTCGCTGGGCTGTTGCTGCCCTCGATGACGATGCGCATGACGGACGTGGGATCCTCCGCCAAAACGAGGGGACTTCCAGCCAATGCAGCAACCTTCCCCGTTTGGCCTTGCCCGTCGACCTGATGACAGCGTGCGCAGAAGGACAAGTAGATGCCGGCTCCGTGTCGTTCTTTTTCGCCGGTCTCGAGGCTCCGCGCGGTTTGAACCTTGGCGTGGGCGTTGTCGTTGTAGTCACCATACGCGCGCTGCGGGGGCAGCGACTTGAGATACACGGCGATCGCATTCAGGTCTGAATCGGTAAGATATTGCGTACTGTCTTCTACTGCGGGCGCCATCGCGCCAAACGCGATCGCGCCGGCGCCATGTCCCGTGCGCAAGAACCTGACGATGTCTTCTCGCGACCACCGGCCCAGCCCGCTCCCGGGGTCGCCCGTAAGGTTGGGCGCAAACCAATGGTCAATCACTCCCCCGGTCAGGTATAAAGGCGATTCCTCGCTATAGCCAAGTTCGTTGTAGGCGGGGCCGCGTGGCGTGTGACAGGCCCCACAATGCCCGAGTCCTTGAACTAAGTACGCACCCCGATTCCATTGAGCGCTTTGCTTTGGATCGGGAGAGAACTGGTCACGGTTGCCGAATGCGAACGTCCAGAACAGCATGCCCCAACGTTGATTGAAAGGAAACGGCAAGTGCGTCTCGGGTGCACGCTTGGCCGCGGGCATCACGCCATGCATAAGGTAAGCATAGAGCGCCGTCACGTCATCGTCGGTCATTTTCGCGAACGACGCGTAAGGCATTGCAGGATATAGTCGCTTGCCATCGCGGCGCTTGCCGTAGCGCAATGCGTCGGAGAACTCCCCCAAGGTGTAGCGTCCGATACCGAATGTGGGATCCGGAGTGAGATTGCTTGCATAGATTGGACCGAACGGGGAATTCACGGGCATTCCACCGCCCAGCGGCGTATGATCTGCCGCATCGTGGCACGCGCTACAGTCCCCGGCTTTCGCCAGATATTCGCCTCGTACGACGCGATTCGGATCGCTCGTCATTGGCGACTGTGCATTTGTGCCCGCCGGAAGGTGGTCATCAGCACTCCCGCTGCAACCGCCCGCGGCGAGCGCGATTGCCAATATCGGCAAGACAGCGACGCGTTTTAAGCTTCTCGGCCGATTCATATCAGTGCCATTGACTGCAAGAGACGAGAAACACTTCTGCAAGAATCGTGAACACGAGCCCGACAACAAATCCACATCCGATCAGTGAGCTGCAGAGCGCAACGAAGCGCTTGCGGTTGATTTCCTCTTGCTCGCGAGGTGGCTGTTCCTTCGACTCGCCGACCTCGCCGCGCTCCTTGTTCCGCTTTTGCCTTGCATGCAAAGAGACGAAGCCGTAAGTTGCCAGCCCCGCGCAAACGACTGAAATCAGAAGCGCCACGGCTGAAGTTCCGTACAGCCACGCATGTATATGCGAGACGCCCGGCGACCTAAGGGGCGTGGTCGTTGCATCGCAAGTTTGCGCAGAGACGGTCTCAGAAACGATGACCTGCAAGAGCCACGCGCCCGGCGAAATGAAGAATCCGGCGCCTGCAAATATCCAGAACCGACGCTTTTCCGCGTGAGTCAGCCGCTCATCTTTCGAGACGGAGCTTGGCATCACTGGCCCCTGAGCCAAAGTGGTGTCACATACAGCGAGGTGAAGATAAACAGCCACACCACGTCCACGAAGTGCCAGTACAGTCCACCGATCCGCATCGGCGCATTGCGCTCCTCGTCGAAGTAGCCAAGTGCGATCCAGATCGCCAACAATACAAGAATGACCAGTCCCACCAGAACGTGCGCCAGATGGAAGCCTGTAATCGTGAAATAGAGTGACCCGTAAAGGTGAGCCGTCAGCCCGTATGGATGGTCGTGCCATTCCTTTAGTTGTATGCCGACGAAGAGGCATCCGAGCACAATCGCGACCAGCATCCAGGTGAACGCGCGCCATCTCTTGCTCTTTTTGAGCATGCGCTCGGACAGCCAGGCGAACACGCTGCTCAAGATGAGCAGGCTGGTGCTCAATGCGCCAACACCGATCTTCGGCATGCCTTCGGGCGGCCATGGCAGTTGCGTTTGTGACTGCGAGTAGAAGTAGCAGAAGATGAGGTAACCGAAGAGGCTCGCCTCCGTCACAACAAGCGCTAGGACGCCCCACCAGCCGCCCGAGTGTTCGCCCGCGCTGCCCACCGGAAGGGCATCGTCTCTCTGCGCGTTTTGCGCCGGTGCCGTTTGTTGGGGCGTCGGCGGCTCGCGCTGCGCCAATGACCGGCGCGGCCACATCCATGCGATCAAGGTTGCACCGCACGCGGAGAAAGCGATGATCGTGAACGACGGCGAGTGCAGGAGCATCGCGAGGAACATCAGCGCAGCAAAGAGCCCCAAGAAAAATGGTGACCACGCATCTTCCGGCATCTTGAGGATCACGTCGGGTTTGCCGCTGAATGGATGAACACCAAGCGCCTCGCGGCCCCGATGCAACAGATAGCCTTCCTCGAGACTCGAACGACGGCCAGACGGTTGCAGGCGATCCTCCCACATCGGATGGCGCGATTCGATGACCGGCAGAACCGCAAAGTTGTACGGCGGTGGCGGCGACGCGACAGACCATTCCAGCCCGGGTGAATCCCACGGATTCGGCGGCGCTTTTCTCCCGCGCCGCGCTGAGAGCAGCGCATTGATCGCGAACAGCAGGATGCCCACACCGAGCAGGAACGAACCGATGGTGGTGATGAGATTCGAGGTATCCCAGCCCATCCCTTCCGGATAGGTGTAGACCCGTCGCGGCATTCCCAGCAGACCCGAGATGTGCATTGGAAAAAAGCCGACATTGAAGCCAATCAAGACTATCCAGAACGCGATCTTCCCGAGCCGCTCGTTCATCAGGCGCCCGGTGAATTTTGGAAACCAGTAGGTGATGCCGCCAAGTACCGGAAAGACGTTGATCCCGAGCAACACGTAGTGCAAATGCGCCACAATGAAATAGGTCTCGTTGAGTTGCCAATCGAGCGGTACGGCAGCGGTCATGACGCCCGACACACCGCCGACGACGAACATCAGCACGAAACTGGCAAAATAAAGGAACGGGACCGTGAAGACCGGGCGTCCCATCCAGATCGTCCCGATCCATGCAAACACCGCCACCGCGCTCGGGATCGAGATCAACACGCTCGCCGCGCCAAAGAACGCGAGTGCCAGTGGCGCGATGCCGGTCGCGAACATGTGATGAATCCACACTTCGAATCCGATAATCATCGTGGCGACTGTCGACATCGCCACCGCCGCATAGGCCACGAGCGGACGCCTGCAAAACGTCGGCAACGCGTCAGAGACGATGCCCATCGCCGGCAACACGACTACGTACACCCATGGGTGCGCGAACATCCAGAACAGGTGCTGCCACATGAGCGGCCGACCGTCGGCTGCGACGTCAAAAAAGTGTGTGCCAATGTTTCGGTCCATCCACAGCAAGAAGAATGCAAGGCTCACCGATGGCACGGCGAAAAGATTGGCGAACGAGATGGTGAGCGTTCCCCATATGATGATTGGCAGGCGATCCACCGACATGCCGACCGCACGCATCCGAAAAAGTGTGACGACGAAGTTCACTGCACCCACTGTCGTCGAGATGCCGAGCAGCACCATCCCGAGCGCATAAACGTCGATGTTTGGACCCCGGTTATATTCCAGAGAGGAGAACGGTACATAGTTGAACCAGCCCGCGTTAGGTGCCTGACCGAACGGGAAGCTGCAATAGAGGAACAGCCCGGCGAACAAAAACACCCAGTAAGACAAAGCGTTCAGCCGCGGGAAGGCCATGTCGCGCGAGCCGAGCATGAGCGGCCAGAGGAAGTTGGCGAATCCGCTCAGGACCGGCAACGCATAAAGAAAAATCATGGTCACGCCGTGCATCGTGAAAAGCTGCGCGTATTGCTCGGCAGACAGCAGCGTCTCGTTGGGCCGCGCGAGTTGCAGGCGCATCAGCAAGGCCTCGACCCCGCCAATCAGGAGGAAGGCGAACGCCGTGACGATGTAGCGCAGGCCAATCTTTTTATGATCCACGGTGGTAAAAAAGCCGCGCCAGCCGGCTTCGCCTTCCCAGATTTCATGGAGGCGTTTCTCCATTTCTGAGCCTTCCGGAACGCGGCCGAATTCCGGCTCGCGTCGGAAAGCCGCCCGGCCCGATTGCATCACGCTGCGATCACTCGTCGCGGACATCATTCTTCCTTAGCTTAGAGTAGCAAGATACGCCGATAGATCGCGCGCCTCGGCGGGTGAAAGCTTCATGTCGGGCATGAGTGTGCCGGGCTTGATCTCTTGCACGTGTTGAACCCAGTCCATCAGGTTCTCCTGTGAATTGACGATCGTGCCCGCTGCGATCAGCCTGCGGGACAGAACATGTGTAAGATCGGGCGCTTGCACCCCTGCGGACTTGCTGCCGCGAACGGTATGACAGCCCGCGCAGCGCTTTTCGAACAGCTTTGCGCCATTTACCGTTTGAGCGCTGGCTGGCACAGACGCCGGGGATCGCTGCGCCGTCATCCATCGCTCGAAGTCCGCCCGCGGCTGTGCGTATACTTCAAAGGCCATGTGAGCATGCTGAACGCCGCAATACTGCGTACATTGGCCGCGGAATACGCCCGGCCTGTCAGCCTGAACCCACTGGCGGTTGATTACGCCGGGTATAGCCTGCGTCTTGCCCGATAAGTCGGGAACCCAGAATGCGTGGATAACATCCGCGCTTTTCAGCAAAACGAGCACCGGTTCGCCCACCGGAATGTGCAGTTCGTTAGCGGTCGAGAAGTGACTCGGGCCGTCGTCGTAATCGACTTTCCACCACCAGTCGTAGGCCGTGACGGTGATAGTGACCGCAGGGGCACTGGGGGGATCGGCGACCCTTGCGAGAACGACGAGCATATACACCGAAATACCCAGTAACGCGACGGTGGAAACTGCCGTGCCAACGTAGACAAAGCTCGTCCCTCCCTTGGCGCTGAGCAGTTTCGGATCTTCCCGCTTGCGATGCCGAAACATTCCTATGACGAGCATGATGGCGATGATCACGCAAACTAAACTCGAAATACTTGCAAGCACCCACCCCAGATGCAGCACAGGGTCGGTCGCCGGCCCGTTGCTGTGCAGGAAATAGGCAAGCGGCGTCTGCCCGCTGGCCAGAGACGCCGCATTGTCCGGCACACCGGAATTGGCCTGAGCGCCGAACTGAATCATTGCAATCAGGAGGGCCAGCCCACATCGGACTAACCGTCCCGGATGGCGAGCCTTGACGATCACATCTTCTCCTTCACACCACGCCTGATAAGCCAGTAGTTCACCGGGTAGGTCGTGATAAAACCTGCGACCATCGCCACTTGCATGCGCACCCAGTACATCGCATCGGTGGGTTCTAACGGCGTGGCGATTTTGGCAAACGCGATCATGCACCCGAACATACCGATTTCGTAAGCAAGCAACGACAGCGTATCTGCCTTGACCGCCGCAACGATGCCCTTGCGCAATCCAAGGCCCCGCATCGGTACAATAGAGAAATACTGGAATGCGACACCGATTAGATAGGCCAAGATAAACGCCAGCGCTAGTTTTCCCACGAGTGCCGAGCCGGCGATCGTTACGGCCATCGCAAACGCCAGCCATTCGCCTATGAAGTCGCCTAACGCGCATCCGGCGCCACAGTGTGTCGCGCCAAGGAAGGTGGCCTGCCACAATGGGTGCTTCCTGCTTTTTTGTCCCCGATGTTGAGCGACCGAACCAAAAGTAAAACAGAAGACCGACCGGACCCCAGTACAGCATCGTCAAGGGCCACACCACCGACATGATGACCATGGATTGACGATGTCCGCCTAGCCAAACATCGAGAACGACGACCACGGCTGAGCACGCCGATAAGGCAAGCCATGTTGCCGGTGCGGCAGTCAACCATTGTGCTGACATCGGGAAATCTCCGGCAGCATGAACCCCGCTGAGGCATGGCGAGCCTGCCCCAAGCTCGGTTTTGAAAGACACGCGTCAGGGTGCAAACTCATAGCAATCGCTGTTCCGCGCGAGCCACGCACTATGGTCGCGAAGCGGCTAAATTCGGTTTGGGGGACGTGCCGTACTGAACAGGTCACGATGTGCCGATCTTGCGAGCACAGCCAATGGGCCGCTTGGAAGCTAGTCTGGCTCTGCTACTATGGTGGCCAGACAACGGATCAACATCAGGGTACGCGCGAGCGAGACGAGATCTACACTTATGAACCAGCGAAGGGGTCGCGCCCAAAGCGGCCTGCTCACGAAGAGCGATTTGGAGTCGATGTCGAACTTCCGCTACCAGCTTAGGAAGTTCCTCCGATACTCCGAAGAAATCACGCATGCTGCGGGGATAACGCCGCTTCAATATCAATTGCTTCTGCATGTGCGTGGCGTCCCCGGAAAGTCGTGCGCGACGGTCGGGGAAATTGCCGAACGTCTTCAGGCAGCGCCCAATGGTACTGCGGCCTTGGTCAACCGGTGCGAGGCCGCCGGACTTGTCGTGCGCAAGCCCGGTCAGGCTGACCGTCGACTGGTAGAAGTTCATTTGACACCGAAGGGCGAGCGATGCCTGCTCAAACTTGCTGCACTACACCTCGCGGAATACCGCACATTTGGCTGGCTCGCCAACAGCGTTAATGTGCACGGGTAAGATGGCTTGCATTTTAAGTGCACCGCGCCTCAGCCGGGTGACTCGTCGCGTTGAGCCAGTAGCTCGTAGGCGGCGCAACCACATTTTTGAAACGCGGCTCGATATCAATGCGGTTGCCATCAACGGAATCGCCAGGGCGTGCCCATTGATCCTCTCAATGATGAAAGCGGTGATCGGGCCCTGCGTCACCTCGGCGACATAGCCCCCTATTCCACGGGCGATCAGCATTGGAAGCTGCATCTGCCCGAAAAGCAGATGTAGCGCGTTTCCGATGCCCGGCGGCGATCGCAAGACGGCGCAAAGAGTCCACCGGGCGCACCCGGCGGGTAAAATCCGATGATCATCGATGCCATCTTGAGCACGGGGTACGCAACGCCGAGCTGCACCCTTTCCTCCAACATGGCTCTTGCTTCGGCATATTCACTGTCAAGGCCGTGATCGCACGTCGCAACTCCGATGACTGCGATCGCCAGTCCGCAATCGGCACCGAAAAGCACCGGGTGCCGTGCACCCAGGCAATCAACATCTCTGGCATCCAGCGACGGTGTTGAGCAGTATCAGCAAAAGAGGTCGCCCATGACTCCAGTTACTATTCCGATGAGAACCACCGCCGCGGCCTGCAGATCCAGGAACTGCCGAGATCGATCGAGCCGTAATATGTATAGTTAACCTGAAGCCCGAGGGAGACAATGTGAGAACCCCATTGGTGCGTTCCTCGAAACTGCGGGTGAGCTCTTCAATGGCAAAAAGACGCCCGCCAGAGGCGCCTCGAAGGCCGCCGAGAGTCCGACCGCCGCGCCTAGGAGCGCTGGCCGTCATTCAAGACTTGCCTCACCCATCCTTCTCAAGCGGGCCGGATTGAGGCATTGAAAGGCGAACGTCAGCGAGGCTCCCACATGGATAGTGGCCCCTTCGAGGATCGACAGGAACGGCATCGCAAGCTTGTCAATCAGAAACCGCATGTATCAGAGTCGCGGACCCATCTCACCCTCGGCGTGAAGCCTCGCGATGACATTTGGAATTCCGCTGCCCTCGGCACCACGAAACCATCGGCGTCTAACCCAGACTCCTGCAGGCGCGACCGTCGATGTCAGCACTAGCGGTAGCCATCAGAGTTGCGCTGTGTATTCCAGGAAGGCCGCATAGCCAAAATCAAACTGTGCAGCACATTGTGACAGAAATAATTAGCAGGGGGCGTTGAACAGTGTCCCGACCGGCCGGCAGCGCGTAGAATGTGAGGTCGATGTCATCTGCTGCCTTCACTTGACGAAGTATCACAGTGTGCCAATTTACACGTCGTTTGAAAAATTTCCATTCGATCGGCCGCTGAACGATTCAGGAAGCGCCTACATTGTCCTTCCCATCCTTGACGCGTTGCGCTCGACACGAGCCCTCCGCTTCACATCCTCCAGCTCGGCGTGTGCATCGAGACGTCGGGGCCGAGCGCGGTGCAGCTTCGCACGGGTCTCTACGATGCGCGACTCGATCACATGCGTCGCCGGCGCATTTTTGTGCAGCAGCCGAGCGTGGCGACGCAGATTCGCCACCTCGTCGACCGCGCGGTGCGCATCGCGCTATCGGAACTAACAGTCACCGCGCTCGTGCTCCCTGACGATCTGCAGGACCGACTTCGTCATTCACGAAGCACCGCTCGACCGGGTCGCTTGCACCTTCCTGCAACGTGCACCAGACGCCTTGCCGGCCGATGCGGCCCGCAGGATGATTTAGCAATCCGCCAGCACGCCCTTCAGCCGCTCGCCGTCGCAGACGGGCATCGCAGCCACGTTCATTTCGTCTATTAAGGCGGCGCGTCGAACGCTTTCTCATCGACGGCGAGCCCTCGAGGGCGTGAATTGCGTAAGACACACTTAAAGTTAGCAAAGTCTGGCAAGTAAATACCCTCCAAGCAGAGCGGGTCGTGGGATAAACGATCCATTAGTTGCCGCGCTCTAGCCGACCCGCAGTGGTGGCACGCGCGAAGGCGGAAAGGAGATGACGCTTTGTCCACAGCGACTGCCCCATGGCCATTCCGCCTGATAACAGAACAGAAATCTAGCCGAGGCGCAGCGAAGTGGCACGAATGCTGCGCACTCGAAACTATGTCCGCAGTGAGACCGCATGAACACGCTTTCCGGTCAGGGTTGCCGCATCTCAATTCAGTCGGTGAATTTATGTACTTAAACGGTATCGGCACGGCTAATCCTCCGCGGCGTTATACTAAATTCGATTGCCTCAGTGCATTCCAGAATTCGGAATGGTATGTGCGACTTGATGCTCGCGCCCGGTTCGTCGCGCACACCGTGTTGCAACGAGACAACGGCATCGAGGCACGGCGACTCGCCCTCGATTCGCTCAGCGACGCTTTCGTGATCGACCCCGACACGCTTTCCGAACGCTTTTTGACATATGCTCCTGCACTAGCGATCGCCGCAGCGACAAGCGCCTTACGCAACGCCGGTATCGCTCCCGCTGATATTGATGCCATCGTCGTGAGTACTTGCACCGGATATGTATGCCCCGCGTTGTCCGGCTATGTAATCCAGGCGCTCGGCCTGCGCGCGGATACGCAGGCATTTGACCTGGTGGGTCAGGGCTGCGCCGCCGCGCTCCCGAACATGCAGCTCGGGCATGCGTTATTACGGCCCTCCTCATCTACCTTGTCGGATGGATGCAAGCACGTACTCTCAGTCTGCGTCGAAGTGAGCAGTGCGGCGATGTACCTTGACGACGACCCCGGCGTGATCATTAGCGCATGTCTGTTTGGCGACGGTGCTGGAGCGGCAGTCTTATCACGGCAACCGACTGGTTCGCGCCAAATCGAATGGATCGATAGTGTTTCCTTGATTGATCCAAGTGAGCGAAAAGCGCTCATGTTTGAACAGCGCAAAGGCATGTTGCGGAACGTTCTGACACGTGCGGTCCCTTCGCTCGCCGCCCAGTACGCGCGCCGGGTGCTTGATACCTCGCTAAACCGGGGTGGCCTGCGTCCATCGGATGTTGTTACATGGATCATGCATGCCGGCGGACGCGACGTACTGCTCGCTCTCGAGCGCGAATTCGAGTTACAGCCGCGGGCCTTGCATTACAGTGCGGCGATACTGCGCGAGTACGGCAACATGTCAAGCGCCTTTGTTTACTTTGTACTTCAGGAAGCATTGGCCGATCACGCCCCGGGTGGTTATTGGTGGCTATCGTCGTTTGGTGCAGGTTTTAGCTGCCATGGCGCACTGCTCAGAGTCGCGCCCAAGGCCGACGTCCCACTCCCCAACGATGGGCATCTTCGTGCGCCGCTGTGATGAGCTTTCCGCGAATTGTCACCTCCGAAATCCTTGACGAGCTGAGTGAGGAGGATCCGGCCGCGCAGGGTTCTCGGCGTGACCTACAACGCGTTCACCGCGTCATGGGCACCCGTGCAATCGTGGGGCGTGCGCTTGAGACGTTGTTGGCTTCACGGCCAGCGCGGGCGCCACTTCGAATACTCGAGCTCGGCGCTGGCGATGGCACGCTGATGTTGAGCGTCGCGCAAAAACTCAAGCTTTGCCTGTCAAACGTTGAATTGACCCTGCTCGATCGACAGGACCTTATCAGGCGCGAGACGATCGAACGCTATGCGCGACTTGGATGGAGGGTGCAGGGCTGCAAAAAGGACATTTTCGACTGGCGCCGGGAAAATTCACGCGATCAACCTGTATGCATGGGTGACCGATGGGATTTGATCGTCACGACGCTTTTTTTACACCATTTTGAAGCTTCACAACTTGTCGCGCTTCTCGACGTGATTGCAGCGTCGACCGAACGATTTTTCGCATGTGAGCCGCGGCGGGATTGGCTCGCTTTATTGGGAAGTCACCTAATCGGTGCGCTTGGCGTGAATGCTGTCACGCGCCACGATGCCGTTCTAAGCGTGCATGCGGGCTTTCGCGAGCAAGAACTCCAGTCACTCTGGCCAGCCCACGGCATCCAGTGGCAGTTGGACGAGTTTCAGGCGGGACTCTTCAGCCATTGCTTCCGCGCTGACCGCGTCGGGGAGAAGTAATGCGAACCACATTCGACGCATTGATCATTGGGGCGGGTCCGGCCGGTTCGACGGCTGCGATCCTGCTGGCGCTTGCCGGATGGTCGGTTGCTCTTGTGGAAAAGCAACGCTTTCCGCGCCGTAAGGTATGTGGAGAGTGCATTGCGCCCAGCGCCTTGCCCCTTTTTGCCGCGCTTGGAATCGAGCAGGATTTGACGCTTCGGGCCGGCCCCCATTTGAGACGATTGGCGTTGATGCGCGGCTCCGATAGGGTCGTGTCTGACTTTCCCGTGGCACCTGATAGCGACTATTATTGGGGTCGCGCCGTTGGCCGAGAGACGCTCGACACTCTTTTGGCGGACCAGGCACACAAGGTAGGGGTACAACTTTTGCAGCCGTGCGCGGTACTTGGTCTTCTTGGTGGACCGGGTGCATGGCGCTGCGACATTCGCGATCTTAATACCTCGGCTACCCAGACGTTGCGGGCGCGTGTGGCCATTGCTGCACATGGTTCTTGGGAGGCTCTGCCGTCGGTACCGCCTCAACCTCGGAGGCCACGTCGCCCATCCGACCTGCTGGCGTTCAAAGCCAATTTCACAGGCGCGTCGCTCGAAGAGGGACTGCTTCCGGTGCTCTTGTTCGATGGCGGTTACGGCGGCATGGTCGTCGCAGAAGGAGGCGTTACCACCATGGCCGGTTGCCTTCGACGGGACAAACTTGACGTATTGCGCCGTGAAAACCCGGGCGCAAGCGCCGGCGAGTGTTTGGAAGCGATGCTTCGTGGACAGTGCTCAGGAGTCGGCGAAACGCTCAACACGGCGTCTAGGCAGGGGGCATGGATCGGGGCAGGGCCGATCAATCCCGGCATTCGCCTCAGCTCCGGTGACGGCTTGTTGCGCGTTGGAAACGCTGCGGGCGAAGCCCATCCCATAATCGGCGAGGGCATCAGCATGGCCGTGCAATCTGCATGGCTCTTGTGTGTGCAACTGCTTAGCGTGGATACCTCGCCTGATCGCGAAACGGTTGGTGAGGCGTGGCAGCGCCTCGTCGCCCGGCGCTACGCGCGTGAGTGGAGGCTGCACTTTGTTCCGCGCATCAGACTCGCCTCCGCGTTTGCGCATGCCAGCATGCACGCGCGCAGCAGCGCCCTTTTGCTCGCGCTCGCGAAGCGTTGGCCAGCCTTCTTGCCTTTGGGCTCACGATGGGCTGGAAAAATACGCTGCGCCATCGACCCGGCCGAGGTCGCTCGACTAGCCCAACAGCGTTCCGATTATGAAGCGCTCTAGCCGACTTCCGTTCCATGAAGGGCACACGCTACTCCGACTGCTCTCTCTTTTTCAAGATTTAAGCTCTCGGTCGCTGCCCGCCTCTACTACTAACCGGTCCACTGAATCGTTATGAACACAACTTTCGATTGGCTTCGCACGAAGCTGGCACAGGATTACAGCCTCGACGCTGCGGCATTGGTGCCCGACGCGGCGCTCGAAACGCTCGGGCTTGACTCTCTCGCTGTGGCGGAGCTTCTCTTCAACGTTGAAGATGAATTTCACATTAAGATGCCCACCGAAACCGTTCCGCTAGCGACGCTCGGTGATGTCGCTCGGTTCATCGACGAGCAAATCGCACAGCAGCACCCCGCTGAGGCGACGCCGGGCATTGTCTCGGCTCACGCGTCGTCATGAGGCGGGTAGCGGTTACCGGCGTAGGCACGGTCTGTCCGTTGGGAAACAATGCCGGCGAGGCCTACTTCAATGCGTATCGAGGACACTCAGGCATCCGTCGTCTGGATCCCCTGACGTATCGATCTAGCTCCTCAGTTGCTGGAACCACGCAACTCATAGGCGTCGGTTATTTCGATCCAGCAAAGTTGCGCATGCTCGACAGGGTGAGCCAGTTCGCGCTCATTGCCGCCCGCGAAGCCGCGTCGAGTGCTGGCATTGAGGCGGGCCCGCGACATCATGGTCGTACAGGCGTCTTTATCGGCACGGGTATGGGGGGCACTCAAACCCTCGACGAGGGCTATCAAGCACTCTATGGCGAACATTCCGATCGCGTCAAGCCGTTCACCGTGCTAATGGGCATGTACAACGCGCCCGCAGCGTGGATTAGCATGGAATACGGCCTATGCGGACCTTGTCTGACGTACTCGACGGCATGTTCATCGTCTACGGTGGCTATTGGAGAGGCGTGGTCACGCATTGCGCATGGCGAGCTTGACATGGCAATCGCGGGCGGTACGGAAGCCCCGCTTTCCTGCGGCTCTTTAAAGGCGTGGGAAGCACTCCACACGCTCGCAACCGTCGACAATGATGACCCTTCAGCCACGTGCAAGCCATTTTCGAAAAATCGAAACGGCATGGTGCTGGCTGAGGGTGCAGCAATCTTAGTGCTGGAATCCTGGGAGCACGCACTCACTCGCGGCGCATCGATCTACGGTGAAGTGCTGGGTTATGGCATCACCACCGATATCGCGCACATTACGCGGCCAAGCATCGAAGGCCAAGCCGCGACCATGAGCGCAGCGCTTGCCGCAGCGAACGTCGCGCCCTCGGACATTGATGCGATCAATGCTCACGGCACAGGGACGCCGGTAAACGACGTGACCGAAACTGCCGCCATCAAAGCGGTATTCGGCACGAGGGCACACGAAATTCCGATCAGCGCGACCAAGGCGGTTCATGGCCATCTACTTGGCGCATCCGGTGCGCTCGAATGCCTACTTAGTTTGTTGGCAATGCTGAATCAGGCGTTATTGCCGACCATGCACCTGCACGCCCCCGATCCCGCTTGCGATCTCGACTATGTGCCCAATGCTGCCCGGGACCGGGTGCCGGTACTCACCATGTTGTCAAATTCGTTCGCGTTTGGAGGCACTAACGCGGCTCTTGTTCTGCGCGCGTCGACTGTAAGTTGATTGAAGGAACATCTCGTCACGGGGATCACCGAGCGCAAGCCGGAAGGACTTGACTCATCCACGGCACACCTTGCCAACTCGGTATGCGAGACCGCTGTCAGTGAAAGACCGTTTTCTTCGCTTTTCAAGGGAACTTTGCACACGCTAAGTGCCATCCACATGAAAGCCGAGATGCTACGCCGTGAGTTCCTGCATCAGGCAGACCTTATCGGCATAGCAGACAAGTCATCGGTAAGACCAACCACAAGGCGAACGAAAGCTCTGGTTTCCAGAGTCGACTTCTGGCGCTCACGCTCGCGCAGTTTTTTTCTTCCTAATGTTGCGCTAAGGAAGCAACTGGATGATGACCTATAGTCTTCCCTCGTCGGCGAGGTGGGCGACGAATCTGTTTGGCACTTTCTGTCACGCTGTGAAGCCTATTGGGTTCGCAAGAACATCAAGACCACGTCTGAAATATCGTCCTCGGTTGGAGCTGAAATATTGCTGCTTCAACGGACGGTTAGCGATGGAGTTGAAATATACTCAAGAGTGCCGAGTTCGGCACAGTCTTGGGGTTATGTGGCCAGTCGGAACATCTCGAAGGTGTCAGGGTCCTGCC
>NZ_FCOG02000310.1 GCF_001544975.2 Caballeronia arationis | reverse complement strand
TCTCCTCTCTGGCTAACAACACCAGATGAAACAATCCTTTACGCGACATCACATCGCACCATACGCTTGAGTGTGCCGATATCTGATGGGCGACGATTTCCAATCGAGCAGGGTGAGAACGACGCGCCAGCAGACGCCTTTCAGGCAAAGCTTGGTGGGACTGCGACCCGCGCTGCGGCTGCGGCGCTGAGCGCTTGAGACAGCACCGATGCGTAGCCAGCACGAGAGCTGTTTAGCGTCAGTTCACGGCTCACGGTCGCCGGCGAGCGCCCGAGTATTCGGACCACGGCCCGAATACTCACATCCTGTAGCCGCAGGTTTGCGATGGCGAGGCGTTCTTCAGATTGAAGCTGCTGTACGAAGTTTTGACGGGCATTGCGACACCATATACGAGATAGGTGTTGCACTTCGCTTTCGAGGCCGCCATACACGCGTGCCGATCGTTCTACTCCCTGGCGGCATAAGCAATCCTGTCTATACTCCGTCCGTTCGCCATCTTGCCCTCAACGCGACAAAACCCTCAATGGTCTGTAGTTGCCCTCGCCGCTCCGATGCCTGTCATCGAGCGGATGAACTGATCCGCGAAGCGTCCACGTTCGTCGTTGGCACGTGCCGATGTGTCCAATACCGACACAAGCCATGCGCTCGCGAATGCCAACGACATCGAGAACAGGGCCGGGTTTGCGTACGGAAAGATTGGGCTTTCATGGTTCAGCATACCCACCCATACGGTCGGCCCGAGCACCAAAAGGGCGATTGCGGACGTGAGGCCAACCAGACTCCCGGCTACTGCCCCACGGGTGGTCAGTCCCTTCCAGAACATTGAAAGGAACAGCACCGGGAAATTCACGGAAGCCGCGATTGCCAGAACCAGTCCTGACAAAAAAGCGATATTCTGCTTTTCGAACGCCACACCGAGCGCCATCGCCAGCAATCCAATCCCAAGGGTCGCGAACTTAGAAACCCGAATTTCTTCGCGCTCGGTTGCCCGTCCTTTGCGGATAACCGTCGCATACAAGTCGTGCGATACGGCCGATGCGCCAGCGAGCGCCAATCCGGCCACCACAGCAAGAATGGTCGCGAACGCAACGGCTGAGATAAAGCCGAGGAACAGATTGCCGCCGACGGCATTTGCAAGATGTACGGCGATCATGTTGCTGCCGCCAACAATCTTCCCAGTGGAATCATGGTATGCGGGGTCCGCGCCCACCATAACGATCGCTCCGAATCCCAGTATAAGAACGAGCAAATAAAAATATCCGATGAAGCCAGTTGCGTAAAACACGGACTTGCGGGCTTCCTTCGCGTTTGCGACCGTAAAGAAGCGCATCAAAATATGCGGGAGACCCGCGGTGCCAAATACCATCGCTATGCCTAAGGAGATAGCCTCGATCGGGTTAGAGAGAAGCCCGCCCGGTGACATAATTGCCGCTCCCTTAACATGGGCGTCCGTCGCCGCGGCAAACATCGCCTCAGGGCTGAATCCAAAGTGCATCATTACCATGAAGGCCATAAAAGATGCGCCGGACAGCAAAAGGATTGCTTTAATGATCTGCACCCATGTTGTCGCCAGCATTCCCCCAAAGGTCACATAAAGCACCATGAGCACGCCAACGACCACCACTGCCGACAGATAGCTAGTGCCGAACAGCAATTGAATGAGCTTGCCTGCGCCGACCATCTGCGCTACGAGATACATGATCGTAACCGTGAGGGTGCCGAAGGACGCCGCGACGCGCACCGGCGTTTGCGCTAACCGATATGACACCACGTCGGCGAAGGTGTATTTCCCGAGGTTGCGAAGCCGTTCCGCGATGATGAATAGTATTATTGGCCAACCTGCTACGACGCCAAGCGCATAGATCAAGCCGTCGAAGCCCTTATCGAATATCATCGCAGAGATACCGAGGAACGATGCCGCAGAGACCATGTCCCCTGCAATGGCCAGGCCGTTTTGGAAGCCACTAAGGCCGCCCCCGGCGGCATAGAAATCCGAGGCGGAGCGGGTTCGTCTAGCTGCCCATGTAGTGATAGCCAACGTTACAAGCACGAAGAGGACGAACATCCCAATCGCACTCCAGTTGAGAGGCGCCGAATCTACCGCTCCCTGAACCGCTAATGCAGCGTCGCTCAGCGTCAGCGCCGCCAACATGAAGAATAATGACCAGTTTTTTTTCACGACTGTGACTCCTTCAGCAGCTTTTCGTTGAGCGGATCGAGATCTGCATTAGCGCGGTAGACGTAAATTCCGGTCAGCACAAAGGCTATAACGATTATCGCGATGCCAACCGGAATTCCAACGGTCATTACTCCACCAAACATAGACGCGCCTAGCGTCTTTGGCGAGAAGGCCACAAGTAATACAAAACCGAAATAGAGGGCCAGCATCACTGCTGCCAATGACCAACTAAGACGAGTTTTCTTGACGACTAGAGTCTTAAAATCGGGATGCTTCTCGATTCTTTCCAGCACAGAAATGGCCATAAGAAATCCTAAGGTTAGGGCGGCGATGGCTTACGAAAACGCGGAGGTTGAGCGATGTGCGCAGACAGTGACACGGCTTATGGGCTTCGCGAATAGGCCCGCTGAGGCGAGACGCCTTTTGGACGGAATTCAGGAGATTTAACCCGTTAGCCCTGTTTGCAGCAGAAACATTTGACAGAACATAGGCGCAACGCCTCAATGCGATCACACCCAACGCCGTCAGAAAATCTACGACCATTCAATTTGCTCGTTGCACTACGAACGAATTCACCGATGATCGATGATTCTTATACCGACCGGTCGGTCGTGGAATGGAAAGCAGATTAAAGGCGATGGGCCGGGGCTGGCAAGCCAGTGTTTACCCGCCGCCATGGGCGTCGTCGAGGCCTGCGACGCGACGCGCCCCACAACGAAGGCGCGAGCAGCCTTCGCCAACGAACGTGGCCTCCAGCGATATCGAGGGAAGTGGTTGCGCAGCCAGCGGCTCCGCATACGGCGGCGCGCAAACGCATGGACCAACCACCCTGATGCGCGACTCAGTTGGTATCGAGGCGGACATGTCGTTCGCGGTGGCGACGCTAGGCGCGCGGTGTTATATAGACAGACGAATAAGTGAATTCCCGATCCTATCTTGGAAATGGATCGAGAGAGATAATTGATTAACCGGCCGGACGGTTAATTATATATACTCGCTCCAACGTTTGAGAGGAGCCCTTCGATGTACACCCAATCCCTTGATATCCCCGGCAACGTCCAGCCGATCGGCGTGCAAGCCGATACGAATGCCTCCCCCGA
>NZ_FCOG02000454.1 GCF_001544975.2 Caballeronia arationis | reverse complement strand
GTACCGGAAGCAGCGGTCAATGCGATCGGTAATTCGGTCGGGAGCACAAATGACATCCGCTGCATTTTCCTCACTGGCGGCGGTGCGGCGCTTTACGAGCCCGCGATCCGCGCGTTCTTTCCCCGCAACCGCATCGAAGTCATGAAGAACGCGTGCTTCTCGAACGTCCGGGGGTTCTTTGCGGCCGGCGAGGCAACGCTGATGCGCGAGCGCGATAAGAAGCGGAAGGAGGCCATGACCGCATGAGAGGGGCTATCGAGATTAAGCTGACCGTCAGCGAAGCTGTCACGCCCACTTTGTTTGCTGCATTAATGGCGGTCTCGAATCCAAGGCAACGGGCCGCGCTGCTCAAACGTCTTGCCGACGACGCACTGCGCGGCCGAGGAAGCGTGGGTCTCGTTCCGACGGCCGACCAAGCGCACACGGCGGCCCAACAGAGCGAGGTTACCGACAGACGAGCAGCGGCAATCGAAACGCAGATGAAGTCGGCATCTGCTGAAGACGAAAAGCCGCAAGCGCTGGCTGAATACCCGGAGCAGTCGTCGCCCATTGGCGATGATAGGCATCTGAACTACTTAGCAGATAGCCTCTCAGCTTTTGCTTAGAGAGCGCAGTTCTCTGCGCGTGTCACGGAGCGGTGGCGTCTCGCCGTCCGCCCGTGTCACCACCCCGCACCTTGACTTCGAACCTGTCGTGGCATCATTACTCATAAGGCCGAGCTAAGCGGCCGCAAAGCCCAAGTGAAAACCAAATGACAATACTCGATACTTTGACGCAACTCGACTGGACCCGCGGCGTTCGGACGTGGATTCTCGTGGCGGCCGCGTTCGCCGCATGCGAGTCGGCTTATCTGTTTCGTCGTGCCGTGTTCCGGCCAAGCGAGAAGGGCGTCGACGATGTACGCTAAGTTTAAGACGTTGCCCCCAGTCGCACGTCGCGCGGTGATTGCGGTCACTCTTTTGTGCGTTGCCTGCGTCGCGGCTCGTCTGCCGGATACGCCGTTATGCAACTGGATTTTCGGACTTTCGCTCGTCGGTTCCTTTTGGGCTAGCGGCGTGATGGTTCCGGCTATGAAGGTCATGCTCTATGTGTTCAAGGTCGCTTTGCGCATCCACACTAATCCGTGGTGAGAAGTCGCCACGACAGACAAAAAAAAACCCCGACCAATCGGTCGGGGTTTTTTTAACGGGATACTCAGTGCAGCAGAGATACCCCTTGTGCGCTCGCCTGTCGACGAATGCAGTAAAACCAAGC
>NZ_FCOG02000572.1 GCF_001544975.2 Caballeronia arationis | reverse complement strand
TGCAGCTGGTAGTAGAAGCCCAAGCCGCCGATCACGACAGCAGCAAGAATGCCGATGCTCATGATCGCATTGCGTGGCGTCTTACCTTTGACGAGTGCTTCTTGCTCCGCGCTGGGCGTAGCCGAGTCCGGTTTCTTCGCCACGATCAGAACACCCCGAGCAAGCGGCGGCGGCCGCGCGTCACCGTGACCTCGTCCTTGCCGGAACGCAGGACGATCTCGTCGGCAAGACGTTGAAGAACAAGGAAGTCGCCGCGGCGAATGAAGTTCGCGACGACGCGATCGCCGTGGTCGAAAATAAACGGCACGGGCCACTCCTGCGCTTTGGCAGGCATGCGCATCCAGACCGCATGGCCGTCGTCGAAGACAGTCTCCGGCGTGAACTCGGCGCGGCCTTCGACGCTGTAATCCCAGTTCAGCTTGTCCGGCGCAACACTGATGCTTCCCGAATCGGCACCACCGCGGCTGCCGTTGGCCGTCGCGTCATCGCGTGCGCTGACGCGGGCCATCGGCGCGCGCGGGTATTGAAAGCGCACGGTTTGATAGAACATGCCGCCCACCGGCGAGGCGATAAGCGTGAAGTCGTACTCGCGCAGATTCGTCGTCAGATGCAGCGTGTTGACGAGGTCAGCCTTGTGCGGCTTGATGAACACGTGGTTCATCTTGTCGTCGTC
>NZ_FCOG02000587.1 GCF_001544975.2 Caballeronia arationis | reverse complement strand
TTAGGGCACCGCCGAACGAAAGAGGCGGCAACAGACAAACCGAACCTACTGCTACCGCGCCACATCTCGACTCTACCCGGCATCGTCTTGTACCATTCGTGTGGTAGTCGAGGCGGGTGCCTTAAGGCGTGCAACTCTGCACGTTTGCGAGAGGTCGCAGCATAAAGCGGTGCGCCTCTCACTGCGCACTTTGAACGCTAGTTTCCAAGTCGTAAGCCCGCTCAGGATCCTGAGACGGTTGTAAACTCGCCATAACGGACGCTTCTGGTCCTTCGCGGGCTGATGGACTTGCCGGCTCACACGGTTGTTCGGCCTGCTCTTCTCCTCAGATACACAATCGGAATAGGGGGTGTCATGGCAACGGATGAAATTGTCTGGGGGATTCTGGGCACCGCGAAGATCAACGACAAGGTTGTCATGCCCATGCACAGCGCGCCAAAGTGTCGGGTGAAGGGCATCGCGTCGCGATCTCAGGAGAAGGCTCGGGAAGCCGCAGCGAAATAGAGGGTGTAATTAGTTTTGTGTAAACGGTCATTTGGCAGGAGACTGCCCGTAACAGGAGCGACGATGACCGTAGCCA
>NZ_FCOG02000266.1 GCF_001544975.2 Caballeronia arationis | reverse complement strand
ATTCGCGCACGTATTGTTCGGCGAGACCAGCGCGTTCGGCGAGCTGTTCCGACGTCATCCAGCCCTGTTCGGTCATCTCCTTATACAGACCGAGCCGGTCGCCCAGCGCGATCAGCGGCGCGGACGCTACCGCGCCGAACTCGCCGACCATGCGCTCCCTGAAGTCCTGTACCTTTTGGTTGTCGAATTGCATGTGCCACCTCCTTCACGAAGGCAGAATTGATCTGACGAAACGAGCGGCCGTTCGATGCCGAAAACGCCGGCTTCGTATCGACTCGGCGCCGACTTCGCCCCTGCAAAGTTTAGGTAGAGGAAAGGCATGTCGAAGGCAAAGTGAATATAGTCGCAACCGGTTCCATCTCGTGCATATCCGCGAACGTCACTGGCGATTGCTGAAGCATCGCGTCGCCAGTCGCACCGTCAACCACCATGATCTCGAAAGAGTTCAAGCGGGCAGCCCAGAAAGATGGCTTCGTTGGAGAACTCGGGGCTTAGCTGAGGGAATGTGAGCCTGCGTTCGCTTGAGCCGGGAGTGGAGGATGGCACAATCACCGCCGGCGAGGTCGGCGCTAGCGCAGCGTCGACAAGGAATCCAGTTGTAGGCGCCGGCCCAGAACGATTTGTTGATCGTCTGGTCGGCCCATTCGACAAACGTCTGGCGCAAGAATCTCGGACATTGCCAGCGCCAATATGACAGTTGCGCGAATGGAAGAGCCCGATACGATCCCATATAGCTCAAAGAAAATTCGTATCAACGGGAACGGACCGTTCGGCTTCGACTGGGACCTCTCGCTCCCGTCGATCTCGCGCAAGACCGACAGGGTACGATACCTGCATTTCGACTTGGTCGATTCGGACGGTTCCATTCTCTCGGGCGCGGAAGACCTGGTGCCTGTCTGTCCTCGTGCCGGTTGGTAACGGCAAACGGGTGCCGTAAGACCTTCCTCCAAGGAGGAACCTGAAGAAGCCCCTATTGGATCGTCAGCCTGCACCACTGAAAGATCTGTACACCCTTTCCAATGCCTGACCGATACGGCACACAGGACTTCTCATCGAGATGGAATCCGTTTCGTTCAAAGACTGGAGCCGCCTGGGCGGCGATTGCGCGATTTTCAGATATGGAGTCGCGGATGTCGTCGGCTCGCACGGTCAGGCGACACCGTTCATTCACGGCACGGCCATCGATTACCTTTGCGTGAAGTCGTAACCTTGATACGGCCCAACGCATCGCAGCGCATCCGCGTTGGCCCTCGTTAATCCCGAGACGGCCCAAAAGCCGGTTCACGTCGGCGACGTTGTCCTCGCGCCAGTTATAGGTGCCGTTAATCAGCCCAAAAACTGGTCCACTGCGCTCCCGAGCCAGTGACAATATCCGGCTGCGGAAGACATCTGTTGCAGGAAAGCTGCTTTCAAGCTGCGTGAAAGCGACGGTATCGGGGAACTGGGTGGCAACCCATCCCCATGCGGCCGTCCCACTGACGATGACAACAGTCGTTCGATCAGGTTCGGCAAGAGGGGGAACCTCTGCATGGTAAAGCGGATCTGACCAACCCTCGTGCCCCCAGGTCCGCGCCCCCCCGGTCACTACAACACCTGAAGCCACGACAAGCAGCGCCATCGCCGCGCGCCTCGCGTGCCGCTGTTGTGGCAGTGCATAGCTCAGCAAGATCCACACAGCCATCGGAGCGAGCACTTCCACGGCGACGAGGTAACGGTAGATGCTGAAGACCTTCATCCACACGATGAAGCCGACGCCGACGAAAAGAACGACAAGTCGCTGCCTAGGATCCAAAGGCATGTGCGTTGCGTTAGAGAACCTTCGCTTCGCCCACGCCACGCCGGCCACCATGAACGCAAGATAAACAATCGGCCAAATGATCTGCCGAATCGGCGTCTCTCCGACGCGATGAGAGTCGGCCGTGACGATGAAGGGCCACAGTAGCGACTCATACAGTCCGTGCGGCACCCATCTCGAGTCGCCTGCCGCTCCAGGCTGCGTAAGGTCATTGGGGAAGAATGCGCCAAACTGTGGATACAGCGGATTGCCGTATAAGTTCCACATGTGGACCATCCAGTACCCACCGGTGATCGCGATGCCGACCAATACTCCGACACCGAAAAGGAAGCTTATTCTGATCCGCACGAGCAAGGGCGCGGGGTAACTGAGCAGCGCAAGACAGAGCGCAACGGCAAAAACCGTGTTGGTGAGCTTAAGACCGGCGCTGAGACCAACGAGAACGCCACTTCCGACCGAGACGGCCAGACCCGCCCCATCAATCCGCACAAGCCGTTCCCAGTTGGAGAGCACGGCGAGCACGCCTGCCAACACGAGCAGCGCTGTCGTGTCGTCGCCCATTGAGTTGCCCAGCCCGGAGAGGAAGTTGGCCGTAAGGCACCCGGCCGCAGCAAGCAGCATTGGAACGCGGAAGCGATCCGTCTCCGATGCGCAGGCAAACGCACGACGTGCGATGCAGACGAGAAGAACGAACGTCAACCCATGTAACGTTCCCAGTAGGAATCCGACCAGCCGAGACGGAAGGTGTGTGTTCAGGGTGAACAGCACCACGTCCATCAGCGGGTTAAAGTACGACTGCATACCCGCTGGCGCAAGATCAATCGATTGCTTTCCATGCAGCCAAGCAAACGGATTATAAAGATGGTAGTTGTATATATCCCAGTTTGAATCAGCACCAAGCCAGACCGAATAGAGACCGAACAAAAGAGGAACGAGAATGCACGCCTGCACTATCGAGCGCGGCGTGTCAAAACGTGGGGATTTGAAGTTCATTGTATGTCCTGCTACCGCTTCTTGAAAACCCACAGCTTCGCGCTGAGGAAGTTGACAATCATGCCAACAATTGAGCCCACTGCGACAGCGAACAGCGGCTTGAGCGGAGTACTTGGAAGGAGCATCACGGTCACACTATAGGCCGCATAATTCACCGATCCGCCACCGAGCATCGCAGACAAGTACCTCCACCATTCCTGCCAGCGCGTCCCGGAGTTGTTCGGCACAAACGTAAATCGCCGATTGATCTGCCAAGTTGTCCACACGGCCGCCAAAAACGACACAAGCCGACCGACGAAATAGCCCGCCCCAATCGCGAGCATCCCGTACAGTATGCCGGCATCGACCGCGAAGCCTATGCCACCGGCGATTGCGAACCGAACAAACTCTTGCTTCATTGTCGCGCTCGTCCTATGCCGCTTCCCGGCGCAGGTTGGCCAAGGTACGCCAGTCGCTTAACCTCGCCTCGCCCTTGAGTCACGGTATCAAGGACAATTCCACAAACGAGGAAGATGCCGCCCAAGATTACCAACGCTGCGCACAGAACAACTGTCGGTATGCGAGGCACAAGCCCGGTGGAAAAGTACGTTTCAAAGAGAGGTATCGCCAATAACACCGAAGTCAAAACGCATACCGCCGACCCGATGGAAAAAAACGCCAATGGCCGTTCAGCGCGGAACAACTTCAGAATCATCCCGAGGATCTTGAAGCCATCACGGTATGTGTTGAGCTTACTGACAGATCCTTCCGGCCGAGATTTATAGGTCGTTGCAATTTCGGCGACGGGCATTCGCAATTCGAGTGCGTGTACTGTCAATTCCGTCTCCGTTTCGAAGCCACTCGAATGTGCAGGAAACGACTTTACATACCGCCGCGAGAACACGCGGTAGCCAGATAGCATGTCCGTGAACGATCTGCCGAAGATCGATGCCACAAATCGAGTAAGTGCGACGTTGCCAAACCGATGCCCGAGCCGATACGCTTCTTGTTCGTCTGAGACTCTCCGCGCCACCACCATATCCAGAACGTCTTCGACCAAACGTTCAACCAAGGCTGGCGCAGCGGAGGCGTCATACGTATCGTCGCCGTCAACGAGGACGTAAACGTCAGCGTCGATATCCGCGAACATTCTGCGAATGACGTTGCCCTTACCCTGATAGGAAGCTTGACGCACAATTGCGCCAGCGTTGCGTGCGATCTCTAGGGTATTGTCGGTCGAGTTGTTGTCGAAAACATAGATATCCGCGCCCGGGAGGGCCTTACGAAAATCGTTCACGACTGAGCGAATCGTTGCTGCCTCGTTGTAACAAGGCACGAGGACAGCGAGGCGAAGCGACGAAGACAAATGCATCAATGGGAGCGGACGACTGTTGGATGAGTTATTCCCGCCCGGATTCAACGAGGGGTACGTTCGTGTATGAGTCCCTTATTCTACCGCCGCCGCCCAGTCGTTCCGTTGCCGTTCGCCGAGATCGCTGCGTCCCCAAATCGATTTCGGTGTGGTTCGAAGCGAAATGAACATCACATAACGCAAAAATGCGTTGTGAAGATCGAGTCCCACGTCCTGTTGGCGTAAGACTGGCCAGTATCCTATGCCAAGTCGCTCGATCCGGCTGGGCACAGGAGCGGCCGAGATTCACGTGGGCCGGTTCGATGCCCATCTCACCCTCGACTTGACGGTTTTGCGCACTCGGGGGGACCACCTGTTAACTTCCGTACTTGACCGACAGGGGGTGTCCCGAATTTTGTGTAAACAGGTTGTGGTTTAACGGGGCATCAGCCTGTCCTCGAACTGGATAGTAAAGC
>NZ_FCOG02000080.1 GCF_001544975.2 Caballeronia arationis | reverse complement strand
CCGCTCAAATCCTTTGAGGGCGACACTTAGGGGCTGGGCCACTCTGTACTGCGAGGGTGGTGACGTCCTAACACCGTTGGCCCCCTAGCTGCTTTCTTTGCTTACTTTCTTTGCAGCAGCAAAGAAAGTGAGTCCCGCCCCGGACAGGGGCAGAGCTAATAGACCACAAAGAAAGCAAGTTCCATAGAAGCGCCTGAGCGTCAAAAAAAGTTCGACACTTCAAAAACCGGCGCTTCAGCGCCCCAGGTACGATTCAATAACGGTCTCGTTCCGCTTGACATCATCGAGCGTCCCCTCGGCGAGCACAGACCCCTCGGCCATGACCGTGACCTTCCCGGCAACCCCGGAAAGAGCCGCAACAAACTCCATGTCATGCTCGACGACCATCATCGAACACGTGCCGCGCAGCTTGTTGAGCAAATCGGCGAGTTCCATCGTCTCGTGATCGGTCATGCCGGCCGCCGGCTCGTCGAGCAGCAGCAGCGATGGCTGTTGCATCAGCAGCATGCCGATCTCGAGCCGCTGCTTCTGCCCGTGCGACAGCTCGCCCGCAAGCCGCGTCGCCTCGTGCTGAAGACGAATCAGCTCCAGCGTCTCCTCGATCCGCACCTGCGCCGTGCGGTCCAGCCGCGCGCGCAACGATGCAAACCAGCGCTTGTCCGTCTTCATCGCAAGCTCGAGGTTCTCCCACACCGGATGATTCTCGAACACGGTCGGCTTCTGAAACTTGCGGCCGATGCCCGTGCGCGCGATCACCGGCTCCGACATGCGCGTGAGGTCGAGCGTCTGGCCGAGGAACACCTTGCCGCCATCCGGCCGCGTCTTGCCCGTAATGACGTCCATCATCGTCGTCTTGCCCGCGCCGTTCGGGCCGATCACGCAACGCAACTCGCCGACGTCGATCGACAGCGTCAGCTTGTTCAGCGCGCGAAAGCCGTCGAAGGAAACGGTCACGTCCTCGAGATACAGGATCGTCCCGTGCGAAACGTCAATCTCGCCCGGCGCCAGCACGTGGCCGAGGCCGGTAATGCCGTTGATGTTGCGTTCGCTCGTTTCCGGCAGCGGCGGCAAGTCGACAATCAAAGCGTTGTGAGCGGTCATTGCGCATGCCCCCCGGTCTTGTTCCTGCGCAGCGCCACGTCGATCAGGCCCATGATTCCGTTCGGCAAGAGCAGCGGCACGAGCGTGAAGATGAGGCCCAGGAAAAACAGCCAGTATTCGGGGAAGTTCGCCGTGAAGAAGCTCTTCGCGCCATTCACCGCGAACGCGCCGACGATCGGTCCGATCAGCGTGCCGCGCCCCCCGACGGCCACCCAGATCGCCATCTCGATCGAGTTGCCCGGCGACATCTCGCTCGGATTGATGATGCCGACCTGCGGCACGTAGAGCGCGCCCGCAATGCCGCACAGCACCGCCGACACCGTCCAGATGAAGAGCTTGTACGCGAGCGGACTGTAGCCGAGGAACATCAGGCGCGCTTCGCCGTCGCGCACGCCGGTGACGACGCGGCCGAGCTTCGAGGTCACGATCCCGCGCGCCGCGAGAAACGCGAGCACGAGCACGGCGAACGTGATCAGGAAGAGGGCCGTGCGCGTGCCCGGATGCGTGATCGGAAAACCGGCAATGCGCTTGAAGTCCGTGAAGCCGTTGTTGCCGCCGAAGCCCGTCTCGTTGCGATAGAAGAACAGCATGGCGGCGAACGTCATCGCCTGCGTGATGATCGACAGGTACACGCCCTTCACGCGAGAGCGAAACGTGAAGAAGCCGAACACCCACGCGAGAATGCCCGGCACCAGCACGACGAGCGCAAGCGCATACCAGAGATGCTCGGTACCTTCCCAGTACCACGGCAGCTTGTGCCAGTCGAGGAACACCATGAAGTCGGGCAGGTCGCTCTGATACGTGCCCTCGCGGCCGATCGACCTCATCAGGTACATGCCCATCGCATAGCCGCCGAGCGCGAAGAAGAGCGCATGGCCGAGGCTGAGAATCCCGCAGTAGCCCCAGACGAGATCGAGTGCAAGCGCGCCGATCGCGTAACACATGAGCTTGCCGATGAGCGTCATCGCGTAGGCGGAGAGATGGAACGTGCTCGTCTCCGGCAGGACGAGCGCGGCGACCGGCACGCAGATGCCCATCGCGATGATGAGCGCGACGAGCGCAAGCCAGCCGCTGCGCGGCAGGAGCGCGGCGCGTGGCGGCAGGCCGAGCGCGAAGCCTTCGCGCTTCGCGCGGTCGTCGGGTTGCGGGGCGACGTCGAGGTTCGCGCTTACGTCGGGTGATGAAGCGGTCATCTCAAGCCTCCGCGCTGCGGCCCTTCAGGGCAAACATGCCCTGCGGACGCTTCTGGATGAACAACACGATGAGCACCAGCACCGCGATCTTCGCGAGCACCGCGCCCCAGAACGGCTCGATCGTCTTGCTGATGAGCCCGAGGCCGAAGCCGCCGATCACCGTCCCCGCGAGCTGCCCGACACCGCCGAGCACCACCGCCATGAACGAATCGATGATGTAGCTCTGGCCGAGGTCGGGGCCGACGTTGCCGATCTGCGAAAGCGCGCAGCCGCCGAGTCCCGCAATGCCCGCGCCGAATGCGAAAGCGTACGAATCGACGCGCGCCGTCTTCACGCCGACACACGCCGCCATGCGGCGGTTCTGCGTGACGGCGCGCACGAAGAGGCCGAGGCGCGTCTTGGTGAGCACGGCCCAGGCGATCAGCACGACCACGAGCGAGAAGCCGAGGATCGTCAGACGGTTGTACGGCAGGATCAGGTTCTGCATCACGTTGACGCCGCCGCTCATCCACGAGGGGTTCGTCACCTGCACGTTCTGCGCGCCGAAGATCATGCGCGTCGCCTGAATGAGGATCAGGCTGATGCCGAAGGTCGTCAGCAGCGTTTCGAGCGGGCGGCCGTAGAGATGCTTCAGCACGAGCCGCTCGAGCACGATGCCGACCGCCGCCGCCGCCACGAACGACACCGGGACGGCAAGGAGCGGATACCAGTTGAATGCGCCGGGTGCGAAGTGCTGCACGAAGTTCTGCACGACATAGGTGGCATAGGCGCCGATCATCAGGAACTCGCCGTGCGCCATGTTGATGACGCCGATCAAGCCATAGGTGATCGCAAGGCCGAGCGCCGCGAGCAAGAGCACGCTGCCGAGCGAGAGCCCGGCGAACAGCGTGCCCGCGATCTGGCCGCGCCGCTGGATCGAATCGAGGTCTGCGATGCCCGCCTGCGCTGCGGCGCGCACGCGCTCATCGGCTTCGTTGTAGCTGCCGTCCGCTTTCTTCGCGACGATCGGGCGCAGCAGCTCGTTCATGTCGAGGTCGTGGCGCGCAGCGACGAGTTGCACGGCTTCAAGGCGCTTCGCCGCATCGGGATCGTGCAGCGCGGTCATCGCCCACAGGGTGTCGAGGCGCTTCTTCAGGTCCGCGTCAGTTTCGACGGCGCGTGCCTTGTCGATCAGCGGCTTGGCCGACGGATCGGGGTTTTTCAGCAGCGCGGCAACCGCCTCGCGGCGCTTGGCGACATCGGTCGATGCGAGCTGCAGCGCCGACAGCGCGCCCGCGACCTTCGCGCGCAACAGGTTGTTCAGCGTGATCGCCTGTGCATCGGGTGCATCGACGATCTTGCCGGTCAGCGGGTCCTTGTTGCCATCGTCGGTCTGCACGAGCACCTGGCCTTTGTCGGTCGCGACGAGCGAGCCGTCCGCGAGCGCTGCGAGAACGACGACCGACGTGGCGTCGGCGTTCGCGACGAGCTTGTCGATGGCGGCGGATTTGGCGTCGAAGTCGTCGGCGCCGAGCGGGGCGAGATCGTCGGCGGTGAGGGCGGCGAATGCGGCGAGCGGCGCGCAGGCGATCATCACTGCGCAGATCGCACGTCGGACTATCCGCGCGAAGGTATGGCTAGGCGAACCGGTCATGATGGCCTTTCAGATCGAGCGGGGTAGTGCATGAAGACGCCGGCCCGTGCGACGAATCACAACGGGCGCGGCGGTACGGCTTCATTTCTTCAGACCGTCGAACGGTCGGCGATCACGCCACGCGCGAGCGCCGCAGGAACGCCGGGATCGACGTGACGATGTCTGGCTTGCCCTGGTTGCCGGCGATATACGGGCTCCACGGCTGCGCGCGGATCGCGGTCTTGGTCTTCCACACGACATTGAACTGGCCGTCGCCGCGAATCTCGCCGATCATCACCGGCTTGTGCAGGTGATGGTTGCCGTCCATGGTCAGCGTGAAGCCCGAGGGCGCGGCCACCGTCTGGCCGATCATCGCGACGCGCACCTTGTCCACGTCCGTGCTCTTCGCCTTTTCGACGGCCTGCTTCCACATGTGGATACCGACGAAGGTCGCTTCCATCGGATCGTTGGTCACGCGCTTCGTGCCGCCCGGCAGGTTCTGCGACTTGACCCACTCGGCCCATTGCGTTTCGAACTTCTTGTTGTTCGGGTTCTTCACCGACATGAAGTAGTTCCATGCAGCCAGGTGCCCGACGAGCGGCTTCGTGTCGATGCCGCGCAGTTCTTCCTCGCCGACCGAGAACGCCACGACCGGGACGTCGGTCGCCTTCAGTCCCTGGTTGCCCAGTTCCTTGTAGAACGGGACGTTCGAATCGCCGTTGATCGTCGAGATGACCGTCGTCTTTCCGCCCTGCGAGAAGGTCTTGATGTTCGCGACGATGGTCTGATAGTCGCTATGTCCGAACGGTGTGTAGACCTCTTGAATATCCTCATCCTTGACTCCCTTCGAGTGGAGGAAGGCGCGCAGGATCTTGTTGGTCGTGCGCGGGTACACGTAATCGGTGCCGAGCAGGAAGTAGCGCTTGGCGCTGCCGCCTTCGGGTCCCATCAGGTACTCGACGGCCGGGATCGCCTGCTGGTTGGGCGCGGCGCCCGTGTAGAACACGTTGCGCGACATCTCTTCGCCTTCGTACTGCACCGGGTAGAAGAGCAGGCCGTTGAGCTCCTCGAACACGGGCAGCACCGACTTGCGCGACACCGACGTCCAGCAGCCGAACACGACGGCGACCTTGTCCTGCGTAAGAAGCTGGCGCGCCTTCTCGGCGAAGAGCGGCCAGTTCGACGCCGGGTCCACGACGACCGGCTGGATCTGCCGGCCCATCACGCCGCCGTTCTTGTTGATGTCGGCGATGGTCATGAGCGCGGTGTCTTTCAGCGACGTCTCGGAGATGGCCATCGTGCCGGAGAGCGAATGCAGGATGCCGACCTTGATCGGACCGGTATCGGCGGCTTGAGCCTTGGATATCGGCAACTGGCCTGCGAGGGCGAGCGCGCCGGACATCGAGCCGAATTTCAGGAGACTGCGTCGTTTCATGTGTTTCCCCTTGCCGATATGTTGTGATGAGTCGTAGTGGACAGGCGTGTTCGGGCTGGCGGTCCGCGCGCGGGCGGACGAGCAGCGGAGTTATTACTGCAAGGGGTATGCCAACGTGCAATAGATGCTTGATTGGCGGGGCTTTGCGCGGAGTTTGGGTCGCCGTTCGGAACGGGAAGGGGAGCGCCTTTGGGGGCGTTTTGGTGCATCGCGCCGAAAGCGTGCCTCGCGGCGGTGCGTGCGGGAGGAGGCGAAGTCACCTTCGCGGGGCGAAGGGAGTGCTGGCTGCCCGCGCTCGCGGGCGAGGTCAGGGTTGCGTGCTCGAACGGTGTCGAGCACGCAACCCCGAGCGCAAGTGCTTACCGATTAACCATCCGCGCCGGCACGCTCAACACGAGCACGGCGCCAAAAATCAGGAACCCGGCAAGCATATACATCCCGCTCGAATTCGAGCCTGTGACCTGCTTGAGCCAACCTACCAGATACGGGCTGAGAAAGCCGGCCAGATTCCCGAGCGAGTTGATCATCGCGATACCGGCCGCCGCGCCCGTGCCGGCCAGGAACGCCGTCGGCAGGCTCCAGAACAGCGGCAGCGTCGTGAGAATGCCCATCGTGCCGAGCGTCAGGCCCAGCATCGCGAGCGCCGTGTTGTTCGCCCAGATCACCGACAACACCAGCCCGATCGAGCCGATCACGGCCGGAATCGCAATGTGCCAGCGGCGCTCGCCGCGCTTGTCCGCGCTCCTTGCGACCAGCAGCATCCCGACCACCGCCGCGCCATACGGAATCGCCGACAGCAGGCCTATCGAGAGCGCATCCGTGACGCCGGTCGCCTTGATGATCGTCGGCAGCCAGAAGCTCACGCCATAAAGCCCCATTACGAACGAGAAATAGATGAGGCTCATCATCCATACACGCCCGCTCGACAGGATCTTGCCGATCGGCATGTCTTCCTTCTCGACGTTGTCCGCCGCGATATTGCGCTCGAGCAGGTCGCGCTCCTCGGTCGTCAGCCACTTCGCCTTCGCGATGCGGTCATCGAGCAGCATCAGCACCATGATCCCGACGACGATCGACGGAATGCCTTCCAGCAACAGCAGCCATTGCCAGCCATGCCAGCCGTTCGCGCCGTCGAAGCTCTTCATGATCCAGCCCGACACCGGCCCGCCGATCAGCCCGGAGAGCGCGATCGCGGTCATGAAGAGCGTGGTCATGCGGCCGCGCCGGTGCGCCGGATACCAGTACGTAAGGTACAGAATGATGCCGGGGAAGAACCCCGCTTCCGCGACGCCGAGCAGGAAGCGCATGACGTAGAACATCGTCGGCGTGGTGATGAACATCGTGAGCGCGGAGATGATGCCCCAGGTAATCATGATCCGCGCGATCCACACGCGTGCGCCGACCTTGTGCAGGATGACGTTGCTCGGGATCTCGAAGATGAAGTAGCCGAAGAAGAAGATGCCGGCGCCGAAGCCGTAGACGGCATCCGACAAGCCGAGGTCGGCGCTCATCTGCAGCTTCGCAAAACCGACGTTCACGCGATCCAGATACGCCACCACATAACAGAGCAGAAGAAGCGGCGAAAGCCGCCACGCGACTTTGCGATAGGTGGCTTCCTCGAAGGCGGATGGGGCTCCTGCGCCGGGGCGATGCAGGGGAGGGGCAGTGCTGGCCATTTTTTTGTCTCCTCGATTTTTTAATAGAAAGGGCTCTGCAAGAAAGCGCCCGATGCTGCTGGATTCTAGCCGCTCGGATGGGCGCCAAGCGGCTGAATTAATTGGGGAAAACACGGATGAGCGGGCGCAATGCCGCGCCCGCTCGCGCACGTCAGACGCAGCGTCCGCCGTCCACTTCGAGGCTTACGCCGGTGATGAACTCGGCGTCGTCGGAGGCGAGATAGAGCGCGGCGTTGGCGATGTCCTGCGGCGTCGAGAGGCGCCCGAGCGGGATCGTCGCGAGGAATTTCTGGCGGTTCGCGGGCGTGTCCTCCATGCCCATGAATTCGGACAGGAGCCCGGTTTCGCCCATCACCGGATTGATGCAGTTCACGCGGATGCGGTCCGGCCCGAGCTCGACCGCGAGCGCCTTGCTCGCGATGATCACCGCCGCCTTGCTGCCGTTGTACCAGACGAGGCCCGGACGCGGCCGCACGCCCGCCGTCGACGCGATGTTGATGAACGCGCCGCCGCCCTGCTGGCGAAAGTACGCCACGAACTGCTCGACGCTCCAGTAGATGCTCTTCACGTTCACCGCATAGACGCGGTCGAACTCGGCTTCGGTCACTTCCAGCACCGGCTTGTTCCGGTGCGTCGTGCCCGCGTTGTTCACGACGACCTGCACGCTGCCGAAGTCCTCGATGGCCGCATCGAAGAGCGTCTGCCAGTCCTCGCGCTTGGTGACGTCGCCCTGCACCGCGATCGCGCGGCCTCCGGCGAGCGCGATCTCGCTCGCGACGCGCTCGGCGCCAGGTCCGTTCAGATCGTTCACGACGACGTTCGCCCCTTCGCGGGCAAAGGTCTTTGCGATGCCCTCGCCGAAACCCGAGCCCGCGCCCGTCACGATGGTCGTTTTGCCTTGCAGTCGCATAGTGTCTCCTTTTTTGTCGGCTCGATCAGCCGTGTTTGATTGCAATTGTCTTCAGGACCGTGAAGCCGTAGAGCGCCTCGAAGCCTTTCTCGCGGCCGTGCCCCGAATGCTTCACGCCGCCGAACGGCAGCTCGACGCCGCCGCCCGCGCCATAGTTGTTGATGAACACCTGCCCCGAGCGCACGCGGCGCGCAAGGCGCATCTGGCGGCCGCCGTCGCGCGTCCAGATGCCGGCGACCAGGCCGTAATTCGTGTCGTTGGCGAGCCGCAATGCGTCGTCTTCGCTGTCGAACGGCAGCGCGGCGAGCACCGGGCCGAAAACTTCCTCGCGCGCGAGACGGTGGGTCGGCGGGACGTCGCGCAGGAGCGTCGGCGCCTGATAGAAACCCGCTTCCGGCGCCTCTGCGACCACTTCGCCATGCGCCGCCATCGCGATGCCGTCGTGCTGCGCGTCGGAGAGGAAATCCCAGACGCGCTGCTGCTGCTTCGCGCTGATGAGCGGCCCGCAGTCGAGATCGAGCTTGCTCGGCCCGACCTTCAGCGCCGAAAACGCTTCCGCGAGCCGTTCGACGAGCGGCTCATACGCGGCGCGCTCGATCAGCACGCGGCTGCCCGCCGAGCACGTCTGGCCGGCGTTCTGCACGATCGCCGCGACGAGCACGGGCAGGGCGGCGTCCATGTCGGCATCGGCGAAGACGATCTGCGGCGATTTGCCGCCGAGTTCCAGCGTCACGGGGACGTGGTTGTCGGCGGCCATTTTGGTGACGGCCGCGCCCGTCGCGGGCGAGCCGGTGAACGAGATGTGATCGATGCCCGGATGCCGCGCGAGCGCGGCGCCCGCCTCGTGGCCGTAGCCCGTCACGATGTTGAGGGCGCCTTCGGGAAGGCCCGCCTCGGCGGCGAGTTCGGCGACGCGCAAAAGCGACAGGCACGCGTCCTCGGCCGGTTTCACGACGCACGCGTTGCCTGCCGCGAGCGCCGCCGCGACGCTGCGCCCGAAAATCTGCAGCGGGTAGTTCCACGGCACGACGTGGCCGGTCACACCATGCGGTTCGCGGATCGTCAGCACCGTGTAGCCGGTCTGGTAGGGCAAGGTTTCGCCGTGCAGCTTGTCGGCGGCGCCCGCATAAAACTCGAAATAACGCGCGATGCCCGCCGCGTCGGCGTGCGCCTGCTTGAGCGGCTTGCCGGTGTCGCGTGCTTCGAGCTGCGCGATCTCGTCCTTGCACGCGGCGATCAGCATCGACAGCCGCGCGAGGATGCGCCCGCGGTCCGCGGCGCTCGTGTGGCCCCAGGCCCCCTCGTAGGCGGCGCGCGCCGATTGCACGGCGCGGTCGATGTCGGCGGCGTTGCCGCGCGCGAGCTGCGCGAATACCTGGCCGTCGGAGGGATCGACGACGGGAATCGTTTCGCCGACAGCCGGTGCGACCCAGCGGTTGCCGATGAAGTGCTTCGCTTCTTCCATGCGTTGTCTCCTGTGTCGACCAGAGCTGGCGCTGTCGGCCAGAGTTGGCGCTTCAGCGCTTACTCCGGTCCCATGCCTTACTCCGGCCTCATGCACCATAGTTGCCGTCTAACGGTCGGGTTCGTCTTTTCCGACCGACGCTCCTGACCGATTATCGCGCCATCGGACGAGTCCGAACCCAAATCCCGATTGGCTATAATGACGCATTCGCGCGTTTTCATTTCCAAAGCGTCCCGTTCACGCGTCGCGCGGTGCGCGTCACCGGCTTCAGAACCTCAACTTTCTCAGAGAGCGCTCATGAGCTTCAACAACGTACCCCCGGGCAAGGACCTTCCGCACGATTTCAACGTCATCATCGAAATCCCCGCGCAAAGCGATCCGGTCAAATACGAAGCCGACAAGGACATGGGTCTGCTCGTCGTCGATCGTTTCATCGGCACCGGCATGCGCTATCCCGTCAACTACGGCTTCATTCCGCAGACGCTCTCCGGCGACGGCGATCCGGTCGACGTGCTCGTCATCACGCCGTTCCCGCTGCTGGCAGGCTCGGTCGTGCGCTCGCGCGCGCTCGGCATGCTGCAAATGACGGACGAATCGGGCGTCGACGCGAAACTGGTCGCCGTGCCGCACGACAAGATCTGCCCGATGACGGCGCACATGAAGTCCATCGACGACGTGCCCGAGTACCTGAAAGACCAGATCAAGCACTTCTTCGAGCACTACAAGGCGCTCGAAAAGGGCAAGTGGGTGAAGGTCGAAGGCTGGGCCGGCGCCGATGCCGCACTGAAGGAAATCACGGACGGCGTCGCGAACTACAAGAAGTAAGCGGGTCGGTTCGCCGAGCGGGAAAAAAGGCCGCGCGTGCTCCGGGCAATCCGGGCACGCGCGGCTTCTTTGCGTCTGGCGCGCTCGACGCGCTAGGCGGGTGTCTCTGGCGACGCGTCGGCTTCGCGCGCCGGCACCACCGAGTCGAGCGTGCGCACGCCCGCGATCAGCGCGCGCTTTTCCATCGCGGAGAGCCGCTTGACCCAGTATTCCGCGCGCGACGCCTCCGAGCGCCCGGCCAGTTCGAACGACGCGAGCACGGCAAGCGGCTTCCTCGAGCGCGTATAGCGCGCGCCCTTGCCGCTCGAATGCTTTTCGAAGCGTGCGTTCACGTCGGTCGCGATGCCGGTGTAGATGCTGCCGTCGGCGCATTCGATCAGGTACAGGAACCACGGCATGGCGTCGTATCGGGCTTGGGGGAAACGGGTTGCCGCGCATTATCGCCGAGAGCACCGCTTTGGGGCGAGCGTTCGCGCCGAAGCGGACGGCGCATTTTTTCGACTTGCGCGAGAATAGGCCCTTTCGCGCCGCGCCCGTTCGATGAATCACCGGATGGTGGCGCCGCGCTTCGGAACACCCAGCGAGGACGCCTCTTGAATCGCGATGTCGAAATACATGTGGTCGATACGCTCGAAGGCGTGACCGCCGACGACTGGAACCGCCTCGCCGGCGACAATCCGTTCGTGCGTCACGAGTTTCTCGCGGCGCTGCAGGACACGCGCTGCGCGATCGCGCGCACGGGCTGGCGCGCGCAGCATCTGCTCCTCAAGCGCGGCGGGCAACTGGCCGGCGCGATGCCGCTCTATCTGAAGTCGCATTCGCGCGGCGAGTATGTCTTCGATCACGCCTGGGCCGACGCCTTCCAGCGCCACGGCATCCGCTACTACCCGAAGGCGCTGTCCGCGGTGCCGTTCTCGCCTGTCACCGGCCCGCGCCTGATCGCGCCGAATCACGAGGACCGCGTGACGCTCGCGCGCGGTGCCATCGAGCTGACGAAGCGTCTCGATCTCTCGTCGCTGCACGTGCTGTTTCCGCAGGCGGAGGACGTCGAAGCGCTGACGGATGCCGGCTACATGCTGCGCGAAGGCGTGCAGTTTCACTGGGAGAACCTGCCCGGCGACGGCTATGAGAGCTTCGCCGCTTTCCTCGCGACGATGAGCCACGACAAGCGCAAGAAGGTGAAGCAGGACCGCCGCCGCGTCACCGATGCGGGCGTGCGCTACACCTGGCTGCGCGGCGCGCAGATCGATACCGGAGCGCTCGACTTCTTCTACGCTTGTTACGAGAACACGTATCGCGAGCACTGGAACCCGCCATATCTGAGCCGTGAATTCTTCGCGCAGGTTCACGCGGCGGCGCCGGAGAGCATGCTGCTCGTGATCGCCGAAGCGGGCGGCGAGCGCCTCGCGTGCGCGCTCAACATGATCGGCGGCGACGTGATGTACGGGCGTTACTGGGGCACGCGCGAGTTCATCTCGGGGCTGCACTTCGAGACGTGCTACATGCAGGGCATCGAATATTGCATCGAGCACGGGCTCGCGCGCTTCGAGGGCGGCGCGCAGGGCGTGCACAAGATGTCGCGCGGCATGTTGCCGACTCCGACGTGGTCCGCTCACTGGATCGCCGACCGGCGCTTTGCCCACGCGATCGGCGAATTCCTCGACGCGGAAACCGCCGCGATGGACCAGCACATCGAAGAACTGGAAGCGCATACGCCGTTCAGGAAGAAGACTTGAGGAAGCAGAGGGGACGTAAAAACCCCATGCGATAATCGATTGCCTTCGAGCCCCGTTTCAGCGCTTCACACGACTCCCGACATGAAAACCCGAATTGCACTAGCCCAGATCAACGTCACGGTCGGCGATTTCGCCGGCAACGTCGCGAAAATCGTCGATGCCGCGAAGAGCGCGCATCGCGATGGTGCGAAGCTTCTGATCGCGCCCGAACTCGCGCTGTCGGGCTATCCGCCGGAAGACCTGCTGCTGCGTCCCGCGTTCTATCGCGCGAGCGCCGACGCGCTCGCGTCGCTCGCCGCCCAACTGAAACCGTTCGCGGGCTTGCATGTCGTCGTCGGCCATCCGCATCGCGAGAACGACGGCGCGCCCGATCTGCCGATCGCGCGCGGCGTGCCGCCCGTCGACACGTTCAACGCGGCGTCGCTGATCGTGGACGGTGAGATCGTCGGGACCTATCTGAAGCAGGATCTGCCGAACGCCGAAGTCTTCGACGAGAAGCGCTACTTCTCCTCCGACCCCAAGCCCTTCGTCTTCGATCTCGACGGCGTGCGCTATGGCGTCGTGATCTGCGAGGATGCGTGGCACGCGTCGGCGGCGCAGCTTGCAAAGGCGGCGGGCGCCGAAGTGCTGCTGATCCCGAACGGCTCGCCGTTTCATCTCAACAAGGAGTCGGTGCGCTACGACATCCTGCGCGCACGCATCCGCGAGACCGGCTTGCCGATGGTTTATGTGAACCTCGTCGGCGGACAGGACGAACTGATCTTCGACGGCGGCTCGTTCGTGCTCGATGCGAACGGCGAACTCGTCGCGAAGATGGCGCAGTTCGAGGAAGCCGTCGGCTATGTCGAATTCGACGGCACCACGCCGGTGCAGGGCACGATTGCCGCGGACCTGTCGGTCGAGGCGCAGGTGTATCGCGCGCTCGTCGTCGGCGTGCACGACTACATCGGCAAGAACGGCTTTCCGGGCGTGATCATCGGGCTGTCGGGCGGCGTGGATTCGGCGTTGGTGCTTGCCGTCGCGTGCGATGCGCTCGGACCCGATCGCGTGCGCGCGGTGATGATGCCCTCGCGCTATACCGCCGACATCTCGACCACCGACGCCCGCGACATGGCGCAGCGCGTCGGCGTCAAATACGACGAGATCGCGATCGCGCCGATGTTCGAAGCCTTCCGTGGCGCGCTCGCGAAGGAGTTCGAAGGCCGCGCCGAAGACGCGACGGAGGAGAACATTCAGGCACGCATTCGGGGCACGCTCCTGATGGCGCTCTCGAACAAATTCGGCTCGCTCGTGCTCACGACGGGTAACAAGAGCGAGATGGCGGTCGGCTACTGCACGCTTTACGGCGACATGGCGGGCGGCTTCGCCGTGATCAAGGACATCGCCAAGACGCTCGTGTACCGGGTCTGCCACTATCGCAACCAGACGGACGCGTACGGCCGCCGCGACGTGATCCCGGAACGCATCCTGACGCGCGCGCCGTCCGCTGAACTGCGCGAGAACCAGACCGACCAAGACAGCCTGCCGCCCTACGAAGTGCTCGACGCGATCATGCGCATGTACATGGAAGAGGACCGCTCGCTCGCGGAGATCGTCGCCGCCGGCTACGCGCCGGATGACGTGAAACGCGTGACGCGCCTCATCAAGATCAACGAATACAAGCGCCGTCAGGCGCCTATCGGCATCCGCGTGACGCATCGCGCGTTCGGCCGCGACTGGCGTTATCCGATCACCTCGCGGTTTACCGAACCGCTGGCTTGATCAAACCCGTCTAGAATCAAATGCATCTGTCCTGAGTTCCGACCATCCGAAAGATTCACCGAAACGAGGCACGCCATGAAACGTATCACCGCAATCATCAAACCGTTCAAGCTCGACGAAGTCCGCGAAGCGCTGGCCGAGGTCGGCCTGACAGGTCTGACGGTCACGGAAGTGAAGGGCTTCGGCCGCCAGAAGGGTCATACCGAGCTGTATCGCGGGGCGGAATACGTCGTCGATTTCCTGCCGAAAGTGAAGATCGAAGTCGTCGTCGCGAACGACCAGACCGATCAGGTCATCGACGCGATCATCGGTGCCGCGCGCACTGGCAAGATCGGCGACGGCAAGATTTTCGTCGCCGACGTCGAGCGGGTCATCCGCATCCGCACCGGCGAGGAAAACGAAGCGGCGGTCTGACGCCGGTTCCTTTCCTGTTCGCATCATTGCCGGCCCGGCGCGCGCACCATTGCGGCGCGCGTCGTGAGCCGCGCATCATCCGGCGCCGTCGCGACGCGCGCTAAAGTACTCCCGCCGTTTTTTCGAACGTCCGCGACCCGCACGGGTCCATGCGGTAATATCGCCGTCTCTGTATACTTTTTGTAAGGATTTGTGGATGCATCACGCGATCGGCTTCATTCAGGATCTGGCGGTGATCATGGCCATCGCGGGCGTCGTCACGGTGCTGTTCCATCGCCTGAAGCAGCCGGTCGTACTCGGCTACATCGTGGCGGGCGTCATCATCGGGCCGTACACGCCGCCGTTTCAGCTGATCCACGACGAAGCCACGATCCAGACGCTCGGCGAACTCGGTGTAGTGTTCCTGATGTTTTCGCTCGGGCTGGAGTTCAGCCTGCGCAAGCTCTTCAAGGTCGGTGCGACGGCGTTCGTCGCGGCGCTCTCCGAGATCGTGCTGATGATCTGGCTCGGCTACGAGATCGGCCGCTGGTTCGGCTGGAACGCGATGGATTCGCTCTTTCTGGGCGCAATGCTCGCGATCTCCTCGACGACGATCATCGTCAAGGCGCTCTCCGAACTCGGCATGAAAGGCGAGGGCTTCGCGCAGTTGATCTTCGGCATCTTGATCGTGGAGGACATTCTCGCGATCGCGATGCTCGTGCTGCTGTCCGGCATCGCGCAGACGGGCTCGGTGAGCGCGGGCGTCGCGTTTGCCACGCTCGGACAACTGATGCTTTTCATGACGGTGTCGCTCGTGGTCGGCATCCTGATCGTGCCGCGCGCACTCGATTACGTCGCACGCGCGAAAAGCGACGAGATGCTGCTCGTTACCGTGCTCGGCTTCTGCTTCGGCTTTTGCCTGCTCGTCGTGAAGCTCGACTACAGCATCGCGCTCGGCGCGTTCCTGATCGGCGCGATCATGGCGGAGGCGCGCAGCCTTCATCGCATCGAAAAGCTGATCGCGCCCGTGCGCGACATGTTCTCCGCGATCTTTTTCGTGACGATTGGCCTCCTGCTCAATCCGACCGTGCTCATCGACTACGCATGGCCGATCGCGGTGATCACCGTGGCGGTCGTGTTCGGCAAGATCGTGTCGTGCGGGCTCGGCACCTTCCTCGCGGGCAAGGACGGACGCACGTCGATGCGCGTCGGCATGAGCGTCGCGCAGATCGGCGAGTTCTCGTTCATCATCGCGTCGCTCGGGCTGTCGCTCAAGGTGACGAGCCCTTTTCTCTATCCGATCGCGGTTGCCGTCTCCGCGTTGACGACGCTTTTCACGCCCTACCTGATCCGCGCCGCCGATCCGATCACGATGCGTCTCGCGCGCTCGATGCCCGCGCCGCTCGCCAACACCTTCGGGCTGTATTCGCAGTGGCTCGCGAGCATCGGGCCGGACTCGGGCGGTCCGACCATCTTCAGCCTGACGCGGCGCATCGTGCTGCAGATCGCGGTGAATCTCGCCCTCGTCGCCGCGATCTTCCTGGGCGCGTCGTATTCGGCACCGTATGCGACGGGATATCTGTCGCGCTGGCTGCAAACCGACGACATGCAACGCGTCGTCCTGTGGAGCGCGGCGCTCGTCGTCTCGATGCCGTTTCTCGTCGCGGTGTATCGCAAGCTCGATTCGCTCGCGCTGTTGCTCGCTGAAGTGAGCGTGCAACCGGCAAAGGCGGGGCGTTTTACGAGCGCGATCCGCTCGACGATTTCCGGGCTGATCCCGATCGTCGCGATGTTCGGGGTGTTCCTGCTGGTGGCGGCGCTGTCGGGCGGCATCCTGCCGCCGTTCGGCCTGATGATTGCGGTCCTGCTTTGCGCGGCCCTGTTGCTCACGGTATTGTGGCGCTGGTGTGTGAAGATTCACGCGACGATGCAGATCGCATTGCGCGAGACCTTCGAGGAGCCGCGCGATCATTCCTGATTCTTTTCTCAGGTTCTCGATTCGTTCAGTTCCAGCAATAATGTGAGCAATTGTTTGATGGTTTGCCGCGTCCGGACCAGAGGCGGATAATCAAATTCTGTCCATTCTCACAGCGCTTAATGCGCCTGACACGGAATGAGCGAAAACAAAACGCCTGACGCCGGCCCGGCCGGCACTCAATCTTCCTCCGGCGATGCCGCATCTTCGGCGGGCGCCGACAGCAAAGCGGTTTCGTCTGCTACGTCCGCTTCGTCGACGGTTTCTCCTTCCGGCACTGCTCCGGCGGCTCTCGGCCCGCAAGCTAGCGCCGCCGAGCGCGCATCGACCGACCAGCCCGCGAGCGCCTCCAGCGTCGAACCCGCTGACAAAACCGCAGCCCAGCGCGCGGAAGCGCGCGAGGCGCGGGCATCGGCTGCGAGCGCGACGGCCGCGCAAGAGGCGACAGCCCGCGCGGGCGGCGCGCCATCGGCGAAGGCGAGCCTCGCGGCGAACGTCGAATCGGCGACCGAAGCCGAAGCCGCGCTGGCCGCCGAGGAAGGCGACACGATCGACATGCCCGCGACCACCGCAACGCCGAGAGCGCTGCCGCCGGAATTGAGCTCGACGCCTGACATCACCGCCGCCAATCCGCCGCCGCCCATTCCGCCCGATTCGCAGGCGCCGCCCGCTTATCTGCGCAAGACGGACTCGGCGTGGTCGGTGTTCGGCCGCGTGATGGCAGCGCGGGCGCGCCAGATCTTCGATCGCGCCGGCCAGCGGATCACGCAGCGCACGCTACGCATCGGCGTGTCGGCGCGGATCTTTCACCCGGAGCCGGGCGCGAAGGGCCTGCGCGGCAAGACGCTGCAGTATCTGGAGGAATCGATCGCGCACTGGGTCATGTCGCGCGACGTGCTCGTGTTCATGATCCCGACGGTCGGCCATCAGGGCATGCTGCATCCGAGCAACATTCGTCTGCGCGACTACGCGAAGCATCTCGACGGCCTGCTGCTGCAAGGCGGCGCCGACGTCTCGCCGCAGTCCTACGAGGAAGCGGCGACGCGTCCCGAATGGCCCGGCGACCGCGTGCGCGACATGTACGAGCTCGAACTGCTGCACGAGTTCATCGAATCGGGGAAGCCCGTGCTCGGCGTGTGCCGCGGCTGCCAGCTGATCAACGTCGCGTTCGGCGGGACGCTGTATCAGGACATCGCCACCGATGTCCCGACTGCGGGCATCCACGTCAACGAACAATACGACCAGCACCGTCACTCGATCCGTTTCCCCGAAGGCTCGACGCTCGCCAACATGTTTCCGGCACGCCGCGACGCCATGGTGAACTCGATCCACCACCAGGCGGTGCGGACCATCGGGCGCGATCTGAACATCGAGGCGGTGTCGGCCTCGGACGGGATCATCGAGGCCGTGCGCTATCGGCGTGCGCCGTTCGTGGTCGGGGTGCAGTGGCACCCGGAGTTCCATCGCGCGGGCGGTGAGGAACTGCTCGACTGCACGCCGCTCCTCGATACGTTCCTGCGCGTCGCGCGGGAGACGCGGTTCTAGGGCGGCGCTTGGCCGGTCGTTCAAAAGCAAAAAGCCCGCTTGCGTGAAGCGGGCTTTTTTCTTTGCTGCGGTCGAGATTGCGGGCGGTCAGCGCTCCGACGCGCCGAGCGAAGGCAGACCGGCCTCCGTCTGACGCTGAAGCTGCTCGACCTGCAACTGCAACGCGCGCAGCTTGCGTTCGGCGGAGAGCTTGTCGCCCTGAAGCGTCGCCGATTCCGCCTGGAATTGCTGCTGCCGCTGCGAGACTTCGTTGTCCTGCGCCCGCGCGATCGACAGATCGGCGGAAAGGCGTTTCGCGCGGTCGTCGGAGACGGCGATCACGCGTTCCAGCAGCGCCTTCTGCGCCTGCAACTGCATGCGGCGAATCTCGTTGTCCGCGAGATCGTAGCTCTTGCGCGCGAACTGGGCGTAGACCGTGTCGGCGCGGGCGTCGTCCTGCGTCTTCACGACGCGCCAGAAACGCTTGTCCTGAAACAGCGCGACGTAATACACCATCTCCTGCGGATAAAAGAAGAGCGTCGCGCCATAGCTGCCGTTGTAGGTCGTGCGCAGTTCGGTGAGCTGTCCGGTCTGCACCATCTGCCTGAGTTCCGCGACGTTGCCCTGCGCCTGTGACGGGGAGAGCGCGTCGGCCAGATCGTCGGCGTCGACGGATGAGAGCGGAGCAGGTTTCGGCGCTGTCGCGGCGCTCGCCGGACGGGGCGCTGCGAGCAGTTCGAGTGCATGCGCGGCAGGCGCGAGCGCACCGCAAAGGGCGAAGGCGACGGCGAGCGTCGCGTGCCGCAAATAAAGGGTAGACGTCATGGTGGCCTGGCGCCGATAGAGTGAATGAGGCGAGTGAAGGCCCGCTCGCGGGTCGGATCGGGCGGGCGCGGATCGAAACGTTGGGTGGGTCACTTCATGAATTCGCCGGGAGCGTCGGTGACGCGCTGCTTCGACAACTGCACGCCAGCGTTCGACGCATCGCCCGCCTGCACACGGCCGCGCGATGCGGCATGCGTGAGCGAACTGTTGTCGTCGAGGGTAGGCGAATGCTGGAGCATGTTGTACATCTCGGCGACGCTCATCGTGCGACTGGCCGGCTGTGCGGCCGGCTTGCCCTGCTGATGCACGACGACGGGCACTGCCGCAACGCGGCTTGCGCGAGTCGCGTTCGCTTGCGGGGCGCGCAGCGCGATGAGCCGGTCGTAGGCGACCGCGCGCGCCGAATTCGACGATGCGCCCGCGCCGCGCCGCTTGCGGCACAACTGCTCGACGCCGGCTTCGCGCGTCGTGCGCAGCGGCTTCGTCGCGACACGGGACGGCGCGGGGTAGATCTCGTTTGCTTTCGATTGCGCTGCGGCGACTTTGACTTCGCCCTTCTCGGCGATTTTCGACGACTGCGGCGCGGCGCGGACCACGCTCGAAATCGTGCGGCAAAGCAATGGCCCAGCGGACACGACGTCCGGCGCGACACTATTTGTGACCTTTGCGGCAACGGGATCGCTCGCCGCCGGGTAGGCACGCGCGACGACCGGACCTGCGCTTGCGACTGTCACGTGAAACGCACTCGCCGGAGCGGCCGGAGCGGCGCTCACTGAAACGACTGGAGCGGCGCTCGCGTTCGCTGCAACGACCGGCGCAGCTTGCGTGGCTGGCGTGAGCGCCTGCTGGCGCTGGTCGCGCTTCGACTCCTGCCCGGCGCCGAACATGAGCCACGTGAGAACGCCAGCGCTCGCCAAGGCGATCGCGCCGCCTGCGAGCTTCCTGTTGGCGACACGCTTTACAGGCGGATTCGCAGATTCCGCCTCCGCGCTCGGCGCAGTCGATTCGAACGGCATCGGCGACGGAGCAGCCCCGACGATGCGCGGAAAGAGCGCGTCGAAGTCGGAACGGGAGAGGTTGTGCCAGAAACTGGCGGGCGTGTAGGACGAAGTCGCGTCGCGGATCGTCAGCGCGCTGACGTAGGCAGTCAGCAGCCGGGCCGCGTAGAACGGCACCTCGTACTCGGAGAACGTGGGCCGCGCATGAGCGGCCATCCACTCGCGACCGAAAGTCACGGCCTGATTGGCGAGAGGGTACAAGGTTGGCAAAAGCAGATCGCCTTGTACATCGATCATGGGAGCGGTCATGGGTCTTCTCGGTTCCGAATTCGTGCGTCTAAGCTGCTCGTGTTTTCATCAAGCAACCTGCACGTACTAGCCAGATGGCCGTGTGCCAGACAAGGGCATCTGATGCGGAACACCCGGAGCAGCGACGAAAGCCCGGCGATCATACGGACCGGCGAAGTCGAAAACGATAAGAGTTATCCGATTTAACTTTTTGACAAACGGGCTTGTCTTGACACGCTTCAGTCGATGCGGTAACGGCGGCGCCGCGCCTCATTCCAGCGCCAACGCATAGACGAGGGAGACGATGTCGATGCCGCCCATGTGGTCGTCCTCGCGTGCGGAGAAGCGCCAGCCGCGCGATTCGTAGAAGCCGATCGCGGCCTGATTGCCTTCGAGCACCAACAGATGCAGCCGACGCGCGCCGCGTTCCAGCGCCCATGCCTGCGCAGCGGCGAGCATGGCCGTGCCCGCGCCGGCGCCCTTGAATCCCGGCAGCGCATGCAGGTTGTCCACAAGAACGCTGCCGTGCACGTCAGGATCGACGAGGCAGACGAAGCCGATCGGCTCTCCGTCCAGTTCCGCGATCCACACGATGCCTTCGCCCGCGTCGATCTCCTCCATGCGCTTTTTCCAGTGCGTCGCGCGCTCGACGGGCGCCTCGTTGTCGAGGAATGTGTCGGGCAGGAGGCCGCGATACGTCGCCGCCCAACTTTGCGCGTGCATGCGTGCGATCAGCGCTGCGTCAGCGCGCACCGCCTTGCGCAGACGTAAGGAAGCCGGGTTATCCGTATGCTTAGAGATAGGCATATGTAAGGCGATTTTAAAGTAAAAATGATCGAAATTAGCCGACGTTGAGTCGCGCGCAACCCGTTCGGTGGCGTTAATATTGGGCGTCCCGGGATTTCAAAAGACCTGCGGGAAAACCCTTATACCGGCGGCCAGTGCTGCTGCAGCCGACAGCCATCGGCGGCGGCCCGTTTTCAGGATGCACCGGCGCCGGGTCTAATCGAGAGAGTCATGTCCACGTCACACCCCATTCCCGCCAACGAGTCCAAGTTCAAGACGGTGTTTCGCGTCGTCAGCGGCAACTTTCTTGAAATGTACGACTTCATGGTCTACGGCTACTACGCCTCGGCGATCGCCAAGACCTATTTCCCGAGCGGCGACGAATTCGCCTCGCTGATGCTCGCATTGTCCGTGTTCGGCGCGGGCTTCCTGATGCGGCCGGTCGGCGCAATCGTGCTCGGCGCCTATATCGACCACCACGGCCGGCGCAAGGGCCTCATCCTGACGCTCACGCTGATGGCGATCGGCACGGCGTGCGTCGCGCTCGTGCCGGGCTACGCCACGATCGGCGCGCTCGCCCCGATCATCGTGCTGGGCGGGCGGCTGCTCCAGGGCTTCTCCGCGGGCGTCGAACTCGGCGGCGTGTCGGTGTACCTGTCCGAGATCGCGACGAAGGGCAACAAGGGCTTCTATTGCTCGTGGCAGTCCGGCAGCCAGCAGGTGGCTGTCGTGTTCGCCGCGCTGATCGGCGTGATCATGAACCGCGTGCTGCCGCCCGAGCAGATGACCGCCTGGGGATGGCGCGTGCCGTTCCTGATCGGCTGCCTGATCGTGCCGTTTCTCTTCATCATCCGCCGGTCGCTGCGTGAAACCGACGAGTTCCTCGCGCGCAAGCATCGTCCGAGCATGGGAGAGATCGCAAGGTCGATGGTGCAGAACTGGAACATCGTGATCGCCGGCATGGGCATGGTCATCATGACGACCGTGTCGTTCTACATGATCACCGCCTACACGCCGACCTTCGGCAAGGAAGTGCTGAAGATGTCGGCGATCGACACGCTCGTCGTGACGGTGTGCGTCGGCTTGTCGAATCTCGTGTGGCTGCCGGTGATGGGCGCGCTTTCCGACCGCATCGGACGCCGGCCCGTGCTGCTCGTCTTCACGATCCTCACGATCCTGACGTCGTATCCGGCCGTGCAGTGGCTCGTCGCGGATCCGTCGTTCCTGCGGCTGCTCGGCGTCGAACTGTGGCTCTCGTTCCTCTACGGCAGCTACAACGGCGCGATGGTCGTGGCGCTGACCGAAGTCATGCCGGTCGACGTGCGCACTACGGGTTTCTCGATGGCCTACAGCCTCGCGACGACCATCGGCGGTTTCACGCCGGCGATCTCGACGTACCTGATTCACGCAACCGGCAACAAGGCGGCGCCGGGCCTGTGGATGGGGCTCGCGGCGATCTGCGGTCTGGTCGCGACGCTCGTGCTGTACCGTTCGCCCGAGGCACGCAACCAGTACAAGACGGCGTAACGGCCTCGCAAAAAACGAACCCCTCGCGGCCATTCGGCGCGAGGGGTTTTTTTATTTATGCGTCGCGCACCGCCGCCGCAACCTGCGCGACGACATCCGCCCACTCGCCCGGCGCGCTCTGTCGATAAAGCTGCGCCTTCGGATACCACGCGCTCGAAGGCGTATCGATGCCCCAGCGCCAGTCGGCGGCGTGCGGCAGCATCAGCCAGAGCGGTTTGCCGAGCGCGCCGGCCAGATGCGCCACCGACGTATCCACTGACACCACGCCATCCAGCCGGTCCACGATCGCACCGGTATCGGCGAAATTGCCGAGCCTGCCATCGAGCCGGTGAATCGAATTCGCGTGCGGATGCGCATCGAGCGCGGCGCGCTCCTCGCTCGTGAGAACCGGCTGCAGCGCGATCCAGTCGATGCCTTCGAGCGCGAAAAGAGGGTCGAGCAGCGCGAGCGGCATCGAACGCGTCTCGCCCGGCTGCAGGCGTCCCGACCACGCGATGCCGATCTTGCGCTTCGCCTGCCCGCCGATTGAACCGCGCCACTTGCGCCGGTAGGCCGCCGGAATCACGAGATACGGCGTGCGTGTGGGGATCGACTCGAGCGTCGTCATGCCGAGGGCGAGCGGCAGGCTCATCAGCGGGCAGAACGCGTCGGCTTTCGCTGGCGCATCCGCGCTGCTCGCGAGTTCGATCCGCGCCGCCTGCGCCGCGGGTTCGAGGAGCGGCAGAAGCGCCGGCTGCACCTGCAGCACGAGGCGCCCGACGAGCTTCGCGGCGAACGGCGCGAAGCGCATGAACTGCAGCGTGTCGCCGAAGCCCTGTTCGCCGCGCACCACGAGCGTGCGGCCGGGCATCAGTTCGCCGGTCCAGCGCGGCAGTGGCGGCGCTTTTTCCGTGCCGGGCGTGGCGAGGCGCCATTCGTAGGCGGGCAGGCCGCGCGCGTAGTCGCCCAGTGCGAGGAGCGCGAGCGCGCGGTTCAGATGCGCAGCCGGCTGCTCGCGATCGAGGCGCAGCGCCTGATCGAACGCGCGGATCGCCGCCGGACGATTCCCCAGCGCGAGATGCGCATTGCCGAGTTGCAGCCACGCGACCCCATACTTCGGATCGAGTCCGACCGCGCGCTCGAAGCGCGGCAGCGCTTCCTCGTAACGGCCGAGCGCGGCGAGCGCGTGCCCGAGGCCGAAGTGCGCCGGCGCGAACTGCGGCTGCATGCGGATCGTCGTCGCCAGCGCGTCGATGGCTTGCGCGGGCTGGCCGGCCGCATCGAGCAGATTGCCGAGGTTGAAATGCGCGGCGACGTAATTCGGCTCGGCGTCGATGGCGGCGCGAAACTGCGCGATCGCGCCGTTGAGGTCGCCGAGCGCGTTGAGCGCCATGCCAAGGTTGTTGTGCGCGCCCGCGTGTTGCGGACGCAGTGCCAGCGCGCGGCGGAACGCCTTCGCGGCATCGTGGAAACGGGAGAGCGCCGCAAGCGCGTTGCCGAAGTTGTTCCAGGCCGCGGCGTCGTCGGGCTGCAGGCGCAGCGTCTTTTCGAACGCGTCGGCGGCGTCTTCGTGACGGCCCACCGCCGTGTAGGCGTTGCCGAGGTTGTACTGCGCGAGCGTGAAACCCGGCTTCAGCGTGAGCGCGTTGCGAAAGCGCTCGATGGCGTCGTCGATACGGCCGAGCGCCTTCAGCGCATTGCCGAGGTTGAGCTGAAGCCCCGCGTCGGTCGGACGCAGGTCCACCGCGCGGCGCACGAGCTCGGCCGCTTCCGCGTGCTGGCCTTGCTGGTGGCGCAGCACGCCGAGCAGATGCAGGGCGTCGACGTGGCGAGGTTCGGCGGCGATCGCGGCCTGATAGTCGCGTTCCGCTTCGGTCAGGCGGCCGTCACGATGGGCCGCGAAACCGCGGGCGAATACAGTGTCCATGACGGAAGAAGAATGCAAACCCCGCATTTTCCCACATCGGCGATGCCGGTCCGCGAGATTGACAGTGCACGGCTCTGACCGCTAACATATGAACACGTATTCACATGTTATTGGATGAAGCGCACAGTGGCCTCGATCATCACCGCTTCCGACGACCGCGTTGTCCCGCTCGCCGATCTCTTTCGACTGCTCGGCGATCCGACGCGCCTGCGCATCGTGCTCGCATGCGTCGACGAGAAGCGGGCGGTGGGCGCGATTGCGGAGACGCTCGGGCTGTCGGCGTCACTCGTGAGCCATCATCTGCGCCTGTTGCGGGCCGCGCGCGTCGTGCGGGCCGAACGGCAGGGCAAGCAGGTCTTCTATCTCGCCGCCGACCGCCACATCAGCGCGATGATCGGTGAACTGCTCGAACACGTCGCCGAGCCGCAGGGCGATTTCCGACCGGACAACGAGTAAATGAACACGCACACGCACGACCATCACGAGCATTCTCATGATCACGACCACAAGGACGGCCACGATCACAGCCATGGCGGCCACCATCACCATCACGCGCCGCAGGAAGGCCAGGGCCGCGTCTTCGCGCTCGCGATCGGGCTGAACATGCTGATCGTGGTCGTGCAGGGCATCTACGGTTTCATCGCTCATTCGACCGCGCTGCTCGCCGATGCCGGCCACAATCTCTCCGACGTCCTCGGCCTGTTGCTTGCCTGGGCCGCCGTCTGGCTCGGCAAGCGCCAGCCGTCGCAGCGCTATACGTTCGGACTCGGCAGTTCGTCGATCCTCGCGTCGCTCGCGAACGCCGCGCTGCTGCTTTTCGCGTGCGGCGCGATCGCGCTCGAAGCGATCCAGCGGCTTCTGAATCCGGCGCCCGTCGCGGGCTTCGACGTCTTCGTCGTCGCGACGCTCGGACTCCTCGTGAACGGCTTCTCGGCCTGGCTTTTCATGCGCGGCAGCAAGGAAGACCTGAACGTGCGCGGCGCGTTTCTGCACATGGCCGCCGACGCCGCGATCTCCGCCGCCGTCGCCGTGAGCGGTCTCGTGATCCTGTACACGGGCGCGAGCTGGATCGATCCGCTGATGAGCCTCATCGTGGTCGCGGTGATTGTCTACGGCACCTGGGGCCTCGGGCGCGACGCGATGCGCCTCGCCATGGCGGCCGTGCCGCCTTCGGTCGACATGCTGCGCATCCGGCAATACCTGTCGGACATTCCGGGCGTCGACGACGTGCACGACCTGCACGTGTGGGCGCTCTCGACGACCGAAAACGCAATGACCGCGCATCTGGTGATGCCGAAGGGCCATCCCGGCGACGCGTTCGTCGACGGCATCGTGAATACGCTGCGTGTGGACTACGCAATGCATCATGCAACGCTGCAGGTCGAACTCGGCACGACTCATCATCATTGTGCGCTGCACACGCGCGCGTAAGTTTGCGGCGAGAGAGCGCGAAGCTTCCCTCAGCCGAAACAGGGCACGAGCGGCGTACACTTGAGGACGTGATGATTCAGGGAGGAGTGCATGTTCGCGCCAAAGGTGAATCCGCACGACAAGCTCGATGTGGCGCCGGTCCTGATCGTCGGCGCGGGTCCCACGGGCCTCGCCGCCGCGATGAGTCTCGCTCGCGCGCACATCCCGGTCCGGCTCATCGACCGTGCGCGCGAGCCGTCGCCGCATTCACGCGCGATCGGCATCCAGGCGCGCACGCTCGAACTCCTTGAGCAGCACCGCATCGTCAAACCGTTCCTCGAACTCGGCCACCGCGCGCGCGTCGCGAACCTTTATTCGAACGGCCAGCGGCTCGCGCGGCTCGATTTCGATCCGCTCCAGACACGCTATCCCTATCTGCTGTTTCTCGACCAGTCCGAAACCGAGCGGCTGCTCACCGAGCATCTGAAGACCTTCGGCGTGTGGATCGAACGCGGCGTCGAGCTCACTGATTTCTCGCAGGGTTCGGCGGGCGTGCAGGCGACGCTGCGTCATCCGAACGGGCGCGACGAGACCCTGCGTCCGTCGTACATGATCGCCTGCGATGGCGCGCACAGCATGGTGCGGCATCGGCTCGACATCGGCTTTACCGGCAAGACCTTCGAGCAGACCTTCCTGCTCGCCGACCTGCAGGCCGACTCCGACTGGCCCGACGACGAGTTCCACATCTTCGCGTCGGGCGCCGGGCTCGCGGCGCTCTTCCCGATGGGCGACGGCCGCGCGCGCCTGATCGCCGACCTGCATTCGCCGCCCGAGTCCGATCACGGCCCGTCGCTCGACGACTGCCGCGCGATCGTCGAGCGGCGCATCCATCATCGCGTGACGCTGTCGGACATCGGCTGGTCGTCGTATTTCCGGCTCAACAGCCGCATGGTGGACCGGCTGCGCGTGGACCGCGTCTTTCTCGCTGGCGACGCAGCGCACGTGCACAGCCCCGCCGGCGCGCAGGGCATGAACACGGGCATTCAGGAGGCGCTCAATCTCGGCTGGAAGATCGCGCGCATGCTTTCGGGCGGCGCGTCGGACCGGCTGCTCGACAGCTATCACGCCGAGCGCCACCCGATCGAGCGCGACGTGCTGCGCCAGTCGAGCATGCTCACGCAGATGGCGGAGGCCGAGCATGGTCCGATGAAGCTGATGCGCGACCACGTGATGCCGGCGCTTGCCGCGATCGGCCCTTTGCGCGACGCGATGCGGCGCACGGTGAGCGAACTGTCGATCCAGTACCGGCGCTCGCCGCTGACGCTTGAGCGTCTGCTCGACGGCGGTCCGCGCGCGGGCGAGCGTGCGCCGGATGCGCGGGTGCATGTCGTCGACGGGCCGCTCGGGCGTGCGCCCGGCTTTTGCTGCCTCTACGACCTGCACGATCCGGCGTATTTTTCGCTCTTTCTGCTGATCAACCCGGAAGGCATCGACGACATTGCGCTCGCGCCCGCAACCATCACGGTCGCGCATGCGATGCGCGATCCCGATCTGAACGGGCTCGCGGAACAGGTGGAGAGGGTGCTGCCCAATGCAGTGCGCGTGTGGCGCATCACGGACATCATGCAGGGCGAGGGCGCGCAGTCGCTGACGGACAACTATGGGCGCACGCGGCCGTCGTTCTATCTGGTGCGGCCGGACGGCTATATCGCGACGCGCGGGCGTGCACCGTCGGACGTGCATGGTCTGTTGCGCCACTGCGAGACGTGGTTCAGCGCAAACGCGAGCGCTAGTGAGGAGCCGGCGGAGCCGCCGTATCGGGAGGATTAGGGGTGGTCGTCACATCGTTTGATGTTTCTGCGCTTCTATAGAACTTGCTTGCTTAGTGGTTTATTAGCTCTGCCCCTGTCCGGGGCGGGGCTTACTTTCTTTGCTGCTGCAAAGAACGTAAGCAAAGAAAGCAGCTTTTTCAGGCAGCAGTCACAACACGTCAACGCACCAGCAATACCGAGTGGCGCAGCGCCTAAGTGTCGCCCTCAAACATCGACGC
>NZ_FCOG02000040.1 GCF_001544975.2 Caballeronia arationis | reverse complement strand
GCGACCGAGTCGTCAAATCCCGCCCTAAACGCTACACCGTTCGATACCTCAAAAAGAACATTAACTGAACGGCATTACGGCCAGGCGGCCGGGTTTTTCTTGGGGCGTTCCGTTCCGAACGCCGCGCTTACCAGATCTGATACCAGGGCTTGTCGACACCCGCGCGGCGCTTGCCGGTCACATACGGGCTGTCGGGGAACGTGGCCGCGAGCACGCGCTTGGTGTCGTCGGCGAGTTGCGGCTGGTCGAGCTTCTGGTACGACAGCATCATGATGTGCAGTGCGTCTTCGGTGGCCGGCGCGTTCTTGTATTCGCGGATGGCCAGTTGCGCGCGGTTGATGGCCGCCACATACGCGCCGCGTCGATAGTAGTAATCCGCGGCGTGGACTTCGTGCGACGCCAGCGCGTTCACGATATAGCGCATGCGCTGCGCGGCGTCCGGCGCATACTTGCTGTTCGGATAGCGGTCGACGACGACCTTGAACGCGTCATACGACTCGCGCAGCGACTTGGGGTCGCGCTCGCTCATGTCCTGGCCGGAGAAGCGGCCGAAGAGACCGAGGTCGTCGTTGAAGTGGATCATCCCCTTCAGGTAGTACGCGTAGGAGATTTCCGGGTGATCGGGATGCAGCTTGATGAAGCGGTCGATGGCCTGGTCGGCCGCGGCTGTTTCGCTGTCCTTCCAGTTGCAGTACGCCACGTTGATCTGCGCCTGCTGCGCGAAATGGCCGAACGGGTCGCGGCCTTCGAGTGCTTCGAAGTACTTCGCGCACTTGCCGTAGTCGCTGCCGGAAAGCGCGTCCTGAGCCTCCGTATATAATTTGTTGTTATTCCAGGTTGCCGTCTCGTCGGTCTTCTCGGGCAGGCCGTGGCAACCCGCGACAATGGCAACGCCAGCGGCCAGCGCCAGATACTTGATCGATTTCTGCATCGACTGTTTGGTGGTGTAGAGGGCTCGCATCAGTGCTTGCATTTCCTAGCTATTTCCCGGCTTTCTGTCTAAATGACCCGCTCAAGTACTCGTCGTACCAAAGATCGCAACGAAGATTATAGCCGAAGCGCTACGCCCGACGACGCACGTCCGGACGATTCAGCCGACGCCGACAGCCACGCCGCGCCGCCCGCCGAGGGCATCGCGAGCACCGTGCCGACAATGCTCGCCGAACGCCGCGCCGATGCCGAAACGCCGCGCGTCGCGCGCGTGCCTGACGAATTCGCGGGCGAGCGGCTCGACAAGGTTCTCGCGAAGATGTTTCCGGAATTCTCGCGCAGCCGTTTGCAGGGCTGGATCGAGGCCGAGCGGGTGCAGATCGACGGCGCGCCGTCGAAGGTCCGCCAGCCGGTGCCGCTCGGCGCGACGATTACGCTCGTGCCCGACCTGCTGCCCGAGCAGCTCGCGTTCACGCCCGAACCGGTGCCGCTCGACATCGTCTACGAGGACGACGCGCTCGTCGTCATCAACAAGCCCGCGGGCATGGTCGTGCATCCGGCGGCGGGGAACTGGAGCGGCACGCTGCTCAACGGCCTCCTGTACCGCTACGGCGAGGCCGCCGCCGGCCTGCCGCGCGCGGGCATCGTGCACCGGCTCGACAAGGAGACCTCGGGCCTGATGGTCGTCGCGCGCACGCTCGAGGCGCAGACGCTCCTCACGCGCCAGCTGCAGGCGCGCACGGTGAAGCGCCGCTATGTCGCGCTCGTGTGGGGCAACATGCGCGACGAAGGCACGATCGATGCGCCGATCGGCCGCGATCCGCGCGACCGCACCCGCATGGCGGTGGTGGAAAGCGCGTCGGGCAAGCCCGCGCGCACGCACTTCCGGACCATCGACCGCGCGCTGTGGCACGGCCAGCCGGTCTCGGCGATCCATTGCGATCTCGAAACCGGCCGCACGCATCAGATTCGCGTGCATTGCTCGCATACGGGCCATCCGCTCCTGGGCGACCCGGTTTATGGGCGCGCGCGCGGCAAGCGCTCCGTCACGCCGCTGCCGAACGGCTTCGAGCGTCAGGCGCTGCATGCGTGGCGGCTCGGGCTGATTCATCCGGTGTCGGGCAAGGACGTGCACTGGCGCGCGGACGTTCCCGAGGACATCGCGATCCTGGCCGCGGAACTGGGCCTCGGCCGCGACGCACAGTCCGACCTGGACGACGATGACGACGACTTCCCCGAGGTGTACGAAATGGACGAAGCGTACGACGACGAAGGCTACGAAGCCGACGACGAGGACGACGAAGAATGAGCGCAATGGGCGAACCCCGTGCCGCGCTCTCCGCGGATGACTGCCTGTGGCCCGGCTGGCAAGCGTCGGGCGTGTCCGCGCGGGTGCGTTCGCTCGCGACGACGCGCAACGGCGGCGTCAGCGCCGCGCCGTTCGGCGGCGGCCGTGCGGGCGAGGGCGGTTTGAATCTCGGGCTGCACACCGGCGATTCGCCCGATGCCGTGCGTGAAAACCGCCGCCGGCTGCTCGCGCTCACCGGGACGCCGGCCGCCGCGTGGCTCGAACAGATCCACGGCGCCGACATCGCGGAAGCTGGCGCGGTGATCGACCGCTGCGCGAACGCACCCGCGACCGGCGCGGACCCCGTGCGCGCCGATGCGAGCGTGACGGATCGCGCGGACGCCGTCTGCGTCGTGATGGTCGCCGATTGCCTGCCGGTTTTGTTCTGCGACGAAGCGGGTCGCGCGGTCGGCGCCGCGCACGCGGGATGGCGCGGCCTGGCCGCGGGTATCGTCGAGAAGACGGCGGAGCGCGTCGCGGCGCTCGCCGGTGCGGATACTTCGGTGCTCCATGCCTATCTCGGCCCGGCGATCGGGCCCTCGGCGTTCGAAGTCGGCGAGGACGTGCTGGACGCGTTCGTCTCGGCGGCCGCTGTGAGCCAGCGCGACACCACTGCCGCCGCGTTCAGTCCGAAGCAGTCGAAAGGCAAGTATCTCGCCGACATCTACGCGCTGGCGCGCCTGCGCCTCGCGAACGCGGGTGTCGACGGAAGGCGCGTGCACGGCGGCACTCACTGCACGGTGACAGAGCGCGAGCGCTTCTATTCGTATCGACGGGATCGCACGACCGGTCGCATGGCGGCAATGATCTGGCTCGCCGACTGAACGGCGCGTATCGAAGCGCGAAAGGCCGTCGCCGGGCATCCCGCGACGGCCTTTTGCCATTGCCCGCGATACATTGCCGATAACCTTTAACGCCGGCCAGTGAGCGCAGCGCCGGTCACTTTTTTTGCAGTGCTCGCCGATTTTTTGTTGTGCTGCAATATGTCGGACATTTGGCCGTGTGTCGTACGCGTACGCTTGTTCGCTCTTATATAAGGGCAAATCCGGATCAAGGAACGCAACGATTGCATGGGGGAAAACGATAATTAAAAAATTATCGCACTGCGGCAAAATCGGGGCAAAGCATTGACATGCCTGACGCTCGGGAGCAAGAATGTTCCCGCAACACTCCGAAATCAGGCAAGGCGTGGCAAGGTCGGCTTCCATCGCGCACTCGGCGCAACACTTGCGCGCTGGTCAAGGCGAGCCCTGCAGCGCCTGCATCAGCAATCCAGTCTTTCGAGACTCACAGGTCAAAAGCGGGTATGGCTGCCTCTAAAACATCCTCTACATCTTCCCGCTCAGATGCCACCGATGCGACTTCGGCGGCCGCTCGTCCGCCCGACATGGCGGGCATGCAGCAAGTGTTCGAGCAGTGGCTGAACGCGTGGCGCTCCGTCGCCGATCCGGCGCAGTGGACGAAGCTCACTCAGCAGATGAATGGCGCGAACGGCAACAACGCGGGCAACGGCGCCGCCGCGAATCCGTTTGCCGCGTTCGCTGCCGCGCAGCAGGGCGCCACGCCGTTCGCGATGCCGCCGCTGCCCGACTTCGCGAAGCTCGGCACGATGCCGGATTTCTCCAAACTCGCGAGCCAGCTTCCGGGCATGCAGGCGATTCCTGGATTTGCGGGCGTGCTTCCGCAAATGTCCGGCATGCCTTCCATGCCGCAACTCCCGAACGCGGCGATTTCGTCCGAGCGTCTCCAGCAGTTGCAGGGCGACTATTCGCGCGATGTGGTCGAGTTGCTCAAGCAGGCGGGCGCGCAAAGCATCGATCCGGCGGCGTTGAAGGATCGCCGGTTCAGCACGACCGCGTGGCAATCGACGCCGGCCTACGCGTTCACCGCCGCGTGGTATCTGCTCAACGCGCGCTATCTGCAGGAACTCGCCGACGCCGTCGACACCGACCCGAAGACGCGCGAACGCATTCGCTTCACCGTCGAGCAGTGGACTGCCGCGGCCTCGCCGAGCAACTTCCTGGCGTTCAATCCGGAAGCGCAGAAGACGCTCATCGAGAGCAAGGGCGAGAGCCTCTGGCAGGGCATGATGAACCTGCTCAACGACCTGCAGCGCGGCAAGATCTCGCAGTCGGACGAGTCGCGCTTCGTGGTTGGCAAGAACATCGGATCGACCGAAGGCGCGGTCGTCTTCGAAAACGATCTCGTGCAGATCATCCACTACAAGCCGCACGCGTCGCAGGTATTCGAGCGGCCGCTTTTGATCGTGCCGCCCTGCATCAACAAGTTCTACATCCTCGACCTGCAGCCGGAAAGCTCGCTAGTCGGCCACGCGCTCGACGCGGGGCATCAGGTATTCATCCTGTCGTGGCGCAATGCCGACCAGTCGGTCGCGCACAAGACCTGGGACGATTACGTGCAAGAGGGCGTGCTCGAACCGATCGAGGTCGTCAAGCAGATCACCGGGCGCGAGCAGATCAACACGCTCGGCTTCTGTATCGGCGGCACGATCCTCTCGACCGCGCTCGCGGTCGCAGCGGCGCGCGGCGAACATCCGGCCGCATCGATGACGCTCCTCACCGCCATGCTCGATTTCTCCGACACGGGCGTGCTCGACGTCTTCGTCGACGAGTCGCACGTGCAGATGCGCGAGCAGACGATTGGCGGCAAGAACGGCGCGCCTCCGGGACTCATGCGCGGCGTCGAGTTCGCGAACACGTTCTCGTACCTGCGTCCGAACGATCTGGTCTGGAACTACGTCGTCGACAACTATCTCAAGGGACGCACGCCGCAGGCGTTCGACCTGCTGTTCTGGAACAGCGATTCGACCAACCTGCCCGGCCCGATGTGCGCCTGGTATCTGCGCAACACGTATCTGGAGAACAAGCTGCGCGAGCCCAACGCGGTGACGACCTGCGGCGAGCCGATCGACCTGTCGCGCATCGACGTGCCGACCTTCATTTACGGTTCGCGCGAAGACCATATCGTGCCGTGGGCGTCGGCGTATGCATCGGCGCCGCTTTTGACCGGGCCGCAGAAATTCGTGCTCGGCGCGTCGGGGCATATCGCGGGGGTGATCAATCCGCCGTCGAAGAACAAACGCAACTTCTGGATGCTCGACACCGACGACAAACGGCTGCCTGCCGACGCCGACGACTGGTTCGCTGCCGCGACCGAACATCCGGGCAGCTGGTGGCCCGCCTGGACGAACTGGCTCGACGGCTACGCCGGCAAGAAGATGAAGGCGCCGGCGTCGCTCGGATCGGAGGAATATCCCGTCATCGAACCCGCGCCCGGGCGCTATGTGCTGCAACGCGACCACTGAGCCGCCCGGCGCCTGAACGGTGCGTCGGACAGCAGGTTTCCACGCACCGAGCTTGCAGAGCCCGCTTTAACATTCGAAGCCAAAGGAAACTGAAATGACTGACGTAGTGATCGTATCGGCCGCACGCACAGCGGTCGGCAAATTCGGCGGGTCGCTCGCGAAGATCGCGGCGCCTGATCTCGGCGCTGCCGTCATTCGCGCGGTGCTCGAACGCGCCAACCTGAAACCCGAGCAGATCAGCGAAGTGATCATGGGCCAGGTGCTGACGGCAGGTTCGGGCCAGAACCCCGCGCGCCAGTCGCTCATCAAGGCGGGCCTGCCGAACTCGGTGCCCGGCATGACGATCAACAAGGTGTGCGGCTCGGGCCTGAAGGCCGTGATGCTCGCCGCCAACGCGATCATCGCGGGCGACGCGGAGATCGTGATCGCCGGCGGCCAGGAAAACATGAGCGCGGCGCCGCACGTGCTGCCGGGCTCGCGCGACGGCTTCCGCATGGGCGATGTGAAGCTGATCGACTCGATGATCGTCGACGGCCTGTGGGACGTCTACAACCAGTACCACATGGGCACGACGGCCGAGAACGTCGCGAAGGAATACGGCATCACGCGCGAGGAGCAGGACAAGTTCGCGGCGCTGTCGCAGAACAAGGCGGAAGCCGCGCAGAAGGCGGGCCGCTTCGACGACGAGATCGTGCCGATCGAGATTCCGCAACGCAAGGGCGAGCCGCTCAAGTTCGCCACCGACGAGTTCGTGCGCCACGGCGTGACTCCGGAAGCGCTCGCAGGCCTGAAGCCAGCGTTCTCGAAGGAAGGCACGGTGACGGCGGCCAACGCGTCGGGCCTGAACGACGGCGGCGCGGCGGTGATCGTGATGTCGGCGAAGAAGGCCGAAGCGCTCGGCCTGACGCCGCTTGCGCGCATCAAGGCGTACGCGAACGCGGGCGTCGATCCGAAGGTGATGGGCATGGGCCCGGTGCCGGCATCGAAGCGCTGTCTGGAACGCGCGGGCTGGTCCCCGAGCGACCTCGACCTGATGGAAATCAACGAGGCGTTCGCGGCGCAGGCGCTCGCGGTCCACAAGCAGATGGGCTGGGATACGTCGAAGGTCAATGTGAACGGCGGCGCGATCGCGATCGGACACCCGATCGGCGCATCCGGCTGCCGCATTCTCGTTACGCTCCTGCACGAAATGCAGAAGCGCGACGCGAAAAAGGGTTTGGCGTCGCTGTGCATCGGCGGCGGCATGGGCGTGGCGCTGGCACTCGAGCGTCCGTAAGAAGGTCTTGGAGATAGACAGTCAGGGCAAGCGGGAAGCGGCCGAAAGACAACGGCCGCTTCGCGCATAACAAAATGGAGTGAGGAATGACGAAGCGCATAGCGTATGTGACGGGCGGCATGGGCGGCATTGGCACGAGCATCAGCCAGCGTCTGCATAAGGACGGCTATACGGTCGTCGTGGGCTGCGGCCCGAACTCGCCGCGCCGGGTGAAATGGATCGAGGAGCAGAAGGCGAACGGCTACGACTTCATCGCGTCGGAAGGCAACGTCGGCGACTGGGAATCGACCAAGAACGCGTTCGACAAGGTGAAAGCCGAAGTCGGCGAGGTCGACATCCTGGTGAACAACGCCGGCATCACGCGCGACGTCGTGTTCCGCAAGATGACGCACGAGGACTGGACGGCCGTCATCGATACCAACCTGACGAGCCTCTTCAACGTGACGAAGCAGGTGGTCGACGGGATGGTCGAGCGCGGCTTCGGGCGGATCATCAACATCTCGTCGGTGAACGGCCAGAAGGGCCAGTTCGGTCAAACGAACTACTCGACGGCGAAGGCCGGCATCCACGGCTTCACGATGGCGCTTGCGCAGGAAGTGGCAACCAAGGGCGTGACGGTCAACACGGTGTCGCCGGGCTACATCGGCACGGACATGGTGAAGGCTATCCGTCCGGAAGTGCTGGAGAAGATTGTCGCGACGATTCCTGTGCGACGTCTTGGCCGGCCGGATGAAATCGGCTCGATCGTTTCGTGGCTGGCATCGGAAGAGTCGGGCTTCTCGACTGGCGCGGACTTCTCGCTGAACGGCGGTCTGCACATGGGCTGACGGGCAGCGGCGGCGCGCGGCCTGGAACCGTGCGCTGCCGCTACTTGCCGGAAAACGAACGGCGGCAACGCACTTTGCATACGCAAGACACGTTTGCTGCCATCGCAGTAAGGTTTTGCGTTTAAAGGCGTTAAATGACCACTACTACTACAAAGAAACCCGCCGAACGACTCATCAAAAAGTATCCGAACCGTCGGCTGTACGATACGGAAACGAGCACCTACATCACGCTTTCCGACGTGAAGCAGCTCGTGCTGGATCAGGAAGACTTCAAGGTCATGGACGCCAAGTCCAACGATGACCTGACCCGAAGCATCCTGCTGCAGATCATTCTGGAGGAGGAGAGCGGCGGGCTGCCGATGTTCTCGTCGGTGATGCTGTCGCAGATCATTCGCTTCTATGGCCACGCGATGCAAGGCATGATGGGCACGTACCTGGAAAAGAACATCCAGGCGTTCATCGACATCCAGCAGAAGCTCACCGATCAGAGCAAGGGCCTCTACGACGGCAACGCGCTCAATCCGGAAGTCTGGTCGCAGTTCATGAACATGCAGGCGCCGATGATGCAGGGCATGATGACGAGCTACATCGAGCAGTCGAAGAACATGTTCGTGCAGATGCAGGAGCAGATGCAGTCGCAGGCGAAGTCGATGTTCAACACGTTCCCGTTCCCCACGCCGACGCCGCCGTCGACGGAGAAGAAGTAAGCGAATTTTGCGGGCGCCGCTATCCGTGCGCGCGCGGCGGTGCGATGCGCCCGGCGCCGACGGCCTGTCGCGCCCGGCTTCCCGGGCCGCAGCCGGTTTGGCCCGGCACGGTACAATATCGGCTTTGCAGCGCGGCGCGCCGGGGCGGATGATCGTCCGGCGGCGCAACCTGCGGCAGTGCCCGAATGCTCGTCATGGCAGGCTTTTTCCGGCACCGCGCGCCACCGCGCTCGTTAGCTACGTACCTCGATCGGCCTCGCGCCCGCCGGTTCCACGCCCGAACCAGGTACCCACACCGCCGGACCATCTATGTCGCACATTTCCTCCCCGACCGCCCCTAAAGTCGGCTTCGTCTCCCTCGGCTGCCCGAAGGCCCTGGTCGATTCCGAGCAGATCATCACGCAGTTGCGTGCCGAGGGCTACGAGATCTCGGGTACCTATGACGGCGCCGACCTCGTCGTCGTCAACACCTGCGGTTTCATCGACGAAGCCGTGCAGGAAAGCCTCGACGCCATCGGCGAGGCGCTCAGCGAAAACGGCAAGGTGATCGTGACGGGCTGCCTCGGCGCGAAGAAGAGCGCGAGCGGCACGGGTCTCATTGAGGAAGTGCATCCGAAGGTGCTGGCCGTCACCGGCCCGCACGCGACCAACGAAGTGATGAACGCGGTGCACGCGCACCTGCCGAAGCCGCACGATCCGTTCACCGATCTCGTCCCCGCCGCCGGCATCAAGCTCACGCCGCGCCACTACGCGTACCTCAAGATTTCGGAAGGGTGCAACCATCGTTGCACGTTCTGCATCATCCCGTCGATGCGCGGTGACCTCGTCTCGCGCCCGGTCGCCGATGTGATGCTCGAAGCGGAAAACCTTTTCAAGTCGGGTGTGAAGGAACTGCTCGTGATTTCGCAGGACACGAGCGCGTACGGCGTCGACGTCAAGTACCGCACAGGCTTCTGGGCCGGCAAGCCGATCAAGACGCGCATGACGGATCTCGTCGGCGCTTTGGGCGAACTCGCCTCGCAATATGGCGCGTGGGTGCGCCTGCACTACGTGTACCCGTACCCGAGCGTCGACGAAGTCATCCCGATGATGGCCGAGGGTCCGCTGAAGGGTCACGTGCTGCCGTATCTCGACGTGCCGTTCCAGCACGCGCATCCCGAAGTGCTCAAGCGCATGAAGCGCCCGGCGAACGCCGAGAAGGTGCTCGAGCGCGTGCAGGCGTGGCGTGCGATCTGCCCGGACCTGACGATTCGCAGCACTTTCATCGCGGGCTTCCCCGGCGAAACCGAAGAGCAGTTCCAGACGCTGCTCGATTTCATCCGCGTCGCCGACCTGGACCGCGTGGGCTGCTTCGCGTATTCGCCGGTCGAAGGCGCGAGCGCGAACGAACTCGACGGCGCGTTGCCCGACGAAGTCCGCGAGGAACGCCGCGCGCGCTTCATGGAACTGGCCGAGGAACTGTCGGCGGCGCGCATGAAGCGCAAGGTAGGCAAGACGCTCAAGGTACTCGTCGACGAAGTGAATTCCGACGGCGGTGTCGGCCGCACGGCGGCGGACGCGCCCGAAATCGACGGCGTCGTCTACATCGCGCCGGCGACGAAGGCATCGAAGCGCTACAAGGCCGGCGACTTCGTTTCGGTGAAAATCACCGGCGCCGACGGCCACGACCTCTGGGGCGAGGTGTAATCATGACCGAGACGCCGCAAGTCCTCGCGCTTGGCGAGGCGATGATCGAATTCAACCAGTCGAAGGCCGGCGAGCCGACTTACCTGCAAGGCTTCGGGGGCGACGTGTCGAACTTCCTGATCGCGGCGTCGCGGCAGGGCGCATCGACGGGCTTCGTGTCCGCGGTCGGCAATGACCAGTTCGGGCAATTGCTGCTCGAACTGTGGCGTACGGAAGGCGTCGACACCTCGACGGTGCGCGTCGACGCCAACGCGCCCACCGGCGTCTACTTCGTGTCGCACGGCGCGACCGGGCATCGCTTCGATTACCTGCGCGCGGGTTCGGCCGCGAGCCGCTATGCGCCGTCCGATCTGCCGCTCGACACGATCGCGGCCGCGAAGGTCGTGCATCTGTCGGGCATCAGTCTCGCGATCGGCGTCTCTGCGTGTGACGCCGCGTTTGCCGCCATCGATCATGCGCGCAGTCATGGTGTGAAGGTGAGTTTCGATACCAACTTGCGCCTCAAGCTCTGGCCGCTTGCACGGGCGCGCGCGGTGATGCTCGAGGCGATCCGCGCAACCGACATCTGCCTGCCGAGCTGGGACGACGTGACTGACCTCACCGGCCTCACGGACAAGGACGCCATCGTCGACTTCCTGCTCGCGCTAGGGCCGAAGGTGGTCGCGCTGAAGCTCGGCAAGGAAGGCTCGTACATCGCCACGCCCGGCGAGCGGCGCGTGGTGCCTGGCCGCGTCGTGCAGGCCGTCGATGCAACCGGCGCGGGCGACTGCTTCGGCGGCGCGTTCATCGCGCGCATCGTCGCGGGCGACGATGCGTTCGCGGCCGCGCGCTACGCGAACGTCGCGGCAGGGCTGTCGACGCAAGGCTTCGGCGCGGTCGCGCCCATTCCCCTTCAGGCGACGGTCGAGCAAGCGCTCGCGCAATGCTAAGATCGTTAGCAAGCTTAACTATCCAAAGTGGAGACTAGAAATGCAACGTGAAGTCGTAGTGGTGAGCGGGGTACGCACGGCAATCGGCGATTTCGGCGGCGCGCTGAAGGACTTCAGCCCGACCGATCTCGGCGCACGCGTCGTGCGCGAGGTGCTGTCGCGCGCAAACGTGTCGGGCGAGGACGTCGGTCACGTGGTGTTCGGCAACGTCGTGCATACCGAGCCGAAGGACATGTACCTCGCGCGCGTCGCGGCGTTGAACGGCGGCGTCGCGCAGCACGCGCCCGCGCTGACGGTGAACCGCCTGTGCGGCTCGGGCCTGCAGGCGATCATCTCCGCGTCCCAGTCGATCCTCCTCGGTGACGCCGACGTTGCGATCGGCGGCGGTGCCGAAAGCATGAGCCGTGCGCCCTACATCATGCCGGCGGCGCGTTTCGGCCAGCGCATGGGCGACGCGCGCGTGATCGACATGATGCTCGGCGCGCTGAACGATCCGTTCGACAAGATCCACATGGGCGTGACGGCTGAGAACGTGGCGGGCAAGTACGGCATCACGCGCGAAGCACAGGACGCGCTCGCGCTCGAATCGCACCGGCGCGCGGCGAAGGCAATCGAAGCCGGCTACTTCAAGGATCAGATCCTGCCGATCACGCTGGCATCGAAGAAGGGCGATACCGTCTTCGATCAGGATGAGCATGTGCGCATGAACGCGAGCAGCGACGACTTCTCGAAGCTCAAGCCTGTCTTTGCGAAGGAAAACGGCACGGTGACGGCGGGCAACGCGTCCGGCATCAACGATGCGGCGGCGGCCGTCGTGCTGATGGAACGCAGCGTCGCGGAGAAGCGGGGCCTCGCGCCGCTCGCGCGCCTCGTCGCGTACGCGCACGCGGGCGTCGATCCGAAGTTCATGGGTATCGGTCCGGTGCCCGCTTCGCAGAAGGCGCTCGAACGCGCGGGCCTCACGGTCGCCGACCTCGACGTGATCGAAGCGAACGAGGCCTTCGCCGCGCAGGCGTGCGCCGTCACGAACGAACTGAAGCTCGATCCGTCGAAGGTCAACCCGAACGGTTCGGGCATCTCGCTCGGCCATCCGATCGGCGCGACGGGTGCGCTCATCACGGTGAAGGCGCTGTACGAACTGCAGCGCATCGGCGGCCGCTATGCGCTCGTGACGATGTGCATCGGCGGCGGGCAGGGCATCGCGGCGATTTTCGAGCGCGTCTGATCCGGGCCGCGCCGCGATCGAAATTCGAAGGAAACAGAGGATGATGCATAGGAAGACGGCGGTAATCGGCTCGCTGGCAATGACGGTGCTGCTCGCCGCGTGCAATTCGCCGATGCCGCCGGATCGGCCGGCCACGGCCGCGCCCGCCGCGAAAAGCGACGACGTGATCGGCGCCAACAACGCCATCGCGACGCTCGCGCTGCCGCCCGCGAAGCCGCTTGCGCCGAACCCGGAATACGCGCGTTTCCCGCGCTATGTGGGCACGGTCGGCGGCAAGCAGATCGAGATGCGGCTCGGCGCGAAGACCGACGAGGCGTCGGGCATCCACGGCGAGTACCGCTTCGCGGGCAGTTCGTCGGTGATCCTGGTGGCGGGCGATCGCGATGGCGATACGCTCGAAATCGAGGAGTCGAACGACGGCACGCACATCACCGGCAACTGGGTCGGCAAGTTTGCGGCGGACGGCAGCGTGTCCGGCGAGCGCATGAACGCCGACGATTCCAACCCGCAGCCCTTCGAACTGCGTCCCGCGGTCGCGGGCGTAACGGTTCCTGCGAATCGCGGAGCAAAACCCGCCGCGCCTTCCCTGGAACCGGCGCCGCCCGCTGCGCCGACTCCGCCGCGCAATGCCGTCGGCGGGACGAGCAACGTGATCATCGGCGAGTAGCGCGCGTTTGCGTCGCGCCGACCGAAACCCGCACGCCATCGAACCATCGTTCGATGGCGTTGCTTTTCCGAACATCACCTCAAGCAAGCACGCCATGACCGATTCCAGCCCGAAGGACGAAGGACGCTCGGAGCAGACCCGCATCGTCCATCCGGAAGACCGCCTGACGCCCGGCTTCGAAGCGTTCCCCGTGCCCGTCACGCGCGCGTCGACGATCGTGTTCCCGAATCTCGCCGCGATGCGCAAGCTCGTCTGGAGCGACGATTCGCAATGGCGCTACGGCCTGCACGGCACGCCCACGTCGATCACGCTCGCGCAGCGGCTCGCGGCGATCGAAGGCGGCGAACATGCGCTCCTGCATCCGTCGGGGCTGTCGGCGATATCGAATGTGTATTTCGGCTTCGTGAAGTCGGGCGATCACGTGCTCGTTCCCGACAACGCCTATTCGCCGAACCGCGAGCACGCCGACTGGCTCGCGGCTGACTACGGCGTCGAAGTGACGTACTACGACCCGATGATCGGCGCGGGCATCGCGGATCTCATCCGGCCGAACACGAAGCTGGTCTGGGTCGAGGCGCCGGGTTCCGTGACGATGGAAGTGCAGGACGTGCCGGCCATTGCAGCGGTCGCGCGCGCGCGCGGCGTCGTCACGGCGCTGGACAACACGTATTCGGCGGGACTCGCATTCAAGCCGTTCGAACACGGCGTCGATATTTCGGTGCAGGCGCTTTCGAAGTACCAGTCGGGCGGCAGCGACATCCTGATGGGCGCGACGATCGCCGTCGACCGCGAACATCACATGAAGCTGAAGCGCGCGCGGATGCGGCTCGGGATCGGCGTGTCGGCGGACGACTGCTCGCTCGTGCTGAGGAGCCTCCCTTCGATGACGCTGCGCTACGCGGCCCACGACCGCACCGCGTTTGCGCTCGCCACCTGGTTGAAGACGCGTCCGGAAGTGGCGGCGGTGCTGCATCCGGCCATCGAAGATTGTCCGGGCCACGAGATTTTCAGGCGCGATTTCAAGGGCGGCGCGGGCGGCCTGTTCTCGTTCGTGTTCGACAAGCGTTATAGCGCGGCGCAGGTCGATGCGTTCGTCGAGGCCCTTGAATTGTTCGATATCGGCTGGAGCTGGGGTGGGTCGCACAGCCTGGCGATGCCGTACAACGTGAGCACGATGCGTACCGCCGCGAAATGGCCGCACGAGGGCGTGCTCGTGCGCTTCTTCGTCGGGCTGGAGGACGAGGCGGATTTGCGCCGCGACATCGAACAGGCGTTGACGAAGGCGTTTGCATAACGCTTTTCAAGCCGCACCACGAACAAGAGGCCGCTTTGCGTCACGCAAAGCGGCCTCTCGCTTTTTTGATCGCCGAGATTCGCTCAGAACAGACGCAGCAGGCCGTCCAGCCCCACGAAGTTGAACGCGACGCTCGCCGCTTCCCGCACCACCGGCTTCGCGCGAAACGCCACCGACAGCCCCGCTTCCGCCATCATCTTGAGATCGTTGGAGCCGTCGCCCATCGCGATGGCGCGCGCCGGGTCGATGCCGATCTGCGCGCAGGTCTCGCGCAGCGTGCGCGCCTTCACCTCCGCGTTGACGATTTCGCCGGTCACTTTTCCCGTCAGCTTCCCGTCGACGATTTCGAGCGTGTTCGCGCGCGTGAAATCGAGGCCGAGCCGCGCCTTCAGCTTCTCGGTGAAAAACGTGAAGCCGCCCGAGACCAGCAGCGTCTTCAGTCCCGCGGCGCGCGCGTTCGCGAGCATCCGTTCCGCGCCCGGCGACAGTTGCAGCCGCTCTTCGTAGACCCGTTCCAGCGCACTCGCGTCGAGTCCCTTCAACAGCGCGACGCGGCGCGTGAGGCTCTCGTTGAAATCCTTGATCTCGCCGCGCATCGATGCTTCCGTGATCGCCGCGACTTCCGCCTTCAGTCCGCAGAAGTCGGCGATTTCGTCGATGCATTCGATCGTGATCAGCGTCGAATCCATGTCCATCGCGACGAGGCCGAAGTCCGCGAGGCGCGCGTCTGGCGCGACGAACGCGTAGTCGAGGCGGTGCGTGCCGCAATAGGCATCGATGTCGGGACGCTGCAGCGGATCGGCGCCGATGAAGCGCACGAGCGTGTCGTCGGCGCGCCTGGTCTCCGACGAGCGGGCGAGGGCGGCGAGCGGCCGGAGATGCGAATCGGCTATCGGGGAAGGGCTTTGGACGACGAGGTTCATAGGCGCGGCACAGAAGGGCAAGGGCGAAAGCCTCCATTGTAATGGTGCCGACCGATGGCGCACCCGCGCGGGGCGCCGCTATGATGCGCCAAAGACATAAACGCAACCATGTGGCATGGGACCAGCGTAAGCGCTGAAGCGCTGACTCTGGTCGACAAAGGAGATGAGATGAACCCAGCGGACCTCGCACGCGATTTCGACCTGCGCCGTCTCGACGCATCATTCTATGCGAACCCTTATCCCGTGTACGACGCGCTGCGCACGCACGAGCCCGTGCGGCGCATGCCCGACGGGTCGCTGTTCCTCACGCGCTATCGCGACGTTCAGGCCGTGTATCGCGATGCGAAGTCGTTCAGCTCCGACAAGACCGTCGAGTTCGGCCCGAAATACGGCGTCTCGACGCCGCTCTACGCGCATCACACGACGAGCCTCGTCTTCAACGACGCGCCGCGCCACACGCGCGTGCGCCGGCTGATCGCGGGCGCGCTCACGGCGCGCGCGATCGCCGCGATGGAGCCGGGGCTGATCCGGCTCGTCGGCGGCCTGCTCGATCGCGGCGAGGCGCGCGGGCGATTCGATCTGATCGACGATTTCGCTTCGGCGATCCCGGTCGAGGTGATCGGCAATCTGCTCGACGTGCCGCACGACGAGCGCGGTCCGCTGCGCGAATGGTCGCTCGCGATTCTCGGGGCGCTTGAGCCCGCGCTCACGGCGGAGCAGGAAGCGCGGGGAAATCGCGCGGTGAGCGAGTTCATCGATTACCTGCGGGTGCTGGTGGCGCGCCGGCGCGCGCTTCCCGGCGATCCGCAGCACGACGTGCTGACGCGCCTGATCCTGGGCGAAGCAGACGGCGAGCGGCTCGACGAAGCGGAGCTGCTGCACAACTGCATCTTCATTCTGAACGCGGGCCACGAGACGACGACGAACCTGATCGGCAACGGCCTCGTGCTCTTCGCCGCGTGGCCGGGCGAGCGCGAGCGGCTTCAACGGGAACCCGCGCTGATCGAAAGCGCAATCGAGGAGTGCCTGCGTTTCGAGAGTTCGAACCAGCTGGGCAACCGGATCGCCGTCGCGGATGCCGCCATAGGCGATATCCCGGTGCCGCGTGGCACGCCTGTGACGCTGTGCATCGGCGCGGCCAATCGCGACCCGGAGCAGTTTCCTTCGCCCGAGCGCTTCGATATCGCCCGCGAACCCAACCGGCATCTCGCGTTCGGCTTCGGCATTCACCAGTGCGCCGGCTTGTCGCTCGCGCGGCTGGAGGCGCGCATCGCGATCGGCCGGTTCGTCGCGAGGTTTCCGCGCTATCGCATGAACGGCGAGCCCGAGCGCGCGCCTCGGGCTCGCTTTCGCGGCTTCGTCAGCGCGCCGGTCGCGATCGAATAGAACGTAGCGACTCGGCGCACGACTTCAGCGCATCACGCGTGACGGATCTACGTCCCAGTACGGCGGTTCGCCGAAGCGCGCGGCGAGGAACTCGATGAACGCGTTCGTCTTCGGCGGCACGAAGGCGCGGCTCGGATACACCGCCCAGATCGCGACCGTCTCGGCGAGCGGGTAGTCGTCCAGGACGGTCACGAGTTCGCCGCTCGCGATGAGCGGCGCGACGCTCCACGTCGACTTGAGTCCGATGCCGAAACCCGCCGCGAGCGCATCGCGAATTACCTCGCCGTTGTCCGTCACGAGCCGCCCCGACACGCGCACGTCGATCACGCCCGCTGGCGTGACGAATCCCCAGTCGCGCTGGTCCGCGAGAATCACGCATTCGTGCTGCGCGAGGTCGGCGGGATGGCGCGGCGTGCCGTGCGCCGCGAGATAAGCCGGCGACGCGCACAGCACGCGCCGGTTGCTCGCGAGCTTTCTCGCGACGAGCGTCGAATCCTTCAGCGCGCCGATGCGGATCGCGAGATCGATGCCCTCGTCCACCAGATCGACGAGCTGGTCGGTCAGGCGCAAATCGACGGAAACGCCCGGGTACTGCTTCAGAAACGCGGGAATCAGCGGCGAAACGTGCTGACGTCCGAGCGAGGACGGCATCGTCACGCGCAGCCGCCCGTGAGGCTCGGCGAGCGCCCGACCAACCGAGGCGCGTGCGGCGTCGGCGGCATCGAGCAGATGCCGGGCATGTTCGGCGAACACCTCTCCTTCCTGCGTGACACTGACGCGGCGCGTCGTGCGATGCAGGAGCCGCGCGCCCAGCGTGCGTTCGAGCGCGGCGAGGCGCGCGCTCGCCGCCGCCGCGGACAGACCGAATTCGCGTCCCGCCGACGACACGTTCGAAAGCGCCGCCGCGCGCACGAACAAGGCGACGTCGAGCAGATCGAGGCGGCCGCGCGCCGAGTCGTCGAATGAAATGTCGGAAGCCATTCTCTTGTTTTGCCGAATAATGTTTCAGCGATTATGACCGTTTTCAGCGAAGACAGATCGGCCTAGCATCGGGTCCACGCATTGCAAACCATCGCACGTTCATTGAAGGAGCCACCATGAAAGCCATCGGCCTGACCCGTTACCTTCCGATCTCCGATCCGCAAGCCCTGATCGACATCGAACTCGACAAACCCGTGCCCACCGGCCGCGACCTGCTCGTGAAGATCGAGGCGATCGCGGTCAACCCGGTCGATACCAAGGTCCGCGCGCCGAAGGACAAGGTCGAGGAAACGCCGCGCGTGCTCGGCTGGGACGCGGCGGGCATCGTTGAAGCGGTCGGTCCCGACGCAACGCTCTTCAGGCCCGGCGACGCTGTCTACTACGCCGGCAGCATCACGCGGCAGGGCGCGAACAGCGAGTTTCATCTGGTCGACGAGCGGATCGTCGGCGCGAAGCCGAAATCGCTCGACTTCACGCACGCGGCGGCTCTCCCGCTCACGACCATCACCGCGTGGGAAGCGCTTTTCGAGCGGCTCGGCGTGTCGCCCGCAGGCGCGGACGAGGGCAAGTCGGTGCTGATCATCGGCGGCGCGGGCGGCGTCGGATCGATCGGCATCCAGCTCGCGAAGAAGGTCGCGAAGCTGAACGTGATCGCGACTGCATCGCGGCCCGAGTCGGCGAAATGGGCGACGGAGCTCGGCGCAGACCACATCGTCAACCATTTCGACGACCTCCCGAAGCAGCTCAAGGCGGCCGGCTTCGCCCAGGTCGACTATGTGCTGATCTTCAACGACACCGACAAGCATTTCCCTGCCGCGGCGGAAGTCATCAAGCCGCAGGGCGGAATCTGCTCGATCGTCGAGAACAGCGGGCCGCTCGACATCGGCCTTCTGAAGGCGAAGAGCGCCGCTTTTCATTGGGAGTTCATGTTTACGCGCTCGATGTTCGGCACGCCGGACATGATCGAGCAGCACAAGCTGCTCTCCGAAGTGGCGCGACTGATCGACGCAGGCACGCTCACGACGACGCTCGGCCGCGACCTCGGCCGGATCGACGCGGCGAACCTGCGCGAGGCGCACCGGCTGCTGGAGGAAGGCCGCGCGATCGGCAAGCTGGTTTTGACGGGCTTCTGAACGAGGTCGATCGACGGGACGAGGCCGGCGCGCGCGCGGGTTTTCCCTAAGCCCGCCGGACGTGCGCCGCGCTAGACTGGATCGGCTCACGCGAAACCCCGGCAAGCGCGCACCGCGTCTGCCTCGTCTCGCGTGACGAGCACATCGGAGGTGCCGGCATGAACCGTCGTCTGAACGTCTGTCGCTTTCGAGCCGGTATCTCGGCGCTCGCGCTCGGCGCGGCGCTCATCGTTTCCATCGCGCCGGCGGCCCACGCGACGCCCGGCATCAAGGTCCAGGAGGGCGCGGCCAATGACGGACCGATCAAGTACACGGTCAAGATGACGTCGAAGACCTACGGCAACCAGCAGGAGACGCGCACCATCCGCTCGGGCCAGACCGACGACTTCACCTGGCAAAGCGCCGCGCCCGGCGGGGCGCAGGCGGTTCCCGACGACTGTCCCGGCGCTTCGAGCCTTGCGCGCAATGCGGAAGGCGCGGCGGTCAAGCAGGTGCAGATCCGGTTTGCATCGGTGGTCGCGGAAAACGGCTCGGCCAACGTCCAGCTCAGTTTCCAGGCGCGCGCGCCAAGCGGCACGAGCAAGGTGATGGTGAACGGGAAGGCGCTGCAATGCCCCGTCGAGCAGCGCCTGAGCCAGATCGTGCGCTTTACGATGCCGACAACGGGTGGGTCGAAGACTGTCACGCTGAGCGATGGCACTCAACTCACGGTGAGTGCTACGCGGAAATAGCGGTTCGATGGGCGATGCGCGAGTATCGCTCCGATCTTATTTCGCAACTAACGGTCAAGTCGCTGGCCCGCCGCGCCTCGGCACGCGTGTGCCTCAACTATCTTTTTAAAGCCGCCTTCAGGGCCCAGGCCTACCGTCATCGCCGATTTCCGATCCGGTGAAAAATGCCTCTCCACGGCAATCCTTACAGCCCGGCTCCGCTCGCCGCTGCGCGATCGCGACCGCAGCCCGCCATATCCGCGTTGCGGGCGCCGCGCCTGCCGCAAAGCCCACGCAGACCGGCGTCTGGCATGTTTCCTGCGGGCCGTCGGTGAGCGCCGCCTTCGAGACGACGCGAGACCGCAAGCTTCTCAACCACAACGCGCACCGACTCAGGTTCGAGCGAGGAATCGCGATGCCGCACATGATCTGGAAAGGCGCGATCAGCTTCGGGCTGGTCCACGTGCCCGTGCAACTCTATCCGGCGACGCAGTCGGAGAAGGTTGGCTTCAATCTGCTCGACAAGCGTTCGATGGACCCCATCGGCTACAAGCAGATCAACAAGAACACCGGCAAGGAAGTCACACGCGACAACATCGTGCGCGGCTTCGAGTATGAAAAGGGCAAGTACGTCGTGATGAGCGACGCCGAGATCCGCTCGGCGAATCCCGAGTCGACGCAGACGGTCGATATCCTCGCCTTCATCGATGCCCCCGACATCTCGTTCCTCTCGCTCGACACGCCGTATTACCTCGCGCCCGACCGCAAGGGCGAAAAGGTCTACGCGCTCTTGCGCGATGCGCTCAAGGACAGCGGCAAGATCGGCATCGCGAGCGTCGTGCTGCACAACAAGCAGCATCTGGCAGCGCTGATTCCGGTCGGTCCCGCGCTCGCGCTCGAGACGCTGCGCTGGGCCGACGAAGTGCGTGACTTCAGCCAGTTCAAGTTTCCCGACGAGGACACCAAGAAGGCCGGTGTTACGCCGAAGGAACTGGAGATGGCGAAGCGCCTCATCGAGGACATGAGCGATACGTGGGATCCCGCGAAGTATCACGACACGTTCCGCGACGACATCATGGCGCTCGTCGACAAGAAGGTAAGCGAGGGCAAGACGACCGAAGTCGCGGAAGTCGAGGAATCGGGCGAGCGTAAATCGTCGGCCGATATTCTCGACCTGTCGGAACTGCTCAAGCGCAGCCTGAAGAAGGGCAAGCCCGCAAAGCGCGGCGCCGCGGCCGATGAAGGCGAAGGCGAGGGCAACGACGAAAGCGGCGAGGAAGCGCCCGCGCGTCCCGCCCGCAAGACGACGCGCCGCAAGCGCGCCTGAACGCCGCGCGCTCACTATCCCGGAAGAACGAAAGCACACGACTGCGATGCCCGGAAAACTCGACACTTACCAGCGCAAGCGCCGCTTCGACGCAACGCCCGAGCCGTCGGGCAGCACGGGCAAGCCGGCGACGAAAAAGGCCGCCGCAAGGAAGGCCGCCGCGAAGAAGGCGCCCGCACGGTCGAAAGCGCTGTCGTTCGTGATCCAGGAGCACGACGCGCGGCGGCTGCATTACGACTTTCGCCTCGAACTCGACGGCACGCTCAGATCGTGGGCCGTGCCGAAGGGACCGAGCCTCGATCCGTCGGTGAAGCGGCTTGCGGTGCATGTCGAGGATCATCCGCTCGACTACGGCTCCTTCGAAGGCGAGATTCCCGAGGGCAACTACGGCGCGGGCAGCGTGATCGTATGGGATCGCGGAACGTGGGAACCGCAATCGGGCACCATCCGCGAAGCGATCGAATCCTACGAGAAGGGCAAACTCAAGTTCAGGCTCGACGGCGAAAAGCTGCATGGCGGATGGACGCTCGTGCGCAGCCACATGCGCGGCAACGGCGACAAGGAGCAGTGGCTTCTCATCAAGGAACGCGACGAAGATGCGCGCGCCGAAGCCGACTACGACATCCTCTTGAAGAAGCCCGGCAGCGTGCTGACCGACTCGCTCGGCGCGCGCAACAGGAAAGGCGAAATCATCGGGCGTACTGAACGCAAGGCGCCAGCCAGGAAGAGCGCATCGAAAGCGTCGAAGAAACCGACGAAGGAAGACCGTCCCGACATCGTCGCGAATCGCAATGCCGAGTCGCTCCGCACGCTCGCACACGAGCCGTCGGTCGAGGGTGCGGTCAAGACGAAGTTGCCCGCGACCCTCAAGCCGCAGCTCGCGACGCTCGTCGATGCCGCGCCGCCCGGCGGCAACTGGTCCTACGAGATCAAGTTCGACGGCTATCGCGTGCTTGCGCGCATCGACCGGTCGGCGTCGTCGGGCGGCGTGCAGGTCTGGACACGCAACGGCAACGACTGGACCGCGAAATTCAGCCGGCAGGTGACGGCGCTCGAACAACTGGAAATCGACAGCGGCTGGCTCGACGGAGAAGCCGTCGTGCTTGACGATCGCGGCCTGCCGGACTTCCAGGCGCTGCAGAACGCATTCGATGCGGGGCGTCCGCAGGATATCGTCGTGTATTGGTTCGACGTCCCGTTCCTGAACGGCTATGACCTGCGTCAGGTGCCGCTGGTGCAGCGGCGCGCGATCCTGAAGGCGCTCATCGAACCCGTCGACGATCCCGCGTTGCGCTTCTCGGACGACTTCGCGTTCAAGCCCGACGACCTGCTGAAGAGCGCGTGCGACATGGCGCTCGAAGGCATCATCGGCAAGCGCATCGACAGCACGTATGTGTCGGGCCGCAGCAGCGCGTGGATCAAGCTCAAGTGCCGGCGCCGCCAGGAGTTTGTGATCGGCGGGTACTCGGAGCCGTCGGGCAGCCGCGGCCACTTCGGGGCGCTCCTGCTCGGCGTCCATGATTCGCAAGGCAAGCTGCAGTACGCGGGGCGCGTCGGCAGCGGCTTCGACCAGTCGATGCTGCGCGACATCAAGAAGGAACTCGACAAGCGCGAGACCGGCAAGATGCCTTTCGCGCGCGAGCCCGTGGAAAGGAGCCGCACGCGCGTGCATTGGGTGAAGCCCGAGCTCGTCGCGGAGTGCAATTTCGCTGAATGGACCAAGGAGCGCATCGTGAGGCAAGCATCGTTCGTGAGCCTGCGCAACGACAAGCCGGCGCGGCAGATCGTCAGGGAAGAGCCGAAACCGGCCGGGCAGGTCGAAGCGCAGGCTGCAGAAGAGACGGCGAAGCCGGCGAGAAAGGCCGCAGTCAAGAAAACCGCCGTTAAGAAAGCCGCCGCGAAGAAAGCATCGTCGTCGAAGGACGCGAGCCTCGTCGCCGGCGTGAAGATCAGCCATCCCGAACGCGTGATCGACAAGTCGGCGGGCATCCGCAAGATCGATGTAGTGAATTACTACGAGTCGGTCGCCGACTGGATGCTGCCGCATCTGCGCGATCGCCCGGTGTCGCTCGTGCGCGCGCCCGAGGATATCGGCGGCGAACTGTTTTTCCAGAAGCACAGCGCCCGGCTTGCGATCCCGCATATCACGCAGCATGAGGGCATCGATCCGGGACACCCGCCGCTCCTCACGATCGAATCGGCCGGCGCGCTCGTCGGTACCGCGCAGATGGGCACGGTGGAATTGCACACGTGGAACGCGCTCGCATCGTCGATCGAGAAGCCCGACCGCATGGTGTTCGATCTCGACCCGGGCGAGGGCGTCGGCTGGGAGCGCATGACCGAGGCTGCGCGGCTGACGAGGGAACTGCTCGAGGAACTCGGGCTCGAGGCGTTCTGCAAGACGAGCGGCGGGAAAGGCCTGCATGTGGTCGTGCCGATTGCGAAGCAGGCGGGCTGGGACGAGGTGAAGGGCTTCTCGCAGGCGGTCGCACAGCACATGGCGAACACGCTGCCGAAGCTCTTCTCCGCGAAGATGGGCATGCAGAACAGGAAGGGCAAGATCTTCATCGACTATCTGCGCAACAACCGCGGCTCCAGCACGGTGGCCGCGTTTTCGCTGCGTGCGCGGCCGGGCATGGGCGCATCGGTGACGATCGACTGGAACGAACTCGACGATGTGAAAAGCGGCGACCAGTGGAACATCGGCAACGTGCGCGAGCGACTCGACTCGCTTCGCGCGGATCCGTGGGCCGGCTATGGCAAGAAGCGCCAGCGCCCGACCGTCGCGATGAAAAAGCGTCTCGGCATTGAAAGCGAATGAGACGGTAACTTGAAAGGACAGGAGGCTCGAATGAAGCAATCGACAATTGCACCCGAAGGCGTGACCGACCAAGGCCGCGAACTGGAAAGCCGCAATGCCGGTCAGCAGAAGGGCGACGATGCCGCGGACACACCGCTGCCGCACGAAGCCGATCAGAGCCCGGAATCGCAGCACGAAGAGGGCACGCGCGAAGTAGGCGAGCAGGCGCATCGCGATGTCGAACGAGGGCTCGTCGACACGGACCGGCGCGGCGGCGACGAGTACCAGAAGCAGACCCAGCGCGACGAGCACGCGAACGTGAACAGTTCGGATAGGACACGGAGGGGTCCTGAGCGCGTGGCAAAGCCTTGCTTCGTTGCGTAGAATGATTCGCAATAAGCGGCCTCGCGCGATTTACCCACATGGCGCAGCAGAAGCTGAAATTTATACCGGCTAAATCGCGTTCGAATCGCGCTGGCCCGGTAAGCGATACCGACGGGGAATCTCTTTATTGCGATGCGGTCGCATTGCTTTGTGACTGCATCGACGTATCGCAAGACCCCGCCCACGCCCGGCGCGACAACCCGGTGTCCCTCTTCGCGCGAAGGACGCCGAAACCGAATGGAACATGCAATACGATCTCCTGGCCCGTCTCAAGCATGAAACCGCCGCGTGGCATACGCGGCTGGAGAACGCACCCGACCTCATGCGTCACGACTGGTCGCGCGATGAATATGTCGCGCTGCTCGAACGGTTCTTCGGCTATGTCGCCGTGTGGGAGAACGCGGCAGGGCGACGGATGCCCGCGCATCTGCGCGAATTCTTCGACGCGCGCCGCAAGGCCGCGTTGCTTGCCGCAGACCTGCACGTGCTGACGGGCGACGAACGCCGTGCCGACACCGTGCCGCTCGCCGATCCCGATGCCGACCTTCCCGCACTCGACGGCCTCGGCCGCGTATTCGGCTCGATGTACGTGATGGAAGGCTCGACGCTCGGCGGCCGCTTCATCGCGCCGCATGTTGCGCGCCTCTTCGGTCTCGCGAACGGCGAGGGCAACGCGTACTTCGACGGCTATGGCTTGCGCACGGGCAGCATGTGGAATGCGTTTCGCGAGACGGCCGCCGCGACCGTTCTGCCCGACCAGCACGACCACGCCATCGAGGCCGCCATCGCGACGTTCGAAGGGCTGCACGCGTGGCTCGCGGGAACGCGTGTCGAATCGGGAGCCAGTGCATGAGCGCGGACCCGGGTGCGCCATCGAACAAGCCGAACGCGGACGCCCGGCGCTTCCCGACGTCGCCCGACGCGGATGCACGGCGCCGCACGCTCGAATCGGGTGTCGCGAATGGCGATTGCGATGCCGAGCCGATCCACATTCCGGGCGGCATCCAGCCGCACGGTTACCTGCTCGCGGTCTCCGACGACCTGCGCATCCTGCAGGCAAGCGACAACCTCGCGACGCTCACGGCGCAGCCGGTTGAAACCTTGCTCGGCCAGCCGGTCGAAGCCTTGCTCGGACGCGCGACGGCCGACCGGCTCGCGCACGCCGCGGCGACGGCACAACTCGACGAAGCGCCGCTTTATCTCGGCATCGTCGAGAATATGCTCCATGACATGAACGCGCATGCGCCGCACTCGCGGCCAGCAACGCGACGTGACAGCGAAGGCGCCGAGTTCGACGTGACGATGCACCGTCACGACGGCAACCTGATCGTCGAACTGGAAGTGGCGCGCCATCCGCACGACGACGTGTTCGCGTCGATGTATCCGCTCGTGCGCACCTTTACGCGCAGCCTGCAGGACGTCGCGACGGTCAACGAACTCGCGCGTCTTGCGGTGCATGAAGTGCGCGCGATCACGGGCTTCGGACGCGTGATGCTGTATCGCTTCGACGAGGAAGGCAGAAGCCACGTGCTCGCCGAAGACCGCGACAAAAGCTACGCCTCATTTCTTAACCAGTTCTTTCCGGCCTCCGACATTCCGCGTCAGGCGCGCGCGCTCTATCTGCGCAACCGCATCCGCCTCGTCGCGAACGTCGACTACGCGCCCGCGCGCCTCGTCCCGCCGGTCAACCCGGTCACCGGACGCCCGACCGATCTCACCTACGCGACGCTGCGCAGTTTTTCGCCCGTGCATCTGGAGTACATGCGCAACATGGGTACGCATGCGTCGATGTCGGTGTCGATCGTCGTGCGGGGGCAGTTGTGGGGTCTCATCTCGTGTCACGACCACGATCCACGCCTCGTGCCGTTCGAAGTGCGCATGGCGGTCGAGCATCTCGGGCACATCCTTTCGCTGCAGATCGAGGCGAAGGAAGAGCGCGCGGAGAGCAGCTATCTGTTGAGCCTGCGCCGCACGATGGCGCACCTGATCGGCACGATGGGCGAGCACGACAGCTTCGTCGAAGGCCTGCGCTCGGCGCCGGAGGACATGATGTGCTTCGCGTCGTCGGGCGGGGCGGCGATCGTCGTCGACGACGAGGTGACGCTGATCGGCGCGACGCCCGACGCGGACACCGTGCTCGCGCTCACGCAGTGGCTTGCCGCGAGCACCTCGGGTGTCTACGCGACCGACGCGCTGCCGCTCGCCTGGCCGCGCGCCGCGCAGCATGCCGATACGGCGTGCGGCGTGCTCGCCGTGCCAGTCTCGCAGATCTTCCGCAACTACGTGCTGTGGTTCCGGCCTGAGGTGATGCGCACGATCGAGTGGGCGGGCGAGCCCGTCAAGCTGCGCGCCGCGGACGGCAGCAACGCGCCGCGCACCGACTTCACCCCGTGGCTGGAAACCATCCGCAATCACTCGATGAAATGGCGTCCGGTCGAGATCGAGATCGCGGGCGAGTTTCGCGCGGCGATGCTCAACATCGTGCTGCGGCGCGCCGAGGAACTGGCGCAGCTCGCAACCGAACTCACGCGCGCAAACAAGGAACTCGAAGCGTTCTCGTATTCGGTGTCGCACGACCTGCGCGCGCCGCTGCGCCACATTGCCGGCTACGGCGACCTGCTGCGCGAGCAGGAAGGCGAGCGGATGTCGGACCGCAGCCTGCGCTTCCTGAACAACATGCTGCAGTCGGCGCGCTTTGCCGGCACGCTCGTCGACGATCTGCTGACGTTCTCGCAGATGGGCCGCGCGGCGCTGAGGCCCGCCGCGGTCGACCTGAACCAGCTGGTGAGCTCGGTGGTCGGCGAGTTCGCGCCGGACACGGCGGGGCGCAACGTCGAATGGGTGATCGGCGAACTGCCGAGCGTCACCGCCGACGCGACCTTCCTGCAACTCGCGATGCGCAACCTGGTGTCGAACGCGGTGAAATATACGCGCACGCGCGAATCGGCGAAAATCGAGATATTTGCGGACACCACCGCGACCGAACACATCGTCTGCGTGCGCGACAACGGCGTCGGCTTCGACATGAAATACGTCGGCAAGCTGTTCGGCGTGTTCCAGCGCCTGCATCGCGCGGAAGAGTTCGACGGCACCGGCATCGGCCTGGCGAACGTGCGGCGCATCATCGAGCGTCACGACGGCCGCACCTGGGCCGACGGCAGCGTCGGCGGCGGCGCGGCGTTCTTTTTTTCGTTGCCACTGGTATTCAGGACGGAGCCGGGCGCGTGGCGCACGCCGCCCGCTGCACCCGCGGCATCTGCATAATCGTAAAACCCGACCATGCTCAAACCCATTCTTCTCGTCGAAGACAACCCGAACGACCTGGAGCTCACGCTCGTCGCGCTGGACAAGAGCCAGCTCGCCAACGAAGTGATCATTGCGCGCGACGGCCAGGAAGCCATCGACTACCTGACGAGCGAAGGCTCGTGGAAAGACCGCGTGCCGGGCAACCCCGCCGTGATCCTGCTCGACCTGAAGCTGCCGAAGATCGACGGCCTCGAAGTACTGGAGATGATCCGCGCGAACGCGTTGCTCAAGAGCATTCCGGTCGTGATGCTGACTTCGTCGCGCGAAGAGCAGGACCTGCTGCGCAGCTACGAACTCGGCGTGAATGCGTATGTCGTGAAGCCGGTGGAATTCTCCGAATTTGTCGAAGCGATCGCCGATCTGGGCGTATTCTGGGCCGTGCTGAACGAACCGCCACCGGGCTCGACGCGCTTCCGGCGTCCGGGCGCGGGCGAATGACCCGACGACCAAGTTGCGAATCACGTTGCCCAAGACTCCGCGTATGACCTTGCGAATACCTCCGCGAATGCAGCACCTGCATCGGCTGATGCAGCCAGCCGGCTGCGCGCCGTCCAGTCAGGCCGCCTAGAACATGCAGCCCCTGCACCTGCTTCTCGTCGAAGACAACGCGCTCGATGCGGAGCTGACACTCGCCCAGCTGGAACGCGCCGACTACGTCGTCGAGGCGCAGATCGTCTACGACGAAGCCAATTTTGTCGCCCAGCTCGAATCGACGCAGTTCGACGTCATCCTCGCCGATTTCGTGATGCCGACGTTCTCCGGCATCGAAGCGCTGACGCTCGCGACGGAGCGCGCGCCGGACACGCCTTTCATCTTCGTTTCGGGATTGCTCGGCGAAGAGCACGCGGTGGAAATGCTCAAGCGCGGCGCAACCGACTATGTCCTCAAGCAGCGCCTGCAACGGCTGCCCGCCGTCGTGCGGCGCGCGATGCGCGAGGCCGCCGAGCGCCAGCAGCGCATCGCGGTGGAGCGCGTGCTGCGCGAAACGGAGACGCACTTTCGCCTGCTCGTCGACGCGCTCAAGGACTACGCCGTCATCACGCTCGATCCGGAAGGCCGCATCCGCACCTGGAACGCCGCCTCGGAGCGCATTCTGGGGTATCCGGCGCAGGACGTCGTCGGCCGCTCGGCGAGCGTGTTCCTGAGTCCGGAAGACCGCGAGGCGGGTGTCTTCGAGACCGAGCTGGAAACAGCGGGGCGCGAGGGCAGCGCAAGCGACGACCGCTGGCTCTGGCGCAAGGACGGCCATTCGTTCTTCGCCTCGGGCGTGACGACCGCGATCCGCGCCGAGAGTCACGAGCTGATCGGCTTCTCGAAGATCATCCGCGACGCGACCGAAGCCCACATGGCCGCCGACGCGTTGCGGCTCGCGAAGGAGCAGGCCGAGACGGCGAACCGCGCCAAGGATCATTTTCTGGCGGTGCTGTCGCACGAATTGCGCACGCCGCTCACGCCGATCCTCGCCGCCGTCCGCCTGCTGGAAATGAAGCGCCAGTTGTCGGACGATGCGATGCCGACGCTCGACCTGATTCGCCGCAACGTCGAACTGGAAGCGCGGCTGATCGACGATCTGCTCGATCTCACGAGCATCGCGCGCGGCAAGCTGAGCCTCAACTTCACCAACGTCGCGCTCGATACGCTGATGACGAGCGCGCTCGACATGTCCGTGTCCGATCTGCGCGCGAAGGGGCTTTCGCTCGAAACGTGCTTCGAGGCGGGCGCATCGCTCGTGCTCGGCGACGGCGCGCGCCTGCAGCAGATCGTCTGGAACCTGATGAAGAATGCGGTCAAGTTCACGCCGTCCGACGGACGCATCGAGGTGCGCACGTGGAACCCGGATGCGTCGACGATCGCGGTGTCGGTCACGGACAGCGGCATCGGCATCAGCTCCGAAGCGCTGCCGCGCATCTTTTCGGCGTTCGAGCAGGCCGACGATTCGATCACGCGCGCGTTCGGCGGCCTGGGCCTCGGCCTCGCGATCGCCAGCACGCTCGCGCAGAAGCACGGCGGCACGCTGACCGCGCAAAGCGAGGGCCGCGACAAGGGCGCGCGCTTCACGCTCACGCTGCCGCTCGTGAAAGCCGAGCCGGAGCGCGAGAGTTCGCCGAACGCCACCGCGGAGCCGAACGCCGCCGGACGCTCGCTCAAGGTGCTGCTCGTCGAGGACAACGAGTACACGTCGTCGGCGATGGCCGAGGTGCTCGAAGTGCTGGGCCACCAGGTAGCCGTCGCGTCGACGGTCGGGGAGGCGCTCGCGCTTGCGAAAAACGAGCCGTTCGACCTGCTCGTTTCCGATATCGGCTTGCCGGACGGCAGCGGGCTCGACGTCGCGCGCGCGTGGCAGACCTTGCAGCCGGGCAAGCGGTCGGTTGCGATCACCGGATACGGCATGGACGAGGACATCCGGCGCTGCCGCGAGGCTGGCTTCGACGATCATCTGACCAAGCCCGTGAATTTCGCCCGGCTCGAAGCGCTGATCCATTCGCTCGCGCAGAAACCGGCCAGCGAGTGAAATTTCGCGCGCCGTCGAATTTTTGTGCGGCTCTTGTCGATTCCGTGGCGGTTCGCTCGTCGTAGGGATGGAGCGCCGGGCAAACGCGCGAGGCGCGATCCGGTTTATCTGACGTATACCTCTGATCCCCAAGCCAAGGAGCCGCCGTCATGTCCACACCCGCCATCAAACCGATTCCCGAAGGAATGCACTCGCTGACCCCGCACCTCATCTGCGCGGGCGCCGCCGAGGCCATCGATTTCTACGCGAAGGCGTTCAATGCCGTCGAAATGGTGCGGCTGCCCGGTCCGGGCGGCAAGCTGATGCACGCGTCGCTGAAAATCGGCAATTCGACCCTCATGCTCGTCGACGAAATGACCGATTGCGGCGCGATCGGGCCGAAGACGCTCAAGGGATCGCCCGTCACGATTCATCTCTACGTCGAAGACGTCGATGCCGCCGTCGCGCAGGCCGTCGCGGCCGGCGCCAAGGTGACGATGCCCGTCGCCGACATGTTCTGGGGCGACCGCTACGGCCAGATCGAGGATCCGTTCGGACACCGCTGGTCGGTCGCGACGCATACGCGCGACGTCACGCCCGAGCAGATGCAGGAAGCGATGGCGAAGATGGGCAGTCAGTGAGCCTTGGTGAGCCGCGACTATCACAAAGGAGATCCCATGCAGAAAATTGCAACGTGCCTTTGGTTCGACGGAAAGGCCGAGGAGGCCGCGAACTTCTACACCGGCATCTTTCCCGATTCGCGCATCCGCGACGTGATGCTCTATGGCGAAGCCGGGCCGGGGCCGGCGGGTAGCGTGCTGACAGTGACGTTCGACTTGCTGGGCGCGGAATACATCGCGCTGAACGGGGGACCGATGTACTCGTTCACACCGGCCATATCGATCTTCGTGAAGTGCGAGACGCAGGAAGAGATCGATCGCTACTGGGACAAGCTCCTGGAAGGCGGCACGCCGGTGGCGTGCGGCTGGCTCACCGACCGGTTCGGCGTGTCTTGGCAGATCGCGCCGGGCAAGCTCATGGGGATGCTGCAGGACGAGGATCCAGTGAAAGCGGCAAGGACCATGCGGATGATGAGGACCATGGTCAAGCTCGATATCGCCGAGCTGGAAAAGGCTTATCGAGGGGAGTGAGCGGGACGCGTCAGCCGGAAGGCTGACGCGGGCGGTCGAGGCTGGGTCGTCTGCGCAGGAAGGGGCGAGCCGCGCTTTCGTTACGGGCTACCGGCTGTTGTCCGGCAGACGGTCCACTTTGGCCTGGGCAAGTGCGCCCAGACAGAAATCGCGTTGATGGTCGGTGTAAGCCAGGAAATACACCGTCGAGATGACGCTCGAGGGCTTCTGCTCGAAGTAGTTGATAGCGGTTTCGATGAGACGCTTGATGGTATCTCTCGGGTCCGCTCCGCCCGTGCCGGTGCCCATGAGGGGAAACAAGATCGAGCGGGGCTTTTCATGCGCGTATTCGGGTGAGTCGGCGGTCCTCAGAGCCTCGGAGATGCAGGCTTCCACATCCGGCACGGACTTGTAACCCACGCCGGGCTGCCCCTGGACTGCCGCCGCGTGGAAGATGCGCTTCACCCGGTTGCTCTGTGTCAGCTCGCCTGCCGTGGTGACGAGGACGGTGCCGGGCGGCACGGACGTTGCCGCTCCCATCGCGGCGGCCAATTCGTGGGCAATGGTGTCCTCGATGACCTGTCCAGCCCGTCGCTTGGCGCCGAAGTAACGGATTACGGCCGACCCCGAGCGATCGTAAAAGCGGGCCATCTGCATGTTGGTGTTTTCCGAATTGACCCAGATGTCGATGTCGGTCACGTGACGCAGATCGCCGGTGAGAATCCCGATGCGCTTCTTCGATGCGTTGCGCAGCCTGAACAGTTGCGCCTTGTCGGGATGGACGCGCTCGGGAGGCGCGGTGACGAGGTGCCGCTCCTTCAGCACTTCGTGCACGAGACTGTCCAGCACCTGCCCGCTGAGACCGTTGGCGATGTACTGCGCAATCTTCACCCCTGCGGCCGCGACGCTGTCGGGCGCGTCCGGATCGTAGCTGATGCACTTGAATCCCTGCAGATTGAAGGGCGTCTTCGTGCCTTCACGGCGCAACAGCACCGTGACCCCCTGGCGAAGTGCATGGCGCACGCCCAGCTCATAAAAGACATTCGGGTTCAGCGTCGAGAGATCGACCACTGCAACGGCGTCGTCCATGATGTGCGAGATCATCTGCCGGTGAACCCATCCCGCCTGGTCGATTTCATCGCACCGGACGCACTTCAGTAGCGGGCCACCGGCATCTCGCATGGGCTGACCTTCAACCGCGCTGCGGATCAGCTTGTCGTAGATCCGGTCGAAGTCGATCAGCTTGCCGTCGACATCGGTCTTCTCGCGAAAAGGCATGATCACGAAGCAGGTTTTCGTTGCGTCAGTCATGCCGCCCCCTGCCTGCGCGAGGAGAAATCGCGGCGGCGTCCGACAATCGACGAGACAGGAGCCACATGATGCCGATCAAGGTTTTGGCATCCTGAATCCGCGCGAGCACCAGGTCATCCCGCAATGCATCCATGGAGTACTCGACGATGCGGATGTCTTCGCCTTCCGCTCTTACCCCGCCACCGGGGCCGGTCTTGCCCGCACGAATCACTTCCGCGTAGTAAAGAAAGACGCGCTCCGACGATCCACCCGGCGACACGTAGAATTCGGCGATGTGGTGCAGCGTGTCGATCTCGTAGCCTATCTCCTCGCGCACTTCACGGCGCAGAGCGGCCTCGGGCGGCTCGTTCGGCCGCACGATCCCGGCCACGGCCTCCGTCAACCAGCCCGGCCCCTTTCCGTACGCGGGATAGCGGAACTGCTCGACCAGGATGACGCGCTCCGTGTCGCGGTTGTACACGACCGCCGCCGCCGAGTCGCCGCGTTCGAAACTGAGCCGACGTATGACCGGGCTCATCGCGCCGCTGAAGAGCTCGTGCGAGAAATGCGCCTCGTCCACCTGGAAGTAGTCGTCGAGCAACCGGGTCTGGCGGTGGACAATGACCTTTTTCATGGCGGCGGCCCGTTCACGCAGGGCGTGCCGGCAGCCGCCAGGCCGTACTTACCCATGATGCAATTCTTTTCGATAGGCATCGAGTGCCTCGATCCAGGCGGCGAGGACGTCCGGCGAATGCGCCCACGAATCGATCGTGGCGAGATTGAAGTGCCTGGCCTTGGCATCCAGATCCTCCCACGCTTCGCTTACCCGAAGAGACCAATCGGCGTCCTCATGGGAGGTTCGGATGTAGATCCAGTGGGCCAGCGCAGCCGCTCGTTCCCGGGGTGACAAATGCTCCGTGTGTTGCAGGAGATCAGTATCTTCGCTCACCGTAGTCCTCCTTGCCGATGCCGGCTGACGTCCAGCTCGATTTTCACGCGAAAGCCAACGCTGCAGTCGCGGTCGACCGGTGCATTCCGGTAACGAGTGCGGGTCGTGCAAAAATCGGCCGAATCCATGCAGCTGCCACCGCGAATGACCCGGTGGCTGTCCCAGACGTCCGCGCACCAGTCCCAGGTGTTTCCGCACATGCCGTAGTATCCCTCTGGATTGGGCGGATGAGCCGTCGCGGCAGCCGGGCAGGCGGCGCCAAACGGCTTTCCGAAGCAGGCGAGGGCGTCGCCGATCTCGCCGGTCGCCGTGGCATGGGAGCGCGACGGGTCGCAACCGGTCGCCGCCGCGACCCATTCGGCCTCGGTGGGGAGGCTGCCGCCGACCCAGTGGGCGAATGCGCAGGCCTCGAACCAGTTGACTCCGGTGACTGGCGCGTCGTCGGCCCGGAACCCGGCTCGCTTCCAGGTCGGGGGCTCCGGGTAGCCGGATGCGCGGAGGAATTCCCGGTACTGCGCGTTGGTGACCGGCAGGACACCGAGGTACACGTCTCGCTTCGAGAAAGCCGGGAGCCGCCGCAACACCATGAACCCGTCGCCGGTCCGGGCGACTTCCCCTGTGATTTCGAGGTTGCGCCGCAGCGACGACGAACACGACCGCTGGAAGCTCTCCAGCGTCGAATTTTCATCGCGTGCGAGCGCCATACGCTCGTTCTTGAGGGAGGATCTGGGCGCTGGTCGGCTTGTCGCGCACGGTTGTTGCCGGCGATGAGGCAGCGCGGCCAGTATGGCGCTCAGCGCCTGGTCACGCGGGATAAGTTCGGCAACCGTCGCCACCGGGGGCGAGTCGACGGCAAGCCACATCTTGCGACCCGGAAACGCATCCTGTTCCTGCTGCACCCATGGTGATGCCAGCGCGAATGGCGAGTGGAGTCCAATCATCAGATCGCAGTCGGGAAAACGCTGCGCGATCGTCTCCCGCCAGAACGGATCGCCCTCGATGAGTTCCGGGTCCAGCATGCAGCCGACGCCCTTCTGCGCCAGAGCCTGCGCCAGCTTTGTCGCCAGAGAGCGGTCCACGCGCGCGTAGCTGACGAATACCATCTAGGCCACTCCGGCGAAACCTTGCTCCGTCACCGGTAGGGTTCGGCGCGGCGTCGTCTTTTGCAAGGTTGCTGCCGCATCTTCCCAGCGTTCGAGGACGGACTTCTCCGCGCCAAAAACTGGCCCGAGGGGGATGGTGTAGCCAGCGGCATCGGGCAGCCAGGCTTCGCCATCGCTGTTGACGAGCAGGTACTGGCCAAGCCGGGAGGTCGCGCTGCGAAACTCGACCCGCGGTCCGGCGCCGCCCGCGTGAGCCGCCGCGAAACCAGAAGTAAGGGCCGTTTGCGCGAATGCCTCGTCGCTCACGAAAAAGCGGTCGTTCGCTCCCGCGCGAGCCTGGTCCGTGGGCGTGTACTGAAAGATGTTCCAGTGACAGACGGCCCGATGGCGTCGCACTTCGAGACTGATCCGATCGAGGCAAGGCAGGTTGGCGCGATGCGCGACGGTGTTGACGATGACCCGGGGGGGACCATCCAGACGATCCAGGGTGTCGAGAAGCGCGACGGTCTCGCTGTACAGGCTGCGCCGGCCGCGGCGGAACTGGAGCACGCTTTCGTTCGACCACCCGTCGAGCGGAATGCCGAGAAAATCGATGGCATCCATCAGTTCGGCCACCTGCCAGCCAGGGCCGCCCGCGTCATCGATACCCCGCGACAACCCGACGCCGACCGTATCCACCTTGATTGACGTCGCACCCACTGAACGAAGACCGCGCAGAAACGCTGGCAGGTTGGCAATCGTCAGGGGATCGCCGCCCGACACGGTGACGCAACTGACGCCGAGGCGGACAAAGACGGCCACCGACGCCAGAAGCGCGTCGAGGTCCGGTTCATCCCGGCCGAAAAACGTGTAGCAACCGTTGCACGAGACAGGGCAACGCCGCGCAATGGCCAGGTTCAGTCGATCGGGTAGGCGGCGCGGGCTCATCGTTCGCATTCTCTCCACATGCTTAGGCACAAGGCAGAGGTTTATCTCCTACTTATAGCAGAGAATCCGGCGTGCGAGCCGCTCCTGTCCGGCGTCCTAGTTGCTCCGTTCCACCAGCTTCCCCGCCATAAACCGATGCTCCGGCGAAAACAGCCGCCGGTACGTGAGCACGACCGCCCCGACCGTCCCGAGCGCCGAAGATGCCGCGATCAGGAACATGATCACGATCTGATACCGCACCGCCTGCAACGGAGACTGCCCCGCGAGCACCTGTCCGGTCATCATCCCCGGCAGGCTGACGAGCCCGACCACCGCCATTTGGTTGAGCGTCGGGATCATCCCGGCGCGCACTGCCTGTCGCGCCGGGCCTTGCGCCGCTTCCCAGCGCGTCGCACCCAGCGCAAGCGACATCTCGACCGCGCCACGCCCGGCGGTCAGCTCCTCGGTCATCCGCTCGATGCCGAGCGACACACCCGTCAGCGTATTGCCGAGGATCATGCCGAGAATCGGAATCGCGTATTGAGGCTCGTACCACGGATGAATCCGGATCACGACGAAAAGCCCGAACGCGCCGACCAGCCACGAACTCGCCCAGATCGACGCGATGCTGTCGGCGCGCTGCCCGGCGTACGTGCGCCGTCCGCGATTCGAGGCGGAGAAACCGGCGATCAGCGTCATCACGGCCATTAGCGGCAGCACGACGTACCAGCGGTCGAACTCGAACACCCAGCCGAGCACATAGCCGATCAGGAACAGTTGCACGACCGTGCGCACCGCTGCCCACGCGAGCTTGCGTTCGAGATCGAGCCTGAGCGCGACCGAGAGCGCGCCATTGACGACGATCAGCGCCGCCGCCAGCCCGATGTCGAAGAGACTCAGGTTCTGATAACCGCTCATGGCGTGCCCTCCTGCGACGGAGCCTCGGTCAGCGTGCCCGCGACCATCGTCAGTTGCCGGTCGCCGACGCGCCGTGCCTGCGCCGGATCGTGCGAGATCCAGATGCGCGCGCGCGCCGTCTCGTTGGCGGACCATGCGGCAACCAGCGCCTCGATTTCGCGCGCCGAATCCGGATCGAGCGATGCGGTCGGCTCGTCGAGCAGGAGGACGTCGGGCGCGAGTTGAAGGACGCGGATCAGCGCCGCGATCTGTGCTTCGCCGCCGGACAGGTCGCTCGCGCGCTTGTCGAGGAAATCCTCGCCGCGGCTTGCCGCCGCCGCGAGACGCGCGACCGACGCGCGATCGAAACGCAGATCGCGATAAACCTTCAGACCGAACGGATAGCGCAGATTGTCCTCGACCGATCCGTCGAGCATCGCGGGCCGCTGCGCGATATATGCGACCCGCCGCCGGTACGCCGGCACGCGAGAGCGCGCGATGGGCTCGCCGCGCCAGAGAATGCGCCCGGCATCGACCGGGTCGAGCAGCGCGAGCGTGCGCAAGAACACGCTCTTGCCGGAGCCGGACGGACCCGTGATCACCGCGCGATCGCCTTCGCGCAGGATGAAGTCGGTCGGATGGAGCAGGATCGCCTGGCGCACAGGATCGCGCCGCTCGACGCCGCACGCGGCGATCAGCGCGGCACCAGCGTCCCGCGAGGGCGCCTTCGGCAAGGTCTCGAAAGCTTGCTGCGGGTCGGGCATTTTGAGTATGTGTGAGGACTGGCGAGCGATCTTAAAGCGAATCGGCCGGGCGCGGGGCGGCGGTAAAACCGGGCACGTAACATGCTGCGCCGATCGCAATGAGAAAAAACGTTGGAGCCGTCATGGCGCAAGGCCGGAAGATCGGAAAAATTGTTGCATGGTTCTTTGCCATTCTGGCGCTCTTGATCGCCGTGATCGTCGTCGTGTTCCTGACCTTCGACTGGAATCGTGCCCGGCCGTGGGTCGACGACAAGGTGTCACAAGCCATCGGCCGGCAATTCCACATCACCGGCGACCTCAAGCTCGGCTGGGCGCGCCCGCCGAGCGAGACCGGCTGGAAGCGCTGGGTGCCGTGGCCGCGCTTCACCGCGCAAAAAATTACCGTGGCGAACCCGGACTGGGCGAAGCAGCAATATTTCGCCACGCTCGACGAGATCGAGTTCCAGGTCGCGCTCCTGCCGCTCCTCGCTCACGACATCGTGATTCCGACGATCAACCTGGTCAATCCGTCGATCGATCTCGAACGCCTGAAGGACAATCGCAACAACTGGACGTTCAAGTTCCAGCAGTCGACCGAGCCTTCGACGTGGAATCTCAAGCTGCACGACATCGCGTTCGCGAAGGGCGCGATCGCCTATTCGGACGAGATCACGAAAGCCGACATGCAGGCGGTCGTCGATACGCTCGGCCAGCCGGTGCCGATCGGCGAGGCCATGAAGCAGCAGGAAGAGGCGTCGCGCAAGTCGTCGGCGGAGGTGGTCGGCAAGAGCGGCGCAAACAAGCTCGACAAGCAGGCGAGCGCAGAAGCGGCTTCCGAGGCGTCGGCGGCCTCGGCGGCTTCGGCCGCGGCTGCGGCGAGTGCGGAGCCGGCGAATCCCGCCAGCACATCGGCGGCCAACAGCATCACCACGAAGAACGGTCCGAAGCCGCCGGTGCCGCCGTACGGCATCGGCTGGACGGTGAAGGGCACGTACAACAAGACGGCTGTGTCGGGCGAAGGCAAGGTGGGCGGCGTGCTTGCGTTGCAGGACGCGCAGAGGCCGTTCCCCGTGCAGGCGGACGTGCGGATCGGCGACACGCATATCGCACTCGTCGGCACCGTCACCGATCCGGCGCATCTCGCTGCACTCGACTTGCGGCTCTGGCTGCAGGGCGTGAGCATGGCGCATCTCTATCCGATCACGAGCGTGACGTTGCCCGAGACGCCGCCGTATGCGACCGAAGGACGGCTCGTCGGGCAGTTCAAGAAGGAGGGCAACGTCTTCAAGTACGAGAACTTCACGGGCCGCGTGGGCGGCAGCGACATCAACGGCTCGCTCGTCTACGCGGGACGACAGCCGCGGCCGCTTCTGTCCGGCGAACTGGTTTCGCATCTGCTGCAGTTCTCCGATCTCGCGCCGATCATCGGCGCCGATTCGAATGCGAGCAAGGCAAAACGCGGCGAGGAGACGAAACAGCCGTCGGCGAAGGCGCTGCCGACCGAGGAGTTCAAGACCGACCGCTGGAAGGCCATCGATACGGACGTCAAGTTCACGGGCCGTCGCATCATCAAGGACCCGGACCTGCCGATCACCGATCTCTACACGCATGTGGTGATGAAGGACGGCGTGCTCTCGCTCGAACCGCTCAAGTTCGGCGTGGCGGGCGGCTCGCTCGCATCGAACATCCATCTCGACGGCAGCACGACGCCGCTGAAGGGGCGGGTCTCGACCGAGGCGCGGCATCTGAAGCTGAAACAGCTCTTCCCGAACGTGAAGACGATGCAGTCGGCGCTCGGCGAAGTGAACGGCGACGCGGCGCTCTCGGCGACCGGCAACTCGCCCGCGGCGCTCGCTGCGACGTCGAATGGCGAGGTGAAGGCGCTGATCACCGATGGCACGGTCAGCCGCCTCTACATGGAGGCGGCGGGGCTGAACGTGGCGAACGTCGTGTATGAGAAGCTCTTCGGCAAGCGCGACGTGAAGATCAACTGCGCGGCGGCGGATTTCGTCGCGACCAACGGCGTGCTGGAGTCGCGCGTGTTCGCGCTCGATACCGACGACGCCGTCATCAACATGGATGGCCACATCGACTTGAAGACCGAGGAGATGGATCTTGCCATCCATCCGCATACGAAAGGCTTCCGGGTGTTCTCGCTGCGCTCGCCGCTCTATGTGAAGGGCACGTTTAAGGACCCGCACGTGGGCGTGAGCGCGGGCGCGCTCGCGGTTCGCGGCGCGGCGGCGGTCGGCCTCGGGCTGATCAACCCTTTCGCGGCGCTGATTCCGCTCATCGCGCCGAGCAACAACAAGCCGTTGCCTTGCCAGCAGATGCTCGCCGACATGCGCAGTGCGCCGAGCGCGCCGGCCGCGGGTCAGCAGCAGAAGGCGAAGGCGGCGCCGGCTTATATGTCGCCGGATGCGGCTGGCGCATCGGCACCGAAGGCGGCCGCGCCGGCGAGGCCGGCGCCGGCGAGCGCGGCGGAGTACAAGGGGAGTTGAGCGGCGCGCGGCGAAGGTGCGTCGCTGGCACCGTTGCCAGAATGTTCTTGCCGATCAGCCACTTGATTCACCTGCCACGCGCTTATGCACAAGGCTATCCCCATTTTCTGTGGATAAGCCGGGCGCGCTTCAGTCGGCTGGACGATGTTCGCCGGACTGATGCAAAGCGCATCGCGAGCGTTTTATTCAGGCGAATCAACGACGTGAGGCACTCGCCACGTGCTTGTCCACAGGTCTGTCAACATTCGGCGGGGATAAGTCGCTCATGCCGCGAGCGCGCTTGATGCGCTTTCGTGCGACATCGATATTCCCTTGCGTGTCAGACACTTGGCGTCGTTGTCCGAAGCTTTTTAACAGACTGGTCCCCATCGGCTGGGGACAACTTTCCCCGCCAGGTCAGTTCATCGCGATGCCGCTTGCACAATGCCCGCGGGCGACCCCATCGCCTGAAAGAGCGATGCGGTATCGGTAAGCCGCGCGCTCGCAAAGCGGATCGTGTTGAGCTGCGCGTTGCGGTATTGCTGTTCGCTTGCGCGCGCAGCACGCGGCGGCAGGGCGCCGAGCCGCACGCGCCCGGCGGTGTCGTCGGAAGAGCCTCGCGACGCGCGACTCGCCGCATCGCTCGACGAGAGAGCCGCCGTGTCCTGTTCCAGCGACGCCAGCGTATTCGCGACGTTCTGGAACGCGGCGAGCACCGTCTGCTTGTACTGTTCGACGGCGGCGTCATAGGTATCGAGCGCTGCGCGCCGTTGTGCGAGCAATGCGCCGCCGTGAAAAATCGGCTGCGAGAGCGACGCGCCAATGCTCCACAACGCGCCCGCGCCCGACAGCGCCGTCGGCCAGCTAAAGCCGCCTTTGCCCATCGATGCCGACAGCGACAGGCTCGGAAACAACTGCGCCGTCGCTGCGCCGACTTGCGCGGCTGCGGCTTTGACAGCGGCATCGGCGGCCTGGATGTCGGGGCGCGTCGCGAGCAGTTCCGACGGAACGACCACCGGCACGCTGTCCGGCACGGCGAGGCTCGCGAAATCGAGATCGTCGGGCGCCTGGTCCGGCGTGCGTCCGAGCAGGACGGCGAGCGCGTGGCGCGTCGCGAGCCACTGCGCGCGCAGACCCGGCAGCGACGCCGCGAGCGATGCCGCGCTTTCCTCGGCATTGAGCGCCTCCGAGCGCGACGCCGAGCCGAGCGCATAGCGGCGTTCTGCATCGCGCGCGTCGTCGCTTGCGAGCGCGACGAGGCGCTCGGTCGTGTCGATCTGAGCATGCAGCGCGGCCGCGCCGATCGCGCCGGTCACGATGTTGGCGGCGACCGCGCGGCGCGCGGCATCGAGCTGGAACGACTGCTGGTCGACCTGCGCGGCGAGCGACGCGTTCTCGTAGCGCGCCGCGCCGAACAGATCGAACGTGTATTGCGCCTGGATCTGGCCGACGAAGAGGTTATAGACCGCGGTCGGCGGACCGAATTCCGGCACGCCGAGGCCGCGCTGGCGTGAGGCCTGTCCGCCGGCATCGATCGATGGCAACAGTGACGAGCCGACCTGCGCCTTCAGTTGCTCGCGCGCGGCCGCGAGACTCTTGTCGGCGGCGGCGAGATTCGGGCTGTTGCGCAAGCCTTCGTCGACGAGCGCGTTCAGCGCGTCCGAACGATACAGCTTCCACCATTCGGGCACCGGTTTCGCACCGACGTCAAAGCGTTGCGATGCGCCTTGCGCTTCGACGGTCTGCGCCGGCTGGGCGAGCGCGCCGTAGTGTTCGGGCTGCGGCATCGCGGGCGGCTTGCCGCTCGGCCCGAACGAACAGGCGGCGAGGGCGCAGGCCAATGACGCCGTCGTCGCTTTCCAGACCTTCATCATGGCTCGACTCCCTCCGGCGCATCCTCGCCGGGTTTTGCGCGTTCGTCGTTCTTCACGCGAAACGACGCCGCATAAAGCGCCGGCAGATAGAACAGCGTGAGCACGGTCGCGCTCGTGATGCCGCCCATCAGCGCGGTCGCCATCGGACCGAAGAAGTCGCTGCGCAGAAGCGGAATGAGCGCGAGCACGGCGGCCGCGGCGGTCAGCGTGATCGGGCGGAATCGCCGCACGGTCGCGCCGACGATCGCGTCGAACCGCTCGTGTCCGGCGGCGATGTCCTGCTCGATCTGGTCCATCAGGATCACCGAGTTGCGCATGATGATGCCGGACATCGCGATCACGCCGAGCATCGCGACGAAGCCGAACGGCTTGCCGAAGGCAAGCAGCGCCGCGACCACGCCGATCAGCCCGAGCGGCGCCGTGAGCACGACCATCATCACGCGCGCGAAGCTTTGCAGCTGGATCATCAGGAGCGTCAGCACGACGATCAGCATGATCGGCATCTGCGCGTTGATCGATGTCTGTCCCTTCGCGTTTTCCTCGACCGGCCCGCCGACTTCGATCCGGTAGCCCACCGGCAGCGTCGGGCGCAAGGTGCTGTCGAGCTTCTTGTCGATCGCGTTGGTCACGTCGATGCCCTGCGCGCCCGCCTTCACGTCCGACTGCACGGTGATGGTCGGCTGCCGGTCGCGTTCCCAGATCACGCCGTACTCCAGGTCGTTGACGACGTGCCCGAGCGTGCCGAGCGGCACCGGGCCGTTCGGCGTCGGCATCGCGAGCGTCGCGAGCCGCGACGGATCGACGCGTTCGGTGAGCGGCGCGCGCAGGTCGACACCGATCAGCTTGTCGCGCTCGCGATACTGCGTGACCGTGTAGCCGGAGAGCGACATCGCCAGGAAGCTCGACACGTCCTGCGAGGAGACGCCGAGTTCGCGCGCCTTCTTCTGGTCGACTTCGAAGCGCACCGAGCGCTCGGACGGCTCGTCCCAGTCGAACTGCACGTTGGTCGTGCGCGCGTCGGCGCGCATGTCGGCGGCCACTTGCTCGGCGATCTTGCGTACGGTCGCGATGTCGTCGCCGGAGACGCGCAACTGCACCGGATAGCCGACCGGTGGCCCGTTTTCGAGCCGCGACAGCCGCGTGCGGATCGCGGGGAATTTTTCGCGCAGCGTCGGTTCGAGCCATTGCGACAGCTGTTCGCGTGCTTCGACCGTCTTCGCCGTGATGACGAACTGTGCGAAGTTCGGCTGCGGCAGCTGCTGGTCGAGCGGCAGATAAAAGCGCGGCGCGCCCGTGCCGACGAAGCTCACCACATGATCGATTTCCGGCCGTCCTTCAAGCGCCTTTTCGAGCTGCTTCGCTTCGCGCAGCGTGGCGTCGAACGACGCGCCTTCCTGCAGGCGCACATCGACGAGCAGTTCCGGCCGGTTCGAACTCGGGAAGAACTGCTGCGGCACGAGGCCGAAGCCACCGAGCGCGATCACGAACAGCCCGACGGTGACGATCAACACGACGAAGCGCCGCTCGATGCACAACGTCACCCAGCCGCGCAGACGCCCATAGAACCGTGTGTCGTAGATGTCGTGCTCGTGATCATCGGGCAGGTGCGCCTCGTGCGCTTCGCGCTTCCTCTCGGGCAAGAGCTTGTAGCCGAGCAGCGGAATCAGCACGACGGCGGCGAGCCACGACGCGATCAGCGCAATCGCCGAGACTTCGAAGATCGAGCGCGTGTATTCGCCGGTGCTCGACTTCGCGAGCGCGATCGGCAGGAAGCCGGCGACGGTCACGAGCGTGCCGGTCAGCATCGGAAAGGCCGTGCTGGTGTAGGCGTAGGCAGCGGCGCGCGTGCGGTTCCAGCCCTGTTCGAGCTTCACGGCCATCATCTCGACGGCGATGATCGCGTCGTCGACCAGCAGCCCGAGCGCGAGGATCAGCGTGCCGAGCGAGATCTTGTGCAGGCCGATATCGAAGAAATACATGAACAGCGCGGTGACCGCGAGCACGACCGGAATCGAAATCACGACGACCATGCCCGTGCGCACGCCGAGCGACACGAGGCTCACCACCAGCACGATCACTACCGCTTCGGCGACCGCCTCCAGAAAGTCGTCGACGGAATTCGATACCGCGTGCGGCATGCTCGACACTTCCGCGAGTTTCAACCCCGCGGGCAGGTGCGCGCGGAGGTCGGCGGTCTTCGCGTCGAGCGCCTTGCCAAGTCGCACCACGTCTTGTCCCGGCTGCATCGTGATGCCGATGCCGAGCACGGGCTGGCCGCCCGAGCGCATTTGCGTCGCGGGCGGATCGACGTAGCCGCGCTTGATCGTCGCTATGTCGCCGAGACGGAACGAGCGGCCGTTCACGCGGATCAGCGTGTCGGCGAGCGCTTTAATGTCAGTGAACTGGCCGGTCGGACGCACGAACATGCGGTCGACGGGCGTATTCATCGTACCCGCCGGCGCGACCGCGTTCTGTCCGTTGATCGCTTCGGCGATCTGCTGCGGCGAGATGTTCAGGCGGGTCAGCTGCGTGTTCGGTATATCGACGTAGATGCGCTCGTCCTGATCGCCGAAGTAGTCGACCTTCGCGACACCCGGTACGCGCAGCAGCACCGCGCGCAACTGATCGGCGTAGTCGTGCAGTTGCGCAGGCGAGAAGCCATCGCCTTCGAGCGTGTAGATGTTGGTGTAGACGTCGCCGAATTCGTCATTGAAGAAGGGGCCTTGCACGCCTTGCGGCAGTGTCGCCGCGATGTCGCCGACCTTCTTGCGCACCTGATACCACTCTTCGGGCACTTCGCTCGGCGGCGCACCGTCCTTCATCGTGAAGAACAGCAGTGACTCGCCGGGGCGCGAGTAGCTGCGCAGGAAATCGGTAGACGGCGTTTCCTGCAGCTTCCTCGCGAGGCGGTCGGTGACTTCTTCCTGCACCTGACGCGCGGTCGCGCCCGGCCAGAACGTGCGGATCACCATCACGCGAAACGTGAACGGCGGGTCCTCCGACTGCGCGAGCCGCGTGTAGGAAATGATGCCGAAGATCGTCGCCATCGCGATCAGGAAGACGACCAGCGCGCGATGCCGCAGCGCCCACGCCGAGAGGTTGAAGCGGCCTTCCTCGTGACGGTAGTCGTTGTTCTGCGCGCTTACCTGCGGCGTGTCTTGATCCGGAGCCTGCGTGCTCATGACGCGAAGTCCTCGGGATGCAGCGGCGCGACGACGCGCACTTTCTCGCCGGCGGAAACCGTGTGCACGCCTTGCCACACGACGCGCTCGCCCGCGTTCAGGCCGCGCGTGACGGTGACGGTGCGCTCGCCGTAGCGCGCGACCTCGACGCGGCGCAGTTCGAGCGCGTTATCGCTTTTCACGACCCAGACGGCGGGCTCCTTGTTGTCGTGGAAGAGGGCAGTAGAAGGTAGCGTGAACACGCCGGCGTGCTGCGTCGCGACGGCCTGCGCGAACGTGACGTCGGCGGTCATGCCGAGGCGCATGTCGCGCGTCGGCGCTTCGACCGTCAGCTTCGCGCGGTAGGTGCGGCTCTGCGGATCGGCGGCGGGCGACAGTTCGCGTACGCGCGCGGCGAACGACTTGCCCGGCAGCGCGCCGAGCGCGACGGTGGCGCGCGCCCCGACCGCGAGCGCGGAAAGCGCGCTTTCCGGGACGTCGCAGACCACGTCGATGTCGCCGTTCCACGCGAGGTTGTAGACAGGCTGGCCGACGGTGACGTTCTGGCCCGTGTCGGCCTGCTCGGACGTGATGACGCCCGCGTGATCGGCGATGAGCGTCGTGTACTTCAGCTGATCGGCCGCGAGCCCCGCCTGCTGCTGCGCCTGATTGCGTTGCGCGAGCGCGGTGGCATAGGCGTTCTGCGTCTGCTCCAGTTGTGCCGGCGCGATCAGGTTCTCGGCGGATTGGGCGCGATCGCGATCGAGCTGCTGTTTCGCGTAGGCGAGCTGGTGCTGGGCGGCTTCGAGTTGCGCGGCGGCGCTGGCGGCATTCTTCGACGCATCCGCCGGATCGAGCTTCGCGACGATCTGGCCGGCCGCAACACTATCGCCGAGCCGTACGCGCCGCTCGGTGATCTTCCCGCCGACGCGAAACGAGAGCGGCGTCGAATAGCGCGACTCGATCTGGCCGGGAAGGGTGGCGCGCGGCGGCTGTCCGTCGGCCTCGGCGGCCACGGCGACGACCGGCCTCGGCGCGGGCGCCGGTGCTTCCTTCTTGCCGCATGCGGCGAGCGCGGCGAGCGTGGCGATGAATGCGGCGCTGGCCAGCGCGCGGATGCGGTTCGACTGAAACACGCAGCGAGAAGAAATCACAGAAGACCTCGACGCCGAAGGCGGGATCGGGAGCTCGAAAACTCGGCGCGTACGGCGCGGCGGCAGCATTTCGAGACACGGGGGGACGCATGAGAAGCTCGGCAAGAGGCCGGAACGCCATTGACGACGGGCTTTCCGGCGATACACCGGGCAATGCACGATGAATTCTAATACAGGTATGTATTCGAATGCAAAGCTGTATCAAAAACGTTCTGAAAGGGGGTTCGATGCTAAACTCGACGCATGAAACCCACCCGCCTCACACGTGAGCAAAGCCGCGACCAGACGCGCCAGCGTCTACTCGATGCGGCGCTCACGGCATTCATGAACAAGGGATTCGGCGTGACGAGCGTCGAAGACATCGCGGCCGCTGCGGGCTACTCGCGCGGCGCGTTCTATTCGAATTTCGGCAGCAAGTCGGAGCTGCTGCTCGAACTGCTCAGGCGCGATCACGACGCCACGATGGGCCGCATGCGCTCGATTTTCGAAGACGGGGAGGCGTCGCGCGCGGACATGGAAGCGCGCGTGCTGGAGTACTACAGCGAGATTTATCGCGAGAACAAATGCTTTTTGCTGTGGGTCGAGGCGAAGCTGCATGCGAGCCGCGACGCGGCTTTTCGCGAGCAGTTCAATGCGTTCATGCGGGAGTTGCGCCAGACCACGACCGATTACATCAGCGCATTTTCGGAGCGCGTCGGCACGCCGTTGCCAATGCCGGCCGAGCAGCTTTCGCTCGGCCTGATCGCGCTATGCGATGGCGTGCAGTTCTTCTATTCGTCGGACCCGCAATCGGTGCCCGGGGATTTCGCCGAGGCCGTGCTTGCAGGCTTCTTCAGCCGCGTGGTATTCGGCGCGAACTGAGCCGGGCTCTAGATCGACAGACCCGGCCCGCCGTTGCCGCCGAGAAGTTGCTCGACCGCATCCGCGTCGGCGTAATCCTGCTCGGGGAGCGCGTCGAAAACCGTAATGACGTCGTTGCTTACGCCCGCTTCGCGCGCGGCATCGACGATCGCGTCCTTGTTTGCCGGAAACTGCATGGCGCGCAGCACCTGCGCGATTTCATCGTCGATCGGCTCGTCGTTCAAGGCGTGTTTGGGCGTGTCGGTCATTCGCATCGTTCCGGTGGATAAAGGAAGCGCTTCAGGTCTGCACCTGCACGGGCTGGCTCGCCATGCCGCGGCTCGGCGCGCGCGACTTCGGGATTTTCACGTGACGCCAGCGCGCATGGTCGAGATCCTGCGCCGTGACCTCCGGCGCGGGCGCCGACACGGGCGCCGCGTTCGCGCGCATTGCGGCGCGCATTGCAGTGGTCGCGATCGCGGCATCGGTGTCGCTCGTGTGAAGCGGCGCCGCATAGCACGACACGGAAACCAGAGCCATCGACAACATCGTTGAGGTTTTCATCGCTCAACCCCTCCTGACGTAAGCAGCGAGAAAGCAACGAGCAAAGCCCATGCCAATCGCATCCGTGCCGCTTCGCGTCGCGCGAAAACACTAACTGCTTACAACGCGCGAACGCGCTCGAACGGGAGCGCGGCGAACACACTTCGAGTGAGTTCTGAAGTGCGGCCGCACCGATGCCCGGCAGCATGCGGCAGTGCCGCCAGGCACCCGCGCACTGCAAATTTGCACACTAGCGCAAGTTCAGCGCGTCGTCGGGTTCAAACGGAAGTATGCGTCGAGTAGCGATGTCTTGTACACGACGCCGAGCAGAAGCGGCTCCGCACGCCGCTCGATCACCGGCAGCCGCTCGCCCTGGAACGCGAGGAAGTGCTGCAGCGCCTCGCCGAGCGACATGTCGGGCGTGAGCACGTCGAAGTGCGGCTGAAGATAGTCGCGGGCGGTCTTAGTCTCCGTGTCGCGTTCGTCGAGCAGGTCGGAGGTGATGTCCTTCAGCGCGACCACGCCCTGGAAGTGCTCGCCCTCATCGACGACATACAGATACTTCACAGGATATTCGAGGAACACGCGCGTCATGTCCTTCACGTTCGCCGAGAGCGGAACGACGGTATCGGCGGGCTTCACCAGTTCGCGCATCTGCGTGGCGGCGAGCCGCGTGCGCTCCTTCTCTTCGCGCGTGCGGCGCAGCGTGACTTCGTACATCGACGTCTGCTCGGACGTGCGCGCGATGAAATACGCAACTACGCACGACAGCATCAGCGGCAGCACGACCTGGTACGACAGCGTCATCTCGAAGATCATCAGGATCGCCATCAGCGGCGCGTGCGTCGCGGCGGCGAGGAACGCGCCCATGCCGACCATCGCGTAGGCGAAGGGTTCGGAGGTCGAGTGCGGCCAGATCGTGTGCGCGGCGATGCCGAAGAGACACCCGAGCACGGCGCCCACGAAGAGCGTCGGCGTGAAGACACCGCCGACCGCGCCCGAGCCGGTCGTTGCGGCGGTCGCGATGATCTTGAAGACGAGCACGGTGAGAAGGGCGGTCCAGGTCCAGGGCGTGTGCAGCAGCGAGTTCACGACTTCGTAGCCGTTGCCCCAGACTTCCGGCCACCAGATCGAAATCACGCCGACGATCAGACCGCCCAGCCCGAGCCTGAGCGGCAAGGGCAGCGGCAGAAGCGTGAAGCGCTTCTTCGAGGCGGCGAGGAGCCGCAGGAAATGCGGCGCGAGCGCGCCGCACAGCAGCCCGAGCACGACGAAGAGCAGCACTTCGACGCCCGTGATGGTCGGGAAGACGGGCATCTCGTAAGGCGGGCGGTAGCCGGCGAACTCGCGCATCGTGATGTTGGCGACGACCGACGCGACCACGATCGGCCCGAAGCTCTCCATCGCTATCGAGCCGAGCACGATTTCGGTGACGAAGAACGCGCCCGCGATCGGCGCGTTGTACGCCGAGGTGATGCCGGCGGCGGCGCCACACGCGACGAGGAGGCGCAGGCGCGGCGGATCGAAGTGCACCCAGCGGCCGATCAGCGAAGCCGAGAGCGCCGCGAGCTGCACCATCGATCCTTCGCGCCCGATCGAGCCGCCGCTCGCAATCGTGAATAGCGACGACAGACTGCGCCAGAAGCTCTGCCACACGGGCACGGCGCCGTCACCGATGGTGACGGCTTCCATGTAGTCGGCGTGGGCCTGCTTCGTCGCGCGGCGCCGCGCGATCAGGAGACACACGCCCGCGACCAGTCCGCCCGCCGTCGGCAGGGCGACGCGCACGGGCCACGGCAGGCGCTTCGCCATCTCGACGAAATTGCCGGCTTCGCTGCCGAACGCCCGCTGCAATTCGTCGATGCCTTCGCGAAACGCCGCGGTCGCGAACGCCCCGGCGACGCCGACGATCACCGCCCACACGAGCATCGTGTGGTCATCGGAGAGCCGGAAGAGCTTTTGCGCGCGGGTGCGCAGTTTGAGCAGGAATGAAAGCACGTGAACGGGACGTATCGGGCGGTTGGGCGAGCGGCTTGGATCGGTTCAGGGCCAAGTGCGCCGCAAGGATAGCATTCGCGTGTCGCGCGGACGAGCCATGCTGCCGGTCGGTCCGCGCGGGCAAAAAAAGCCCGGCGCTCCAACGCGCCGGGCTGTCGGGCCCACCTTACGCGCGCTACCACTTCGGCGCGAACGGCGGATTTGCGTTGCGCTTGCCTTCGTCGAGTGCATCGATGCGGGCGATGTCTTCGGCGTCGAGCTTCAGTTTCTGCGCGTCCCAGTTGACCTGCTGGTGCTCCGGATTCGTCGATGCCGACAGCACCACGATCTGCCGCGACAGCAGCCACGCGAACGTCACCTGCGCGGGCGTCGCGCCGTGCTTCTTCGCGATGTCGGCGAGCGTCGGGTCGGTGTGCGCGCGACCTTCGCCGAGCGGCATGTACGCCGTTACCTTCACGCCGAGCTTCTGCGTCGCCTCGACAAGCGCGCGGTTCGCGAGGAACGGGCTGACTTCGAACTGGTTCGTCACGATGGTGCCCCCGCCCGGCGCGGCGAGCGCGGCTTCGAGGAGCGGCGCCGTGAAGTTCGATACGCCGTAATGGCGGATCAGCCCGAGCTTCTGCGCTTCCTGCAATGCGGCGAGCGTTTCAGCGATCGACACGACGCTGTCCGGCGACGGCCAGTGGATGAGCGCGAGGTCGATCGTGCCGATATCGAGCTTGCGATGGCTCTCTTTCAGGCTTGCGATCAGATCGTCGCGGCGCAGGCGCTCCCACCAGACTTTCGTCGTGACCCAGACGTCCTCGCGCGGGATGCCCGAATCGCGCACGCCCTGGCCGACTTCGGCTTCGTTGTCGTAGTACTGGGCGGTATCGATGTGACGATAGCCGAGTTGCAGCGCGCTCTTCACCGACTGCGCGGTCTTGCCGGCCGCGACGCGGAACGTGCCGAGACCGAATGAGGGAATCGTTTCGACCATGCTGGCTCCTGTGTCGACCAGAGTTGGCGCTTTAGCGCCTTACTCGGGTCCCATGCCACAAAGTGGCGGTCGACCAGAGTTGGCGCTTTAGCGCCTTACTCGGGTCCCATGCCACAAAGTGGCGGTCGACCAGAGTTGGTGCTTCAGCGCCTTACTCGGGTCCCATGCCACAAAGTGGCGGTCGACCAGAGTTGGCGCTTCAGCGCTTACCTGGTCCCATGCCACAAAGTGGCGGTTAAGGGTTTCGAGGCGATCGACGGCTACTTCGCGTCCTGATCGAGTTCGGGATAGTGCCTGAAGATCCCCGATTCATTGAACGGGATGCGCCGTTCAGAATCAACATACGCCGCGATGTTCGGCCGCTCGAGCACGGCATCGTGCAGCGCCGCCACACGCGGATAGTGCTGGCCGAATTTTCGCATCGCGCGCGGAAAGGCGTAGTGCAGGCCGTCGACGAGCTGGAACATCGACAGGTCGACATACGTCGCCGACTTGCCGACCATCTGCGTATCGCCGTCGGGGTTCTGCTTCAGCACGCGCTCAAAGTAACCGAAAAACTTCGGAATGCGCTGCTCGATGAAGTTCTTAGAGCGCACCTTGGCCGCGTCTTTCTGATCTTCGTAATAGAGATCGGTGGCGAGCGGATGATGCGTGTCGTGGACTTCCGCGACCACATCGGCGATCGTCAGTTGCAGGCCATGAGCGACGTAGCGCAAGCCCTCGTCCTTCGGCGCGAGCTTGAGCTTCGGCCCTAGATACATCAGGATGTTCGCGACGTGCGGCACGATCAGTTCGCCGACTTTCAGGAACGGCGGCGCGAACGGGATATGCGGCTCGGTCTTGCTGTTCATGAGCTTCATCATGGCGTCCGTGCCGAGACCGTCCTTCTTCGCGCCGCGCGCGACGTCGATATAGTCGGCTCCTGCATCTTCCAGCGCGAGCCGGACGAATTCTCCTCGGCCCTGCAGGCCGTCCCAGTAATACAGTTCGTAGGGCATGGGCAGTTCCTCCTCGTGTTCATGCGCGGCGGACGTGCCGCGCCGCGCGCAAACTTCTGGTTCAGCAGGGTCCGTGCCATACATAGCGAAAGCCCCGCGCGAGGGCGGGGCGTTCTTGTTTATCAGACTAAGCCGGCGTTCAGCCGAAGAGGCGCTCGACGCCGAGCGTGATCGCAAGCCCGCCGCCGATCAGCCAGACATACAGGATCGCACCCGTTGCCAGTGCGCGGGGGCCTGCCTGACGAATCTGTGCGAAGCGCGTTTCCATGCCGAGCGCGGTCATGGCCATCGTGAGGGCGAAGGTGTCGAGCATGTTGAGCGTGCTGGTCGCGGTTTCCGGCAGGATGTGCAGCGAATTCACGATCACGAGCGCGAGGAAGCCGAGCGCGAACCAGGGCACCGCGAGCTTGCCGCCCTTGCCGCCGGCGCCGGCAGCAGCACGCGAGCGGTTCAGCCAAAGGCCGAGCGCGAGCAGTACCGGCACGAGCAGCATGACGCGCGTCATCTTGACGATGGTCGCGATGTGCGTTGCTTCCGGGCTCACGTTGCTGGCCGCGCCAACCACCTGCGCCACTTCGTGGATCGTGCCGCCGAAGAAGAGGCCGGCGCCGAGCGTATCGAGATGCAGCCAGCCGGCGTGCATCGCGAGCGGATAGAGGAACATCGAGAGCGTGCCGAACAGCACGACGCTGCCGACCGCCATCGCGCTCTGGTGCGGCTTGGACTGCAGGGTCGATTCGAACGCGAGCACGGCGGCCGCGCCGCAGATCGCGCTGCCGGCGGCGGTGAGGAGCGCGGTGTCGCGGTCGAGCTTCATCAGCTTCATGCCGGCCCAGGTGCCGATCGCGAGCGTGCTCACGACGATCAGCACCGACACCGTGACGCCCGCGAACCCGACCTGCGCGATTTCCTGCAGGCTTACGCGCAGCCCGAAGAACGCGACCGCGATACGCAGCAGCTTGCGCGCCGAAAAGTTGACGCCCGCGGCCCAGCTGGCGGGCATGCCGTCGCGCAGTGCGTTGCCGTAGAGTGCGCCGGCGACGATGCCGACGATCAGCGGGCTGATACCGAGTCCGGCGATGGCGGGCATGGACGAGAGTCGGGTGACGGCGGCGGCGAAGAGCGCGACGAAGAGAATGCCGTTCAGCTGACCGCGCGTGGACGGTTTGCTGGCGACGAGAGTATGAGTGGGCTGGATAGTGGACATGTCGGGTCGGAGTTTTTATCGCAATGCGCCAATCCTAAACTTGATATATCGATATGAAAAATCGTGATTTGGGATGTAAAGTATCGGCTGGTCCGATATATATAACGAAATGACCCCCGATCAGCTTATAACGTTTGCGACGGTCGCCGAATTCGGCAACATCAGCCGCGCGGCGACGGCGCTGCATCTCTCGCAGCCGGCCGTCTCCGGCCAGTTGCGCCAGTTGCAGGACGAGTTCGGCGAGCCGCTCTATCAGCGCGACGGCCGCGGGGTGCGGCTGACCGCCGCGGGAGAGCAGCTCGCCGAGTACGCCGCGCGTATCCGCGAGACCTACCGGCAGGCGTATGCGTTTCGCGACGCGCTGCGCGGCCTTGAGCGCGGCACGCTGCGCATCGGCGCGAGCACGACGCCGGCGAGCTATCTGCTGCCGTACCTCATCGCCGCCTTCCACGGCGAGTTTCCCGACATCGCGATCACGACGATCGACGGCAACACGTCGGATATCGTCGCGGCCCTTCCGGGACTCGACATTGCGATGATCGAAGGGCCGGTGGGCGTCGATCTGCCGCCGGGCACGAGCGTCACGCCCTGGCGCGAGGACGAGATCGTCGCGATTCTGCCGGCGTCGCACGCGCTCGCGCCGGATCGCGGCGAGGCATCGCTCGATGCGATTTCCGCGCATCCGCTCGTGTTGCGCGAAAGCGGCTCGGGCGTGCGGCAGATCGTCGAGCGCGCGTTCGCCAGCGCAGGCGCACCGATGCGCATCGCGCTCGAAATCGCGGGCGTCGAGGGCGTGAAGGAAGCGGTGCGGGCGGGCATGGGCATCGGCTTCGTGTCGGCGATGTCGATCCGCCACGAAGACGACGCGCTCAGGCGCCTGCGCATCGCGCCCGAACCGCTCACGCGCCGGTTTTCGATCCTCCTGCCCCACTCGGCAGCGCCATCGAGAGTGGCGGCGCGCTTTCTCGAACTGTGTCTCGCCGACCCAAATCCGGCCTAGGGAATTCCACTATAGCGTGCGCCCGACGACCGGGCGCACCATTCGTTTTGAGACGGACGCGCAGGCGTCTTTTTTAAACCCCGCAAATGGAACCGGTTCCATAGGTTCCAAAAGCACGAATTGAGCGAGATTTCCGTGAGCGAGCTTCATTCCGATACACACGCCGAAGTGGTGATCGTCGCCAGCGCGTTTGGCGCGGACGCCATCCGGCGCGATGGCCACGCGTTCTGGGCCGCCGCGGCGGCGCGCGCGGGCGCGAGCGGATTCGAAGTGCGCCGCGAACTCTTTGCACGCTACGCCGACGCCACGCCCGACGCGTTGCGCCGCCTCGGCGAGCAGGTCGCCGCGCTCGGTCTGTGGGCGGTTTATTCGACGCCCGCGACGCTCTTCGCTGCCGACGGCTCGCTCGATCTCGCCGCGCTCAGGCTGGCCATCGACGAAGCCGCGGCGCTCGGCGCACGCATCGTGAAGCTGCAACTGGGCGGCACGGAACACGGCACCGCGACCGATGCCGCCACGCTCGATCGAGCGCTGTCGACGATGTCGGGTTCGCGGGCGCGCGTCGTCGTGGAAAACGGCCAGTTGAAGGCGGGCGGCACGATCGGCGCGTTTGCCGCGCTGTTCGACGCGCTGCCGAAGGACTCGCGCACGCTCTCGATGACTTTCGACACCGGCAACTGGCTGTGGGCGGGAGAGAACCCGGCCGAAGCCGCGCGGCGCCTCGCGCCGCACGTGAGCTACGTGCACTGCAAGGCCGTGACGGGCGAGGGCGCGCGGCGCTTCGCCGTCGCGCCCGGCGCCCGCGACGTCCTGTTCGCCCATTTGCTGAAGCTGCTGCCGCGCGACGTGCCGCGCGGCATCGAATTCCCGTTCGACGCCGCCGCGCCCGAAACCGACGCGGCCGCGAAAGTCGCGTGGCTCGCCGCCGCCTGACCCGACACCCCGACAAGACACGAGAGGAGACACACCATGCAGACAAAACCCGAGACGCTCGACGTCGTGACCTACGGCGAAGCGATGACGATGTTCGTGGCCGCCGAGACTGGCGACCTCGCGAAAGTCGGCCAGTTCACGAAGCGCGTCGCGGGTGCGGACCTGAACGTCGCGATCGGACTGTCGCGGCTCGGCTTCAAGGTCGGCTGGATGAGCCGCGTCGGGCGCGATTCGTTCGGACGCTACGTGCTCGACGTGCTGGCCGCCGAAGGCATCGACGCGAATTGCGTCACCGTCGACGAGCGTTATCCGACGGGATTTCAGCTCAAATCGAAGAACGACGACGGCAGCGATCCGGCAGTCGAATATTTCCGCAAGGGCTCGGCGGCGAGCCATTTGTCGGTCGCCGACTACGTCGCCGGCTACGTGAGGGGCGCGCGCCACCTGCACCTGACGGGCGTCGCGCCGGCCATTTCGGCAAGTTCGCGCGAACTCGCGTTCCACATGGCACGTGAAATGCGGGCTGCTGGCAAGACGATTTCCTTTGATCCGAACCTCCGCCCGACGCTCTGGCCGTCACGCGAGGCGATGGCGGAGTCGCTCAACGCGCTTGCCGCGCTCGCCGACTGGGTGCTGCCCGGCGTCACAGAAGGGCTCACGCTCACGGGCCACGCGAAGCCTGAGGACATCGCACGCTTCTATCTCGACCAGGGCGCAAAGGGCGTAATCGTGAAGCTGGGCGCGCATGGCGCCTATTTCCGCACCGCCGACGGCGATGCGGGCATCGTGCCGGCGGTGCCGGTCGCGAAGGTCGTCGATACGGTGGGCGCGGGCGACGGCTTCGCGGTCGGCGTGGTGAGCGCGCTGCTTGAGGGCCGCGACGTGCGCCATGCGCTCGCGCGCGGCAACCGGATCGGCGCGCTTGCGATCCAGGTGATCGGCGACAGCGAAGGGCTGCCGACGCGCGCTGAACTGGACAAGCTGGAAGAACCTGAGACATCCATCGAGAAGACGGCACGAGCCGCTTTCAACCTGACCTGACCGATTCGGACTGAATCGAACCGAACCGGATACTGGAGAGACACGATGCAAACCACGATTACCCCCAAGCTGGCGGTGCGCCGCTGGTGGGCGATCATGCCGATCGTCTTCATTACCTACAGCCTCGCGTATCTCGACCGCGCGAACTATGGCTTCGCCGCCGCGGCCGGCATCAATCACGACCTCGGCATCAGCAAGGGCTTGTCGTCGCTGATCGGCGCGCTCTTTTTCCTTGGCTATTTCTTCTTCCAGATTCCGGGCGCGATCTACGCCGAACGGCGCAGTGTGAAGAAGCTCGTGTTCGTGAGCCTGATCCTGTGGGGCGGATGCGCGGCGCTCACAGGCATGGTGAGCAACATTCCTTCGCTGATGGCGATACGTTTCGTGCTCGGGATCGTCGAGGCGGCCGTGATGCCCGCGATGCTCGTCTTCATCTCGAACTGGTTCACGAAGTCCGAGCGTTCACGCGCCAATACGTTCCTGATTCTCGGCAATCCGGTGACGGTGCTGTGGATGTCGGTCGTGTCGGGGTATCTGGTGAATTCGTTCGGCTGGCGCAACATGTTTATCGCGGAAGGGCTGCCGGCCGTGGTGTGGGCTGTGATCTGGTGGTTCATCGTGCAGGACAAGCCAGCGCAGGCGAAGTGGCTCAGCGCGCAGGAGAAAGCTCACCTCGATGCCACGCTGCGCGCCGAGCAGGCCGCGATCAAGCCGGTCAAGAACTACGGTGAGGCGTTCCGTTCGCCTGCGGTGATCAAGTTGTGCGCGCAGTATTTCTGCTGGAGCATTGGCGTGTATGGTTTCGTGCTGTGGCTCCCTTCGATTCTGAAGAACGCTTCGACCTTCGGCATGGTCGAGACGGGCTGGCTTTCGGCGATGCCGTACCTTGCGGCGACCATCGCAATGATCGCGGCGTCGTGGGCGTCGGACAAGTTGAATGCGCGCAAGGCGTTCGTGTGGCCGTTCCTCTTGATCGGAGCGTTTGCGTTTGCCGGATCGTACCTGCTTGGCTCGACGCACTTCTGGGCGTCGTATGCGTTGCTCGTGATCGCTGGCGCGGCGATGTATGCGCCGTATGGACCTTTCTTCGCGATCGTGCCGGAGTTGCTGCCGAAGAATGTCGCTGGAGGCGCGATGGCCCTGATCAACAGCATGGGGGCGCTCGGGTCGTTCGTCGGGTCCTATGTGGTCGGGTATCTCAATGGCGCGACCGGGTCGCCCGGGGCCTCGTACGTGTTCATGAGCGCAGCGCTCGTTGCTGCTGTGGTCCTGACTCTGGCCGTGCGGCCGCAAGGGGCTGCTTCGGGGAGCGCGAAGCTTGCGCATAGGGTCTGATACTTTGGGCGGGGTGGGCGGGGCGTTGCGTTTGAACACCGTTTGATTTTGATGTGCTTCTATGGAACTTGTTTTGGTTTTGGTCTATTAGCTCTGCCCCTGTCCGGGGCGGGACTTACTTTCTTTGCTGCTGCAAAGAAAGTAAGCAAAGAAAGCAGCTTTTTCAGGCAGCAGTCACCGCACGTC
>NZ_FCOG02000362.1 GCF_001544975.2 Caballeronia arationis | reverse complement strand
GCGACCATCGATTCCGATGGCTTTATGCAAATCACTGATCGCAGCAAAGACGTAATCAAGTCGGGTGGCGAATGGATTGGCTCCATCGACCTTGAGAATATCGCCATGGCTCACCCGGCGGTATCCATGGCGGCGTGCATCGCGGCCCGCCATCCGAAGTGGGACGAGCGGCCGCTGCTCGTAGTGGTCAGGAAAACAGGAACCGAGCTTTCCCGCGAGCAGTTGCTTGGCTTCTACGAAGGGAAAATCGCGAAGTGGTGGACACCGGACGATGTGGTTTTCATCGACGAGATCCCGCTGGGTGCAACAGGAAAAATTCTGGAATCAGTTGCGAGAGCGCTTCGGCGAGTTCCTGATGCAGCCAGTGGAACGCCAACGCATCGCCTGACCCAGTGCCCCATGGAGCTCCGCCTTCGCGTCAGTGGTACATTCGGGGTCGACTCCGCCCGGGCAACGGTCACTCACCGGGCTGCATTTTGCGAATCGCCCTGTCGCGCGCGTCCTGCGAATCGACTATTAGGCGATATGCAACGTAATACTTGTAGATGTTGCGTACGTACGTTGTGGTTTCGATGCCGATCTTCTCCGCGACTACGATTTCGACGTTATTGAACCACTTGTCCCGATCGAGCCCGCGTGCCGCGGCTTCCGTGCGCATCTTTGCAATTTTTGCCGCCCCCGCGTTATAGCTCGCGAACGCAAACATTGCACGAGTGGTGTCATCGAAGTGCGCATCCGGAAAGTAGCGTGTCATCAGCCGATCCATGTATTTGGTTCCAGCATGGATGTTCGATTCGGTCACGCCAATGTTGCCAACCGCCATTTCCTCGCCTGTTTTTGGCATCAACTGCATGACTCCGACCGCGCCAACGTGGCTTCGGGCCGACTGGTTCAACTGCGATTCCTGATAGCCTAGCGCGGCCAGCATCAGAGGGTCGAAGCCATACTGCTTGCCGTACTTCTCGAAGAGGGCAAGTGTTTCGTCGAAACGCTTGCTCTCCGCCGCCCCCGAAGCATCGGTGACCTGCTTGATACGCTTCATGAACTGTGCGAGCCGATAGTCGATGACACCCTGCTTTTTAGCAAACTCGTTATAGAACTCAGTCACCGCAGCCTGCAGTTGAGGACTGTTTTTCCTGATCGCCCAACCGACATAGCCTTCGCTGCGTACCGCCAGATCCTCCCTAATGTTGACCCGAGGCAGGACTTGCGCCCACAGCTTTGCTTTCCAGTCATCGACCACCACCATGTGAAGCATTCCCGCGTTCAGCATTTCGAGCGTGTCCTCATCTTCGAGTGCGTCAGGTAGCAGCACTATCTGCATGACCGGCTTGCCTGCTTTCCTGAACCGGTCGTTGAGCGCCGTTAGACTCTCGTAGTAACTCGTCGCCTTGCGTACATAGACTTGCTTCCCCGCGAGGTCGTCCAGCGTGGCGATAGCCGGAGCGCCAGGCCCGGTCACGATCAGTTCTCTGACCGGCTTGCGGTCACGCGGCGCAACGAAGTCCACAAACTTGCGGCGCTCATCGGTCGCCGTCAGGTTGCCCGCCGAGATGTCGCCCAGCCCGGCCTGAAGGTTCGCCAGGAGTTTGTCCCGGGTCGTTGGTATCAAAAGGACTGTGAGCGGGCGTTTTCCGAGGTGGCTGGCATAGCGCTTGTTGACGTACCGTTCGAAGTCTCGCGCGAATTCAGCAGTCAAGCCACGTTCTCGGCCTTTGTCGTTGAAGTACAACGTACGGCTGTACGGCACAAGAAAGCGGATCACGCGGCGCTCGAGCATCGCGTCAAAGTCGCCGGTCCATGGTTTGGCCGCGATGTTCATCTGGCGGGTTTTCGCGACAGCACCCGGTGGCGCGGATGCTGGTGCGATAGTAGGCGCACTCGGTCCTGACTCGGCCCGCGCCGGCGGTAGGAGCACCGAGATCCCAACCAGCAGGGCGGCAAAAAAGCGGCGTCTCGTCATGACATGCCCTTTCCGTGCGAACGACTATTCGGAATTTGTATGCATTGTCTCAACGTATTCGCAGTTCTGTTACGAGCAGGTCGCAAGGGATTTTCGACCGGTGATATCGGTTGCAGCCCTTGAGCCGGTGCGTCGCACGACGGAACGTGACAGTTAAACGCTGGCACATATGCGTAACGATTGCAATAAGCAAGTGCGCTGATCCATCGCCGGCTCCGCGGATCGCGAATTCAAGCGCGTATTCGTGCGGAAGCGCCGTCCGGGCCGGTCCACATGATCATAGAAAGTTACTCCCAGAGTTGTTGAAACTCTTCCTTAAGCAGATAGGCGCGCACGCTCTGCAGGTTGTAGTGCAGTAGATCGCG
>NZ_FCOG02000108.1 GCF_001544975.2 Caballeronia arationis | reverse complement strand
GCCCGCGTCGTTTGGCATGTGCTCAAAGAGGCGCGTCAGCGCTTGAATCCCGCCGGCCGATGCCCCGATGCCGACGATCGGAAACTCCAGCGACGGCATGACAGAACGAGTCACGTCGGGCGGATCAACTGAAGGCTCAGGCGCTTTATTGCTTGTCATGACGGGCGATGTTGATTACCACGCTTGTTGGCAGTTTTGATTTGAGTGCGTGGACGACTGATTCATCTAGCGTACACCACGAGCGTCACGGACGTTGTCTTAACAAAAGATCGCCGAACCGATCAGAGAATTTTCGGGAAAAACTTCCATCGCACGCAAGCTGACAGGCGACGGTCGCGCAAATAGTGCCGGCCCGCGCGAGTCCATCGCAAGCCCTGTCGCCCCCAGACTGGCGGGTCTACGTTCACATAAATATGCCGCGCAGTTGGGTCGCCGGGATTTCGAGGGTCGACAGCGCAGTTTCAGGTGACTTTCCAATGAAGACCGAGATCGCCGGCAGAGTGTCCGCGCCGCACCGCTGGCCGACAGCTTGCACGCTTCCGGCGCCTAAATCGGGTGGTGCGGATGACGGCAACGGGTTGAAGCGAGTTGGCCAACGCAGGAAGCTGCTTCCACCGACTCGATCGCACCAACATCAATAAATCCGCAAGGCTACCGATGTAGAACGCAACAGGCTTCAATTTCCGCGAAGGCCGATTGACCCACCGGAACAGCGAAGCGAGCGGCTGTTGTACTTTGCAAGCGGCCATAGCAAGCGCTCGGTGACGGCCGACCGTGGAGGGTCGGTTTCGGGCGACCGCGTCGGGCAGTGACCCGCCAATGCGCGTCGTTCGACGCTCCGCCAGTCTGGTTTCGGCTGCATCTCTAAGCGGTCACTCACGGATCGGTGCCAGCCAAATCAAAGCAGATGCCCTCCGCGATTCCAGGCGGACACCGCAAGCGGACCTGACGAATTCATCACTCGGCACTGGGAGAACGTCGCCGACGCGACAGGCGTCGCTTATCGTTGCTATGCGACATTCCATCTGCGGATAGAGAAGGGAATGAGCGGGCGAGTCCAGCACGGCGAGTTCGCCGGCTCGCTCTCCCGACTCTACTACAAGCATTCCTGCGCTTGCTCAGGTAACGCGCACGAACTCCCCTTCGGCGAAGAACCACGCCGACATCGTCCGTGCCAGCTCGAGCACGACCTCCGCGTCGGTCCGGCCGGAGGACGCGCGCACGTGGAACGAATGATCTGCGTCGTCCACCACGTGCAGCGTGGCGCGTGGCCCCAGCGTCTCGACGACCGACCTCAGCAGGTGAAGCTCGGCCAGCTTGTCGCGCGTGCCCTGCAGGAAGAGAATCGGCACCGTGACGTCCGCCAGATGCCGTGCCCGCTCCACGCCGGGCGCGCCCGCCGGGTGCAGCGGGAACGCGACGAAAGCGAGGCCACGCACGCCGTCGAGCGGGGAGATGGCTTGGGCCTGGGGACGTCATGCGGCCGCCGAACGACCTGCCGCCCGCGAAGAGCGGCAGGGCTGGCAGCCGCCGGCGGGCCTCTGCGACGGCTGCTTGCACGGCAGCATGTGCCACGGCCGGCGAGTCCACCCGCTTAGAGACCCGCTCCATGTACGGAAACTGGTAGCGCAATGTGGCGACATTGGACGCCGCAAGCGCGTCAGCCAATGACGACATGCCGGTGTGCTGCATGCCCGCCCCGGCACCGTGCGCGAAGACATATAGGGCTCGCGCGTCCGCCGGCACTCGGAGGAGCGCAGAGACCTTAAAGCCGTCGGGCAATGCCAGGGAAAGCGATTCTGGGTCGTCCATCGTATTCAGGTCGAGTCGTTGTCGCCTTTGCGCCGATGCATCAATGAGGCATCGGGGAGCGCAACCACAATAAGCCAATTATCATTATTTATCGCTGGAAGAGTAACCCTTGGGGAAATTGAAGCACGAGGCAGGCTATCGGACTTATCATGACCGTCACCTATTCCATAGGCATGCTGAGCCGACTCTCCGGCACCAGTATCGAAACGATTCGCTACTACGAGAAGGTGGCTCTGTTGCCCGCTCCCTCCCGGGCCAGCAATGGGTTTCGCGAATACGACAACACCTTCATCGGATGTCTGGCTTTCATTCGGCACGGCCGTGAGCTTGGCTTCACCTTCGACGAAATCCGTGAGTTGCTCAAAATTGCACGTTATGCAGAGGAACCTTGGGTGGACGCCGATCGTATGACACGAGATCACCTCGATGCACTTAGAAGCGAGATTCGGAAACTTCAACGGTTGTGGCGCGGACTTAAGCAAGAGGCGGATTGCTACAGTCGGAAATCCAAGCATTACAAACTCCTTCACCCGCTCGCGGTGCCGAACGCTCGGTGCCGATCGTAACCATGATACGAACCTATCTGATCGACCCATTCACCAAGACCGTGACGGAAGTTGAGCGAATTGCTTCCGGTCGAGGCAGTGAGTCGCTGAATGAGATTTATGACCTGTTGCACTGTCATAAAGTCAAAGCAGTCGCGATGCCAAGTGTCGGCACGGATGCGATCCTCGTTGACGAGGAAGGCCTGCACAAAGTCGACCAGGAGTTTTTCCGCTGCATGCTTTGGCCGCAGGAAGTGTTCGGTGGCCGAGCGCTGTGGATTGGAGCAACACCCGAGGGTGTTGACGCCAGTCCTAGGACATCGCTCACCTATGTACGCGCCTCGATCCTGTTTGAACTGTAGAGACTTTATAGCAGTGTTAAAACCCCGCGAGCTCCACAAAGTGGGGCCGCTAACGCAGGCCCGATTCAAATGGGCACGCAGATGCCAGTCGATGAGCTGGGCGACCTTTCGATCGGGCTTCACAAATTCGGGGAATAGCATGCAATTTGCACAGGCAGAACGCCAGAAGGTAACTCTGGAAATATTCGTCCCGACAGCGCTGACTTGTTTGCGACGTGCTACATGGGTGAAATAGGAAGCATCTTTAAACGACGGTGGAAGTACGAAGTAGCTCGACTACCCTCGATACGCGCGCCTGGCTGTCATCAAAGTTTCTCCGCTGCCACCGAACGCATGCCCCGAACCTTTGAAGACACAATGACGCTAATCATCGGCGAGTTTGAGGGTTACAATTAGGATACCAAATAAACATCGCTAAATCGCTTTATGTAAAATTAAATCTTGTCTACCAACTCGGGGCTTCGGGACCCGGTTCGCTCAGTTACTTCGGATAGTGCGTTCACAGCTTCAGGCAGGTTTAGCAGCGTCCGCCATTCGGGCAGCCTGCCCCTCGGATCCAGCGATTCGGACAGTGGCGCGGCGCGTGCTGCGAGTTCCTGTTGCACGTCGGCGATCGCGGTGGCAAGCGCGCTCGACATTCCTAATCCATCGAGCATTAACGCGGCTTCGCGCATTTCTTCAGAGCGCCTTTGCCCGTGCTCAACCACCCGTCCGATCAGGTACGCCTCATAGCCCGTATCCCAGCCTGCGCGGGGAAAGCTTGCTGCAAGCGACGCCAGCACCCGGCCGTCCACGTCGAACTGCTTTGCCGCCAGCATCGACTGAACGCACAGCGCTTCCATGCCTTTGATCATGATGCTGCGGCACAGCTTGACGGCCGACGCCAGGCCAATGTCTTGCGACACGGCCTCCGTGCGCATACCAAGACTGTTGAGGATTTCCGCAGTTTGCTTGGCGAGGCGCCCACCCAGCAGCATCGGCACGCGCACGCCTTGTGGCGGGACCGGCGCCATCACCGCGGCTTCCACATAATCAGCGCCGTGACGTTCGATCTGCTCGGAGTTGCGCTGCTTGACGGCGGGCGATACCGAATTCAGGTCGATGAAGGTCTGGCCTGCCGTTAGATGTTCGGCCGATGCAGTGGCTACCACTTCGGCCTGACTTGCCGTGACGGCGGAAAAGACGAGTTGGGCGTCGCGCAATGCCGTCGCGAGGTTTTCGGCTACCAGCGCACCGCATTCACGCGCCCGCCCCACAATCGTTGCACGCGTCACGTCGTCGTTCAGCTTGATGTCGAAGACCGATACCTTACGACCGGCGGCGGTCAATGCACGGGCAAAAGCGGACCCGACTTCGCCAAAACCGACTATCGCCATGCGTGCAATGTGCTGAGTGCTGTTCTGATCCATGATGATTGTCTTAAATGTGAGATTGATTGTGTAGGCGCTGGTGTTTATTCGTGCGGTGAACGCTTTGGCGGCAGCCGCCCGAAGGCGGGTGATATAGCCGTCGAACTTGCTGTCCGACTTCGCGCTAATCTGGCATTCAGATCGATCGCCGCAATGCCGGCCCGTACTTGAACAGAGGGGTCGCGCACAGAGAACGGGCGCGGCGTTGTCTGCCGTCTCGACATTGACCTTGTATAACCGTGTATCTTCTACCTTGCCCCTCCTGGTTCCATACCATGACGATGCTTGACGGAGTCAGCGTCGGGAGAGGTCAGAAAGGTGAGGAATTCCTGCGCAACCTCATGCTGCTTAGATTCTGTGCATACAGCAGCCGAGAAGACGGTGACGACCTGAATTTCCGGCGGCAGCGCGCCGATCACGTCGATTCCCGGCAAGTGCAACATTTCGCTCAGTTGCTGGAAGCCCAGCTCGACCTGCCCGCTCGCAACGAGTGAGCCCACCGGCACGCCGGGCGGCGCCTGCACGATGCGCGGCGCGATAGTCTCGGCGATGCCCCATCGTTCGAACAAGCGCCCGAGGTGAACGCCGCTCGGCCCCGTCGAATAGCCGATCGTGCGCGCGGTCAACACTGCGTGGCGCACGGCCGCTTCGGTCGCGATATCCGGCGCCGGCGCGCCCGCCGCGACCGCGATCGCCACGCCCGATCGCGCGAGACCGACGCAGCTTTGCGGATCGACGAGGCCGTCGCCAGCAAGCCGGTCGATCGCGTCGGCGGCGAGCACGACGATGTCGAACGGCTCGCCGTCCGCGACGCGCCGCTGAGCCGCCACGCCGCCGACCGATTCGATACCCACCGTCCGTCCCGACAACCGCTCGTAATCGGCGACGAGTTCGGCCAGCACCTGACGCGTCGCCATCGACGAGATCCCGGTGATGTGCTCACCCATGTTTTCCGAGCCCTCTATCGATCAATCGATGTAGCGCAATCCCGCCTGTTGCAGCGGCTCGCGCATGTTGTACATATCGAGGCCAAGCACGCCCGAGGCCAGCTTGGCGCGCTTCTCGCCTTCGAACGCTTCGCGAGCGGCCGCTTTGTCGAGCACCTTCTGCGCCATCGCCGACGGCACGATGACGACGCCATCGTCATCGGCGACGACGACATCGCCCGGCGTCACGAGCGCGCCCGCGCACACGACCGGCACGTTCACCGAGCCGAGCGTCGCCTTGACCGTGCCCTTCGACGAAATCGCGCGGCTCCAAACCGGGAAGTCCATCTCGGCCAGCACGCGCACGTCGCGTACGCCGCCGTCGATCACGAGCGCCCGCGCACCGCGCGCCTGGAAACTCGTCGCGAGGAGGTCGCCGAAGAAGCCGTCGGTGGATTCGGTCGTGACTCCAGCCACGACGATATCGCCCGGCCGGATCTGCTCGGCCGCGACGTGCAGCATCCAGTTGTCGCCCGGTTGCAGCAGGACGGTGACCGCCGTGCCGCTCGTCTGCGCGCCCGCGTAGATCGGGCGCATGTAGGGCTTCATCAGGCCGACGCGGCCCATCGCCTCGTGAACGGTCGCCGATCCGAGCGCGCCGAGCTTCGTGGCGACTTCGCCGTCCGCGCGATTGATGTTGCGATAGACCACTCCCAGTTCAAACATGATCACTGTCCTGTCGTTTTGAGCGCCGCATTGAGGCGTGGATAGACGCGCCGCGCGTTGCCTTCGTAGATCTTGTAGCGCTCATCGGCATCGATGTGCGCGGCTTCGATATAGCGCTTCGTGTCGTCGAAATAATTGCTCGTCTCCGGATCGATGCCGCGCACCGCGCCGATCATCTCGCTCGCGAAGAGGATGTTGTCCACGGGAATCACGCGCGCCAGCAAGTCGATGCCCGGCTGGTGATAGACGCAGGTATCGAAGAAGATGTTGTTCAGCAGATGGTCCTTGAGGAGCGGCTTCTTCATCTCCTGCGCCAAGCCGCGAAAGCGTCCCCAGTGATACGGCACCGCACCGCCGCCATGCGGGATCACGAAACGCAGAGACGGGAAATCGCGGAACAGGTCGGAGGTGAGGCACTGCATGAACGCGGTCGTATCGGCGTTCAGGTAATGCGCGCCGGTCGTGTGGAAGCACGCGTTGCAGCTCGTGCTCACATGGATCATCGCGGGGATGTCGTACTCGACCATCTTCTCGTAGATCGGATACCAGTAGCGGTCGGAGATCGGCGGGCTCGTCCAGTGGCCGCCCGACGGATCGGGGTTCAGGTTGATCGCGACGTTGCCGTATTCTTCGACGCACTTCACGAGTTCGGGGATGCAGGTCGCCGTATCGACGCCCGGGCTTTGCGGCAGCATCGCGGCGGGAATGAAGTGGTCGGGGAAAAGCTGCGCCACGCGAAAACACAGCTCGTTGCAGATCGCAGCCCACGTGCTCGACACCTCGAAGTCGCCGACGTGGTGCGCCATGAAACTCGCGCGCGGGCTGAAGATCGTGAGATCGAGGCCGCGTTCACGCATCAGCTTCAACTGGTTCGCTTCGATCGACTCGCGCAGCTCGTCGTCGCTGATGTGCAGCTCGGAGACCTTCGGCCTCTCCGACGGGCTGTTGATGGCTGCGATCTGACGGTTGCGCCACGCTTCCAGCGCTTTGGGCGCGGTGGTGTAGTGGCCGTGAATATCGATGATCATCGTCGCTCCCTAGAATTAATCGACTAAAACGTGTGCCGGATGCCGCCGCCGAACGTGTTCCCAATCGAATGCCCGCTCAGCTTGTCGAGCGAATAGACCGCATATAAATCGGTGCGCTTCGACAGGAAGTGGTCATAGGCGATCGATGCGGTGTTGCGCAGGCTGTTGTCGACGGGGCCGGATCGTCGCGTGCGGGCCCATGACGCGTAGAGAAAGTCAGCCGGGGTGAATGGGATAGAAAGACCTGCCTGATAGGTATGGGTTCCGGTCGGCGTGCTGACGTTGCTCGTCAGCACGGCCGAGGCATAGAGCTTGACGAGTCGAAAATCGTAGGCGGCGCCTGCGAGATAGGCGTACTGCGCCCCGACCGGGCCTACTGCGGTGAACCGCACACGTTGTGCGGACAGAACCGCGGTAAGGGCGCTGCCGCTGTAGCTTAGATGCAGGCCGAGATTGCCGATACCCGGTGATCCCGCCACGCCGCCCAACCCATAGATGACTGTCGCGCCGAGTCCGTTGTAAGACGGGCTCGTGTATTGGGCCGTATTGTTCCAGACCGTATCGCCGATAATCGAACCGCCGTAACTCGTCACGAAGGTTTGCACGACCAGCGGCGAAAACACCACAGATGAGCCAAAAGGATTAACTGCTTGCATCGCCACATAGGTAGGGTTTGTTTGCCTGCCGAAGGTCAGTCGGCCAAACGCACCCGTAAGGCCGACATAGGCGTTTCGCGACCAGTATGGGTCGGCTGCGCTGCGTCCTTGCCCGCCGTTGTTTGGTTGGAAAAAGCTTTCAAGGGCAAAGATTGCACTCGCACCGCCGCCAAGATCTTCCTTGCCTCGAATGCCCCAGAACGACGTTGTAAGTCCGCCGCTGCCCATCTGAACTTGTGACTGCGCCATGTCGCTGCGCTTAAGACTATCGATGTACGTGCCAACGAGGCCGTAAAGCTGTACTTGTGAGCCGCCTTGCACCTGTGGTGCGATTTGCACTTGTGCGCCAGCGCTGGCCGCACAGAAAGCAACAGTGGCGCAAGCGCCTGTCCTCAGGCGAAATTTCTTCATTCCGGAATACATCGGACGTACGGTTCCCCTGATCGTCACGATCAGTCTCCTTATGTTCTGGTTTTGGTGCGAGTTGAGGGCCGCCCAATCAGCGGCCTCCGAAGCGAAGCTGAGCCTTACACGACGATGTGCTTCTTCATGGCCGCCTCGAGCTTGTCGCGGTTGAGTTCTCGTTCCCAGGCGGAGACCACGAGCGTGGCGACGCCATTGCCGATCGTGTTGACGATGGCGAGCCCTGTGCCCATGAAGCGGTGGATGCCCAGAATCAGCACCATTCCCGATACCGGGATGACCGGGAACACGAGCAGCGTCGAGGTAAGCATGATGAAGGCGGCACCGGCGACGCCGCTTGCGCCTTTTGAGGTGAGCATCGCAACGACGATCAGTGTCATTTCCTGCGTGAAACTCAGCTGGATATTGAAGGCTTGCGCGATGAAGAGGACCGCCATCGTCAGATAGATATTGGTGCCATCGAGATTGAACGAATAGCCCGCGGGCACGACAAGTCCAACCACCGGCTTCGAGCAGCCCAGGCGTTCGAGCTTTGCAAGCATCCCCGGTAGAGCCGCTTCGGACGAACTTGTGCCGAGAACAATGAGAAGCTCCTCGCGGATATAGCTCATGAAGCGAAAGATGTTGAAACCCATCACCCGCCCGATGCCACCGAGCACGACCACCACGAATACAAAGAGCGTGAAATAGAAGGCGCCGATGAGCTTCAGGAGCGGCAAGACGGAGCCGACGCCATAGGTTCCGATTGTGTACGCGATCGCACCGAACGCCCCAATGGCAGCCGTCTTCATGATGATGTGAACAATGCCGAAGAACACGTTGGCGATGCTGCCGATAAATTCGACCAGAGGTTTACCTCGTTCCCCAAACGCGGCAAGCGATGCGCCGAAAAGCACCGAGATGAGCAGAATCTGCAACACGTTGCCCGTCGCGAACGCATCCACCACTGTGTTCGGGATGATGTGCATCAGGAACTCAACGGTGCTCTGTTCATGAGCCTTGGTCGCGTAGCCGGACAGAGCGGAAGCGTCAATTTTTGTCGGATCGAGGTTGAAGCCTGCGCCAGGACGGAACAGATGGCCGGCCGCGAGTCCGATCACCAGCGAGAGCGTCGAGACCACCTCGAAATAAAGCAGCGCTTTTCCGCCGACGCGCCCTACCTTTTTCATGTCTCCCATGCCCGCGATGCCCGCGACCACGGTGCAGAAAATAATCGGCCCGATCACCATCTTGACGAGTTTGATGAAGGCATCGCCGAGCGGCTTCATCTGGACGGCGAGTGTTGGCGCAAAGTGGCCGAGCAACACGCCGATCAGGATGGCGGCAAGCACGTGCACGTAGAGCTGTCGATAAAAGGGGACGCGTTGGCGCGGAGTTGCTTCAGGGGATGAAGTGGTGGCGTTCATCGCGGCTGCCTCGCGACAAATGTAATGCGCGCACAAATGTATGCTTGGGTCATGCTTGTCTCCGTTTTATTGTCTTGCGGCCTTTCATGACCGTCTGTTATTTGCCGGTGGAAAAGTCGTAAAGTCGTTCGGGATTTTCGACCATGATCTTGTGAATCAGCACGGGATCGTCGCAAATGCGGAACAGCAGATCGACCAGCTCACCGTCGTTCGGCATGTCCTTGGATATGTTCGGATGCGGCCAGTCCGTGCCCCACATCACCCGATCCGGTGCAGCGTGAACGAGTGCCCGCGCGAAGGGAATAGCGTCGTCAAAAGGTCGTTTGCCCGCCGAGACTCGTTCGGAGCCGCACACCTTCACCCATGCGAGCGGGTTGCGCATCAATTCCAGCAGTTGCCGGAACGGCTCCTGCTCCAGGCCCGCTTCGGCGCGCACGCGGCCCATGTGATCGATCACAAACGGCACGCGAATCCGCCCGATCAGATCGGCATATTTGACGATGTCCTGCGCGTCGAGGTGGAGCACGACATGCCAGCCGAGCGCTTCAATTCGACGTAGCACGCGGTCGAATACGTTCAGGTCGGGCGCTCCGCCCAGATGCGCGACGAAGTTGAAGCGCACGCCGCGTACGCCGGCGTCGTTGAGCGCCTTAAGTGTGTTGTCCGTCACGTCTGCATCGACGATGGCGACGCCACGGTATCGCCCGTTGCCCCGAGCGATCGCATCGAGCATCGCAGTGTTGTCGGTGCCGTGGCAGCTGGCTTGCACGATTACGCCGCGCGCGAGGCCCAGATGGTCATGTAGGGCAACCAGCGATTCGAGCGGCGCGTCGGGTGGTGTGTAGCTGCGATCTTCTGCGTACGGGAAACGCTCGGCGGGGCCGAATACATGACAGTGAGCATCGCACGCGAGCGCGGGCAGCGCATGCGCGGGTTTGACCGGGTTCGGATCTGGCGGAAGGCAGGACTTCATAATTTGTTCGAGCTCCATTGAGGACGACATTGCGTGAACCAATAAGGCTCATTGTGACGTTGCGGATTACTCGATACAATCGACATAGTCGACTAGCTGATATACGATTTCCGTATAGGATCTGAGATGGAACTGAAACAGCTGGAAGCCTTTGTGCACGTGGTGGAGCTGGGGAGCTTCACTCGCGCGGCCACCATCCTCGACACCAATCAGCCGACTTTGAGCCGTCTCGTGCGACAGCTCGAGGTGGAATTGCGGCAGACCCTGCTCGTGCGGCACGGGCGCGGCGTCATAGCAAGCGATGCGGGGCAAATCATCCTGGGTCATGCGAAGGGGATGCTGTTGCAGGCCGAGCGCGCGCGGCACGATCTCCGGCAATTGAAGGGGACGGTCAGCGGACACTTCAGCATCGGGCTTGCGCCGAGCTTCGCAAAGGTCGCCACGCAGGAGTTGATCCGGCAGTTCAGGCAGCGGTTTCCTGATGCGACGATCTCGGTGGCCGAGGGGCTTTCCACTTACCTGACAGAGTGGCTGATGATGGGCCGCATCGATGCAGCCGTGCTTTACGACACTTCGCTCACCGCACTCATCGAAAAGCGCGCGGTGTTCGAAGAGGAACTGTTCCTGATCGGCATGCCAGGCGGTGCGGCTGATCAGGCGCCGAAGCAGATCCGCCTGAAGGACATCGCGCGCTATCCACTCGTCATTCCCGGGCGCATGCATGCGCTGCGGCAGATCGTCGAAGCGCGGGCGGCCGAGGAGGGTGTCAAACTCACCATCGCGCTCGAGGTGGATGCAGTGGGGGCGATCCTCGACCTCGTATGCGAGGGCTATGGGTACGCGGTGTTGCCCATCAATGCGCCAGCCACCGATCCGCTCAAGCGCCCGTTCTCCGTTACGCGCATACGGCGACCGACGCTGCACAGTCGTCTCACCATCGCGACGAGCAGCCAGCACACCTTGTCACACCTGGCGACGGAGGCGATCGGCCTGATCGAGACCGCTGTGCTCCCGCTTTACACTGCCGACCGCAACGCTGGAGTAAAGCAACCGGATAGAGCCTGAGGCAGGAAGGTCAGGCTCGAACGTCGGAAAGCAAGAGTTGCTTTGATCAGCGGGCCGTTGCAGCCTAGCGACAAAGAAAAGCCCGCATATGCAGGCGGGCTAATAAGAGATACAGGCGAATCCACCAAGGAGAACGCCTACCTAAACAGTAACACTTCTTTGCAGGCTTCGATCAGAAATTTCCCAGTGTGATGGAAAGCGCCGGCCCGCGGGGCGGGCTTTCAATCGATTCGAGGGAAGGCACCTTCAATTGCGGGCGCCCACACAAGCTCTTATTATTGCTTACGCCTGCCGCCGCAACTGAACGGCCCGGCGGAGTCGGCACTTGGCATTGGGATTGACGGATACGATCTTCGCCGGCGATGACCACGCGGGATTTCAAGTCCAGCACGAACCGATGCTATATGAAGGGCTTGCTGGACCAGACCGACTCCCAATCTCCAATTGCATATTGCTGCATAAATGCTCCGAACCGAATCGTCATTCGTGACGCCTACCGGTTGCGATTGCGCAGTACCGAAACTCCAATCGCCGGGCTATCTGATCATCGTCAGCCGAGGATCGAGCGCAAAGCGTTCGTTGTTTCTCAAGGCGATTTGGTCTGATGCTGAAGCAACGTTGATCAGCAAGTTCCAAGAATGTTTGCTGACGGTGCTGGGGACTAAGGCGAGCGGGCTCGCAGCTAACAGCGCGTCGCCGAATTTCTGTTGATTTGGACTGACGGCACCCGGGCTCAGCCAGTGAGGATTTGGAACCTCCGAAGGGAGGAGGACTTTGACCGGCGTGGTTCCGAGTTCAATCTCTAGTAGTCGATGGGGCACGCTATCCAAGACGTCAAAGCCCTTGTGCACGGCAACTTCCAATATCGTAGTGGCAGGGTCCAGTGAGGCATAGATCACCCGTTGTCCGGGCGACGACCACCGTCCCCCAACGAGAAAAGCGCCTTCGGCCGTGTTCCAGGTAGGGAAGTGCTTCTCTCGTTCGAGGCGCCAAACGGTTAGTGCGCTCGTCCCAAGCCCCGCCGGCAAAGGCGTCAAGAGTACACCCCGTAATCCATGCGGGTGAGCAGCGTCTTCACCAGTTCCGCACCCTCGGAGCTTTGCAGCAGGTCGATCGGCCGACGCTGATCGAGCCCGATCGCGGGCTGCGATAGCCATCGTTCCGCTGCTTCTTTCGATCCAAGGACATCAATCGCCTGCTCCGTAATGGAAGCAAGCCTAAGCAGCCGATCCGTGGCATTGCTGTCGAGCAGGCGGCTTTCGTCTTTGCCGCGCTGCAGGGTTCGCTCACTTACGCCGATTGCAAGAAGTAACGCTTCACGCGTGACGACACCATATTCATCGATCATTTCGCGCGCGAGGGCCACCGGTAGCCCCCTCGTCACGACGTCGTGAGCCTGCAACGGGGTCATATCGGCGACTCTGGTCATGTCCCCGAACTGTGACGTCCCATTGCTAATGTATGCTCCGAAGGAAGAAATGCGTGTTTGAATCGCAAGAACAAGGCTGCGAAACGGCTTTCGCGATTCGCTGTCGCGGATTGTCTGCTTCATTTTGATCTCCATGCTGCCACGTGTCGCTTTATTCTACGCCACGTGGCAGATTTTTTCACAGGCCTCGTCGACGTTGTACGGTGGCAACTCCGCGGAAATGTCCACGGCCTGGAATTTAAGCGGTCGACGACGCTCCGAGCAGCCATCAGGTGAAGATTACGTTTCCGCGCCGGAGAACTCGCGCGCAACACCAAAGGTCCCACGGCTACGCCGTTGCGGCGCATAGCCCAGCGCTTTTTCCGCCTCGCGCCTTGAACCGTGGATGCTGCGGCAATGCGACTGTCGCCCGCGACTGCGTGTGGTGCAGCGCGCGGACCGTCGGCAACTGAGCGCGATGATGTGTATGGGGTCGGATTTGTCTACCACGTATAGTTAGACAAACGTTTCGTCTGCCGCTGTCGAAAGCGTTGAGTTCTCGGTGCAAAGAACGTCGATATTAAGTGATCTACGAAAAGTCGATAGAAACAATTATGTAAAATTATAGACGAGCCGCTCTGCGCGAGCGCACGCTGACGGTCAACGGCGTATCGAAGGTGTATTCGGCGCATCGGCTATGCGGGCGATCCGGCGCGGCAAATCCGCGCGAGGCAGACGCTGCAATCGCAGAGCACGTCAAATCCGCGCGCGATCTCGCAAGCGGCGACGCTCGCGGCGCTGAAAGGCGGCACGGATTTCCTGTTCGAATGAATCGATGAGTTGCGCACCTGCCGCGATCTCGTGGAGGACACCGTGGCACGCTGCCCCGGCCTGCGTTGTGATGCACCCGATGGCGCTTTCTACGCCTTCGCGGACTGCTCGGGCGCGATAGGTGTTCTACGCCTTCGGGCGATGTCATCGCTACCGATCTCGACTTCGCCAACTATTTTCGGCGTGGAGAACCGTGTGCGGATCGCGTATGCTGTTTCGATGCCACACGCTGTGGCGACGCGTGCCGGCGCATCGAGACCGCGTGTGCAGCGTTGACAACCGCTGTCTGCCGCGGTCTGAAGTGCCTAAGCGTCAGACGCGATACCCGCGACACGTGTGCCGTGTCGCGGGTTTTTCTTTTTATCGGATGGCCTTCCATGCTCTATCTCATCGAAGACGCTACCCCCGAGCCGGCGCAATTCGGAGCCCTTCCCGCGCTGTTCGCCCGGACTTTGAATGCCGAACTCCGTTGCGCAGGCGTGCATTTCGACGAACAGCGGTCTCCCGATGCGCATCAGCATGTCACAGCGGATGGACGGTTAGTCGTGAGCGGTCTGATCTGGCGCACGCGCACAGGCTTGCCCGATACTGCCGAACCATGCCATGAGACTTTTGCGCTGGCGCGCACGCGCGATATCGTGCTCCTCGTGCAATCGTTCGATGCGTTTCCTACGCAATGCGCCGAAGACGTGGAGATGTTGCGCGTCGTTCATGGAGCCGATAGCGCACAGCTCGTCGAAGATGGTTCGGGCGTGGTTTTGCAAGCGCATCGAGATCGCTATGGAAGATGGCGATCCACGGAAGAAGCCGCATCGCGCGCGATCGGGCCGTTCATAGCGATTGCGCTGATCGGCCGTGAGTGCGACCAGCATCAGCAATACCCCGCGACGCTCGCCGCCCTCGGTGACGCCGCCGATGCGCTCGGCTTCGATCTCGACTTGCGCTTCATCGCGGCGCAGGAGATCGACCGCGACAACGCAGAAACTTTGCTCGCCGATGCTCACGGCATTCTTTTGCCAGGAGGCGCCGACATGACGCGCGTGGCGGGACAGATCGAGGCCGCGCGTTTCGGCTGGCTGGCGTCGATTCCGGTCGTGGGTTTGTGTCTCGGCATGCAGTCAATGGCGACGGCCATCGCGCGGCTTGCGTTGAAAAGCGAGGAGATCGGCATCAAGGAAGCGAAGCCCGATGCGCGCGTCGCCAGCTTCGAGCCGATTCATGTTGGCAAGGATGGCGTGTTGTTGCATCGCTCAGGCTTGCGGCCGATAAGCCTAGTGCCGGGATCGCGTATCGCCGCCATGCTCGGCGCGCAGGCGAGCATTCTCTGCAATCATCGCTACAGGCTCAGTCCGGCGCTCGAAGCGCCGCTCGCGACGCTCGGCGTAACCGTCAGCGCGCACGACGAGACCGGCTCGATCGCCGATGCCATCGAGGCCGATAAGCATCCGTTCTTTGCGGGCATGCAGGGGCATCCCGAACTGTCGTCGCGTGATGGCGCGCCGCATCCGTTGCTGATTGCGTTTCTGGACGCGGCGGCGCACCGTTCATAAGCGTAAGCGCCCGCTTCGAAAGCGGGCGCTTACGCAAAGCTCGAAGTTAGCTGATCGCCGACGCGAACAACGCGGCATCGACGTTCCCGCTCGATGCCACGATCAGGACACGGGGCGTCAAGAGGAAAATCGTATGAATGATCCAAAGATGCCGACGGTTGGGTTAGAGGCGCCGGTGATCACCCGCGCGCACGCTTCGAAGATTGACTCGTTGCAGATCGGCATGAACTGGTTCGACGAAAGCCCCGGCGGGATGGAGCGCATGGTCAAAGCGCTCGTGCAGACGTTGCCCGAGTAAGGCGTCAGCGTGCGGGCGCTGGTGGCGGCGAGTGAGAAGGTCCGGGACTCGACGCATGGCGTGGTGACGCCATTCGCTACGCCGGACACACCGATGCTCAAGCGCATCCTCGCTTTGCGGCGCTCAGCGCTGCAGCTTCGCAGCGAACGGATGCCTGATGTCTCCGCGGCCCATTTCGTTTTGTATGCCGCGCCGATCCTGCGTATGTTCAAGGACGTGCCGAAGGTGATCCACTTTCACGGGCCGTGGTCTGAAGAGGCCAGCCGCGAAAACGAGCACAAGCTGCGGGTGAGGATTTATCGCTCGCTCGAGGACTATACGTACCGGCATGGCACGCGATACATCGTGCTTTCCAATGCCTACGGGCAGATTCTGCAGCGCTACGGCGTCGACGAACGCACGATCCGCGTCGTGCCGGGATGCGTCGATGTCGCGCGTTTCGATATCGGCGTCGATCGCTCGACGGCGCGCACGACGCTAGGTCTCCCGCAAGACCGGCCGATCGTGCTCTGCGTACGCCGCCTCGTGTCGCGCATGGGCATCGAGGACCTGATCGATGCGATGGCAAGCGTTCGGCAATCCGTGCCCGACGTGCTGCTCGTGATCGCAGGCAAGGGGCCGCTCGCTTCAGCGTTGCAGGCGCGCATCGAGGAACGCGGCTTGGCGGATCGCGTTCGCATGGCCGGGTTCGTCAGCGAGGAATCGTTGCCGACGTGGTATCGCGCCGCGGACATGTCCATCGTGCCGACGGTCGCGCTGGAAGGCTTCGGCCTGACCACCATCGAGTCGCTGGCGTCCGGCACGCCGGTGCTCGTGACGCCGGTGGGCGGGCTGCCGGAGGCGGTTGCTCCGCTGAGCCCGGATCTGGTGCTCGAACGAAGCGGAGCCACAGCACTCGGCGCAGCGCTCATCGACGCGCTGCTTGGCCGCATCACGCTTCCCGATGACACAAGCTGCATCCGTTATGCGCGCTCACGTTTTGATTTGGACGTCGTGGCCGCACAGGCGCGGGCCAGATCCGCAGGAGGAGAAGTTTTAGCACCGTCCGGGTGCCGAGCTCAGGGACCCGCCGAGATGTTGCTTTCCGACCGCCGGACAGTCCTACGCGGCATGAGCCGCCGGCACCCTACTTCATCGGATCATGGCCCCAGTTCATCAACGAATGGCGCCAGTTCGAAGGCTGGACGTCATGCGGACGCTGCGCGAGGTGCCGGTTCACATAGCCGACTACCTTGCGCATGTGTGCATTGTCGTCGTCGTTCAATTCTGATTTCTTTTTGCCAAGGATCCGACGATGTGCCGCCCCGATCTATGACCGACGGATTCACTGCCGCCCTCCTTCTGGCCGACTTTGCGGGACTCGTCGGTTTCCAGCCATTCCCCTAACCGCTTCGGCGTCATGTTCGCAAGTTGCGCAAACGTCTTGAAGATGTCTTCCTCGCCGGCGGCGTCGTGTCGATCATTCCTTTCCGAGCGGAAATTTGTTTGCGAGCTGACGTGAAGCTGTGAGGTCATGAGTCGGCTCCGCGAAATGATCGGTCCGGCTGCGTGATCGCGCAATATCAAGCACTGGTCCTGGGAAGCGAGCGCATGGCGGCGAATCGCCCCACCCGACCGGCACGTGAAGGTCTTTGAAGGTCGAGTCCGTCTGAGCACGGGTCCGAAGGAAAATTTAGCGGGTCCCACCGTCGACTCGCTGTTTCGATATGTAGCAGTCGAATTTGGCGAACGCTTCATCGGTATCGTGTTGACCGGCGATCTCTACGACGGCGCGGCCGGCATCGCTGCCGTGGAGGCATGCGGCGGATTGGTCGCGGTCTAGGATCCGTCGGACTGTGTTGCACCCTCGATGCCGTCGAATGGGCTACGCGCCGCGACAAGTAACTCACCAACTTCTCCGGATTGAGAAAACCTTTCAACGGCGCCGATCGCCGACAGTAGGCCGATTGCCAGAGTGGTATTGACGCCGGTGATGGTCAGCAGCCTGCGCAGCCGCTCGTCGCCAATGCTGGCTTGCGCCAGGGCTTGGTCCACGTCGAGCAGATCTTCACCAAGACGGTCCAGTTCCCGCAGGCGTTGCTCGACGCCCGGACGCTCGTCCATCGGCATCGGCTGGCACCGAGCCACACGCGCCCTTCGTGCCCAACAGATCAGTAGCGGGGCATCGCTCGATCAGATGCGCAGCCAGCACCGCATGCACTTCGTGCTTCAGCCTCGTGCGTTGCCCGCACCAGTTGTTACAGGCGCGAGAGGTGTCGGCGTAGCGCCAGGGTGCTCTCCTCGGCCATCCAGACTTCCGGCAGAAAATGGCTCGCGTACAGTTGTGCCAGCACTGTCGCATCGATCCTGTCTGTCTTGACGCGTTCCTCGGCGATGAGCCGCACCAGCGGTGGATTCGCAATCGCGACACGCGCGACGTGAGGGCGCAGCACGTTGACGATGGCAGCGGTATTGCCCGTCGTTCGAGCACCACATGATCGGAACTGCGCCACCTTGCGGCAGAGCGAAGTATTTACCGTTGTTGTGTTACCACCGGCCAGATAAATCCTTCACAAGTATTGAGCTGCCAACAAATCCTGTCTACCATCCCCTGGCCTGTAACCCATTGTATAAGCGTGCTTTCCGGAAGAGCATATGATGCTGTCGGCATTGACCCAGCCTGCGAAGGACACGGACATCGCCTCGACGCACGCAGCAATCCTGCTGGTTGGCAGCCCGCAGCCCAGCTTGCTTGAGACCACGAACTATGACGATGTTGCCGAAAAAGAGCTTGGCGGAAGACGCACAGGAAGTATTCCGCGCGATTGCTTTGATCAAACTCGGCGCGCGGATGCAGGCCCTAGAGAGCGAACTGACGCTGTCGCGCGATCGCATGGTCCGCATCTATCGCGAAGCGAAGGGTGTGTCGCCGCCGAAGGGCATGCTGCCCTTCTCGGCAGACTGGTACATGACATGGCTTGCGAACATCCACGCATCGTTGTTCTACAACGCGTATGCGTTTCTGAAGCACGAAGCTGGCTGCTCGCACCTTGATGCGTTGACCAAGGGATATCGACTGTATCTCGAACATTGCGAGCATAGCGGTGTCGAAGCGGTACTCGATTTGACGCGAGCCTGGACGCTGGTGCGCTTTTTCGACGCCGGCATGTTGCAGTTGACGCGCTGCTGCCGCTGCACCGGAAAGTTCGTCGCGCACAAACATGATTTGCAAAATAACGTGGTGTGCGGAGCCTGCCAGCCGCCGTCACGCGCCGGGAAGACCAAAAAAGCAGCAGCGCTCGCGGCCGCGCTCGTCGCAGATCCGATGGGCGACGCGCACGCCTTTGCGGAGAGCGCGGACGTCGCCTCTCGCGCAGTCTGATACTTGTTTTGTCGTTTCGGTAAAAACAGCAACAATCAGCCTGTAAGCAATCGCTGGCTGAGACATGCGAGCCCAAACCATGAAAACACCCGGAGGCTTCGCCCTAGCCGAGGTGGCTTCGAAAGCACGCGATGTCGAGGTCGCCTGCTCACGTTGTGACCGGCGCGGCCGGTATCAACTGGCACGACTCGTTGAGCAGCTCGGCGCAGACTTTCTAATGACGGACCTTGGCGCGGAACTGGCGAGCTGTGCCAACAGGCACTCGTCGGCGCATGGCGAACGCTGCGATGTGTTCTTTCCTCGGTCTCGCGGCGATCCTGCGTGGCGACGGCTAGGACTTTCGATCGGAAGTCGAAACGACTGCATAGCGCTTGTAACGCGGGACAAAGCGCGAATCCGATTGCGCTCTCGCGGGCCCATCGTTTTGAGGAACCTCCCGCAACGCCTCGCCAGTGCGTGCGCCATAACGATAGGTCGACCTATTGATTCTCCGACTCACTCTTCGATGGCCACCCGTTCCTCCAGCGATTCTGTCACCTCCACAAGAATGGAGTACAGGCGAGTCGCAGTTATACTCTGACCGGTCGGGAGAGTCAGCAACGGGGAAAGAATGAAACGAAGTACGCGTGTGATGTTGGGTATCGGAGCGGGAGCCGTCATCTGTTCTGGGACCGCCGTGATATGGAACGAGCATAAAGAGAAAGCACGCCAGCTTGTCGATACGGAGACGGTGATCTGCCTCACCCAAAGCCTTTCTCCCCGAGAGAAACAGGAGTTGGCGGCCCTCAGCGCACAGCCCGACTTCCACCCTTTACTGGCCGCGTACAGTCGGATTTTCCCGCGATGCGTGTTTAGCGCTGAGCAGTGGGATCGTCAGCAAAGACTTACGTTTGCGGCGTGGCAGATACTTCAGGGCAGTGATAAATTTCGCGTCTTGGAGGACGCGAATGCAGGCGCTGCGCTTCTCGGCTCTCAATAGACATGCTTGAACGTCCGCCCATTCCCACTCTCCAGCGCGCGCTTCCGGGCTAGTCATGAGCCTCGCCGTTTCATGCCTATTGTTAAGGAACCTCTGCACAACGCGTTTTAGATGCCTGCGACCTGTGTGGAGAAGGCAGGATGGGAAGATGCGCGTTGGAGTCCATCTTTGCTCAACACGCACGGCCTGTCGGTGCCGGTGATGAAGTAGATAAGATCCGCAGTTTGTAACGCGCGCCGAGAGCGCTGTGGCCAAGTTCAGAGGGTGTAATTAGTTTTGTGTAAACGGTCATTTGGCAGGAGACTGCCCGTAACAGGAGCGACGATGACCGTAGCCA
>NZ_FCOG02000550.1 GCF_001544975.2 Caballeronia arationis | reverse complement strand
CGGCTTCAGTTCGCGTTGCTTGCGCGTGTTGTTGGCCCGCATCTTCGGCCTGACCGGCTCGCCCTGATTCGTCCTTGACGGCGAACCCGAGGCGCGCCGGTTGTCGCGCTCCATCTGCACCTGACGCGATAACGCCAGCACATGCTCCAGGCGTTTGTTATCCACTTCGGCACCCTGATCCGCCACGGTTAACCGGTCGTACTGGCGATAGACCAGCGCGTCTCCATCCGCCCGAATTTCGATGCGCCCATCCGGGTATTCGTACACGTCGATATAGCGATGGGTGAGGGCGCGTGTCTGCGGCGTATCGTCCAGCATGTAGATCACCCGGTCGTATTGCAACGTCAAACTATTCGACACGCAACGCGACACACGATGCGTCAGAATCAGATCGAGATTCTCATCCTCGCGCAGCGCGCGATGGGCATCGAAGCCACTCTTGGGCACCTTGCCAAAGCGGCCATTGAAGTCGGCGATGAAGTGGGGCGCATAGGCATTGGCCGCTTCCTTGGTATCGATGCCGCGCAGTCGCAACTCCTTCACCAACCGATCCTGCAAGGTCAGATTGGCCCGCTCAACGCGTCCTTTTGCCTGGCTGCTATTGGCACACCAGGTATCGATATTGAGCTCGTACAAGGCCCGCCCGTATTGGGTAACGCCCTTGCCGGGCGTACTCGAATGACTGTTGCATGAGAACACGCTGGCCTTGTCGCTATAGAGTGCGACTGGTTTGCCGTACGCTTCGATGT
>NZ_FCOG02000077.1 GCF_001544975.2 Caballeronia arationis | reverse complement strand
TTGCTTACTTTCTTTGCAGCAGCAAAGAAAGTAAGTCCCGCCCCGGACAGGGGCAGAGCTAATCGACCACAAAGAAAACAAGTTCCACAGAAGCGCAGAAGCATCGCATGGTGTTGAACAGCGCCCGTGCGCAGCACCACTCACGTCCTCCCCCGAGCCGCCCGTTGCAGGCAATCGAGCAATAACGAAGCCGCAGGAGTAAGCGGACTGTCGCGCCGCGTAACCACTCCGACAGAGATCGCCGGCAGGCGATCGACAATAGGCAGGACGGCAAGCCCGTCGCCGGCCCACGGATGTTCGAGCAACGGCGCCGGCATTGCGGCCAGCATATCGGACCCGCGCAGCAACCCATGCGCGATGACAAAGCTCGGACACTCGATCACCCGTTGCGGCACGGCGTACCCAAGATCGCCGAACAGATCGAGGAGCGCGCGCGTCGAACTCTCCGGCGACGAATTCAAAAGCCACTCCGCCTCCGACAACTCCGCAAGCGACGTGCAAGCCCTCAACGGATGACCCTCGCGCGCGACCACCACCGAATGACTCTCGTACAACTCGATGTGATCGAACTCCGGCCCGAGATGCTCGGGCACGATCACCGCGACCACGAAATCGAGCGTTCCGTCACGCAGCCTCGGCAACGCGACGCCCGGAAAGCCCTCGACGAAACTCACGCGCGCGTTCGGCATCTCGCGCCGGAACGCGCGATACGCCTGCGGCAGAATCGCGAGCGCCGCCGCCGGCGTCACGGCCGCCGACACGCTGCTGGCCGCCGCGCCCTTCATCTGCGCGATGTCGTCCTCGGCGCGGCGCATCTCGCTCACGACAAGCTGCGCGCGAATCCGCAACTGCTGCTCGAACGCGGTCAGCTGCACGCCGCGCGCGGTGCGCAGGACGAGCGGCACGCCGAGATCCTGTTCGATCTCCTTTAGCGCTTTCGTCAGCGCGGCCTGCGAAAGATGCAGGCTGCGTGCCGCAGCACGGATGCTGCCCTGCTCGGCGACGGTCAGAAAAGCGCGCAACTGGTGATACTTCATAGGGATGAACCAAGGGTTTTAGCCGACAACCAAAGGTGGTCGCAAATTCAATTCACAGTCTTTTGGTTTTCTTTTCCCTTTATATGCTTGGGTGCATCAAGTCATCACGCCATAAATGTCAGGAGCTTGCCATGCTGTCAGTCGAACCCGTCATCCCCGGCATCGCCGCCATCGCACCCGAACTCATCGCGGTGCGCCGACGCATACACGCGCATCCCGAACTCGCATTCAAGGAAACGGCCACGAGCGATCTCGTCGCCGGACTGCTCGCCGAGTGGGGCTACGAAGTGCATCGCGGGCTGGGTGGAACGGGCGTCGTCGGCGTGCTGCGCGAGGGTGAAGGCACGCGGCGCATCGGCCTGCGCGCGGACATGGACGCGCTGCCGATCGAGGAAGCCACGGGTTTGCCCTATGCGAGCGCGGTGCCGAAGACGATGCACGCATGCGGCCACGACGGCCACACCGCGATGCTTCTGTGTGCCGCGCGCTATCTCGCGGAAAGCCGGCAGTTCTCCGGCACGCTGAACCTGATCTTCCAGCCCGCCGAGGAAGGCGAGGGCGGTGCGCGCGTGATGATCGAGGAAGGCCTCTTCGAGCAGTTTCCCTGCGACGCCGTCTTCGGCTTGCACAACATGCCCGGCTTCGCGGCCGGCGACATGAGCTTCTGCCCCGGACCCGGCATGGCATCGAGCGACCGCGTGACGATCACTGTGCGCGGCCACGGCGGCCACGGCGCGATGCCGCATCTCGCGCGCGATCCGATGCCCGCTGTCGCGTCGATCATGCTCGGGCTGAACAGCATCGTCGCGCGCGAAGTGAATGCACAGCAGGCGGCGGTGGTGTCGGTCGGCAGCGTGCAGGCGGGCGACACCCACAACGTCATCCCGCAGTCCGCGCAGATGAAGCTCTCCGTGCGCGCGCTCGACGCGGGCGTGCGCAAGCTCTTGCAGGAACGCATCACCGCGCTCGTCCACGCGCAGGCAGCGGCCTACGGCTGCGAAGCGGAGATCGACTACGAACTCGGCTATCCGGTGCTCGTGAACCACGCCGGGCCGACTGCGTTCGCCGCCGACGTCGCGAAGAAGATGCTCGGCGCGCAGCGTGTCGACGAAGCCGCCGCTCCCTTGATGGGCAGCGAGGACTTCGCGTTCATGCTCGAAGCCTGCCCGGGCAGTTATGCGTGGATCGGCAACGGCATCGGCAGCAAGGGCGGGTGCATGGTCCACAACCCCGGCTACGACTTCAACGACGACATCCTCGCGATCGGCGCAAGCTACTGGGTGCGCCTCGCCGAAGCCTATCTGGCCGACTGACCTCCGAACGTTCACCTCATCAGCCGCATCGCGCACCGAGAGACACCATGGAAACCCCGACGCTGACCCGCCTCACCGATGCCTCCGCGCCATCGCCCGCGCCGCTCACCCGCAAGCAGAGCCGCACGCGCCTCGTCACGGCGGCGGCCGTCGGCAACGCGCTCGAGTTCTACGACTTCACCGTCTACGGTTTTTTTGCGCTGCTGATCGGCAAGCTGTTCTTTCCGGTCCACGATCCGGTCGGCCAGTTGCTGCTGGCGGTGGCGAGTTTCGGCGTCGGCTTCTTCACGCGGCCGGTCGGCGGCCTTCTGATCGGCATGTACGCCGACCGCGCCGGCCGCAAGAAGGCGATGGTTCTCACACTCGCGCTGATGGCCGTCGGCACCGCGATGATCGCGTTCGCGCCGACGTATGCGCAGGTCGGCATCGCGGCGCCGGTGATCCTGGTCGTGGCGCGGCTGATCCAGGGCTTTTCGGCGGGCGGCGAAGTCGGCGCGTCGACGACGCTGCTGCTCGAACAGGCGCCCGCCAACCGGCGCGGTCTGTACGCATCGTGGCAGTTCGCGAGCCAGGGGCTTGCCGCGATGGCGGGCGCGCTGACGGGCGTCTGCCTGACCTCGGCGCTGTCGCCTGCACAGCTCGAAAGCTGGGGCTGGCGCGTGCCCTTCGTGATCGGCACGCTGATCGTGCCGGTCGGCTGGTGGCTGCGCAAGACGCTCGACGAAGAACCTCCTGCGGCCCACGCGGCAGAGAAGGGCAAAGCGCCGAAAGTGCCGCTGATTGACGTCCTGCGCGACCATCGCCGCGCCGTGCTCACGGGCCTCGGCCTCACGATCGGCGGCACGGCGGCGCACTTCATCATCGTGTTCTACCTGTCGATCTACGGCGTCAAGATGCTCGGCCTGCCCGCGTGGACAGCGATGCTTTCCGGCTGCGTATCGGGTGCGATCCTGTTCGTGCTTGCGCCGGTCGGCGGTTATCTGTCGGACCGCTTCGGCAGGAAGCGCATGGCGCAGATGACGCGTGTCCTGCTGATGCTCGCGATCTATCCGGCGTTCGTCGCGCTGAACCGCTGGCCCTCGGCGACGACGCTGCTCGCCACCGTGACCGTGCTGTCGTGCGTGCACGGCATCAACATCGGCGGCGTGGGTGCGATGCTCGGCGAGCTGTTCCCGCGCTCGGTCCGCGCGACGGGCGCCGCTGTCGTCTACAGCCTCGGCGTTGCGATCTTCGGCGGCTTCGCGCAGTTCTTCGTGACTTCGCTGATCGTGCTGACCGGCAGCACGCTCGCGCCTGCGTGGTACGTCATCGCGTGCGGCGCGCTGAGCCTGGTCGGCGTGGCGTACATGCGGGAAAGCGCGGGGACGGCGCTCGACTGATTGTTGAAGCAAACGGAATTAAATTGGCAATCGCCGGGTGATTATCGCGGCGCTGAAATGATCCATGATTCGCTTCATCTGCTCACATTCATCGAGAGGGAAGCGAATCATGAACGCAAACAACCAATTTAAAGTCGCCATCGTGACCGGCGCGGCTCGCGGGATCGGCGCCGAAGTCGCCAGACGGCTCGCCAGCGACGGCTTCGCCGTCGCGATCAACTACGCGTCGAGTTCGAAGGAAGCGGATGCGCTCGTCGCCGAACTCGCGGCCAAAGGCGCGAAGGCGATCGCCGTGAAGGCCGACGTCGCGAGCCCGGACGACGTGCGCGCGATGTTCGAGGCGACCGAAGCGCAGCTTGGCAAGGTCGATGTGCTCGTGAACAATGCGGGCGTGCTGAAGACGGTGCCGCTTGCCGAAACCACCGACGCGCTCTACGACCAGACCTTCGACATCAACGTGCGCAGTACCTTCAACACGCTCCGCGAAGCGGCGGCGCGGATGAACGAAGGCGGGCGCATCGTCAATTTTTCGAGCACGACGCTCGCGCTGAACATGCCGGGCTACGCGATCTACAACGCGACGAAAGCCGCCGTCGAAGCCTTCACGCATGTGTTCGCGAAGGAACTGCGCGGCCGGAACATCACGGTGAACGCGGTGGCGCCCGGGCCGATCGCGACATCGCTCTTTCTCGACGGCAAGTCCGACGAGCAGATCCAGACCTTCGCGAAGATGCCGCCGCTGCAACGGCTGGGGCAACCGGAGGATATTGCATCGGTCGTGGCGTTTCTTGCCGGGCCGGATGCTGGCTGGATCAACGGGCAGATACTGCGCGCGAATGGCGGGATCGCCTGAAGAGGTCCGGGGCGGCTTGAAAGCCGTCATTGCACCTGATCCACGCGCGGGCGAGTCGGTTACGTTCGCGCGTCGTGCACCCGTTCGATGCATTTTCGGCTCCGCGCCATCGCGGATTCCTTTCGGCCGTGACCTCCCAAAAATTGGCACACCTTGTGCTTTTTAACAGCGATACTTAGGTAGTCGTCGCATGGTTGACGCTTTTCTGCGCTTCTGTGGAACTTGTTTTCTTATCGGTCTATTGGCACTGCCCCTGTCCGGGGCGGGACTTACTTTCTTTGCTGCTGCAAAGAAAGTAAGCAAAGAAAGCAGCTTTTTCGTCCTCGGTGTCAGGAGGGCAACGCGCGAGCAGCACTGAGTGGCCCAGCCCCTAAGTGTCGCCCTCAAAGGACTTCAGGGGCTTGGTGCGCGGCACGCACTGTGTCATCGCGCAGTGAACGAGTTGGAACAGCAGTCATTCATCCGTTTTCGCTTCGCTGGACGAGAGGTACATTTGTCGCGTGGTTGAGGTTCGCGGTCGAGGTTGAAAACCGCTGGTTTTCGGACGCCCGTCGTCCGAGCGAAGCGCGGACGGATCGGAACGAAGTGCTTACAACTTTGTTGGACTGCGAGGGATGTCACTGCGTGCGCGCGCCAGGCGCGGTGAGTTTTATGAGGGCGACACTTAGGCGCTGGGCCAGTCAGTAGTGCAAGTGTGGTGACGTCCTAAGACTGATGACAGAATAGCTGCTTTCTTTGCTTACTTTCTTTGCAGCAGCAAAGAAAGTAAGTCCCGCCCGGGACAGGGGCAGTGCCAATCGACCGACAAGAAAACAGGTTTCCTGCAAGCACAGGCGCATCAAACGGTGTAAATACAACCTAAAACCAGAGACGGGGCGCGCTCAAACCAAGGACGCCACGATGCAGATCTACGATGAAATGCGTCACGACGAAACCGTGCGGGCACACTACGCGCGTTTCTCGCGCTGGCTCTCGTCGCAGCCGCCCGAGACCATCGCGAGAAAGCGCAAGGAAGCGGACCTGCTGTTTCGCCGCGTCGGCATCACGTTCGCCGTGAACGGCGACCTCTCGGGCACCGAGCGCCTGATCCCGTTCGACATGATCCCGCGCATCATCCCCGGCGACGAATGGCGCACGCTCGAAGCAGGCCTCCGGCAGCGCGTGCGGGCCCTCAATCTCTTCATCCACGACATCTATCACGATCGCGACATCGTGCGCGCCGGCCGCGTGCCCGCCGAGCAGGTCTACACGAACGCGCAGTACCGCCCGGAGATGCAGGGCGTCGACGTGCCGCTCGACGTCTACGCGCACATCGCGGGCGTCGACGTCGTGCGCGCGGGCGAGGCGGGCGAATTCTTCGTGCTGGAAGACAACCTGCGCGTGCCCTCCGGCGTGTCGTACATGCTCGAAAACCGCAAGATGATGATGCGGCTATTCCCCGAACTCTTCGTGCAGAACCGCATCGCGCCCGTCGCGCATTATCCCGACCTGCTGCTCGAAACCTTGCGCTCGATCGCGCCGGCAGGCGTCGATGATCCGGTTGTCGTCGTGCTCACGCCCGGCATGTACAACTCGGCGTATTTCGAGCACTCGTTCCTCGCGCAGCAGATGGGCGTCGAACTCGTGGAGGGCAAGGACCTCTTCGTCGACGAAAACTACGTCTTCATGCGCACGACGCAGGGCCCGCGGCGCGTGGACGTGATCTACCGGCGCCTCGACGACGACTTCCTCGATCCGCTCGCGTTTCGCGCGGATTCGGCGCTCGGCATTCCGGGGCTTCTGACGTCGTATCGGGCGGGGCGCGTGGCGCTCGCGAACGCGATGGGTACGGGCATCGCCGACGACAAGTCGATCTATCCGTTCGTCCCCGACATGATCGAGTTCTATCTCGGCGAGAAGCCAATCCTGAACAACGTGCCGACCTACCAGTGCCGCAAGGCCGACGATCTCGCCTACACGCTTGCGCATCTGCCCGAACTCGTCGTGAAGGAAGTGCACGGCGCGGGCGGTTACGGGATGCTGGTCGGGCCGGCAGCGACTAAAGCCGAAATCGAATCGTTTCGCGAGCGGCTCGTCGCGCGTCCGAGCGGCTATATCGCGCAGCCGACGCTCGCGCTCTCCGCGTGTCCGACTTTTGTGGAGTCGGGCGTGGCGCCGCGCCATATCGACTTGCGGCCGTTCGTGCTGTCGGGCCGCGAGGTCAACATGTGCGCGGGCGGGCTCACGCGGGTTGCGCTGAAGGCGGGCTCGCTCGTCGTGAATTCGTCGCAGGGCGGCGGCACCAAGGACACCTGGATGGTGGACTGAGCCATCCGCAGTACATCGCGCCTTTTGAAGCGGGACGACAAGGAACGGAACACCATCATGCTAAGCCGCACCGCCGATCATCTTTTCTGGATGGCACGCTACATGGAGCGCGCAGAGAACACGGCGCGCATGCTCGACATCAACTCGCAAGGCCTCCTGCTGCCGCAGACGCCCGAGCAGGAGGCGCGCGCGCAGCGCTCGGTGCTGCGCATCTCCGAGCTGGAGGAGATGTTCGCGGAGCGCCATCCGGGCTCGGAGTCGCGTGGCGACATGCTCGACTTCATGGTCGCCGATCCGGGCAATCCGTCGAGCATCATCGCCTGCCTGCATGCGACGCGCGAAAACGCGCGCGCCGTGCGCGGGACGCTCACCACCGAAGGCTGGGAGACGATCAACTTCACCTGGCTCGAATTCAACGAGCGGCTCGCCACGGGCGAACTGTCGCACAGCCCCGACACGCTCTTCGAATGGGTCAAGTACCGCTCGAACCTGTGCCGCGGCGTGATGGTCGGCACCGCGCTGCGCGACGACGCGTACTATTTCATGCAGATCGGCACCTTTCTGGAGCGCGCGGACAACACGGCGCGCATTCTCGACGTGCGTTTCGCCGACGCCGAGCCGAACTCGCGCGAGGCCGCCCGCCAGCTCGAAGACTTCTATTACTGGACCTCGATCCTGAGTTCGGTGTCGGCGCTGGAGATCTACCGCAAGGTGTATCGCGATGTCGTGACGCCGTCGCGGGTCGTCGAGTTGCTGATCCTCAATCCGCACATGCCGCGGTCGCTCCTCGCATCGCTCGACGGCGTCTGCGATACGCTCGTGAAGCTGCGCACGAACAACTCGAACGAGTGCGAACGCTTCGCGGGCAAGCTGCGCGCGGACGTGCTCTATGCGGACATTCGCCAGATTCTCGAAACGGGCGTGCACGCGTGGCTCACGCAGTTCCTAAAGCGCGTCGACGAACTGGGCCTGCGCGTGATGCGCTCGTTTCTCATGCTTCCGCTTGGCTGAACGCGGGCCAGGCCCCCGGGCTGGCGCGGAACGCACTATCGAAGGACCGAACATGCTCCTGACCATCCGCCACGACACCAATTACCGTTACGCCGCGCCCGTGCAGTACTCGATCCAGCAGTTGCGCCTGACGCCCGCCAACGGCGCGGCGCAGCTCGTGCGGCACTGGGTCGTCGATGCGCCTGGGCAACTCGATGTCACCCGCGACGCCTACGGCAACACGCTGCATACGCTCGTGCTGACGAAGCCGCACAGCGAGATCCATCTCTCGGTGGCGGGCGAAGTCGAAACGACGCCGCTCGACGACGGCCGCCTCTGGGACGACGCCGGCCCCATCCCGCTCGAACACTACACCTGCCCGACCGCGCTGACCGAACCCGACGCGGCCATCCGCGACCTCGCGCATCAGTTGCCGTCGATCGATACGCCCGCTGCGCTGATCGCGCTCGCGGAACGCATCGAGGGCGGCGTCGTGTATCAGCAGGGCGTGACGGAAGTGACGAGCCCGGCCGCCGAGGCGCTCAGGCTCGGCAAGGGCGTCTGTCAGGATCACGCGCACCTGATGCTCGCCTGCTGCCGCGCGCGCGGCGTGCCGGCGCGCTACGTAAGCGGCTATGTGGAACCGGGCGAGGTCGACCGCGCCGCGAGTCACGCCTGGGTCGACGTCTGGCTCGACGACGGCTGGGTGTCGGTGGATGTCACGCACGCGCGCTTCGCGAGCGCTCGCTACTGCCGGCTCGCCGTCGGACGCGACTACGAGGCCGCCGCGCCCGTGCGCGGCTCGCGGGTCGGCGGCAAGGAGGAGCATTTGAGCGTGCATGTGTCCGTGGACTCACAGGCCGACCAATAAGCGCACGCGATCCTCAAGCCGCCGCCCGAATCTGCCGTAAAGTAAAGTGAAGTCGAAGGAAGCACGACGGGAAGGGCCGGCGGGTCAATGAAACACCGGGTATCGCCGCCGGGCGGATGCCGCATCGCGACGGCGTCAGTACAATGACGCTTTTGCATTTTCATCGGAACAGAAAGTCATGACTTATTGCGTGGGTATGTGCGTCGACGAGGGACTCGTCTTCCTGTCGGACACGCGCACCAACGCCGGCGTGGACCATGTCAGCGCCGCGCGCAAGATGGCCGTGTTCGAGCAGCCCGGCGAACGCGTCCTGGTGCTGCTCGCGGCCGGGAATCTGGCGCTGACGCAGGCCGTTACGCATCTGCTCGCCGCGCCCGCCGACCCGAAGAAGCCGACGCTCTACAACGCGACGAACATGGCGGAAGCAGCACGCATCGTCGGCGATGCGGTGCGCGAAGTGCACAAGCGCGACGCGCTCTCGCTCGCCGAATTCAGCGTCGACTTCAATTGCAGCTTCATTCTCGGCGGCCAGATCGGGTCGCAAAGCCCGCGGCTCTTCATGATCTATGCGGCGGGCAACTTCGTCGAATCGACGCGCGTGAGCCCGTATTTCCAGATCGGCGAGTCGAAGTACGGCAAGCCGATCATCGATCGCGTCATCACGCCCGCCACGCCGCTCGACGAAGTGGCGAAGTGCGCGCTCATTTCGATGGACTCGACGCTGCGCTCCAACCTCTCGGTGGGACTGCCGCTCGACCTCCTGGTCTACGAGAAGGATTCGCTGTCCGTCACGCGCTTCGCGTCGCTCGACAACGACAGCGAATACTTCCAGATGATCCATCGCACGTGGGGCGCGCGGCTGCGGCAGATTTTCGGCGAGATTCCGAATCCAACCTGGACCGATTCCGCCGACGTGCCGCGCCGTGAGCGCGAGCAGAACGCCAGCGTGCCGCGTCTCGTGATCGGCGACTTGCCGTGTCCCGAGTCCCCCGCGCAGACGCTCGCGCAAACCGATCCTGGCGCGACGCAGCAGTAGCCGCTGCCGTGCACGGAAACGGCGCGCATAAAAAAACCAGCCGCGAGGCTGGTTTTTTGTACCGCAGTCGTCGAAGACACGCCGCGAGCGGCGCATCCCGAGCCGTCATTAGAACTTGTGACGGATACCGACGATTACGACTTCCTGGTGGTCCCCGCCGCTCGAGAAGCCATACGAGCCGACCGAAGCTTGTGCATCCGACGTCGTCGTGCCGTCTGCGTTCTTCTGCGTGCCGCTTGCCTGCTGCCATGCGCCGACAGCGTACAGGTCCGTGCGCTTTGACAGCGAGTAGTCAGCACCCAGGCTGACCTGATTGTAGTGGGCCGCCGTGTCGCCGCTTGCCTTCGTGTACGTGTAGCCAAGGCCGAGCAGCATCGCCGGCGTCAACTGGTAGTTCACGAACGCGTTGCCGGTGCTGAACTTCTCCTGCGACGTGAACGTCGAGTGGCCGTCGCTCTTGTACTGCGCGAAGCTGTACGAAGCACCGAACGTCACCGGGCCAATTGCGTACTGGCCGGCGGCACGAGCAATACCGATCGAGTGAGCCGTCTGGTAGCCGATGTTGACCGGGCTGAGGAACAGCGAATCCGACGACGGGCTGTTCCAGCCGGTGTTGCTGCCATCGGCTTGGGTCACCGGGCGGCCAGCGGTCGGGTTGTTCGCGTAGAGGTAACTGGCCGCGAGACCCAGCGGGCCGTTGTTATACGTTGCTCCGCCGCCCCACGTCTGTCCCTGGCCGGTCGTGCCCGCCCCGTTGCTGAAGCCGTAGATGCCTTCGACCTGGAAGCCTGCGTAGTTCGGCGAGACGTACTTGACGGAGTTCGACACGCGCAGGTCGTTGTCGTAGTTGTCGACGTCGCCCGGCGTTGCCATGATGCTGCCGAAGTAGTTGTCGGCCGTGATGCCTTGAACCATGTCGACGGATGGGTCGTATTGACGACCCAGCGTGACCGTACCCCACGAGTCGCCCGTCAAACCGACGAACGCTTGGCGGCCGAATTCGCGGCCACCCTGGTTCAGACGGCCCGTGCCCACGTCAAAACCGCTTTCCAACTGGAAGATCGCCTTCAGGCCGCCGCCCAGGTCTTCCTGACCCTTCAGGCCCCAACGGTCGCCCGACAGGTTGCCGTTGATCATGCCGTACAGATGGTCGCCATTGGTGTTGGCGCGGCTCACGTAACCGAGACCTGCGTCGATCACGCCATACAGCGTCACGCTGGATTGTGCTTGTGCCGCACCAGCTGCGCCGAGCAAGGCCAGCGAGAGGGACGTCAGTGCGAGTCGTTTCATCGAATTCTCCACGCGAATGATTAAAATCGTTGTTGCCGGCGCAGAGAATAACGCAGTGTTTCAATTCTTTAGAAACGAAAAAAATAAGCTGTCTCGAAAAACAGACACTTCGCCAGAAGTCCGCCAGTAAAGGCTTTGCGACCTTTTAAGCGAGGTTTTCACCACGACAGAACGGCCGCGGAAAAGTTCCGCTCACGCACTTTCGGCCACCGTGCGCCCAAGGCCCTTACTAATGGGCTTACGCGATTACCGTTACTTCCGGTAACAAAGAAAATGCGGCGAACGACCGTTCAACACGGGTTTCAGGCATTCGGCGGCGGATGGTCGGTGCGTTGCGAATCGCGGTTTGAAAGCAGCGCGACTGCCATCCCCGCGCTCGCCGCGAACAGTACCGCGCGCCACGGATGGCGTCGCACCAACTCGTTGGCTTGCGTCGCCTTGCGACTCGCGCCGATCAGCGCGTCGGCGGTTGCGCGCGTGGCCGTCGTCTCGGCACGCGCCACTTTGCGCGAGATCGCGAGCGCGCGGCTCAGCGCAGAGACTTTCGCGCGCGCCTGCTGCGTGAGTTGCTGCGTGCGGCCGCTGCGCGTGCCGATCGAGTGGCGTGCCCCGGCGGGCACGAACGCGGCGGACGTGCCGGCGGCGCCGGGAGCAGCGTCGCCGTCGATCGCCGTTCCGGCGGTGCGGGTCGAAGCGGCGAGCAGCGAGCCAATTTTCGCGCGGCTGCCGGGCGGCACACCGTTCTGGATGCCCCACGCGCCGCGCGGATCGTGCAGGCGCGCGCGTGCCGCCGAAAATTCCGCGCCGAGCAGCAGCACGGCAGCGGAGAAATAGAGCCACATCAGCAGCACCGCGAGCGAGCCGGCCGCGCCGAACGCGCTCGCCGTGCCGGCGTGCGTCAGATAGAACGCGAACAGCTTCTTGCCGGCCGAGAAAAGCACCGCCGACATCACGCCGCCGACCAGCGCATCGCGCCACTCCACCCGCGCGTCGGGCAAGAGCTTCAGCAGCGCCCCGAACGCGACGGTCAGGATCATCAGGCCCGCTATGAGCTGCGCGATGTCGCCGATGATCACGAACGGCGAGTCACCCCAGAGCCACATGCCGACCGCCTGGATCGCAGTATCGAGCACGAGCGAGACGATCAGGAGGAACGCGACGCCGAGCACGAGCCCGAACGAGATCAGCCGCACGCGCACCAGCGCGAACACGCTCGATTTCTGTTCGCCCGACACGGGCCACACCAGATTGAGCGCCGTATTGAGCGAAGAAAACGTGGCCGACGCGCCCACCGCCAGCAACACGAAGGAGATGATCGCAGCGAAACCCGTCCCTCCGCTGCGATGGGCGTTTTCGACGATGCTCTGCACGCCCGCCGCCGCCTGATCGCCGATCAGGCCGTTCACCTGATGAAAAAGCTGACCGCGCGCGGCATCGGCGCCGAACACCCAGCCGGCGACCGCGATCACCATGACTAGCGTCGGCGCGAGCGAAAAGGCGGAGTAGAACGCGATGCTCGCCGCCATCGCCGCGCAGCGGTCTTCCCCGAACTGCTTGAGCGCGCCGACGACCCAGGAGGCGTCCTTCTTGACGACCGCTTCCAGTTTTTGCGTGGACAAGGTGCTCATCGCCTACCTCTGTGACTTGATGGATTGAATGTTCTAGGGATTGCGGGCTCGCTTTCGTCGAGCACGATCCGTTCCAGAACGGACGTATCCGTGCCGACCCACTCGCGTCGGGGACCTGGGTTTGGGGAAATCAGGGAAACGTCGGAAGGGAGCGCATTTGCTGCATGGAACAAATTCCACGAGTAGCCGCTGGCGACCGCCGTCCAAGCGCGTAGAATCCGGCGCCGCGGCAGACGCAAGTCGCCGCAAGTGCCGGCGAAAGGCGAATGTTATCTCTATAATTTACGCATCCCCACAAGAAAGCCTGAGGCGACCATGTTGCAAATGTCCAGGCGACAGTTCCTGAAGGTCTCCGCGAGCACGCTCGCCGGATCGAGTCTAGCCCTCATGGGCTTCTCGCCGGCGCCCGCGCTTGCAGAGGTCCGCCAATACAAACTGTCGCGCACCACAGAAACACGCAATACCTGTCCGTACTGCTCCGTCGGCTGCGGCATCCTGATGTACGGCCTCGGCGACAACGCCAAGAACGCGAAGTCGAGCATCATCCATATCGAGGGCGATCCCGATCATCCGGTCAATCGCGGCACGCTGTGCCCGAAGGGCGCCTCGCTCATCGACTTCATTCACAGCCCGAGCCGTCTGAAGTATCCCGAGTATCGCGCAGCCGGCTCCAATGAATGGAAGCGCATCTCGTGGGAAGACGCGCTCGATCGCATCGCGGCCCTGATGAAGGAAGACCGCGACGCGAACTTTGTCGAGACAACGCCGGACGGCAAGAAGGTGAACCGCTGGCTGACCACCGGCATGCTCGCCGCGTCGGCCGGCAGCAACGAAGTCGGATACCTGACACACAAGACCGTCCGCAGTCTCGGGATGCTCGCGTTCGACAATCAGGCTCGTGTCTGACATGGCCCGACGGTGGCAGGTCTTGCCCCGACGTTTGGCCGTGGAGCGATGACGAACCATTGGGTCGACATCAAGAACGCGGACGTAATTCTGGTGATGGGCGGCAATGCCGCGGAAGCGCATCCGTGCGGCTTCAAGTGGGTGACCGAGGCGAAGGCGCACCGCAAGGCGCGTCTGCTGGTGGTCGACCCGCGCTTTACGCGCACGGCATCGGTCGCGGATTTCTACGCGCCGATCCGAACCGGCACGGACATCGTGTTCCTTGGCGGCGTGATCAACTATCTGCTCACGAACGACAAGATCCAGCACGAGTACGTGAAGAACTACACGGACTTCCCGTTCATCGTGCGCGAGGACTTCGCGTTCAACGACGGCATCTTCTCGGGCTATGACGCCGACAAGCGCCGCTACGACAAGTCGAGCTGGGACTACGAGCGCGGCGACGACGGCTTCGCGAAGATCGATCCGACGCTTACGCACCCGCGCTGCGTCTACAACCTGATGAAGCAGCACTACTCGCGCTATACGCCCGAGCAGGTCGAGAAGACGTGCGGCACGCCGAAGGAGAAGTTCCTCAAGGTCTGCGAGATGCTGGCGTCGACGGCCGTGCCGGGCCGCGCGGGCACGATCCTGTATGCGCTCGGCTGGACGCATCACTCGGTCGGCGCGCAGATGATCCGCACCGGCGCGATGGTGCAGTTGCTGCTCGGCAACATCGGCATCGCGGGCGGCGGCATGAACGCGCTGCGCGGGCATTCGAACATCCAGGGCCTGACCGACCTCGGCCTGATGTCGAACCTGCTGCCGGGCTACATGACGCTGCCGGTGGAAGCCGAGCAGGACTACGAAGGCTACATCGGCAAGCGCGCGACGCAGCCGCTGCGGCCGAACCAGCTCTCCTACTGGAAGAACTATCGAGCGTTCTTCGTGAGCTTCATGAAGTCGTGGTGGGGCGACAACGCCACCGCCGAGAACAACTTCGGCTATGACTATCTGCCGAAGCTCGACAAGTCCTACGACATGCTCCAGGTGTTCGAGCTGATGGCGCAGGGCAAGATGAACGGCTATATCGCGCAGGGCTTCAACCCGCTCGCGGCCGCGCCGAACAAGGCGAAGATCGGGCTCGGGCTGTCGAAGCTGAAGTGGCTCGTCATCATGGACCCGCTTGCGACCGAAACCTCCGAGTTCTGGAAGAACTACGGCGAGTTCAACGACGTCGATGCGTCGAAGATCCAGACTGAGGTGTTCCGCTTGCCGACATCGTGCTTCGCGGAGGAGCGCGGCTCGCTCGTGAGTTCGAGCCGCGTGCTGCAATGGCACTGGCAAGGTGCGGAGCCGCCGGGTGAGGCGAAGAGCGATCTCGAGATCATGTCGGGGTTGTGGCTGCGCATTCGCCGTGCTTATCAGGAAAAGGGCGGCAAGTATCCTGATCCGATCCTGAAGATGACCTGGCCGTACGCGGACCCGAAAAGCCCGACGCCCGAAGAAATCGCGATGGAGTTCAACGGCCGCGCGCTCGCCGACGTCACGGACGCGGTCGACAAGACCAAGGTTCTCGCGAAGAAGGGCGAACAGCTGGCGAGCTTCGCCCAGTTGCGCGACGACGGCACGACGGCTTCCGGCTGCTGGATTTTCTGCGGATCGTGGACACAGGCCGGCAACCAGATGGGCAGGCGCGACAACTCGGACCCGACGGGCATCGGCCAGACGCTCGGCTGGGCGTGGGCCTGGCCGGCGAACCGGCGCATTCTCTACAACCGCGCGTCGTGCGACGTGTCGGGCAAGCCGTTCGACCCGACCCGCAAGCTGATCGCGTGGAACGGGAAGGCGTGGACCGGCCCGGACATTCCCGACTTCAAGGCGGACGAGCCGCCCGAGAACGGCATGAATCCGTTCATCATGAATCCGGAAGGCGTGGCGCGCTTCTTCGCCCGCGACGGGATGAACGAAGGTCCGTTCCCGGCGCACTACGAGCCGTTCGAGAATCCGCTCGGCTACAACCCGCTGTATCCGGACAACAAGCAGGCCGTCAGCAACCCGGCGGCGCGCGTGTTCCCGGACGACCGCGCCGCGTTCGGCACGGCGAAGGACTTCCCGCATACGGCGACCACCTATCGTCTGACCGAACATTTCCACTACTGGACCAAGCACGCGCGGCTGAACGCGATCGTGCAGCCGCAGCAGTTCGTGGAGATCGGCGAGGACCTGGCGAAGGAAGTGGGCGTGGTCGCGGGCGATCGCGTGAAGGTATCGAGCAACCGCGGGCACATCGTCGCGGTGGCGGTGGTCACCAAGCGGATCAAGCCGCTGATGATCGAAGGAAAGAAGGTGCAGACCGTTGGTCTCCCGTTGCACTGGGGCTTCAAGGGCCTCACGCAGCCGGGCTATCTCGTCAATACGCTGACGCCTTCCGTGGGCGACGGGAATTCGCAGACACCCGAATTCAAGTCGTTCCTGGTCAAGGTGGAAAAAGCATAGGGGAAAAGAGATGGCTCTGCAATCACTGGATATCAAACGCGTCTCCGCCACCACGACGCCGCCGCCCGAGATTCGCGAACCCGTGACGGGCACGGTCGCGAAGCTGATCGACGTGTCGAAGTGCATCGGCTGCAAGGCGTGCCAGACGGCGTGCATGGAGTGGAACGACCTGCGCGACGAAGTCGGCGATTCGATCGGCGTGTACGACAACCCGCGCGACCTGACCGAGCACTCGTGGACCGTCATGCGGTTCTCCGAGTACGAAAATCAGGCAGGCGACCTCGAGTGGCTGATCCGCAAGGACGGCTGCATGCACTGCGAGGACCCGGGGTGTCTGAAGGCGTGTCCGTCGCCGGGTGCGATCGTGCAGTACACGAACGGCATCGTCGATTTTCATGAAGAGAACTGCATCGGCTGTGGCTACTGCGTGACGGGCTGCCCGTTCAACGTGCCGCGCATTTCGAAGCAGGATCATCGCGCGTACAAGTGCACGCTCTGTTCGGATCGCGTCGCGGTCGGCCAGGAACCGGCCTGCGTGAAGACCTGCCCGACCGGCGCGATCATGTTCGGCACCAAGGAGGACATGCATCATCAGGCGGCGGAACGAATCGTCGACCTGAAGGAGCGCGGCTTTGCGAACGCCGGTCTGTACGATCCGGCAGGCGTGGGCGGCACGCACGTCATGTATGTGCTGCACCATGCGGACAAGCCGACGCTCTATCACGGCCTGCCCGAGAACCCGCACATCAGTCCGATGGTCTCGCTGTGGAAAGGGCTCGCCAAGCCGCTCGCGCTCGCCGGCATGGCGGTCGCTGCGGTCGCTGGATTCTTCCATTACACGCGTGTCGGTCCGAACGAGGTGAGCGTGGAAGAGGAACTCGAAGCGCAGCGGGAAGGCGAGGAAGCGCTGCAGCGTCGCAAAGAGGAGCGTTCAGATGAAGCACGATGACTTGAAACCTGAGTTGAGGGATGTCGAGGGCAATCGTCTGATCATCCGCTATACGCCCAACGAGCGCAGCAACCACTGGATCACCGCGATCACGTTCGTGCTGCTTGCGCTGTCGGGCCTCGCCATGTTCCATCCGGCGATGTCGTGGCTCTACTTCGTGCTTGGCGGCGGACAATGGACGCGCATCCTGCATCCGTTCCTCGGCGTCGTGATGTTCCTGTCGTTCCTGATTCTGATGCTGCGTTTCTGGCATCACAATTACCTCGACAAGAGCGACATGCAATGGATGAAGCAGATGAACGACGTGCTCGCCAACCGCGAGGACAAGCTACCCGAGATCGGCCGCTACAACGCCGGTCAGAAGCTGCTGTTCTTCGTGATGGTCGCTTGCCTGTTCCTCTTGCTGGCAAGCGGGATCGTCATCTGGCGGCGCTACTTCTCGTTCTACTTCCCGATCGGGATCATCCGGCTCGCGTCGGTGGTGCATGCGGTGGCGGCGTTCGTGCTGATCGTCGGCATCATCGTGCATATCTACGCGGCGATCTGGGTGAAGGGATCGGTCGGTGCGATGACGCGCGGGACCGTCACGTATGGATGGGCGAGGAAGCACCATCCGCGGTGGTTCAGGGAGATCATCGGAAAGTAGTTCGTTAAGCGCCCGTTGTTTCGGGCGGCTGAGGCCACCGCGTCCTCTTCGGGGCGGTGGCCTTTTCATTTGGCGGCGCATCCTGAGCCCGGGTTTTTCGTTGTCCGCTGCGACGCCGGATCATCGAAACTGCTATTCTTCAACCAGTTTTTCGGGCCGAAAATTCTGTCGCGCGGGCTTGCGTTCATGGTGTCGTGCACGGTGCCGATACCCGTCTCGATGGCCTTGCCAGGCGCGCCGTTTCCGGCCATTCACGTCTCACGAGGTACCTTGTGGTCCAACGCATTCTCGAACCCGAGCAGATTTCATCGCTCGATCCATCTGCAATTCCGCGCATCCGCATGCCCGAGCGCGCGGCGGTTTTTCCGGCGCGCGCGGCGCGCCTGCGCCAGCTCGCCGATGCCCGCAATCCGATCGCGGGCTATCTGCGCCTGATGGCCGCGCTCGCCGATGCGCAGCAGGAAACGCTCGCCACGTTCGAAGCCACGCCGCCGAGCGCCGAACTGCTCTCAAGCGCACAGCAGCATTCGATGCCGCTGATTCCCGCGCTCTCGGGCGTGCGCGATCCGGCGTGGCGCGAGGTCCTGCTGCGCCTCGTCGACAGGATCGAGGCAGCGGGTCCGGCCACACCGGCGCTCGCGCAACTGTTCGCGAAGCTGCGCGCGTTCGATGCCAGGACGCTCGACGCCCAGGCCGACGCCATCTTCGCCCAGCGCTTCGCGGAAGTCGATCCGGCCAGTGCGCCGTTCATCACGGCCGCGCTGCAGGTGGTATGGACCGACCTCGCGAGCCGTATCGACCAGTCGCAGGTGCCTTATCTCGACACGCCGGGCCTGTGCCCGGTCTGCGGCTCGCATCCGGTCGCGAGCGTCGTGCGGGTGGGCGGTGTCCACGATGGCTATCGCTACCTGCAATGCGGCCTGTGCGCGACCGAGTGGCATATGGTCCGCTCGAAATGCTCGAATTGCGATTCGACCAAGGGCATCGCGTATCACGCGATCGGCGCCGCCGATGCCGACAAGGAAGCCCGGGACGCGCAGGCGAAGGACGCGCCGCTCAAGGCCGAATCGTGTGACGAGTGCGGCACGTATCGCAAGATCGGGTATCAGAGCAAGGCGTACGACTTCGAGCCGTTCGCGGACGATCTCGCGAGCCTCACGCTCGACCTGCTGATGGGCGAGGAAGGTTACCGGCGCGCGTCGCCGAATCCGTGGTTGTGGCCCGAGCAGGGCGTCGAAGACCAGGACCAGGAATAACAATACGGGTAAGCACAAAGCGGGGAAGGCCGAGTGAGCGAAGTAACGAGTGTCGAACTGAAGTCGCTGATGGCGCGGGTGCCGTCGGTCGAGCGCGTGATGGCCTCTGCGGGCATGGCGCCGCTCGTCGGGGAATACGGGCGCACGCAGGCGCTCGCCGCACTGCGCCGCATCCTCGACGACTGGCGCTGCGACGCGCAGGCGGGCCGCGCATGCGTCGACGCGCTGGGAGAGGCGCGCCTCGTGCAGGCGGTCGGTGCGGCGCTCGCTGAACGCGCGCGCGGCAAGGTCCGCAGCGTCTTCAATCTCACCGGAACGGTTCTGCATACGAATCTCGGCCGTGCGCTCTTGCCTGATGAAGCAGTGCAGGCGGTCGTCGAGGTGCTGACACGCCCGGCGAATCTCGAATTCGATCTCGCGACCGGCAGCCGCGGCGACCGCGACGACCTGATCGACGCACTCATTTGCGAGCTGACCGGCGCCGAGGCGGCGACGGTCGTCAACAACAACGCGGCGGCCGTACTGCTCGTGCTGTCGGCGCTGGCGTCGAAGAAGGAAGTGATCGTCTCGCGTGGCGAACTGGTGGAGATAGGCGGCGCGTTCCGCATTCCCGACATCATGAGCCGCGCCGGCGCGAAGCTGCGCGAAGTGGGCACGACCAACCGCACTCATCTGAAGGATTACGACGAAGCCATCGGCGCGCGCACCGCGCTGCTGATGAAAGTCCATTGCAGCAACTACGCGATCAGCGGTTTCACGAAGGAAGTCGCGCTGCAGGAACTCGCGACGCTTGCGAAGGCGCGCAAAGTAGCGGTCGCGGTCGATCTCGGCAGCGGCACGCTCGTCGATCTGACGCAGTGGGGACTGCCACGGGAGACCACCGTGCGCGAGACCATCGACGCGGGCGCGGACCTCGTCACGTTCAGCGGCGACAAGCTGCTCGGCGGCCCTCAGGCGGGTCTGATCGTCGGGCGCCGCGATCTCGTCGCGAAGATCAAGAAGCATCCGCTGAAGCGCGCGCTGCGCGTCGGCAAGCTGACGCTCGCTGCGCTCGAACCGGTGCTGCGCCTTTATCGCGCGCCCGAGTTTCTGTGCGAGCGGCTCACCACGCTGCGTCTCCTCACGCGTCCCGCCGACGACATGCGTAACGCCGCCGAGCGCATCGCGCCCGCGTTGCTGGGCTTCGTCGGCGAAGAGTTCTCGATCGCGGTCGAGCCGATGTTCAGCCAGATCGGCAGCGGCGCGCTGCCCGTCGACGTGCTGCCGAGCTATGGCCTGACGATTCGTCTTGCGAGCGGCAAGCGCGCGGGACGCCAGCTCAACAAGCTCGAAAAGAAGCTGCGCGAGTTGCCGCGCCCGGTGATCGGCCGCATCGCCGACGACGCATTGCGGCTCGATGTGCGCTGTCTCGAACCTGGCGACGAAGCGGCGTTCATCGAGCAATTGCAAGCGCTGGACACGCGCGCATGATCGTAGGGACGGCGGGGCATATCGACCACGGCAAGACGACACTCGTTCGCGCGCTCTCGGGCGTCGATACCGACCGGTTGAAGGAAGAGAAGGCGCGCGGCATTTCGATCGAACTCGGCTATGCGTACGTGCCGCTCGCGAACGGCGACGTGCTCGGCCTGATCGACGTGCCTGGCCACGAGAAGCTCGTGCATACGATGGCAGCGGGTGCGTGCGGCATCGACTTCGCGCTCCTCGTGATCGCCGCCGACGACGGCGTGATGCCGCAAACGCGCGAGCATCTCGCGATCCTCGAATTGCTCGGCGTCACAGAGGGCGCGGTTGCGGTGACGAAGACGGATCGCGTCGATGCGGCGCGCCTCGCTGAAGTGCACCTGGAGATCGAAGGGTGGCTCGCGTCGAGCACACTGGGCGGCGCGCCGCTCTTCGATACGAACGCCACGCAGGAGAACGACCCGGGCGTCGCCGCGCTCGACGCGCATCTGCGCGAAGCGGCGGCGCGCTGGCGCATGCGCCGCGACGACGGTCTCTTCCGACTTGCGGTCGATCGCGTGTTCACGTTGAGCGGGCAGGGCACGATCGTCACGGGCACGGTGTTCTCGGGTCGCGTGAATGTCGGCGACACGATGCTGCTCGCGCCTCGCGGCGAACCGGTGCGCGTGCGCAGCATCCATGCGCAGAACCGCGCTGCGCAGACCGGGCGAGCGGGCGAACGCTGCGCGCTGAATCTCGCCGGGATCGAGAAGGACGCGATCGCGCGTGGCGACTGGATCGTCGATGCGCGGCTTCGCGAGACTTCGCTGCGTATCGACACCGAACTCACGCTCTTGCCCGATTCGGGAATGAACCTCACGCACTGGGCGCCGCTGCACGTGCATCTCGGCACGACGCATCAGGTCGCGCACGTCGCGCTGCTGGACGGCGACCTGCTTTCGGCCGGTGACACGGCGCGTGTGCAACTCGTATTCGACAAGCCCGTTTGCGCGCTGCCTGGCGATCGCTTCATCGTGCGCAATGCGCAGGCGAACCGGACGGTGGGCGGCGGACGCGTGCTCGATCCATTCGGTCCCGCGCGCAAGCGCCGCACGCCGGAGCGCCGCGCATGGCTCGATGCGCTCTCGGCGATGCTGGAATCGCAGCGCATCGACGGCTTGCTCGCGCAGGCACCGCATGGTTTGAAGCGCTCGCTCATCGAGCATCTGAGCGGCATGCCGGCCGAGTCGCTCGCACTGCCGGAAGGCACGCGTGCGGTGCCGTTATCCGGCGACGTGCTGTTCATCGCGGCGTCGCACTGGAGCGGTCTGCAGCGGCGGCTCGTCGATGCGCTGGCCGCGTATCACGAACGCTCGCCGGATGAGCAGGGACCGGATATGGCGCGCTTGCGTCGCATTGCGGCGCCGCTCGTTTCGGATGCGCTGTGGCGAGCGCTGGTCGATAGCTCGGTCGACGAGAAGATGATTGCGAGGAGCGGGCCGTGGCTGCATCTTCCCGCGCATTCCGTCACGCTCGATGACGCCGAGCGCGCGCTGGCCGATGTGCTGCTCTCTTCGATTGCGCGGGGGCGCTTCGATCCGCCGTGGGTGCGCGATCTCGCCCGTGCGCATGACGTGGACGAGGAACGCGTGCGGCAACTGCTTCGCAAGCTCGCGCGGCAAGGCGACGTGTTCCAGGTCGTGCGCGATCTCTTCTATCATCGCGAAGCGGTTCGCGAGCTTGCGCGGCTCGTGGCATCGGAGGCGGCGAAGCACGATGGCAGGCTTGGCGCGGCGCCGTTTCGCGACGCGAGCGCACTCGGCCGCAAGCGCGCGATCCAGGTTTTGGAGTTCTTCGACCGCGTTGGGTATACTCGCTTCCACCGCGACCTCCACGTGTTGCGCGTCGATAGTCGCTGGCAGGAGCTGATCTGATTTTTGGCTTTTGCCACGCGCGTTTTTTTCTCCGCAGGAAGGCATCCGTATCCGGTGGTGCGGCTGGGCTTCAAACCCAGTAGGGGGCGTCAGCCGCTCCCTGGTAGGTTCGACTCCTGCTGCCTTCCGCCCCGTGTTTTCAGGGGTTACATTCATTCCAAATTGTCGAATTACTTCTACAAATGTCGTTTACGACACGAGTAGCTTCCCCTGAGGGCTTTTGTTTGGCTGCTTTGAACACTTGCTAGGCAGCATGCTGTCGCTTTGGCAGACGGGCGCGATTCTTTTTGATACCTGATGCTAGGTGCGCCCTGTCTTTCGCAAGCTTCGTTTCACGGAAGGTAAGGCGAATCCCTGTTTCCTCGACCAGTTTTACGACCTTGCGTCTCGAGGGATAGGTCCCTTCCGCAGCAAGAGCAAAGTGGCATCGCTTGTAGACTTCGCATTTGGCGTCTAAGCGTGCTCGAGCGTTTCCGTCTCGGGACAGCTTTCCACCACGAACAAGCGCTTGATTCTCCCGGGGGTAGTTTTCTCGGAGGAAGCGTGGGGACACTCCGAGATGATTAGCTGCATCGAGGGCGCTAGCGCCTGGATGGGCTTGCATGAACTCAGTAAGTCCGGCGGCTAAGTCTTCACGTGGAGTCTTGTGGCCGACTTTTCGATTTGACTCAAACAGGCCGAACGGCAACTTATGACGTTGACGCAATCCTAACGTTGCCTTGTTGCCGAGCAGAACATCCGCGATGGTGCAGTCAAACAAGAAAGCTATACGAGCTACTCCGGTCAAGCTAGGGAGGATTCCCCGATGCATCCACCCGTGGACGTGCGACTTTGCCAGTCCGAGATAACGTTCCAAGGCCGCTGAATTTCCTCCAAAAAAGATATCGGCCGCATGTGTCAAGAACTCTGACAACGACAATTTCGTTTGTCCTCCAATTCGGGATACATCTTCCAGTAGCTCCGCCACCCGATGTGGCAACAACAGTACTGGATGGGGCCTCCTGCCAAGACGCAGTAGGCTGCGAATCGTAGATTGAAGATTGCGGGCGCTGCTGTCCGAATCTCGGATGCCATAGAAGCCAGAGACGGATGATAAGCCCGAGCCGAATCTTGGGGTCGGTGCGCGGCGAACGGCGAGGCGATTATGAAACGTCTTTTTTGGGGGCGTGAATGATGTACCCGGTCACTTGCGCAGCAGTCGAAGGCCGTTACCGACCACCAGCAGGCTGGCTCCGACGTCAGCGAACACGGCCATCCACATGGTTCCGAGGCCCGCAAGCGTCAAGACCAAGAAGACCGCCTTGATTCCAAACGCCAGCGTGATGTTCTGAATGAGAATGGAATGTGTGGCCTTCGAAAGACGGATAAAGGCGGGGATTTTTCTCAGGTCGTCGTCCATCAGCGCAACGTCGGCCGTTTCGATTGCCGTGTCCGTTCCCATCGCGCCCATTGCGAAGCCAATATCGGCACGTGCGAGCGCCGGAGCGTCGTTGATGCCGTCACCGACCATACCGACCATCGCCGGACCACCCGACAGACGCTCCACCGCGCGAAGCTTGTCTTCCGGTAACTGGTTGCCTTCAGCCTCGTCGATGCCAACCTGCTGCGCAATTGCCTGCGCGGTGTGCGGGTTGTCGCCGGTCAACATTGCTGTGCGTACGCCGAGATTGTGAAGCTCTGAAATGGCCTCGCGGCTGCTGTCCTTGACAGTGTCGGCGACAGCAAAGAGCGCGAGCACCCGAACCTTGTCAATCAGCATCACAACCGTCTTGCCTTGACGTTCAAGGGCGTCGAGTCGCTCTTCCAGTTCCGCAGAACAGCAACCGAGTTCCTCGACCAGACGATGATTGCCAAGCGAGTAGTTCCTTCCGTCGACTAAGCCGCGAACGCCTCGCCCCGGGATGGCCTCGAATTCTTCGACCGGGTATTGGGTGATGTTGTCAGTCTCCGCAGCTCGAGCGACTGCCATCGACACAGGATGGTCAGAACGGCCCGAAAGGCTCGCAGCGAGTGAACGGACAAGAGCAACATCGACGTCCGTGACACGGAGGTCGAACTCCGTCTGAACCGGTTTGCCATGAGTGATGGTTCCAGTCTTGTCCAACGCGAGCCACTTAAGCTTGCGCCCCTGCTCCAGATAAGTACCACCCTTGATAAGGATGCCTCGACGCGCGGCTGCCGCGAGGCCACTGACAATCGATACAGGCGTCGAGATGACCAGTGCACAGGGGCAGGCAATGACGAGCAGTACAAGCGCCTTATAAATCCAGTCGAACCAGCTTCCCGAAAAGAGAAGCGGAGGCACTATCGCAACAGCGATAGCTACGACGAACACAATGGGCGTATAGATGCGAGCGAACTGGTCGACGAACTGTTGCGTTGGCGCCTTCGAACCCTGTGCTTCTTCAACCGCGTGAATGATGCGGGCCAGCGTTGCGTTGTTTGCAGCAGCCGTAACCTTGTACTCGAACGAGCCCGATTCGTTGATGGTTCCTGCATACACCGTATCGCCTTCCGCCTTTTCGACGGGAAGGCTCTCGCCTGTGATGGGTGCCTGATTGATGGACGACCTGCCGCTAGTGATTTCGCCATCGAGCCCGATACGCTCGCCCGGCTTTACGCGCACGACTGCGCCGAGAGCGACGGAATTCGCATCGACTTCAGCCCAAGTGCCATCTATCTGTTTGACCGTCGCCTTTTCCGGCGCGAGCCGCACCAGGCCCTGAATCGCGTTGCGAGCACGGTCGAGGGATTTGGCCTCAATGAGCTCCGCAATCGTGAACAGCACCATGACCATCGCAGCTTCCGGCCACTGACCGAGGAGCAGCGCGCCCGTGACAGCAATGCTCATCAGTGCGTTGATGTTCAAGTTGCCGATGCGGATGGCAATCCAGCCTTTCTTGTACGTTGTCAGGCCGGAACCGGCCACCGCCAATAAAGCGAGTGCAGCGACGAGCAATGAGGGTTGGCCTAGCCAACTTGCGGCTTCAGAAGCAACCGCGATAACGCCGGCGAGCGCGAGCGGCCACCACGGCTTCTGCTCGGGCTGAAGGATGCTCGCCGGTTGTTCATCTGGGCCGGGCAGTTCCGGCGTAAATCCCAGCGACCGCAAGCCTTCGAGCACGGTTGGCAGCGCTTCGGGTTTGTGCACTACCGTCAGCACCCGTTGCATCAGATTGAATTCCATGCCCGTCACCGACGATATGCCCGCGAGCTTCTTTCGGATTTGTGCCTCCTCCGTCGGGCAATCCATCTGAAGGATGCGAATTTGCGTCCGGACCGCATCGACTACCGCCGTTTGGGCAGCAAGCCCGCCGAAAGTCAGGCTCGCCGGGGCGCAACAACTGTCGCCAGAAGCGTGCTCGCGAGCGGGGCTATCGCCGTGCTCACGACCGTGTTCGTGTGCACGACCGTTCCCGAGTTTTTGGTCAATCTCGCCGTCGCAGCAGTGGGCGTGTGCGCCCGAGCAGCAGTGTGCGAGCTCGTCTATGAGTCCAGTGCCAGAGCCGTGCTCGTGACGATTTTTCGAAGCTTGAACGTTCGACATGATGGTTTCCGTCCTTGATTTATGGTGTAGTAGACACCTTGGAGTAACTCCAAGGTCAAGTCGGGAAAGGAGAAAATCATGAAAATCGGCGAACTCGCACGACTCGCCAACTGCACGACCGACACAATCCGGTTCTATGAAAAGGAAGGGTTGCTGCCAGAAGCCGACCGAACGGAAGCGAACTACCGTAGCTATAACGAGAGTTACATCGACCGCTTGCGGTTCATCCGGAACTGTCGAGCATTGGACATGACGCACGATGAGGTCCGCGCGCTGCTTGCGGCATCAGACAGCGCGGCTCCCGGCTGCGGCGCCGTCAATGCGCTGGTTGACGAACACATTGGCCACGTGAATAAGCGTATCGACGAGTTGCTCCAGCTTCGCGAGCAGTTGACCGCGCTGCGCGAGGGGTGCGCAGGCGAGCAGCCGGTTGAGAATTGCGGAATCATTCACGGGCTGACGTCAATGGAGACCGCCCAGCCGAAACCGAAAGCTTCTCACTTGGGCTAGGTAACGGGCAGGCTGGCTAAGGCGTCGTTCAAACGACGCAGCATGCGATGGCGCACAGTCATGGACACAGCAGCACCGATGACCGTCGCGAGTGGCATGAACACGGCTATCCCAAAGCACTGCCGCGTCGGCCGCCTCGGCGCCGCGTGCCTACTGCCTAGGCGTGTTCAGAAGCCGCAACAGCCAGACTGTTGCATCGGGGGACACGTGTTGGTGCCATACGAGCAGTACACGCAGCAATCCCCGGGTTTCGGCCGGAGCAATGCTTTGCAATGCTCGCATTCGTAAAACCATGCGCAGGCTTCGGTGGGCATCGTCTCGTCTTTCCTATGCCCGCACGCTGGGCACGTGATGGTCGAATTCAATACGACCGCAGTCATCACCGCTCCTCCTTTACGTGCGACCCACTATCGGCACAACGGGACAAACCACAGAATACGGACTTCAGCACGGCCGAAGGGATAATAGTCAAATGCCGAGCGAAATAGTCGAGCTGACCCCAATGTACTGCAGAGAGGCGACAATCGGGATTGGGCGTAAACATGTGCACTAGAAAGAAACCTATCACTCGGAAGCGACGACTTCTAATATGCGCTCGCGACTTGATACGCGGTTCTGGAAAGACGCTCTCTCGCTTGGCGGACGCCGCCCCGTCGCAGCAGGCACCGCTTGTATGGTGCTCCTGTTCGTCCTGTTCCGTTTCCGCGTGTTTCAGGTGAGCGATACCTTCGACGACACATGGGCGTACACGCTCGCCGTTACACTGGCTGGGACTTCGTCAATAGCAGGCTTGCGGGTCGTCACGTTTAAAGCGCGCGAAAGATTCCGCGGTCACGCGGATGCGTTAGGGATTGCCACGACTGACCCTTTGACGGGGATTTTGAATCGTCGAGCGATAGGCGTCGAGATTGATGCGCAATGGAAAACAGCCCTGCGAACGCGTAAATCTCCCTCGCTGAGGTTGCCCTAGGACCTCGTTAAAGCAATTTTGCAGCAGGCTTAATTCGTCGCCTTTGTTCCCGTTTGAGCAAGCTCAACGCGCTATCGGCCATCGTTTCATCAGGCAGCGAAGCGAGGCTGTTCTGCAATAGTTCGCGACTGGCAACAGCATCATTGAGCGCGCCAAATCGATTCCGAAGCAGCCCTAAAGTCATGGCCCCAGGGTCATTCCGAGCGTGCCCGCAATAAATATCGACGCCAATTCGCTCGGGCGAAGGCCGAATGCGGCGATGATGGCAGGACCTGTGTACCCGATTGCTTGCGTGTCGAGTCCGTCGTGCGTATTTCGGCGAACGTGATCACCGATTCCGGTTTAACGTGATCAGTGAATCCGGAGGAAGGTGATCAGTCATTTCGGTGGATGGTGATCGCTGATCACCCGTTTCCGAAACGACTGATCATCTTGCCGAAACAGGTGATCACGTTCCCGGAATGAGTGATCACTGGACCGAAACAGGAACGCTATTTCGGTCTGGCGGTGGTGTTGCGTATGACATCAACGACGGGCGTTAGCCTTGTCTCTTTTATAGGGGACAGGTAATGCCGGCACATCGGATGAGCATGCGCAAATTGAAAGAAGTCCTGCGACTGAAGTGGGTGTGCGGCTTGTCGCACCGCCAGATCAGCCGGGCCGCGGGTATCAGCGTGGGTGCGGTATCGGCGTATGCAGCGCGTGCAAGCGCGGCCAATCTGGACTGGGCGAGCGTCGAACCGCTGGCTGACGACGAACTCGAGGCCAAGCTGAGGCTGCCGGCCGATCAGAATACGCAGGCCCGGCGTGTCGAGCTGGACTACGCGCTCGTTCATCGCGAGTTGCGGCGCGCAAACGTGACGCTGCAACTATTGTGGGAGGAGTACGTTGAGGCGCACCTCGGCGAGCGTACCTACCGCTACACCCAGTTCTGCCAGCGCTACCGCGACTGGGCGCAGACGCTCAAACGTTCGATGCGTCAGCAACACCGCGCCGGCGAGAAGCTGTTTGCCGACTTTGCCGGGCACACCATGCCGATCCTGGACGGGCGCGGTGGCGTTGCGTTTCGTGCGCACGTGTTTGTCGGTGTACTCGGCGCATCGAATTACA